>DATELZ010000021.1:0-55506 GCA_035276045.1 Pyrinomonadaceae bacterium | reverse complement strand
GTTGCGCCGGCGCTTAGGGCTTGTTTGTAGGTTGCATCTACGTCTTCGACGTACAGGTAGATTGCCGAGGGCATTGGTTGCCACGGGCCGTGAGCTTCACCCATTTCGACGATTGAATCTCCGATTCGCACTTTTGCGTGATAGACAAAGCCTTGCTCCGATTGGTGGCGCTCAACCACCTGCGCATTGAAAGCGTTTGCAAGGAAGTCGATGAACTTCGGCGCTCCGATTGGGTGGAAGTAGACGGTGGCCATGTGGAGATCCGGGATCGGAGTCTGATCGAAACGCCTGGCGATGTACCACTCGTTGCCGCCGATGTCGATAACCGAAGCGAGGCGTTCGCCGTACTCCTGGTCTGAAGGTTCCGCTTGCGAAGTTGCGCCGGCTGTCATGGCGCGGGCGTACACTTCGTCTACGTCGGGGACGTACAGGTGAATCGCAGCCGGGCGCGTTTCAAACCCTGGACCACCACCGATCATCATCATCGAGTCGCCGATCTTGACCTCGCAATGCAATCCTCCCGCTGAACCGGTCGTGCGGAACGATTCGACGGCACCGAATGCCTGCTTCACGAAGTCGACTAATTCGACCGCCGGCTGCGCGATCAGGTACGGTGTAACGGCGTGGAAACCTTCACGTTTGAACTGCTTCGGCTTATCAGGCTCACGTTCGCGCTCGGCGAGGAACTTGTCGAAGTCCTTTTGCATGTCGGCTACGGCGACGTCTTTCTGTTTCGTCGCCACGATCCACGTATAACCGAATGGATCCCTGAGCTGTCCGGCACGATCTCCATATGAATGGTCCTCGATAGGCCGGCTCAAACTCGCTCCTGCTGCAATCGCGTGCTCCGCGAACTGGTCCACATTGGCGACATACAAATGGAACTTCACTGGCGACCCGCCAAGTGTCTCGGCGCTGATGGCGTCGTAATCAGGATACTCGTCTGAGATCATGAACATCGCTTCGCCGATCTTCAGTTCAGCGTGGCCGATCTTCCCACTCGGTTCAGCCAGCCGCATCAGTTCCGTCGCTCCGAAAGCTCGTATATAGAAGTCGATTGCCGCCGCGGCGTCGCGATAGCACAAGTAAGGAATCAGCGGTGTCGACGGTTGTTGTGTCGATTCGATCTGTTTTGCTGGGGTACTCATCTTGCCTCCTAATTCTTCTTTGAGGGCGGCGCGAAACTGTTCGGACGGCAAGCCCCGCAGTTCGCGCGCAACCGCTACCAGTTCAGTCAACTCACGATCGGCTTCGTTCACCACGGGTTCGCGTTTCGCGAGCAGCGCGGTGACGGCGTCGTCCAGTTGATCGATGATGGAACGTTCTGCCATTTACTTAAACTCTATTCGCGCAAACGTGAGCGAAGATTCTCCAAACCTCGAAACTGAAGTTGCTTGACTGCGCCTTCGCTGCGATTGAGCTGCGTCGCGATCTCGCGAATACTTTTCTCCTCGGCGAAGCGCAGCAGGATCACTGTGCGCTGATCTTCGGGCAGCGTTTCGACTGCGCGAAAGAGCCGCGCGCTGCGATCGACTTGTTCGAGATCCGAATCCACGGAAGTATTCGTCGTTAACTCAGTTTCTGCCTGTTCGCGTGACTTCTTTCTGGCATGATCGGCGATTGCGTTTGAGGCAATGCGATAGAGCCAGGTGATGAACGGAGCGCCACGATATTTGTACTTACCGATGTTTGCGAGGGCTTGTTGAAAGACATGGGCCGTTAGGTCCTGTGTTTCAGATCGGTCGTGAATGCGGCGAGCGACATAGGCGTAGACCCGGTGGAAGTGCTGCTCGTAAAGCTCCGCAAAGCGGCCCGGGTCATTCTGAGCAGCCTCAATTAAGACGCGTTCATCCGATTCAGTAACCCGACTCAATTCATCCTCGCGCCAGTTCTTCTATTGAGTAAACTGCGATTGAGGGAAAAGGTTACGGTCAGGGCGGAAGATTTTTCACCCTGTGCACGCAGGCGGTTCATTTCACTTGCGTGACCTGCTATCCTGCTGTCGTTATGCCTCACAAGAAAAACCTCACAACCAAGAGTCTATCCGTATCCGTTCAACTCATCGAGCGCCGAATCTATTTGATTCGAGGCCAGAAGGTCATGATCGACTTCGATCTCGCTGAGCTTTATGGCGTTTCGACCAAGCGCCTTAATCAGCAGGTCACCCGCAATAAGAACCGGTTCCCCGAAGACTTCATGTTCAGGCTGACTAAAGAAGAAGCTGAATCTTTGAGGTCGCAATTTGCGACCTCAAACCCAAACTTGAGGTTGCAAATTGCAACCTCAAGTTCCGGACACGGCGGCCGGCGTTATACGCCGTATGCCTTCACCGAGCAAGGCGTGGCAATGCTATCGACCGTGCTGAACAGCGAACAAGCGATCGAAGTAAATATCGCCATCATGCGCACTTTTGTCCGCCTGAGACAGATGCTCGAAACGAACGAAGAACTCAATCGCAAATTCGCGGCCGTCATCAAGAAGCTCTCAACGCACGACAAATACTTCCGAGTTGTGTTTGACGAGTTGAAGAAGCTGACGGAGAAACCACTTTCATCTGGCAGACAAATCGGATTCAAACGGCGCTCCTAACCGATCAAGTAAACGCGTATAATGCACCTGCACCATTAGTCGTACCACCTAAAACTGAGGAGATTAGTGCAATGAGTATCAAGACGCTCGTCGGGGCGTTTGTGTTACTTGTGTTGTCGAGTCCGTTGACGAGTGCGGTTCGGGGGCAGGGGATTAGGAATGCGGTCCCGGATGTCGCGCGGCCGTTGCCGCTGCCGGACGTGCGCGTGACCGGTGGCCCACTCAAACGCGCGCAGGATCTCAATGCCGCATATCTCCTCAAGCTCGAACCCGACCGCATGATGGCCTATTACCGCAAGCGCGCCGGACTCGAACCAAAGGCGCAGGGGTATCCGGGGTGGGATGGCGATGGCAAGAACCTCACGGGACACATCGCGGGCCATTATCTTTCCGGCGTGTCGCTGATGTTTGCCGCCACCGGCGATCCGCGTTTCAAGGAAAGGGCCGACTACCTCGTGAAGGAGATGAAGGAGGTCCAGGACAAGAACGGCGACGGTTACCTCGGCGCGATCGAGGGCCTGCGTGAGAAATTTGCCGAAGTCGCAAAGGGAAACATCAAGTCGACGTTCTTCGATCTGAACGGTCTCTGGTCGCCGTGGTACACGCTGCACAAAACCTACGCCGGTCTGCGCGACGCTTATCGTTTCACCGGCAACCGCGCCGCGCTGGAACTCGAACTCAAGTATGCCGCGTGGGCCGAAACGATCATGTCCAAGCTCACTCCCGAACAGACGCAGCAGATGCTCAACACCGAGTTCGGCGGCATGAATGAAGTGCTCGCAGATCTCTACGCCGACACCGGCGACAAACGCTGGCTCAACCTCTCGCATCGCTTCGATCACCACGCCTTTCTCGATCCACTCAAACGCCGCGAAAACAAGCTCGCCGGACAACATGGCAACACGCAAGTGCCAAAGATGCTCGGCGTGTTGATGCAATACATCTATACCGGCGAACAGTCTGAAGGCACAGCGGCAGAGTTTTTCTGGGACGCCGTCGTCAACGATCACAGCTACGCAACAGGCGGTCACGGCAAAGACGAGTACTTTGGACCACCGGACCAACTCGCCGAGCGCGTAGACGGCAGGACCAGCGAAACCTGCAACGTCTATAACATGCTGAAAATGACGCGCCGTCTCTTCGCCCTGGGCCCCGAGATCAAGTACGCGGAGTTTGAAGAGCGAGCTTTGTTCAATCACATCCTCGCGTCGATGGATCCCGAAGACGGCCGCACCTGTTACATGGTGCCGGTTGGCAGGGGAGTGCGGCACGAATACCAGGACATGTTTCGGAGTTTTACGTGTTGTGTCGGCAGCGGCATGGAGAGCCACAGCCTGCATGGCGATGGCATCTACTACGAGTCGGGCAATCGTCTCTGGATCAATTTGTATGTTCCCTCGACGGCGAGTTGGAAAGCGGCAGGCGCGTCGGTAACGATGACGACAAGCTTTCCCGAAGGCGATGCAGCCGCGTTGAATTTAACGATGCGACGGCCGAAGTCTTTCACAATGCTGTTGCGCCGTCCGTCGTGGGCCGGCGACGGATTTGCGGTGAGGGTAAACGGAAAGGACGTGACGGCGTTACCAACTCCCGGATCGTACGTCCAAATAAAACGAACGTGGAAAACCGGCGACAGCGTTTCGCTTGTGCTGCCAAAGACCTTGCGCATCGAGGGACTGCCGGATAACGAACGCCGCGCTGCGTTGATGTGGGGACCATTGGTGCTCGCCGGCGATCTTGGACCAGAACGCCGTGGTGGTCCAACCGAATCGCCGTCGCTTGTCACAGGAGAAAAGCCGGTGACGGAGTGGTTACAGCCGGCGCCTGACAGTCTTGGAGTGTTTCGCACGGTAGGCGCCGGCCGCAGCATGACCGGCGAAGCGAACGACGTGCAGCTCGTTCCGTTCTATCGTCTGCACAAGCGAACTTATTCCGTTTATTGGGATCTTTACACGAACGAGAGTTGGACCACGAAGCTCGAAGAGCTGGCGGCGGAGCGGGCAAGGCAACAGAAGCTGGAAGCGGCGACGATCGCTTTTCTGCAACCTGGCGATCCGGAAAAGGAGAAGGCGTTTAATCCGAAGAGTGAAGAATCAGGACCGGAACGCGTGCTGGGCCGCGCGGGTCGCCGGGCGCGAAAGTGGTTCTCGTATGAACTGCCGGTCGATCAAGCGAAGGCAATGGCCCTCGTGATCACACTCAATCCTGAAGAACGCGCGAAACGAACGTTTGAAATTATGGTTGACGGACAACGTGTCGGCGAAAGCGTGGTAGAACGATTTCCACCGGGCAGTCCGACAGGAAAGTTTTACGACATCGATTTCAAGATTCCCGCGGGGCTTGTTCGAGACAAGCAGAAAGTGACGATACGATTCCAGGCAACAGGCGGCAATGAAACCGCAACCGTCTATGCCATTCGCGTAGTGCGGGCTGAGGAACGATGAAGCGTACTCCCGCAAAGGCGCAAAGCCGCAAAGGAAAACCAAAGATAACTCTTTGCGTCTTTGCGCCTTTGCGGGAAACACTCATCTTTGCGCTGCTCGTGATCTTCGCCATTTGCATTTCTCTTGACGCCGGCGCACAGAATCAACCGCCGTTGCCCGCCACCCTCGGCTTGGACCAGGGCTATCTCGATCTCGAAACACCCGCTTTCAAATTGAGACTGGTAAAGGCGTCGCAAACAGTCGCCGCGCTCGAACCGAAGAGCACACCGGGATTCGACTTCACGCCCGCGGATCGCCTGGCGCAACGCGCGGCGAATCGCTATCACCATCTCGGAGACTTAATCTTCCGCGCGCGCGTTGGCAACAGTGGTCCATGGCAGAAGTACGACACCGCCGAGTCGCGCGCGCCCGTTGAATCACTAACAACAACTGGCCCAACGCTCGCCGCGGCTAATCTCGCGCCAACTCTTCCGTCCGACACGCCGCTGCAAGTCACGCGTTCATGGATCGTCGACAATGGCAATCTCGTTCTGCGCTTCGACCTGAAGAACAAAACCGCTCAACCGGTTCAACTCGGCGCGCTCGGCCTGCCGATGGTCTTCAACAACATGATCACCGGACGCAATCTCAAAGAGTCACACGAGAAGTGCTCGTTTTCCGATCCGTACATCGGCCAAGACGCCGGCTACCTTCAAGTGACCCGATTGAGTGGCGCCGGCCCGGCGCTGGTCGTCGTGCCGGATGGACAAACGCCATTCGAGTCCTACCAACTGCTCACCGAACCAACGAGGCCGAGTCAAACATTCGAGGGAGCATTCGCCTGGATGGTCCATACCCATGCCTTTGCCGACGACGAATGGCGTGGCGTCGTTCCCTGGAACCCACCCACGCAGGCAACGCTTGCTCCCGGTGCGACAAGGACTTACGGCGTCAAGTTCTTGCTGGCAGACGGGATTCGCAAGATCGAAGCAACACTCGCGCAGCACGACCGGCCCGTCGCGATCGGAATTCCCGGTTACGTGTTGCCGATGGATATCGAGGGCCGTCTCTTCATCAATCACAAACGTAAAATCACGAACCTGGCAGTCCAACCAGCGGGCGCACTCGAGATCAAGGCGCAGGGCGTAATAAACACAAAATGGCGAGCCTTTAGGGTGCGCGGCAAAACGTGGGGCCGCGCGCGTCTCGCACTCACCTACGACGACGGTTCCACGCAATCGATCAGTTATTACGTCATCAAGCCGTCCGCTCAAGCCGTCGCCGATCTGGGAAACTTTCTCTTCACAAAGCAATGGTTTGAAGATCCTAACGATCCGTTTCATCGCAGCCCGTCCGTCATGAGCTACGATCGCGAAACCGACAAGATCGTGACGCAGGACAGCCGTGTTTGGATCGCGGGTCTTGGTGATGAAGGTGGTTCCGGTTCGTGGCTTGCCGCGGCGATGAAGCAGTTTGGCCAGCCACGCAAAGAAGAGATCGAGAAGTACGAACAGTTTATCGATCGTGTTTTATGGGGCGGCCTCCAATACAAAGTCGGGCCAAACCGGTACGGCGTGAGGAAGAGTCTTTTCTACTACTCGCCGCAGGACGTGCCGGGATACAAGTACGATCCGGCGCTCGACTGGACCACGTGGACCAGTTGGAAGAAAACGGACGCCGAGTCGATCGGGCGCGGCTACAACTATCCTCACGTAATCGCGGCATACTGGTCGCTTTATCGCCTCGCGCGCAATCATCCGGGCCTGGTGACGAACCATTCGTGGGACTGGTATCTGGACCAGGCGTACGAAACTGCCCGCTTCATGTTTAGCAGGCAAGCAGACGGCCGCCGCCGTGTTGGCTACGTCGAACTCGGCTTGATGGAGGGCGACGTCATCGTCGCGTTGCTCGAAGATCTGAAACGAGAAGCATGGAACGACAAGGCGCAAGTGGTTGAAAGCTTGATGAAAGAGCGCGCGGATCGTTGGAAGCAGGAACCGTATCCGTTTGGCAGCGAGATGGCGTGGGATTCGACCGGACAGGAAGAGGTTTACGCGTGGTGCAAGTATTTTGGTTATTACGACAAAGCGCTTGTGTCGCTCAACTCGATCATCGGTTACATGCCGACGTTGCCGCACTGGGGTTACAACGGCAACGCGCGCCGCTACTGGGACTTTCTCTACGGCGGCAAGATCAGAAGGATCGAGCGGCAGTTACATCATTACGGATCGGGGCTGAATGCGATTCCGGTGTTGGCCCATTATCGCGAACATCCTGAAGATGAATACCTGCTGCGGATCGGCTACGGCGGCACGTTGGGCGCGCTCACCAACATCGATCAGGAAGGATTCGGATCGGTGGCGTTTCACTCGTTTCCTGCAACCCTGAAATGGGACGCTTACACCGGCGACTATGGACCAAACTTCTTCGGTCATGCGTTCAATACAGCCACTTACGTGATCGACACGCCTGAGTTCGGCTGGCAATCGTTTGGCGGAAACGTCAGCGTCAGCGGCAACTGGGTTAATGTTCGTCCACTCGATTCGTTTCGCAAGCGCGTTTACATTGCGCCACTTGGTTTGTGGCTCACGCTCGATGCCGGCACGTTTGAAACAGTCGCGATCAATACCCGTTCAAGTGTTGTGCGAGTCACGCTTTCACAAGCCAACGGCTTTACACCTAACGCTCGACTTCGCATTCAACAACCCGCGAGAATCGCGTCAGTCGGGATTTATACACCACGACAACGGTTTGTTAACGAACGAGACGCGTTTACGATTCCACTCGGACGTTCGACGACTACGATCGATCTCGTTCACAAGCAGGATTCTAAATAATGACGTGGGAAGAGCGTTGGCATCCGTTACGAGAAGAGTGGGTCATCATCGCCGCGCACCGGCAGGATCGGCCGTGGAGTGGCAGCACCGTAAGCAAGAGTGAGCCAACATTGCCATCGTATGTGACGGATTGTTATCTCTGTCCCGGCAACGCGCGCGTCAGTGGCGAAGTCAATCCGCAATACGATCAAACATACGTTTTCGATAACGATCATCCGTGCGTGTCGTCCGCCGCGCCTTCGTCATTGGAAACACCAACGGGTCTTTATCAAAACCGTCCGGCACGCGGAATCGCGCGCGTCGTTTGCTATAGTCCCAAACACAATCTCACACTGGCGGAACTTTCAGTTCCCGAGATTCAGCAACTGCTTCACGTTTGGCGCGAACAGTACGAGGAACTTGGACACTTGCCGGATGTCAATCACGTTCTGATCTTCGAGAACAAAGGCGAGGTCGTCGGCGTCTCGAACCCACATCCGCATTGCCAGATCTACGCGACCAACTTCGTCTTCAAAACTATCGAAACCGAAGCTCGCGTAAGTCAACGTTACCTGGACCAAACCGGCCGCGCGCTCTTCCATGACATCATCGCCGCCGAACAGGAAGCAGGCACGCGCATCATCGCCGAAAACGAATCGGCTATCGCCTTCGTGCCATACTTCGCGCGCTATGCTTATGAAGTCTTTGTCGCGCCTAAAAAGACGCACCCGAGCCTTGCGACACTCGCGGCGAGCGAAATGCTCGACTTCGCGAGCGTGTTGAAAGACGTGCTGGTGCGCTTCGACAACCTGTGGCAGATGCCGTTTCCGTACGTTATGCCGTTGCATCAAGCGCCGGCCGACGGCGCCGATCACAGTGGCTTTCATTTTCACATCGAGTTTCATCCACCGTTGCGAAAGCCAGATCTGTTGAAGTTTCTTGCCGGGCCTGAGATCGGCGGCGGCAATTTTCTCAGCGACACCTCACCGGAAGAGAAAGCCGCCGAATTGCGAGCACAATCGAACATCCATTACAAAGAGTCGTCGAAATGAGTGATGACATTCGCCAGCTTTTCGATCCGCTGCGTCGCTTGCACGAAGAGATTCGCGCTTCGGTTGTGGAAGCTTGCGAACGCGCGTCGACGGGCGAACTGGCAACCGTCGTCAGCGAACAGGAAGGCGACACGATCTTCGCGCTCGATCGCGTCAGCGAAGAATTGTTGATCGATTACTTCGAGCGCGAAATCGCGCCACTCGCGCCGGTGCTGCTCATCGCCGAAGGATTAAGCGATGGCCAGATCATTCTGCCGCGCGGCACACCGGTGACTGATGTCGTCTGGCGGATCATCGTCGATCCGATCGACGGCACGCGCGGCCTGATGTATCAAAAACGCAGCGGCTGGATACTCACCGGTGTTGCGCGGAATCGTGGTCCGGATACAAACCTGAACGACATCGAGCTAGCGGTGCAAACCGAAATACCGCTGGTCAAACAACATCTTTCCGACGTTCTTTGGGCGTTTCGTGGCGAAGGGTTTCAGGCGGAGAGATTCAATCGCGTGACAGGTGAACAGACCGCGCTGCAACTGCGACCGTCAACCGCGAACAACATTGCGCAGAGCTATTCGCAAGTGGTTCGTTTCTTTCCCGGTGTGCGTGACGTGTTGGCTGCCATCGACGACGAGATTGTCCGCGGCGCCCTTGGACCAGCACAGCCGGGCAAGGCGCAGTGCTTCGAAGATCAGTACACCTCAACGGGCGGGCAGCTTTACGAGTTGATAGCCGGACACGATCGCTTCGTTGCCGACATACGAGCACACCTGGATCCGGTGACGTCTGAACGCGGTTTGCCGAGGCTGCTGTGTTGCCATCCTTACGACTTGTGCACTGAACTGATTGCGCGTGAAGCAGGTGTGATCGTGACCGGCGTCGACGGTGGTCCACTCAAGGCGCAACTGGCTGTCGAGCCCGACGTGAGTTGGGTCGGTTACGCAAACCAACGCATTCGCGCGACGGTCGAGCCTCTCCTACAAGCCGCACTCAAGAACCGCGGATTGGATCATTAATTATGCATATCGTCACACGCGCGCCTGGACGGTTGGATGTGATGGGTGGGATCGCAGATTACTCCGGCTCGCATGTGCTTGAGTTTCCGATCGCAGAAGCTACAGTCGTCGCTTTAGAATTAAATAATGAACGTACATTGAACATCGTCACGCAATTGAACGACGAACCGCGTCAATCGTCGTTCGTGATGCCGCTGAGCGTTTTTGATGGACCAGTGGAATACGAAGCGGCGCGCGCGTTTTTTCAGCGTGACGAGGAGCACGGTTGGGCCGCATACGTCGCCGGTGTGTTTCTGGTGTTGATGCGCGAGCGCAACGTCAGCTTCGATTCAGGAGCGAACATTCTGATCTCGTCGCACGTGCCCCCTGGGAAAGGTGTTAGCTCGTCGGCAGCTTTGGAAGTGGCGGTGATGCAGGCAGTCACGAAGGCTTTTAAGATCGACATTGACGCGCGTGACAAAGCATTGCTCTGTCAGAAGGTCGAGAACCTCGTGGTCGGCGCGCCCTGCGGTGTGATGGACCAGATGACAGCCGTCTTCGGCGAGGCTAATCAGTTGCTCTTGTTGCTCTGTCAGCCCGCGGAGATCAAGAGGATGATCGCACTGCCGCCGCAATTGAAGCTGTGGGGCATTGATTCCGGCATACGTCACTCGGTCGGCGGCGGAGATTACGGCTCGGTGCGTGCTGCTGCGTTTGCGGGGTTGCAGATCATTTCCGGTCTGCGTCCACAAACAGATTATCTGGCGAACATCTCACCCGCAGAATTCGAACGCGAATATCTCGCCCACCTGCCGGAGCAGATCAGGATGCCGACGGCGCATCCGATCTATGAAAACGTGCGTGTTCAGCGCTTCGTGGAACTGTTGGACCACTATCATGATTCATCGGAAGAACTAGCCGAACTGATGTACGAATCGCATCAGAGCTACACGAAGCTGGGATTGAATTCGGCAGGAACCGATCTGCTTGTCGAACTGGTCCGCCGCGAAGGACCAAACGCCGGACTGTTCGGCGCAAAGATCACGGGCGGTGGCAGTGGTGGAACTGTCGCCGTGCTCGGCGATCAAACATCAGGGGCGGCGATCGAAAGAGTTGCCGCAAGTTACGCGAAAGAAACCGGTCACCAGCCTTACATCTTCCACGGTTCATCTTCCGGCAGTGAATCGTTCGATCATCTCCGCGTCTCGGCGGCTAATTGCAGTTAACCGCCGAGACGCAGAGACCCTGAGAGGCTAGAAGATGTGGATCGTGAACGTCTCCCATGGACCAACCCCGCCACGGTTAGCATTCACCACGCTGCCGCCACCGCCTTCGGCGACGACGTAATTCCCGCCGCCTCCAGACCATCCATTAAAAGCTTGTAGCGAAATCGCATCACCCGAACCGATCGCACCGCCGCCGCCGACTTTCTCGATACGGAAAGTCTCCCAGCCGCCCGCGTTCGTTCGGTCAGCATTAACGACATTGCCGCCACCATTTTCGGCTACCACAAAGAAGCCGCCGACAGTTTGAATGTTCACCAGATCGCCACTCTCGAGATTGCCGCCATTTTGGTCGATCACAGTAAACGTTTCCCATGATCCAACTCCGGTACGATTGGCATTGACGACGCTGCCGCCACCATTTTCGGCGACGACGAAGAATCCGCCGCTGCTCTGAAACGCCGTTGTATAGCCGTTGGCGGGAGGCTCACCGCACGTGCCGAGACACGACGCGCCGTTGAATGCGTTGCGGATCACGTTCCCGGGCTGTGGTCCAAAGCCTTGAGAAAAGTTAATCCCGACTGAATTGATATGGCAGTAGCTCATGACCGTGCCGCCGCCCGGAGGAATTGGTCCATTGCAACCCTCGGAGAAACCCGCAGCGGGGCCGCAGCCGTCGATTGCCGTTCCGTTTCCGTTCCAAACGCAAGCATGCGTGTGCCGCGACCCAAACAGGTGGCCCATCTCGTGAGTGAAGACGTAGACGGTCCACGAATAAGTCGGCACGTCGGCAAAGAACGGATCGATTCCGCTGTAGCACTGGCTTTGCGATCTGTTTGGATTGCAGAAGCCGTTGAAACCGGCGGCAATGCCACCCTGGTTCGACTGGAGATCGACGAGGTGCGCAATGTCGCCGTTGAACGAGGTGCGCACGCTTTGAAACTGGCCCAACTGTTGTTGTGAATTGCCGCCGTTGTACGGACTGGGTGTAGTCCAAACAAAGATCTCGGAGATCGAGATCGGAATGCCTTCGTTGCTGTACAGCGCCGCCGATTGATTGAAGACTGCGGTTACAAAGTTAACGGTTTCGCCGACGCTTCCCCTGTTCTGGAACAGATCGAAGTCGGCTTCGACGAAGACCTTCACGCATCGTGTCACCTGGGCCGTGAATGAGTCGGCGAGTTGTTCGGGAGAGAAAACGGCGCCGTCGTCCGGCATCTCGCAGTGGAGCGGCATCGGACTGGTGAGATCGTTTTCGGCATACAGAATGTGATCGTTCTGCGGATTGTTGCCGGCAAGTTTGCCCAGTACGAAGTTGCCTCGTTCGGGCGAGCTGTAAGAACCGATCACTTCGTTGTTGAAAACGCTGATGGTGGCGAGCGAGTCTTCGATACCTTTGATCGTTCCCCAGTAATGCGTGCCGTGCTGGTACGTCACCGGCCGATCGTTTGAGGTGCTGGTAACGACGTTGAAGCCGGGCGCGAAGAGATTGACCTTGACCAACTCCAGCTCGACGGGAGGGCCGCCAAACGTTGGCAGACGCAGTGTCAGAGTTGGCTCGTCGTTGTTCACGAGATCTTTAAGGTCCTTCTCTCGCAAGCGAAGGAGAGTGCCGGCCGTGACCGCGCGTCGCCGGTTTGCATCGGCGACGGCAGAACGTGTTTGACGATCGAAAGGTTCTTTTGTCGGGAATGGCCGTCCGGATTTTTTCGCGTCGCCGACCAGACGTGAAACGTGCTTGTTCTTTACTTGAGGCGGTTGCGGCCGTTCCGGAGTTTGCGACGATACTCGCGAGCCTGAGAGGCCCAGCAGAATCGCGCATGCGACAAGGAGGATTGCGAGCACGCCCCCTCTAAACAGCTTGCTGCGCAGGATTGAGGGGATACGGATGTCTTTCATTATGTAAGGTCCTTTCAGTAATAGATCTGTTTGGGTCTACGAGGCAGACCTGTGACCGGAGAACAGTTGGCGATTGCTTGTCGTGAGGCACACTGCCTCAGCGAAGACGCAGAAACGCCAACGAGTTTCTCAAAGTGTTTATGTCGGGATGTTTGGTTTTAGCAGTCCCTGGAACCACAGGACCGGCTGGGCCAGGAGGAACGCATGCCGCGCGTTATTTCCAGAGTTGTGGAACCGCGTTCTTTTTACGTGTGACCTGTTGAGATGTCATTTCATGCGTCTAATGGTTCTATTTCGGTTTGGTTGCAGGAGGATCGACCATCGTCGCCACAAGATGTTCGAGTGCAGCGGCGGGATCGCTGCACCTGCCGGTATGAACCGGCGACGTTTGAATGATCGTGCTGCGTGGCGCGACGAGCCAGTGAAAACGTTGACGTTGCGGTAGTTGTCCGATCGATCCGGCTTCGTCGCCACCACGGCAGATTGTTGGAATCGTAGCGAGGTGATTGCGGACGAGATCGAGATCGACGTCTTTGTTGAGCGCGAGGAGTCGTGACTCGTTTAGCTGGATGAGCGCTTCGAGGAACGACAGATCGGGACATGAGAGGATCACGCCGGCGTTGATAAACTCTTCGCGATCCACTTTGGGCACGACTCGAATCACGGCATAGTCATACCTGAATTTATCGGGCACGAATCGCCTCCTCGACGAAGTTTCTCGGTTCTTCGAGTCGCCTCGTCAGGTAATCGACGTAGGCTTGCCTGTTCTCCGCGGGCGAATTGAAGGTGGAGTTATCGTTCATCCAATCGTCAGGCACGAGATCGACGACGCTCTTTATCAGATCTTCGGTGATCAGCGCCGTCATTGCCGTATCTGCGGCTTCGATGTTGTTGGCGAATGGAAGCAGGATGTGTTCCTTGATCAATCTGAATGGATCTTTGCTGCGCTGTTCGATGTCGGTCCATGAATGATGAAAGTACAGGGCGGCGCCATGATCGATCAACCACAGTCTGCGATGCCACATCAGCATGTTTGCATTGCGCGCCGTGCGATCGACGTTTGTGACATACGCGTCAAACCAAACGATCTTCGACGCCAGCTCAGCATCAGGTTTCTCAGCCACCGGATCAAACATCACTGATCCTGGGAGATAATCCAGTCCCAGATTCAACCCACCGCTCGCGCGAATCAGGTCCTGGATCTCCGGGTCCGGCTCCGTCCTGGCAATCTCCGGATCGAGCGCGACAAAAACTATCTCCGGCACCAACAACCCCGCGGCCCTCGCCATCTCCCCGGCAATCAACTCCGCAATAAGCGCCTTCGCCCCCTGGCCCGCCCCCCGAAACTTGAGCACATACATGCCCTCATCATCAGCCTCAACAATAGCCGGCAGCGACCCACCCTCCCGCAGCGGCGTCACATATCTCGTAACATTCACAGTTCGCATCGGGTTTTGTTCACAAACAAATGGAATCCATTATTTGTTCTGATCAGGTGGGTTGGCCTTTTACCTTGACCTTGTCCCTCAGCCGTTGCTCAACCTGATCACGGGCTAGCTGGCTCGACGCGATAGCGAGAAAGAGCGTGACGATCTCCTCGTTCGACATTGTTAGCTCAAATCCATTCGTTTCGAGGAACGCTTCGGTGATCGCCGCTCCGACGCGTTTGTTACCGTCGAAAAACGCATGCGTTTGTGTCAGGTGATAAGCATACGTCGCCGCACAACTCACAACATCGGCAGCTTCATAGCGATAGCGATTTTTAGCGGCGGCGAGGGCGGATTCGAGTAGGGCTTCGTCCCGAAGTCCGCTTGTCCCGCCGGTCTCAGCGATCAACGTGGCGTGAACCGTCAGGACGTCGAGCTTTTCCGGGAATATCATCAGCGACGGTATTTATCGATCAGGACCCTTGGCCAATTCCTTATAGGCATCCCGGCGTCTCGCGAGGATTGATTCAAACGCACTCATGAATTCGCGCGAGCGTCTCGCCTCTTCAACTGAGCGAACAACCAGGGCTCGTCCTACAATTTCGACCTCCAGCTCAGCGCCCGCCTCGACTCCGAGCGCGTCAAGCGCTTCGGGTGGAAGTGCGACCGATGACCTTTGGTCAATTGTGGTAACCGTTTTGGACATGGGCAGATTGTAACACGCGCACCAGAGGGAATACTGAAAGGACATGGAAACAACTAAACCTCGCCACCCAATTAGACCATGCTAGTGGTACTATGTGCGGCCGAAAGGGGAAAATACTAAATGGAATGGATCTCTGATCCACAGGCGTGGGTCGCCTTCTTAACTCTGCTCGCGCTCGAGATTGTCCTGGGTATCGATAACATCATCTTTATTTCGATACTCGCCGGAAAGCTGCCTGCCGAACAGCAACAACGCGCCCGCTTTATCGGTCTCGGTCTGGCGCTGTTCATCCGCGTGGCTTTGCTGTTCTCGCTTTCGTGGGTGATCGGACTGACGCAGCCGCTGTTTGCGGTGCTCAATCACGAGATATCCGGACGCGATTTGATACTCATCGGCGGAGGCCTGTTCCTCCTGGCAAAGGCGACGTATGAGATCCATGAGAGCCTCGAAGGTGAGGAAGGTCACGCGTCGAAGAAGGTGAAGGCCAGTTTCATCAGTGTGATCATCCAGATCATTCTGCTCGACGCTGTGTTCTCGCTTGACTCGGTGATCACGGCGATCGGAATGGTCACCCAGGTTGGGCTCATGGTCACCGCCGTCGTGGTCGCGATTGCTTTTATGATGTTCTTCGCCGGCCCGGTTGGCTCGTTTGTCAGCAGACACCCGACGATCAAGATGCTGGCTTTGAGTTTCCTCTTGTTGATTGGTTTGACGCTGATGGTCGAGGCGTTCGAGGTTCACATTCCGAAGGGTTACATCTATTTTGCGATGGGCTTTTCGGTGTTTGTGGAAATGCTCAATCTGCGTCTACGGAAGAAGTCGCAGCCGGTTAACCTGCACGAGCGCTACGCGCCCGATTCAGGTGGTAAAGGATAAGTTATTTTCCAGGGCTCAATTTGGGGCCTGGCGCAGTTCGATTTGCCCGCAACGGGGGCACGTGTGCACTTCCTGCAACGTGCCCTCAAACACTTCATCGTCTCCCGGTGTTTCAACACTGTAGTCGATCTTCGTGGCGTGGTGATTCATCACCGCGCCGCAGTTCGGGCAAATCATAGGTGGTTCCTGGTTGCTCATAGCGAAATGTTTTCCCGTCCGTAACGTAGCACCTTGCTCATCCAAACCAACTCGCCGAGAAACTTGTCGAGGCGTTTAGCGTACGTTGGTTCGTCGTGAATCCTGCCGTTCTCGTCAAATAACTTCTGCGCGCCGGAAAAGTTGCCATCCCAAAAAATCGTGACGAGGCCAAGCTCGCGCATAACCGGCAGCATACTCTCGATCACGCGAGTGCCGCCAAACCCGCCGGCTGAGACGGCGCAAATGCCGACTGCCTTGTGGATGTATTCTTTGAGGTTGGAATCGAGTACGTGTTTCAACATTCCCGGATAGCCGTGATTGTATTCGGGCGTTACCAGGATTAAGCCGTCGGCACGCTCGCAGAGCTGCGAGAATCGCGAGTGTTTGATCTGTTCGCCCGCGTCGTCGTTGGGAAGGTTCAGATCTTTGATGTCGACCAGTTCGCTTTCGACGCCCTCGCGTTTCTGCACTTGTTCGAAAACAAAGTTCGCGACGTTCTCGCTGGCGCGGCCTTTACGCACGGTGCCGAGAATCACCGGAATAAAGAGTGGACTATTGTTCATGGTCTAGTATTTAACTGATGAATGAGAGATAAGAAAGGAAATAATACTGGTACTACCGGATCGCGCAAGGCGATTTTTTTGATCTGCGTTCGACAGAAAAAATTGAGGCGGTTCTGCCGCACCTTCAGTGCTCAATTGATGACTTCTGGCGATCCAGGGGCGTCGCGCTCGCAGCGCTCGCCCCTGGCTACCATCTTTGTCGCGCCTGTGGCGCTCAAAGCCCGCAGCCTACAGTCTGCTCAAATAAATCCGTCTGCCCCAAACCAATATTGATGCGATCGTTAGAAATATGACCCTAACGTAAGTTAGCCGTCTGGCTAGCGCTCGTTATTTGAAACTTCCAATTCTCGATCGGCGTGCCTTTCGTTTGCAGGTTCGACGTCAGGTAGTAGAGCCGTTGCGTCGCTGGTCCATTCGGCGCCTGCGTGAAACGATCGCGCAGGAAGTATGGCGGGATGGATTGGTAGTAGAGAGTCGCGGTGACGGACAGGTTCTTTGCCGTCAACACACTCAGCGGAATCTCATATCGCACCACGTTCGTGCCACTCCCATCCGCGTAAGCGGGATCGCCGCCGACCTTAACCGGATGTGTTTCGTGAAGGTAATCCGCGGGTATGTAAGGCGTCTTGTCGGCGTTGAGCGGGCCGGTGCTGGTCCAGCCAAAGGGCAGGAGCCGGTTGTCTTTCAACTGGTAGTCGCGCCTGAGAAAACTGGTTGTCATCGCGCATTCAATATTCAGGTTTAGCTCTTCGTAGATCTGGACCTGGTCTTGTCGCGTGATCGCCGAGCCGGTGTTCTTTTGCGTATCCCAGAAGAAGTGTGGCTGGTAATGCTGTGGCGTGGCTTTGTTACACGCAGTTGGATAGTTAAGCGTCGCGGGTTTCGTGCCGTCTTTGTAGACGTCGAACAATTCCGACGGCAGCCTTTCATCGCCGGCGCCTTTCATGATGACGCCGAGTTCATTCGTACAGCCGGAACACCAAACAGTCTTACCTGTATCCTCATCGATTACACGAAACTCCAAAAACGCGCGGCGAAAACCGACGCCACTCGGGAATCGATGCCCGGCTTTGTTTGTCACCTTCACATCGGCAACCAATTTTTGATTGCTGACCGCAGGCTCGGACACGGAGACATCAGCCGTCGAACTCTGTGCCTGTTGCACAAAACTGTCGATCGCCGTCGATAGACCATCGAGCCCGGACATGTAATCGTTTTGCCGTACACCGAGAATCGGATTCGCGAGAATATTCGTGCCGTTCGATTTGTAAGGCGACATAAACTGGCGAAACAGTTCCAGGAGCGTGACATTCAAACCCTGAAATTGATGACGAGCAAAACCCTGCTCGCGGAAACGAACGCGAATCTTGTCGTCAGGTAAACGATTGCCGGCTTGCGGATACTGATCGTCTTCGATAAACGCGATCGGCTGTTGGATCAACGGAATGTTGAGCGTGCCTTTGGAGTTGCTGTACTTCGTCGGCATGTGACAGTTCTGGCAGGTTTGCGCTTTCGAGTTTGTGCCGACCTCGTTCTGATAACCGCTGTTGAGCCATTCGAGATACGTGACCTGTTCGAGATGTGGTTTGTTTGGATCGGCGTCCGGGTTATCCATCAAAGGCAGGTTGATCGTGTGACAGTTGCCGCACATCCGCGACGTCTTGATGTACGGATCGTGCTTCGGCTTGGTGCCCATGGCATTGTTCATCGGATCGGTAACGATCTCGTCATCTTTGAATGGTCCATACAGTTCTCCCGGATTGCCGGTCGTAAAGTTGCCGGTGATCCTGTTCTTGAGGAAGTCTGCGAACGAACCTTTATCTTCGACGATTCGATGACACGCCATGCAGCTAACACCGTCACGGGCCAAAGCACCGTAGACGTACGACTGGTTCGCCGGAGGATTGCTGTCAAAAGTTGCGTAGACCAGGTTCGGATCGAAATCGCCTTTGCCGGGACCACCGTGATCGTCGTCGAGACGTCGTTTGCCCATGACGCCGTGACACTTGAAGCACGTGTTGTTGATGGTCTTGATCTTCTCCGCGACTTTCGCCGGATCGTCTTTAAAGAAACTCTTCACGAACGCGATTTCGCTCTCCAGTTGGGCATAGAAAACCGGATCGCGGCCGGCCAGTCCCATCGGCGACCAACGCCACTCGCCATATGGTGAAACGTTCATCGTAGGCGTTGAACCATCCGGCTGTTTCGTGCCGGTGTAGAGCATCACGTTTCCATACGTGCCGCCGCTGTGACAGCCCATGCATTGATCGGAAGTTAGAAACTGATTTGAGTTCTTGGCTGTCGCGATGTTTTGGGGAAAGACGTGATCGTAAGTCTCGCCGGGAAACTTCTGCACCTTGTCTGGCGATACTGGAGCGATGGAATTATAGAAAGCGATGAACTTTGGATCGGTCGTTGCCGGTCTTGCGCTCGCCATTTGCCGGAACAGTGCCTGTTCCTGCACGTCGCTCGCGTCGGCGTTATGACCCGCGGTCGGGATGTCGCGATCGCTTGCGGTCGCTTCGCTGCACGGTTGCGCCGGAGCTGGCGCGTGAGTGCTTACGGTCGCCGTGGCCCACGAGAGATCGACAAAGTAAGAATCCGGATCGCCGGGAAAACCCTTGATGTTGTTTGCATAAGTGAACGTGTGCTCTTTCTCGGCCGATGCGTGACACCTCACGCAATAGAGTCCGAAGCCGGCGTAAGGAATCGCGAATGGAGGATTGTTATTGTCGACGCATTGAGAATCCCAGATCTCCGCCCAGTACCAGCCGTCCAGCGATCCTTTGCTGTCTTTGATCATGATGGTCCAACCGTTGATTGCCTTTGGGGGCTGGAGCCGGTATTTAGCTGCGGGCGGGGAATACTGTTCCTTGACGATCATCGCTCCGTCGGGAATTAACTGCTCTCGATCCTTCCGCTGGAGCCAGTTGATTACGGAAGGCGAGTAATAGATCTTGACGGTCGGATGAACGCCGTAGCTGACGCCGTTAACAAACGGACCGGTATCGCGGAGTCGTTTATCTTCACACCAATTGAGTGTTCGATATTTGCCGCTGCTGAGAAACGATCGGAGTTGTGCTTGAAATTCCGGCAATCGCGCCGGAAGAAAAGTGCTGGGCAGTGGCAGACCGCTTTCGTCTCCATTAACGCAAGGTGACGTTTGCGCCGGAGTCGAAGGCGCTAAGACTAAAACAGAAATCGCGGTCAAACACAGGACCAGAATATTATGCGTTAATCGAATCTGCATGCTCCAACTCCTTCAGTGTGTTGCTACTGCACCACCTGTGAGGTCACTTTGAAATGTTGTCGATTGAGTAAGAGTCCGCTAAGAAAGGCCGTCTGCGGAAACTTCTGAAGACGCAGGCAAATGTATATTGCTGGAAAAGAGCCGTCAAGACTTTTGCTTAGCGAGTTATAGGAAAGCTGTGTGTGTTGCCTGACGAAGGTTAATGTGAAGAATGGCAGTATGAGGATAACGCGTCGCATTTTTAGTGGGTGACGAGCAGCAAATTAATCTGTGGTAAATGAGTTGTAACTGTGGTAGACGTGTAGATAAAGAAAGACCGCTACGATCGGAAGTGACCTCATGGAAGTATTAATCAAAGACATTCGCTACGCAGTTAGAGGATTGCTCAAACGGCCGGGCTTTACGGCGATTGTGGTTATCACGCTGGCCCTGGGCATCGGCACCAACACCGCGATTTTCAGCGTCGTCAATGCCGTCCTGCTGCGGCCCTTGCCTTATCCAAACCCTGATCAACTCGTAACGATTTCGGGAACGTCGGAGACTTCAGGCATTCGTAAGTTTTCGGCTTCTCCTCGGGAGTTTGTCGCCTACCGCGATCGTAATCAGTCGTTCTCAGCCATCGCTGTTCATGCATCTGTCGGCCGCGATCTCACGGGCGGCGGCGACGCGGAACGAATCGACACCGCCCAGGTCACGGCCCAGTTCTTTTCCGTGTTGGGAACACAGCCATTGCTCGGGCGCAGTTTTTTTAATGAAGAAGATCAAGCAGGCCGCGATCAAGTCGCAATTCTTAGTTACGGCCTGTGGCAAGGACGGTTTGCAGGAGCTGACAACGTCGTCGGAAAGAACGTCACGCTCGATGGCGTGAGCCACACGATCGTCGGAGTCATGCCGGCAGATTTTCAGTTTCCATCTGCGGACATACAAGTCTGGACGCCGTTGCGCCTGAAAGACCTCGAGGAAAACAACAGTTCGCATTATCTGCCGATAGTCGCGCGCACAAAGCCGGGAACTGATTTGCTCAAGGCCCAGGTCGAAGTCGCATCGATAGCGGCGCAAGTGCAACAGGAGTATCCGAACGACTACGAGCAACTGGGCGGCTGGAGCGTCAGTCTCGTGAGGGTGCGCGACGCAATGGCCGGCGAGCATCGCACGGTCTTGTTGATACTCCTTGGCGTCGTCAGCTTTGTGCTGTTGATTGCCTGTCTGAACGTCGCCAATCTGTTGCTGGCGCGCGCCGCATCGCGGCGCCATGAAAATGCCGTGCGTGCTGCGCTCGGCGCCGGCCGTCTCCAACTCATTCGCCAGTCGCTGGCGGAAACACTGCTGCTGTCGCTCGGAGGAGGCGCACTTGGTTTGCTCATCGGGAGTTTAGGCGCTGCCGTCATCAAGGCGCTTAATCCAACTAATCTGCCACGAGTTGACGAGATCCAGGTCGATCACAGGGTCCTGATTTTTACGTTCACGATCTCGCTGATCACAGGGTTGATTTTTGGTGTCATACCCGCAGTGCAAGCCTCCAGACTGAACCTCATCACAAACCTGAACGAACCGCTGGGTAAGATCGGAGCAGGGAAGAAGCGAAATCGTCTGCGCGCCGCATTGATTGTCGGCGAAGTAAGTATCGCCATGATCTTATTGGTGGGTGCGGGACTGCTCATCAAGAGCTTCTACAAACTGCAACAGGTCGATCTGGGTTTCAACCCCACGAATGTCGTGACGATGCGCCTGTCTTTGCCGGGCGCCCGATATGCTGAGCCGCATAAGATGCACGGCTTCTTCAATGAACTTGTGGGCCGCAGCGAAAACCTGCCGGGCGTTAAATCGGTTGCGCTGGTTAGCTCACTGCCTCTCCACGGGTTCGCTATGGAACTTAATATGGGGGTTGAAAATCAGCCGGAAAACCCGGCCACCGTCGAATTACTCACGAGCAGTCCGAAATACGTGAGCGCCCTCGGTTTTGAGTTGCGCAAAGGCCGATTTTTTGACGAGTGGGATCGGAACGACACAACCTATGTAGCCGTCGTCAACGAAGCTTTTACTCGTATCTTCTTACCGGGTGAAGACGCGATTGGGAAACGCGTCCAGGTTGGTGGCGCTAACACGCCTTTCCCGTCGTACGCGATCGTCGGAGTGATCAAAGACGTCAAGCAACAGGGACCTGACGCTGCAACAAAACCTCAGTTGTTCATACCGCATACGCAGCCGGCGTTGGGAGATTTCATGTTGCAGTCGATGTCGCTCGTGCTACGCACAGAAGGCAACCCGGAAGGATCAGTTGCCGCTGTGCGTTCGATAGTTCGTGAACTCGATCCGGAACTGCCTGTTTACGACGTTTCGACGATGCAGCAGTTGTTGACGAAGTCAGTTGCGACTCGTCGTTTCAACATGTTCCTCGTGGCTGTCTTTTCTGCTTTCGCTTTAGTGCTCGCTGCAATCGGCATCTATGGCGTGATGTCTTATGCCGTGACTGCGCGCACGCGCGAAATCGGCATTCGTATGGCTCTTGGCGCCCGCGCGGTCAGCGTGCTGAGTTTGGTGATTAAGGATGGGATGAAGTTGGCGTTGATTGGTTTGGCAATCGGAATCGGTGGCGCGTTCGCGTTGACACGGCTGATGCGGACGTTGCTGTTCGATGTTACGCCTACCGATCCGGTGACTTTTGCCGGAGTTGCGATTTTGCTATTCCTCGTGGCACTGCTTGCCTGCTTTTTTCCGGCGCGGCGCGCGAGTGGATTCAACCCGCTCGACGCATTGCGGCACGAGTGAGTTTAATGTGGCGCGCCCAGGAATGAAGCGAGCCTGAGCAGATCCGCGAAAACGCCGGCTGCCGTTACCTCCGGTCCCGCGCCTGGTCCTCTTACGATCATGGGCTGTGTGTTGTAACGCGCAGTTTGAAAACTCACGATGTTGTCGCTGCCCGTCAGACTTGCGAACGGGTGATCGATCGGATAATTGCGCCGCCGGGCTGACAGGTTGCCGTCACTGTCGATCGTGCCGACGTATCTTACAACCTCGCCTCTATCACGAGCTGAATCCAACAACGCCGCGATCGATTGATCGTCTTCCGCTACCAGGCTCTCGACCTGAACTGCATCCATCTCGACTTCGAGGCCCATCTCGCGCGCCAGGATTATTAGTTTGCGAGCGACGTCTACGCCGGACAAATCCTCGCGTGGATCGGGTTCAGTCAGTCCTAACGAGTGCGCTTCGCGGACAACTTCCGAGAAAGTACGGCCGCCGTCGAGCGAGTTGAAGATGTAAGACAGTGTGCCTGAGAGCACGCCTTCGATCTTGATGACTTCATCACCTGTTTCCACCAGGCCGCGCAGCGTTTGAATGATCGGCAGCCCCGCGCCCACGTTTGTTTCGTAAAGAAAGTAGCGCTGATGCCTGCGAGCGGTTTCGCGCAAACTGCGATAAGCAGGGAAGGGACCGGCATTACTCTTTTTGTTCGGCGTGATGATGTTGATGCCTTTTGCGAGCCAGCTTTCATAGTGCGTTGTTAACTCGGCGCTCGCGGTTGCGTCGATCAATACGGCATGCGGCAAATGGTCGGCGTTGACGTGACTGATAAACGTTTCGAGGTCGGCTGTTTGCGAATTGTTTTCTAACTCATCGCGCCAGCGATCGAGCGCGAGATGCCGGTCGGCGAGGATCATCTGGCGGCTATTCATAACGCCGCGCACTCTGAGATCGATGCCACGATCTCGCTTGAGTTCTTCAATTCGTGTTTGCAGTTGGCCCAGCAGCGTGCCGCCGATCAGGCCGGCGCCGATCACGCCGATTGAAAGAGTCTGGTTAGAAAGATAGAAAGCCGAATGGATCGCTCGCAACGCCTTCGTCGCTTCAGCCTGTTCGACGACGGCGGAAATGTTTCGTTCCGACGATCCTTGAGCGATGGCCCTTACGTTGATGCCGGCCTTTCCCAGCGCGCTGAAAAATTTTCCGGCCATTCCCAATCTCTCGATCATGCCGTCGCCCACCATCGCGATGATGCAGCAACCCTCTGTCAGATCGATCGTCTGCACTTCTCCACGCTGCATCTCGACGACGAAAGTTTGCTCGACGGTCTTCTTCGCGAGTTCTGCATGGATACGCGGAACGGCGAAGCAGATCGAATGCTCGGAACTCGCCTGCGAGATCATGACCACCGAGACGTCGACTGCTCGCAGTGCGCCAAACACTTTATGGGCCACGCCCGGAATGCCGATCATCCCCGTTCCTTCCACATTGATCAGGACCATGTCTTCGACGGCCGCAAAACCTTTTATCGGCATGTCCATTGGCGACGTGGCGGAGATTCGCGTGCCCGGAGCGTCGGGCTTGAAAGTGTTCTTGATCCAGACCGTGATGTTGTTCCTGATCGCCGGCGACATCGTATTCGGGTGAATGACTTTCGCTCCGAAGTACGCAAGTTCGGCTGCTTCCTGGTAGGAGAGTTCAGGTATGACTACGGCGTCCGGAACGCGTCGTGGATCGGCGCTGAAAACACCGTCGACGTCCGTCCAGATCGTGACGGCATCAGCGCCCAACAGTGCGCCGAAGATCGATGCCGAAAGATCGCTGCCGTTTCGTTTCAACGTCGTCGCGACACCGTCGTGGGTTGAAGCGATGAAACCGGTGACGACCAGGAAGTCGGTTTCGAAAGATTGTGACTTTATCTTCTGCTGTGACGTTTCCCAGTCGACCGTAACCGAATTGGCATTCGATTCGACGACGAGGACTGTGCGGGCATCGAGCCAGGTCGAGCGATGATCTCGGGATTCCAGGTATGCGTTCAGGATTTGCGCTGACCACAACTCCCCGTGACCGGCGACGAATTCAATAATGCGTTCCGAAGGCAGTCTCGTGATCCAAACGCCTCGCAACACTTCTTTGATAGCGTTGAAATCAGAGATAACGGTTTGGCTGAGACTTTCCGAAAGTTGCAGCGCGGCGATAGTCCCGAGGTGCCGGTTTCTCAGGTCCGCGAGTTTTAGTAAGTAGGTGTCGTCCTGAGCGGCCGCGAAGTTCACGGCTTCGATGAGCCCGTTAGTGACGCCACTCATCGCCGAAACCACGATCGCAGTACGTTCACTTGTTCGTTGCGAAAGAATGATTTCACAAGCCGCTCGATAACGATCGGCATCGGCCAGACTGGTGCCACCAAATTTGTGAACCGTCCATGTTGAACTCATGTTTTTCGTACCTGCTTCGTCCGAAATTTTGGACCGGCATTTTTCTTAACGATCCGTGTCCCGGCTCTCTGCGGCATCTTGCCTCAACGAAATTTCCAGAGCAATCCATTATTAAAGAGATGTTCGTTGCAAGATCATGAATCGCCATCATCTTTTCCGTTCATAACTCCACTACCAAAAATCGGAATGATGCTTGCATAAGTCGCAGCAGGCAAACGCACTACCATCGCCTGGGTACAGGCGGCACTTCGCGCCGTCATACGAAAATTCGTAACGTTTCCCCGTTCAAACTCTCTTTCCAAGGAGGAAGTAATGACCTTTCGATCTCTCCTTATCATCGCTGTGATACTCGGCTTGTCGACCCTTGCTCTGGGTCAAACCAGCCGCGGCACGGTTGCCGGCACAGTGACTGATCCCAACGGTGCGGTTATCGGCGGCGCTGAAATAACACTCACAAGCGCCGCAACGAAACTCAGCCGCACTACCACAACTAATGGCGAAGGACTTTATCGCTTCGAAGCCGTCGATCCCGGAACTTATTCCGTGAGTGTCAAAGCAAACGGCTTCGGTGAAATCGTGAGCACTGGCATTGAAGTCCAGGCGAATCAAACGTCGGAAGTTCCGACGCAAATGAATTTGGCCGGGCAAATAGAGACAGTGAACGTCGCTGCTGATGCCGGCCAGTTGCTGCAAGTTGAAGCGCCGGTGCGCGGCGGCAATATCGACAAAGTAAAGATCACGGAACTGCCGGTTGCAGGCCGCAATCCTGTTGCGCTCGCGCTGACACTCCCCGGAGTTTCAACCAATCGCTTCGGCTTCGGCGTGGGCACGTTCTCCGTCAATGGCTCGCGCGGCCGGTCCAATAATTTTCTGATCGACGGCACTGAGAATAACGACATCTCGGTCGCCGGACAGGGATTCCAAATCACAAATCCTGATGCCGTGCAGGAGGTTTCAGTACAAACTTCGAATTACGATGCGGAGTTTGGCCGCGCGGGCGGCGCTGTCGTCAACACGATTACGAAGTCAGGAACAGATGATTTTCACGGCAGTTTGGCTTATCTGTTCGACGTCACTCGCGACGATGCGATTACCAATACGCAATCTCTCTCGGCTGCAATTCGCGATCGCGGACATCCGCCACGTGGCACCGAACAGTACTACGCAGGAACGCTGGGTGGTCCACTTCTTTTCCCGCGCTTCGGCGAAGGCGGACCGATGTGGCGCTATGATGGCCGGCAGAAAACTTTCTTCTTCGCCGCGTGGCAGGAACAGTTTCGCAGCGCTTCAGCCAGCGCGACGAGAACTGTTCTAACTCAGCAGGGACGCAACCAGTTGAGAAGTCTTTTCGCGCCCGGAGTCAATCCTCGCGTCGATACCCTGCTGGACGTAACCCGGCAGGTCATTGGCGAGTCGAATCTCCAGAACATCGACATCGGCGCCCGTCCCGGTTGTCCTGCGCCTTGCAACATTCAGTTTGGAACCGGTTCTCTCTTTGTTCCGCAAACATACCGCGAGCGCCAGGTCCAATTCCGCATCGATCACCGGATCGGCGACAACGATCAATTCTCAGCGCGTTACTTGTTTGACGATCAAAAAGATCCTTTGGGTGGTGGAATCACGTTTCCGGGATTCAGCACCGCGAACAACAACACTTTCCAAAACCTCCTGCTTACCGAAACTCATATCTTCTCGCCGAGATGGACCAACGAAGCCCGTCTGGCTTACAACCGGATCCTGATCGATTTTCCGTTGAATCCGGATGACCCGCTCGGACTGACGCTGCCGCGTTTCGACATCTCGACGCTCAGCCAGTTTGGTATCGCGACGAACCTGCCGCAGGGCCGCGTCGCAAATAACTACGTGTTCCAGGACACAGTCACTCACATTCGCGGAAATCACACTTTCCGTTTCGGTTTGGATTTACTGCAACAGCGATCGCGCCAGTTTGCGCCAATCGTCGAGCGTGGTCTTTTGACTTTCCGCTCGGGCGGTGGCTTCACGGCGTTGGGTAATTTCATCGACAACTTTGCCGGTTCAGGCGGTGGCACGCAGCGCGATTTCGGCAGCCCGCGCTACTATCCGTTCCTGTTCCGCCAGGCTTACTTCGCGCAGGATCGCTGGCGCATCTCCGACTCGACAACGCTCACGCTTGGCTTGCGTTACGAGAACTTCGGAAACGCCATCAACACTCTTCAGACCGCTGTGTTCACTGGATTGTTCAACGTAAACCCGGTGACATTTGCTGGTCCATTCAGTCAACCTAACGAGGCCCAGGACGACAAGAACAACTTCGCTCCGACGTTTGGTCTCGCTTATGCGCCTTCGTTCAGAAGCGGACTGTTGGGAACAATCTTTGGCGACCGCCAGATGGTGATCCGCATGGGTTACCAAATGGGCTACGATTCGTTCTTCAACAACATCGCCTCGAATGCCGCGACTTCTTCGCCGAACGTCGTCGCGACCGCGATTCCGTCGGTCGTCAATGCCGGCGCGCCACGAGGACTGTCAAACGTTACCGGCGCGCTGCCGTTAACGCCACGGCCGTTGTCGCCGTTGGATTCGCAGACGCTCGTAATCGCGAACCTCGTCAATCCTTACTATCAACGCTGGTCGGTCGGCGTGCAACGCGAGTTGCCCGGCAACCTGATCGTCGATGCGTCTTATGTCGGTTCGAAGGGAACCAAGCTGTACATCAATGAGGATTTGAATCCCAGCGTTCCGGCAGTTGCTACTGCGTTCCATCCCGGAATTCAGCGCATCACTCCGGCCGGGTTCACCGGTTCAACCACCTGCACGCCAAACACTGCCGGTTGTTTGATCTCGGGCCGGCTCGATAACCTGCAAGGCTCGCGTCTGATTCGCACGAACGGTGGTTCGTCGAGTTATCACTCGGCCCAGTTGCTGGTGACGCGCCGTTTCACGAACGGGTTCTCACTCAGTTCGGCTTACACCTGGTCCAAGCTCATGGACAACGGCAGCGAGGTCTTCGGTGTCGCCGATACGAACCTGCCACAGCAGTCGTCGTTCCCGTCGATCTTCGGGGGGCAATCGTTAGAACGTGCAGTATCGTTCTTCGATCGCACCCATCGTTTCTCGTTGACTTACGTTTACGAGCTTCCTTTCTTCAGGGAGCAACGGGGATTTGTCGGGCACGTGCTCGGAGGTTTTCAACTCTCAGGTGTGACGACATTTGAAACCGGCGTTCCGCTCACTGTTATTAATGGCCAGGATGCCGACTCGATCGGCGGCAATCTCGATCGTCCGGACTTCAATCCGGCTGGTCAAACTGGAGTTCGTGCTGTACCGGCAATTGCGACAGCAACAGTCAATCCTTGCAGCGTTGCGGTTGGCGCGACCTTCTACACCAATCCTGACGCTGGTGGCGCCTGTATCAATCCGGCGAACGCGCAATACATCGGATTGCTGGCGGGCAGTGGACGGCGCGGCACTCTCGGCCGCAACACGCTGCGGACTCCCGGTCAGAATAACTGGAACGTTAATTTGCTCAAGCGAATTAACATTGGTGAAGCGAAGTTCTTCGAAATGCGGGCGGAGTTCTACAACGTTTTCAATCACCCGCAATACGGAACCGCGAGCGTCAGTCCGTTCTCACCTGTAAGCACGGGTGTGCCGGCTAACGTTTTCACATCCGCAGCCGGTCAGTTTCTCCATCCGGAGTTTTCTGACGGCGGCGGTCGCGTGATTCGCTATCAGTTGAAGTTCGCGTTCTGAGAACTTGAACGAACTCTCTCCCTGGAAGGGCCCGGCGGTTTAGTTTCCGCCGGGCCTTTTTGTGGTTGGCAAAGCTACCCACGGTTAGTGGATCGTTCATTAAGGCCGCAACTCAACGTATCCACTTGTGCAAAGTGGATTGTTATTGAACGATTCGCAGGATTCTTGGTTCGCTCGTTAAGCCGAGCACGGTGACTGTCAGCGAGAGGTTACCGGTTGGAAGTCCGTCGGGGAGCCGGACGATTATGTACGAGCCGTTTGTTCCGTTTACACCGATCATTGGTCCAACGTTCTCAACGGGCAGAGTGATGTCATTCGCTTTCACGGATATGACCGTTGTCGAAAGAACCGGCGGCGCCATAACTCCCAGACTCGACGTGAACAGCATTACGCGCGTGCGGCCATCGTGGCTGAAGACGTTCGAATCGAGGAGCTTGAAAGGTCCACGGACAAAAGTCATTGAATTAACAGCGGCGGCGTTGGTTGTGCCTTCTTCGGTGAATATCACGGGCATGGTTGGCGTTACTCGCCAGACACCATCGCTGCCGGCTGTCACGCGCGTTTGATTGCTGCCGTCGGCGTTCATCAGGTAGAGCGCCGGCGAAGTTGGACCATCACGCAACGAAGTGAAGAGGATCTTTGTGCCGTCCGGTGACCAGGCTGGTGCTGTATCCGCCGCGGGATTGTTTGTCAGCCGCGTTTGGTTCGCGCCATCTGAATTCATGACATAGATTTCGGATTGTCCATCGCGAGTGCTCTGAAAGACGATCTTCGAACCGTCAGGCGAATAGCGCGGCCGGAAATCGTTCGTCAGGGTCGATAGACGCAAACTGCTTCCCAAGGGTTTATAAACCCAGATAGTGTTGAAGATGTCGAGGACGATCGAAAAGCCGTCAGGAGACCAGTCAGGGTTACCAGCTCCCTGGAAGCTGAAGTTAGGAACGCGAAACGTTCCGTCCGGGTTCATGGTGGCCAGTGTGGGCAGGACGCCGATATTACCTGTTGAAAAAGCAAGTTTGCTTCCGTCACGCGACCACGCTGGTGTGAAGTCTTCGGACAGCGTATCGGATATCACAGTGAAGCCTGTTCCATCGGCATTTCGCATGCAGATCCGCCGCGGAGCCGCGACGCTGCCATCAGGCTGACGCAGGCAGTTATAGACGAGCCGTGTGCCGTCCGATGACCAGGCCGGCCGCGTATCGTCGCCCGGCGCATCGGTGAGATTCACTACGCCGGTCCCATCGGTGTTTGTCAGGAATACGTCGAGACCGCCGCCAGTGCCGGGTTTCACGAACGCGATCGGTTGCGTGCCGGCGCCGGGAACGGGAGTCGGAGTAGGCGTTGGCGTTACCGTGACGTAAATCGCCGTTGCCGTGTGAGCGGCGTCCATCGACAACGTGGTGAAGGCACTCTGAGTGTAATCGACACCGTCGACTTGCCACTTCCAAAACTTGCTCGTGCCGGCAGTGATCGGCGCCGTGAGATTCACTATGGCGAACTGGGTATAGTCGCGTGTGAATGGTGTCGTGCCGTTTGATGCTCCGTTCTTATCGGGTGGCGTGACGGTTATGTTCACGCCGCTGCCGGGATTGGTAGAAGTCACAGTCAGGAATGGAGGCGTGGTGTAAACAGCACTGAACGTGTGATTGCGTTCCATTACCTGGCTGATTGAGGTGCCGGGACCAACGTCCTCTCCGTCTCGCTGCCACTTTTGAAACAGGTTTCCGTTTACTGAAGAGGGGGCCGTGAGGGTGATGTTCGTGCCGCGATTGTAGGCACGGGTGAATTGAGTAGTGCCGTTGCCTGAACCTGCAATGTCATTCGGAAAGACGACGATGTGGACTCCACTGGTTGGATTTGACGAGGCGACGGTCAGCACGGGACGTTGAACCGGGCTGCGACGCGTGAATGCTACGGTCGCCGCATTTGTTAGATCTCTTAAACTGCCTTCCGATGAATGCGAGGTCGAAAAATACGGTTCGGGTGATCCGGCGCCAACCCCGACGACGGGCAACACTTTTTGATTGCCGTCGCCGTATCGCACCGTGATCGTTCCGTCAAACCGAAGTTCGATCTCGAAGTTTACCGGGTTCTAGCCACGCGTTGCCGTTGGTCCAGTCGCGAAGTCGAACGTCACCGCTTGCCATCTGAAAATCACGCGTTCTGCGTCCTGGACCATGTAAACGTCGTCACCCGAACGTCGATCGGTTCGGAGATCGTCCCATAGTCCGGCGATCATTCGACGTCCGTTCAACCATCGTACAGAACTGAACGCATCTTCGTCGGGTGGAAAACCGAAATACAAAGCGCCGTTGGTGGATACAGTCACGGCGGGATAATCGATGCCGAAATAATTGAACGTGAACGGCAGATTGGTTGTTTTGAATTCGTCGTCGCCGATCAATCCCATCGCGGCGCCGCCGGTTGAAAGGGGAGCGGCTGAGGTGTCGGCCATCGTGAAAGGATCGCCGACGTCGACGTTAACCGAAATCGGTACTGACGCGATCGGGCCTTTGTTTCCGACGTCGTCAACCGCGCGCACGCCGATGAAACCTGACGAGTGTCGCCACGGGACTTTGACGGTGACGTTTTGAAAGAAATTGGGATCGTTGGGGATTGGACCAGCCAACGGCGTCGCGAGATCGAAGTTTGACGTGTTGAGTGCTGTGTCAGAAAAACGAACTTCATATGCCGTCACCTTGCCGGCGTTTCCGTCATCGCCGGCTGCGTCCCAAGTGAGCCGGTAGTTGGGAAAGACGTCGCTGATTTGCGCGGTCAGGTTGTTGATCGGGCCGGGCGCGGTTACGTCTGTGCTGCTGATCGCTTGCAATGCTTTGGCTGCGTCGACGGCGCGGCCGGTTGATATTGGCAGCACGTTTGAAAACTGCCACGGCGCGGCATATCCGCTGTACATGATCACCGAGCGCAGCTTCTGCATCGTGATGCTCGGAGATAGCGCGCACACCAATGCGGCGCTGCCGGAGACGTGCGGCGCGGCCATCGACGTGCCGTTGAAGAAGTCGTAAGTGTTCTTCGGCAAGGTGCTCAGGATGTATTCGCCGGGTGCGGTGACGTTTACTGTGGCCTCGCCGAAGTTTGAGAAAAATGCTCTCGTTCCGCCGCCGCCCGAAGCTGCGACTGAGATCAGGTTTGGCGAAACATAATTCGAAGGGTAGATCGGAAATAGGTCGTTGAAAGTGCTTTCATTGCCGGCTGCAGCGATAAATAGGATCCCGGCGTCGCCCAATGAGCGGATGGCGTCGAGTTCGGCTTGAGAGAAGCCGGCGCCGCCGTAACTGTTGTTAAGGATGCGAATGTTGGCGCCCTTCGTGCCGCCGGACGATTCCCAGAGTTGGCGCATCGCTTTGGCATAGGCGAAGGCGTTTAGGAGTTTTGAAGACGTCCCGCCGCTGGCTTCGGTTAAGAACTTTAGAGACATCAAGCTTACTTGCCAGTTGACACCCGTAACACCGGTTGTGTTGTTGCCATTTGCGCCGATCGTGCCGGCTACGTGCGTGCCGTGATCGTCGAGGTCGCCGGTGTATGTTTCTGATGGCGGGTAAGTAGATTCGGTGTAATCAAAGACGGTGGCGTCGTTGTGGGCGAAGTCCCAGCCGTTGATGTCGTCGACGAAACCGTTGCCGTCGTCGTCGACGTTGTTGCCGGCGATCTCACCGGGGTTGGTCCAGATGTTGTCGCGCAGGTCTTCGTGATTGAGGTCGATGCCGGTGTCGATAATTCCGACGATGACGCTGCGGTTGCCGGTGGTGATGTTCCATGCTTGCTCGGCGCGAATGTCGTTGCCGGGTGTGCCGGGATGGCCGCCGAAACTCGCGCGTTGACCGGTGTTGTTGAGTCCCCACATTTGCGTGTATCGCGCGTCGTTGGGGGTGATCATGGGTTTGCGAATGAAGTTGGGTTCAGCGTAGATGACGTCGGAGCGGGCACGGAGTGCTTCGATGGCGTTGCTTGTGTCGGCAGGGTTGACTTCCGCGACACGAAGGCCGTCGACGATCTCTGGACCTGGGCCAATCGCTTTAACCGACAACGTGATTTGTCGACCGGTTTTCGCTGTTATGTTTTGACGTCCTGGTCGCTTGGCGTTCGATCCCGGTCGAAACCGCACTAGGATCTCGCCCGGCACTGCGTCGAGTTGTGTTTTCTTGACTTCTGGAAGCGGTGGTGGTTGTCGCTGAGCTCTCTGTGAAACCGGGATGATAGCTACGATCGACAGGAGTATCGTCAATAACAACAACCAACGATAGCGGGAGGCGTGGGAGAGTAAAGAAAAAGTTTTCAAGGGCATGTCCTAGGGAATTAGAGCGATAAAGCGTTAAGTCGTTGAGAGGTTGGGTCCGACAATCGACAGAATAAGAGGAGGATAATACAGAGGAATGTCCCGATTTGCCACTAACGAGGCGATGCTCTTCTAGCTCGCGAGCGACCGCCCTCACGCGACCGCCCATCCTTGACACACTCCCGCACGCTTCCTAATATGGCACTCCGCGTGGGGCAGTAGCTCAGTTTGGCAGAGCGCCGCGTTCGCAATGCGGAGGTCAGGGGTTCGACCCCCCTCTGCTCCACCAGTAGAATCAGTTATTTACAGCCACCAGCTTCGGTGGCTGTTCTTCCTTTTGTGACGCCGTTGTGACGTGGGACTTGGAAATCAAGTCGCACGGCTTCCACCGCAGCACGTTTATTCCGCTCGGTGCCTCTCACGTACCGGGCGGTCATCCGAATATCCGAGTGGCCCATTAGCTGCGCAATGGTGAACGCATCGTATCCAGCTTCGCCAAGCCGAGTGCCGAAAGTAGCCCTCAAGTCATGCCAGCGCAGCCCTTCAATTCCAGCGATACGTAAGGCAGTTTTGAATCCTTTTTTGACCTCTTTAAGCCGTCCGTCAGTTTTAGGACTCCTGAAAACATAGTCATCGCCAGATTTGTTTTGACAGAGTTCGACCAAAGCGGCCCTCACTTCGACGTTCAGCGGAATGTCGCGGTCTTTGCCGTTCTTTGTCTCCGTTGGCGTCACCATGTTGCGCAGAAAGTCCACCTGTCGTTTCTTAAGGCAAAGTTGCTCACCTAACCGCATTCCCGTTCCTAGAGCTACGATAACAGCCGCCTTGAGATGAGCACGTGGGCCATCTAGCGCGGCCATAAGACGCGGCTCTTCTTCGGGTAGCAAATAACGATAACGCTGATTGCTGACCCTAAGTTTTTTCACCTTAGAGCATGGATTGGTGTCCATTTTCTTATAGTCCACCGCAAGACTGAAGACCTTGCTAAGTACGTCAAACTCACGATTGACAGTGGCTCTAGCCCGCTGCGTTCCTTTCTTTGTGATGCCCTTCAAACGATCGCCCTTGAATTTCTCAACGAGCAGAGGCGAGATCTCCTGAAAGGTTTTGCCCCCGAAATACTCTTTGAGGGTGCTCGCGATGTAAACATCGTCACGCCAGGACCGTTTGTTGAGTTTCGACCAAGGCAGGAACACATCATCGATAAAATCAGACAGCCTTTCCGTGCTGGTTCGGCGAAGGTCGTATCGATTTTCAAGCATCTCACGCTTAATCTTAGTCTCTGCCTGTTCGGCCTCCCACTTAGTTCGTGCTTCGGAAATGACCCCACGCATTCTCGGATAGCCGTGCAGCGTAAAGTCGTAGTAATAGTTCTTACCCCTCTTTCTGATTGTCATTCAAACCTCCTCCGAGGTTGCAGCCGTGGCGAAGGTTCTCTTGCATCGTAGCTCACTATCAGAGTCCTCACAATTTACTCGCTCTTTTGCTTGGTCCACTCGATGATTTCAGCCAGGTCGAAGCGCAATAGGTGCCCGACCTTGCGATAGGGGATACGCCGCTGGTGCTTCATGACGTAGAGCGTGCCCACCTCAATTTGCAGGAATGCCGCACACTGGTCCGGCGTCATTAGCTGACCACGCTCTGCCAGAAACCGGAGAATCGCAGAGACAGCATCGCTGTCTGGACTGGCTCCGACTGCCTCAATCGGCTTTGGAATCTTCCGATTCATTGAAAACTCCAACTGGTCCTCAGCTACGCATTCCGTTGGGCTGCGTTGCTGAGTTGTAGATACCTTTGTTGATACCAGGTATCTACAACCTACGGGGCCGAATGGCCCATTTTTACTAGCTCCCCGCTGCCTGCTTACCGCAGGCTACCCTGCTTTCTCCGTTCGATGCTGACGCATCGACGGCTCCGCTCAACGATTCCGTACCGGGTTCGTTGCCAGAAGCGTGAGTTTCCAGTTGGGCCTCACGCTTTGGACGCTCCGGGTGCTTCGCTTGCTGACCGCAAGCTGCGACCCGAAAGCAGGGTAGCCTGCGCTTCGCTACGGCAGCGGGGAGAACTAGCACACGAATAACTTGTCTTCTCATCCCTTGCATCCATCACTTTCTACTGGCCTGATGGCGTCGCCACATGACGACCGCGATGCGCGGTAAATCGCCGCGTGAACTGCGCGCGCAGTTGATAAATACTCCGAGGCCGCAGCGAGGACGGCAGTCAAGGGCGAAGTTCATCGAAGCGAAGCGCAGACCCTTGACAGCCGATGCAGCGGAGGCCACAGGGTTTCGATTTTCAGTTTGATTTCTGGCTGGGCTCTATGCTTCAAACGAGACGAAGGCCGAAAGCTGTACCGAGGGAGTTTGACGAGTAGTGCTTGCCGGAAGAAATAGTTTGATCGGATAATTCGAGTATTTAAAAAGGAAGCGTCAGAAGTTTGTTAATCTTCCGACGCTTAAAGCAAAACTGGCTACGATTCCTGATTCTTTTTGAGCATGACATTAATAGCCTGCTCGAACGAAAAATCTGGATCTAGTTCGTTTACTGTTTTGTCTATCCTGATCTGTTCGAGTTTTTCCGGGGCGATTTCCTTACGAAGCTGTAGCAGTTCCCACACTGCTTTAAGGAACAGCTGCTTCAGCTCCGAAAAAGAAGCCTTCGCGCTTTTGTTATCGGCGAGAAGTTGCTGAACTAGTTCGTTGTAATCGCCGATCGACCTAAGAACCACCTCTCGCCTGAACTCGCGATCCTCAAGAGTGGCGGGAAGTTGTTCTTGGTTTGGCGAGTCAGCAAAAAGCCAATCACCCCATAAAAAATAAAAAATACCCTAGCAAGAAGTAATCCTCTTGCTGGATGCTCGGATAGGCTTGTAGGACTTCCTGTCGCAGTTTGGTAGTCGTTTGTTGCTTGATTTGCTCGACGGTTTCTGTGCTGGTAGGTGATGCCGTCATAGGTAAGCCACCTCCTTTAAGTTGGTCCATAACAGTAGCATGGTGACGATTTTCGTCAAGGGAGCCGGAAAATATGAATAAACACGAGATAGAAGCCCGCCTGGAAATAATCCGGGCGGAAATGAAAGCCCTTGAGGACGCAGCGGAGGAACATAGCGCGGAGATGAAAGCTGCGGGAAGAAAAATGGAAGAACAAAACCAGCGGCTCGACTTGGAGCGCAAGATCCGGCGCGAAACGCGGGAGCGACAGCGTTCGAGCGTTTGGGGAAACGTCAAATTGATGTTCGGCTTTGAGGATAAACCCGTCTTTCCGCCAGACTTGGAGCGGGACGGGTCAACTGGCAGCTTTTTTGATGGTTTGAAGGCCGTAGTAATGCTTCCAATTGGAATAAAAGCAATGCAGAAGTATGAGGAGCTGAAGCAGGAAGAAGGTCGCTTGCTTGATCAGCTCGATGCAGTTAAAACAAAAGGGCCATCATCCCGAGAGGAGCAGCGGGAAAAAATCTACCAAGAGATGGCAATCAGGAAAACTGAATGGGGTCGAATTCGCGAGCGCGAGACCGACGAAGCTACCCTTCGGCGGCTCAAAAATATGTACGACGATGCCGACGCTCGTGACGAGGAACGCTTGAGGAATCTTTTATGACCTCCCTTCACATCGGCTTCGATTCCGCCAACCGACCGCTGCACCTGTCTGCTGAAGATCGCAAGACTCACATGCATGTCATAGGTAGTTCCGGTAGCGGCAAAAGCAAGTTCCTAGAGTGGATGATTCGTGGTGACCTAAACAACCGGCAAGGGTTTGCGATGCTTGACCCACACGGAACGCTTTACGAAACCGTTGCTGATTACTGTGCACACAAAGTCCCAAGACGGGACGTGATTTTTCTTAATCTCTCACAGCCCAACTTCATTGTGGGCTTCAATCCGTTCCAGCGCACAGGCGACGCTGATATCTCGGTGCAAGTAGACCGTCGCATCACCGCAACAATGCATGCCTGGGATATGCCGAATACTGACCAAACCCCAACACTGGCGCGGACGTTGCGGCTCATCTATACGGTGATGCTGGAAATGAACCTCGGTCTTCCTCAGGTAGCCCACTTGATTGACTTCAACGCCCACGAGATCCGATCGCACTTGATTGAGCAACTTGAATCATCGCTTGTGCAAAGGGAGTGGCGCGAACTTCAAGCACTCAAAGCTAAAGAGTGGCGCGACGAAACTCTGTCTGCAAAGAACCGACTTTTCAAATTCCTTACATCGCCGACGCTGGGCCGGTTCATGGGAGTGCAAGGGCGTACCTTAAACCTCCAAGATATTATGGACCAAGGGAAAGTGTTACTCGTCAACCTCGCGCCTAGCGATCATCTTTCCCATGAAAACGCCAGAGTGTTCGGATCGCTTTTGGTTAACGAGTTTTTTGAATGCGCTTTGCGCAGGAAGAAAGATCGGTTGGGTAGCGACCCGCACCCTTTCTATCTATACATGGATGAGTTTCAAAATTTCGTAAGCTTGGACATTGCCGAAATGCTGGACCAAGTTCGGAAGTTTGGACTTTTTCAGATTTTGGCTCATCAGCGATTTGGACACTTAGATGAAGATCTGACTGACGCCGTACTGACTAACTGTAAGATCAAGGCTGTGTTCGGCGGTTTACCTACTGCGAGCGCAAAACTGATGGCCGAGGAATTGTTTATAGGAGAGTTAGATCCCAAGAAAATCAAAGCGGCGATCTACCAAACAAAATTCTGGCCTACTTACCGCAGGGATAAGGTCTATACCAAGACGAGCACTCGGGGAGAGTCATTTGCTTCGGGAAGCAGCGACGGTTCAGCTTCAATATCGGCCTCTTCCGCCAGTGAAATGTTTTCAGGACCGGATTGGTTTGGGGCATCGATTCAGGTGGGACAATCAACAGGTTGGTCTTCTGCCTCCAGCCAAACTTCCGGCCATAGCGAATCACATGTGGTGCACGACAGCGAAAGCGAAGGTGTAAGCGACATTCCGATTTTCGTCCCAGTGCCGTTTCAAGAATTATCTAGCGTGCAGTATTACTCCTTAGATGAGCAGCTAGTCGAACTTACGGCCGCGCTCAAAGAGCAGTATGGGCGGCACTGCTTCATCAAGATTCAACAGCAAGCCACGCAGCCGATGCTCGTGCCATTCGTGGATTCTTACCACACGAGCGAGGAGAACAAGAGTTGGTATTTTGTGGACCAGCTTTCAAAGGCCAGTGCTTTGCCAGCCGGTCAGGTGGACCAGTTGCTCGAATCACAGGAACATGCTTTATTAAAAGCAGCCACATCACAAGTTGGGCCAACCACAAACGACACTCCTGCGAAAGCCAAATCTCAAGTCAGTTTGTCCGGACCAAAGCGAGGCCGTTCGGCAAGAGCCAATCTTTTTTCAAGCATTAACATCAAGGACGATTAATCGATCATATCCTCACCATGCAACAACGCCTCAAAAAATACAGTCGGAACGCTGATACGTTTGCTGCGGTAGCTTCGCGACAAGTCACAAAGACTAGTCTGACAATCCTCGCAACGATTCACGATTACCGAATCATTCCTACATCTCTCATAGTCCGATTGGTCCCAGGCCACGAAAAGAACATTCAACGACACCTTCAGCAGCTTTACCATAAAGCCCTTGTTAACCGCTTCGCTTTCATGCGCGGCAAGAACCCAAGCGAGTTTTATTACTACCTCGATAACCCAGCAGCCCTTGAGTTACTTGTACTGAATGGTGTTGAAAGAGAAAGTCTCGAGTTCGACGAAGTAAGGCGAAACCGTGAGAAGCGTTACTGCGATGTAAACGATCCGAAGCATACTGAGGAAATGCAAGGCAAGCTCTTGTTTCTCAAACATGAGGTGATGATCAGCCGGTTCCACGGAATGCTTGATCTCGCATGTGCATCCTCTAACGGCTCAATAGAACTGAGAAATTTTGAGCAGGGACCCCGATTATGGTCCAAAGTTGAAGTGCCAAAGTTGACCTTAAGGAATGGCGCGTGGCTTGAACTTGATGAAACCGAGCACTTACCGCATAGACCGGATGCGTTCTTCACACTCAGCTTCCCAAATACCGACCGCGAGGATCTTCATTTCTTTTATGAAGCCGATCGTCATAGGACGGATACGAATAAATACAACAAGAAACTTCGCGCTCATTTCCACTTTGTGGTTAAGCAGAAGCGTCAGCAAGAGATTTATGGTATCCAGCGTGTTCGAGCGGTCTTGACTGAGACGGTGGACGACGAATGGGCCGAACGACTGCGACAAGCTGCCGGCCACGTTACCGTCAGCGGCAGCAAGGCATCGCCTTTGTTTTGGTTTACCACTTCGAGATTGTTCATTGAAGAAGCGATAGTTCAGACCAACGGTCGACCGCGAGCTTTACCGATGCACTTGCGCAACCCGGACATTGTGATCAGAAAGATTTGGGCTTCTCCGCTCAACGACACTCTGTACTCATTAATTGATTAAGACTTATGCTTTGCGAAAAACATCGAATCCATCTGCAAACGAGATATGAAGGCGGTAGGCGAGTGCTGCGCTGTCCTCACTCTCATAAGAAACACAATGACGAAGGTGGCGCGGCTTCATGCCTACGATGCGGAAAAGCTGGGGTGCATCAAGAGGGGCTTTGCTATCCGTGCTGGTATTATCGGTGATCCTAGGCATGCGAGGGTGCAATGGAAAACTTCTCATATTTTCATGACGCAGAATTTGAACCACCTCTTAGGGTAAAGATCCTCCAAGAGGTGTGTGAGTCAATGGGCCTGAGGCTAGAAATAGTTCAGCCACGCGAAGGGTTTTTGTGCCGCATCTGGGACGATGACCGTTTCATTAATCATCAGGTGAACGTATGCACGCTCAATTCGTACAATGCTGGTCTGATAGCGAAAGATAAGACATATACATACTTAATATTACAAAAGGCAGGCTTTCGCGTTCCGCGCGGAGACTACTATTTCCGTTCTGACTTCTTCAAACACCCCGATTACTCGATCGACCGGGGTGAATACGAAGCCATCAGGGATGGAATTATGTTGGGCATGGTTTGCTCCCAAGCCCAAGCCGAACTATATCTCGCCAATCGCGAACATGACCTGCTGTCGTTTAAACAATCCCTCATTGTAAAACCGAACAGCCTTAGTCTCGGATTGGGCGTTTTTCGCGTCGATACCGTGGATGCGCTCGAGTTTGCCATCAAGAAAGTTTTTAGCCTACCGAATGCGACGGAACACGTGGTGATAGTTCAGGAATTTATCGAAGGCATTGAGTTCCGGCTCATCATGCTTGACGGTGAACTGTTGCTCTGTGCTGAGAAAGAGTTCGGCTCTGATAATCGTGCTATAATGAGGGACAAGACATCACGCATACCCAAAGATTATGTTGATTGGGCTCGGCGAGCTTCGGAAGCAATGCAAATGCGCTATCTAGGGCTGGACTTCCGATGTAAGGATCTCAGTCAACCTGCTAATGAAGCCGTAATCCTCGAAGTAAACTGCAATCCCGGACTCACTTACTACTACGAAAACGGGATGGAAACACTTACCCTAACAATTTACCAAAAACTTATAACTCAAATGTTTCGCGAAGTATCATTAGGGCAACCAGATCTTTAACTTAACTCACATGCCAACGATAGAGCTTAGTAAGGAGCATTATGGTCCACACATTGATGAAAGCATGCAATCTGCACTGGAGGCGTTTGCTCAGTATGAGTTCCCGATAGTGGAGGCTTGCTTCGGTCACTTAAATGAGCACAGTGAGATCGGGAGAGGGGACTCATTTCCTGCCATTACAATGTTCATTGCGCAACCGAACTCCCAACCTGGGACCCCTCCTTGGTTAGAATGGTACGAGAAGGTAACGACCACTTGTGAAGAAATGTCGAGACTGCTTAACGAATACTACTGCTCGAAATCTCCAGCCTTCGACTCACGGCTTACTGTGTATATTACGCGCTATCGCACTAGAGCGATTTATGTCGAAAGTATTGGCGCACAAGTGGGCCACTTCTTACTGCTTCCTGATCAGCGGAACGCCCTCAACCGCTATCGAAACGAGATAAGCGGCTTTATCGAATACCTGCGGACGAAACCTCAGAGGACCCAACACTAAAATTTTACCTTTCGGCTTTCTCGGCATCTATCTCGTTTTGCGCCTGATCTAGGCATTTCTGACATACCCATTTATTCCCAGGCAAGTTTTTGCCGTGTTTTTTACATGCCGGATTGCCGCAGACTGCACAATCATCAATTGGAATCTCGTTACACCTGTAACACTCGGGCTTAGATGACCCGGTTTCTCCGCTCATTTTTAATCCTCCAAGGTGAGACAATTCGGTTATATCGCTCGATAGCTTAACAAAAAGCCATTCGATCTCAAAAAATAATGCTACCCTCGCCGACCACATTAGTATAGGTACCCATTGACGGGTGTTTTTTGTCGCGTTCCATCTAAAAAGGCGACATCCCCTATTGACGAGTGGTCCATAACCTCACAATTCCTATGCTGTGGATAACCAATATTGCGACAGTCCGTCGCCTTCTCTACAATTAACGACAGATACCACCTAATCATTAATCCCCTCACAATGAAACTTACCTGTCGAAGCTGCCTTCGTTCGCTGGAGAATTCACCGGAACGATCGGAAGGCGATTGGATCATTCGCTGCTTTTACTGTAGAGCGAAGAACCTTATCGAAGTGACTCTGGAGGTTGTGGGCTGGAGAGCGTAACTCCATGCCTTACCAATTCAAGCGCGAACCATTGACGCAGGAGGAAGCTACACGGCTCGCGAACGCCTGCACCACTTACACAGAAAAGCTCGTTGTTTGGACTTTGCTCGATACAGGCTTACGTGTATCGGAGTTGGCAACCCTCACAAAAGACAATCTCGACTGGCAAATGCACAGGCTAATGATCTACGGCAAAGGCGGTCCATACGGAACGAAGTCGAAGCGCCGCATCATTCCCCTATCACCCCGAGTTCAGCCGCTCCTTGAAGGACACTTAGCGCTTCATGATGAGTTCGGGAACGGCGCCAGGACAATACAGCGATTAATAAAGTCAGTTGCTAACAAGGCAAGCATTAGCCGGCCGGTATCCCCGCACGTGCTTCGACATACCTTTGCAGTTACGGCCGTGCAAAAAGGAATCTCACTCCCCTCTCTGCAAAGACTGTTGGGCCATGATCGCCTCACAACCACAGAGATCTATTTGAATTTATCGCCTGAGGAAGCGATCCGAGAATTCCAACAGAAATGGTGAGATAAAAGTAAGAGCCTTAATCTTTCTGAACGGCCGTGACTTCGCCCATAATCTCTTCTTCCGAAAGAAGGATTGGCTTAGGTTGGTTTCGGCCGCTTTCGTCACTCAGTCCCAAATCAACGATGATCGGATAGATGGTAAAGCGGCTTGTCGAAATCTGTTGCGGGAATTCATAAATCGGACCGCCAAGTCGATAGATCACATAAAAAGCCTCGGAAATGTCTTTGTGAGCTTCAAGACTTGAAAGATAACTATGAAGCTGGCTTACGCCTGAAACTAGTTCTGCCTTCGCACTTGACTGCTTATATGCTTTCGCCTCAATGAACATCGGTTGACGCACATCAAGTTCCAAAAGGTCATATTCATGTCTACCAAGTTGAGGGCGATAAATCGAAGTTACTCCCTGATCAAATAAATAGAGCGATAAATCCCGCGTAAGAACATCCTCCCGATTTCTTATAAACTCTCCATCACTCTTTAGAATAGAGTTTCGAAGAAACTCGTGGTTGTACCATTGGCAGCGGATTTTGTAACGATTCAATAAGTCAAGTCGAAGCCCAGTCGTACCAACTTCTTGGCGTACCGCTTCGTAAACCCGCTTTAGACTCTTCTTCAGGTCTTCAATCTTTTTTTGAATTCCAACATCACTTAGATTAGCTGGCTTGTAATCGGCGAACTTTGTAATTGGTCCATACGCCAAATCCCGAACCCATTCGTAAGGCTTCTCTTCGATCCATTCCCTAATAGCGGCGTTACCAATTTCTTCAATTGATAGCTCTTGCCAGCGTCCGGAGTCTTTTGGTTCTGGATTTATTCGCCGCACAATTTCCATCAACGTCAGCCATTCAACAGCCGGTGACGTGCGGCAATAATTTATCCACTCTAAATGAGTGAACTTGTGAGCGGCATCCAGATTGTTGACTTTAATTCTCAATTCAGAATCAACAGCCGGATCGCCTTTCCTTTCTATTTCGTCAACTTGTGACAGCTTGCCGACTAGAATCTTTATTAACAGAGCCTCGTCGCTATCATCGTCTAGCCGGTCGTGTTCCAAAGGAGTTCCCGAACGGTAAGACTCGCTGACGATTCTATTAAAAGCGGCGAGGCTATACTCATATGACATATCACCGATACCCTCTTTGACCCGATCGCTGTCATCGATTTCAGGGTGCGCTTTTATTAAAGCGTCCTTCAGCTCTATAGCAAGAGCCTTCTCCTTTTCAAGTTGCTCCTTGTAACGTGCACCCCGAACGTTCAAGGCATTAACAATCTTGCTTGTAAAGGTGCTGACCAATTCGTCTTCATTGATAAATTCAATAAAGTTCTTAAGATCGAGTAGAAAAGTCTCAAGTGGGCTCTGAACGACAAAGTCATACTTCCGATCTAGTGTGGCAATGATGGTTTCGGCAATATAATGATTCATCCTCAACACTCCTCTTGATATATAGGACTACTCCCGGGCTTATGCCGGATTCTTAAACACCGCTCTATCCAATATACGACCAAGTCAAAAATATGAAGCACTGTAGGCCATTCGTGGCCGCGTGAAGAGTTCCTGCGTAATTGAAACGAATCCAAGACCGATGAGAGCACAATTTGCTCACGGCTCTTCCAGTTTAGCAGCCACCCTATCGCATCAAGGCCTCGCATTGCACTCCCCCACTCCGTGCAATGAACAACGAAACCTCAAGCCGATGGTGACACGATAGGCCACCCGACTGCTGCTCTGATTTCGCGGTGAGCAAACCAGCAGCAGCCGCAGATTTACTTCTTGCTGGCGAAAGGGACAATAATGTCCGAACAAAAAATAAGCTTCATGGCCGAACTCGACCAGTGGAGCGAGGCTAACGTGATTGGCCCGCTTCTCTATGTTGGCCCGAAAGAGAGCGATCAAGACCAAGTCGTCGCGCAGGTCAAAAAGACCATACGAGCCAAAGTGCTCGAATCGTACCGTAATGGTCAAAACGCCGGTCCACACAAAGTGTTCAAGCGTCGTTAGACCATAGCCCTGTGGCGCACGCAGCGCAGGGTTGACGAAAATTTACTGCGTGCTAAGCTAACCTTATAACTAACCTCACGAATAATGGACCAAGATCTAAAGAACGGATTCGATCGTCTCGATCAGCGCTTTGAAACGCTGCTCGATTTTCTTCGTCGGAACGTACCTACCAAAGAGGAATTAACCCAGGAGTTGAACAAACTCCGCACAGACGTTGCTACTAAAGATGAGCTTCGAGTTTTGACCAACTCTATTGATGCTTACGCCAAGATCGCTAAGGACTACTTTCAGGAAGTCACTGTTATGGGAACGCGAATCAGTAGAATGGAATCTTGGATTCAAGCGGCGGCAGTTAAGCTGGGAGTGGAATACAAACCTTAATTACTTTCAGAGCTTTGGTAAAGAGAGCAGGACCATCACCTGCTCTCTTTTATATCTTCACGCCCAATTTCCTGATCAACTCTTCTTGTTTATTACTGATCGTGCCCTCGATTGTGCGGTGAAACAACCTATGGCCCACCTTATGAAAGTCAGTGTGCGGGTAAAGACCTTCGATCGCCAGTTCTAATCCGGCGATAGCTTCCGGTATTCCTTTTCGTCCCCTCTGGAGCGTTTGACTTACCGCGGTGAGTTGGTACGCGAGAGTGAGAGCCAAAGTCGGATGCCGGGCATAAAGCTTGAAGACAACCTTCCAAATCTCGGCATCAAGCATAGCAAATCAGTCGAGCAGTGTAATTACTAAGAGCTTCTAGGTCATAGGAGAGGAATAGGGCCGACCATCTGGGAGTTCATGTCGGCCCCTTTCGCCACGTCTGTCCGAAGTCGTGGCGATCCTCTTGACCGAGTCATTTCGTTCCGCCTCGAATGACTCGGTTAAATGGAAGATGCCCCCTACATCTTCCAATTTCATTCAGCACTTTGCGGACGGGTTAGTCAGTGGCGGCTAACCGCAGAGCCAGTTCGCTAGTGATCCCGCCGGTCCAAAATGTCGATTGGCACTGCTTGTTAAAGGTCACGCCACTCACCAAGACGGAACCTTCCAACGGCCCAGGTATTTGTTCTCAACGTTCTTGCTCACTAATTAGACGCGTTATCGTCTTAACAATTGATCCAATATCTTGTGGCTTTCGTAAAAAGGCATCGGCTCCAGCCTCACTAGCGTCGGCCTCAACTGGAGTTCCAGAAAGTACGACAATTGGCGTGTGAGAACGGTGGATTAACTTCCGGGCATGACTCACGAGTTCTAACCCATTCACTCCGGGCAGATCGTAGTCCACCAGAAACAAATCGTACTTAGCATCCCCGGAAATCTTTTCTAGTGCCGCGTTGCCATCGGCGCACGTCTCAACCAGCCAGCCTTGAGCTTCAAGCATTTCCCTCGCGATCCCTGCGACGAATTCGTTGTCTTCTACGTGGAGAATCCTTTTTGCCCGGCGCACGCGGGTAGCATCGTTATTGCCTACACTCTTCTCGGTCTCTCGCTCCGCAGCCATTTCAGATGCTCGGGCTTTAATCGTCTCCAGCACTGGTCGTAGCTGCTTCTGCCGAGTGTTGAGAATTCGCTGTAGTCCCTGATGCGTTAGCTCAAGTGACCGCGCCGCCTGTTTGATGACGCCGCCAGAGTCTTCGAGCGCCCTTCGAATTTGACGCGCTTCATGCTTAAGCATTGAGTTCCGTAGCGAGGTGGGCCAGTCGGGCCATAGGATGCGAGGGACAAAACTCCGAAAGCAGTTTTTCTGACGACGGAGCAAGGCCACGTTCTGAGTGTTCTTCAAAAGGACATCAGCATATTGAAGATGGGAATATAGTTCGTCGTCTGAAAGAAACTCAGGCAATTCTTCGACTAAGGTCAGCGCTCCAAGACCTGCCCTTTCAAGATCGCCAGCCTGCTCTGCTATATCGATTGCACGTTCAAGAATGGCCCGAGCTTGGTCTTCGCGATGAAGACGAGCCAAGGCAGTGCCATGAGTGGTAAGAGCTTCCGCCAGAAGTGAACGCTCATCTCCATTCTCCAAGAGGTGTACGGCCGTTCGGGTAAACCGCTCGGCCTGTACCAAGTCTCCTTGAGCAAGCAACACTAGTGCTCTGGTTTCGGCAACCTGCGCCAATTGAACATCGTCTCTCAGCGTGGTGAACAGGGCTTGGGCTCGATCGAGACGTTCGTGTGCTTCTGCAAACCGGTTTGCTCTGAAGAAAAGCATCGCCAGATTGTTCTCCACATACGCTTGATAGCGGTCATGATGTGCTTGCTCGAAGTGATAACCCGCAGCGGCGTATTCGATGAGAGCCCGATCGATGTACTCCGAGCGACTTTCGGCAGCTCCCAAGTTTTTCAGCACGGTAGCAAGTTCATTATGGAATCTTCCCCTTAATGCGTGATTAGTGCTTGCATCAAATAAGGGCGCTGCCTTTGTCATCATGTTCAAGGCATTGGTGAGCCTGTTAGCGAGCTTTTCAACAATGGCGCTTCGCAATAGCGTGAGGCCTTTTAGATCACCATCGTGATCGTTGAGTTTAGACAACGCTTCTGAGAGCATTACTCTCGCATTATCAAGCGCTCCTTCGCGTCCATAGCAAACCGCAATTTCTGCCTGCGCCTCAGCTACTTCTTTCACATCCCCTTGGGATTCAAAAATGGCAATGCTCTGAGTAATGTAGTTCTTTGCAATTTCCTGTGAACTTCCAATCTGATTCGTCGTACTAAGCCAGCCGATGATTACCCCGATCCGTAACCACACTCTTCCAGTGACGTGTTGATCTAGCCCCTCCACGCTTGGTGGTTCGCCAATCCCTCGCCATAACTCCCCCATTGCATCACGCGCCGCTTCATAATTCCCGGATTCTTCATACTGTTTAGCTAACTCACAGCGAAAGATTGCTCGCTCATTTGGTGAGCGATTTGGATCGACGATTTTGTGAAGGAGTTCTTTGGTGAAGTTCACTATGTGAGACTACCTTTCCCTTGAGCTAACCGGTTCGCAACGGGATAGGCCGAAAGCCCGATGCTAAGATGCTCTTGACAAGAACAACCGGGGCTTATGCAGCATGGGCCGTGACCGTTCCTTACGACCATCAACCTACTTAGGAGAACACTATGAAAACCTTACGAAGTTTCTGTGCAGCAGCAACTTTGATCCTCATGTTGTCTCTGCCAGCGATGGCTGGTGACATGACTACATGGGTAGTGTCACCGCCGCCGCCACCTCCTCCTCGCCCGGCATCAGCCACCGCTACGGAGCCAGGTGACATTCCTAGTTGGGGAACACAGAGTTCGCTTGAATCCGGACCCTTACTCAGTGAAATCACTTTGAGCATCTTACGACTGCTCTCAGTCCTCTAGGGTTCAATTGATCTGCAAATATCGTTAGCCGTCGTGACCGGCACGGCGGGCAAGTAAATGTGTGTTCAATGAAAAGCCCTTGGGAGGCGGGCGAGAAACTGCGCGACGTGAGAGTAAACCTGATATTTCTATTTACGCAATAGGTTCTTTCAAAAATACTTTAGACGAAAATGCGAAAATAAAGGCGTTTTTGAGGGCTGCAACGTTTGTTGTAGATTGTCGCCCCGGTTGCACCTGAACACACGAAGTTAGAGGAGCTTTTGGTTAGCTAAGCAGCCATAAAAGAAAGGCGGTCGCTTAGTGCGTACCGCCTTCGAGTCTTACAACTTCTTAACCAATGTGAAGTGACTTGATGGTCCGAGTAGTGCGGCAAAGCTCTTCGTCCGCATAACCAAGAATCTAAACTCACCGAACAATTCACGATAGACCACAAACGAGTCATCAGGGGGTTCGGCATGAGAAGCGATGCCAATGACTTCATACATGATTCTTTGCTTGTCGCTGTAGATCCCCTTGTTGATTTCTGTTTCCTCGATCCTCGCATCATCGTGCCTAGACTGCTCAGTCGTATCCCCTACTCTGAACCAGTCCTTCAATTTCACGGCGGCTTCCCGAACAGAGCACCGTTCCATCGCGGCTACGAAGTCGAGAATGTTACCGTGTGCGCCGCATTGCGCGAAGAAACATTTAAAGACATTCTTGCTCGTGTTGGCCGTAAAGTGTTTAGTGTCCGATCCACGATGTATTGGACACTTTCCTCTTAACTCACTTCCGCTTTTCTTTAAGATGAGACGGTAACGGTCCAATACCATTTGCATCGTGACCGCAGCTTTAATGATTTTGAAGTCGACCCATTCGCCTTCCATATCTTTCCTCCATTTGATGACACAGATCTTCCCCACACCCGCAACCACGTCATGCTTCGATAGTGCAGATCTATACTTGAACAGCGAAGTAATGCTCGGAGGGATTTCCGTGTTGGTTAATCACATCTTTGCAGTTTGAGGTGAGACTTTCAAATTATTGTCAAGGTCGTTTGCTAGAATGAAAGGTACGCTCTCAGGACTCCCCTTCCATTGCCAACGCCCTCGTTGTAGAGCGGGGTGCGCTGGGTAAAAACGTTCGCCCAACACGCTACTTTGGAGGTGCTAGAATTTAACTTTTAGGAAGCGACAAATGAATATCGAAACTGATGCGTCAGGGTATGCACCAGCATCCTTTTGGTTTAGGCTCAAAGCTACTGGCTGTCAGCAGATTCATTCCTCTACTCAAGCGGGCCAGCGGGACAACCCTGAGAGCGCAAGGTTAAATGTGAACGACTCACCTGGCTAGAGCAACGACTTGTTTGATGGACCATGTGGTATAATTAATCAGTTAGTAAAGGTGGTTATCTTCCGTCAAACTACCAACCTGCTCCCTCCCAATATGAAACTTAATCCTGCAACCGGCTTAAATCTCCGAAGTCCTCTGTGTAGCCAGTGGTGACCTAGCTGTGTAGTGAGTAGTGACCGAAGTGTGTAGCCAGTGGTGACCAAAATCCACGGAAAGCATTGAAAAAGCGGCCAATTCAAAAATCAAATAGTATTAAATACAGTAAATGAAACAACAACATACATTAATAAGCCGGGGTCTTCATGTTTACCGAAAGACGGATATAGTTTTGATGTTGCTGTTTGCTGTGAAACATAAATGGCATTTGAACTCCTTCCACTAAAGCCCGAGCAATACACCCTCACATTTGTCCCGCGACTTTCACTCGAACTTCCATTCTTCAACCTGACGCAGCGAAAAAAGGACACACCACATGTGATCAAATACGCGGGCCGGGACGAGGCTGGCCGACCAATCCGTTGGGAAGTTTATCAAGATACAAGCACAGAGATCGGTGCACCCGCCGTAGAGGCCCACGAGGTTTGGTACCTCTTGGTCAAGCCATCGATCGACAGTCAAAGACGGCCGGACGGGACCATTCCTGAAATCATTCCACTGGGCGGTCTCCGCGAATGCTTACGCAAAGTCGGCTGGACTGCGGGCGGGTTTCAGGCCCGCGAACTGATAAAGGCATTGTCACAGATTTCATTCGCCGGCTGCGTTGCGGACCTTTGGGTGCCGACGGGTGAACAGAACGCCGAGGGCAAGCAAAAGTTTTTGCAGATCAAGGGACGTTTCTCGCGGATGAGCGTCTACGCGATAGGGGAGCACCACTTAACCGAGGAGGAGTTGGCCCAAAGTAAGTTTGAATTCGAACTCGAAGATATTCTTTATATCAGCCTTAATCCTTTGGAGGCGAAACTCCAACAACTTCAGGACCGACGCATTCTTGATAATCAATACCTATTCTCTCTGAGGCCCGCAGCACGACGATGGTACGAATTGATGGCCGCCAAAATTTTTGGAGTAGTTAGCAACAAGGGGAAGTTCTGCGAAATTAGATACTCCTGGTATACGCAGCATCACCACACACTTAAGCAGTACGTCGAACACAAACGCGTCCGCTTTCAGATGGACAGAATTATTAAGGACCACATCGAGAGCGGCTACATTGCTAAGGTTGAATATCGCAGAGTGAAGGAACCCGGTCAGCTAACCGATTACATTATCCGGTACTATCCCGGTCCCGGAGCGACAGCATCACTCGATCGCGTTCAGACGCATCTGCGTCAGCGCAAAGTCTCGCGTCGTCGATTGGGACAACAGAGGGTCGAGGTGACCGGCGCACCTACTGTTAAGGTGGAATCCAGTGAGCCGTTATCTCTTTCGATTGTGACCGCCGAGCACCAGCGATTGATGATTGAATTAATATTGAGGTTCGGGATTAACGGAAGCAAAGCTTACGAACTCGTAATGTCTCGCGATAGAGCGGTCCGGTTTCAACTTGAGGTGTGGCGTTTCCGACAGGTTAGTCCGCGTAATCGCGCAGGCTGGATGATTCAAGCCATCGAGAATAACTACGACGCACCGAGCACCTATGTCGACGATAGAAAGAAGCAGGCAGAGCAGCAGGGAATTGAGGCCGCTCGGACAGCAATTCGAGACTGCCCTTTTTGTGACAGTACCGGCTTCCTCTACGTCAAGAGCAATAGGTATCCGAGCGGTGCTATGCGCCAGTGCAGCCACGATGCAACGATTGAGGCGCAGTACGCTGATTCTCTTGAGTCGACCAAGCCGGTTCCTGATAACGCTGTAGAAGGCCCAATGCGAGACGAAAAAACCGAACATGAGAAAAGGCCCGCAGAAGATCCTGCGAGCCCTTAGCGATGGCAAATCTAGCTTCTGGTACTAGTTTAATGATGTCTCAAACTTAGTTTATCTAACCTTAAGTCGGGCTCCGAGGATGTTAGGACGGACCTTTGATAAAAACGATTTCATTCCACTGAGGCCGGTTCACCGGCGTCAAAGACGCAATCGGAACTAGATAAGGGTCGGCCAATGAAGCAATCAACTCCGCCACTTCGAGTGCGCGGTCGATGTTAATACTCGCAGACAATAAGCCACGGTGCACAGCGTCATTTCGTGGATGCACAAGCGAGGTACGCGTGTCTGCGGGAACAGTGAGCCCTTGGTTTTCGGCTTGGGTTATAAGGCTCCCTAAAGTGAACAAGTGCATATTACCCAATCCTAGGGCATGAGATAGTGCCGCCTCAACCGCTGTCCCCGCATCAATAAGAGATCGCCGGTTGTCCCCACGACGTGCTGCCATGCGTGCAGATGCGAGAAGTTCAAGGGTCATAGACGGTGCAATCCCTGCATTCTGTACCGCCACGTCTAAAACCGCTTGATTGACTAGTCGTTCAGCACGCGGCCCATCGATGGTAAGAGAGATGCTAGCTACTGAAGGTCCTGAGACTGGGAGGGAGGTCTTGCCATCTGCGGACGCGGTGATAACAGTATTTCCGCTTCGACGATGCAGTACCTTAGGATCCGGATTCATAGGATCAAGGTTCTGAGAAGTAAGCACCCAGAGCCAGTGGGAGAAGGAGGCAAACCAACTGCTCACCGTTCCCGCTGCCTTATTGACGCTCTCGCCGCCGATCTGATTGCCAGCTAGATCGAAGTCTAATTTGCAGATTGTGGAAAGGACCACTAGAGCTGCTTGCACCGATATCTTAGGATCTGCTTCTGCCCTGCGCCCCCATGAACCGTTTGGAAGACATCTTGTGAGAGTATCAGGTGCTGAAACCGGAGGCCGTAGCGCTTTTCTCCTACCCAGTCCACCATCACAAGGCAATTCCAAACGTCCTCCTTGCAGACCAATGCTTCGAACGGCACCTAATAGCTCTTCTTCGATAAAGAGGGTATGGTCAAAAGGAATTGCGAAGTGAACGTCCATTTGAGCAAAGGAACTCATGAAGCTTACGCTCCCGCTAGTTTCTTATTCCAGAAGAAATGAAAACAGACTCACAGAAGACTCTGCAAGTCTGTAGTAGCAAGAGATTTTGGGCGTTGTAGTGCTTAAACGCTATCTTTATCCTCCTAAAACTTGTGACGCGGTTGTGACGCGAATTCAGAAACAGCAAATAGACTTCGTAAAAGTCCATTAAGAACCATATAAAAAGCCGGAAAAACCACCACGGCTGCAACCCCTATTCATGTCAGTTACTTACTCAAATCCGCAACGCCGCGTTCGCAATGCGGAGGTCAGGGGTTCGACCCCCCTCTGCTCCACCAAATAGAATCAGTTATTTACGGCAGGGCGCGCACCCTGCCGTTTTTGTTTTCTCACGTTTTTGGCGTCAGGTTGACGTGGCGGATCGGAAACCAACTTTTCCAAAGCCGCTCGCTTTCGTTCCTGCATGCCGTGTGAGTACCTCTTGGTCATCCTGATATCGGTATGACCCAGGATTTCAGCAACGGTTACGAGCTCTTCACCCTTGTCTGAAAGCCGAGTTGCACAACTGTGACGAAGATCCCTTAACTGAAAATCAGGGATTCCCGCTTCGAGTCGAGCGGAACTGAACGCCTTCTTCACGTCGATCAAACGACCGCCAGTCTTTTCACTGGTAAATACAAATTCGCTCGATCGCTTTTGTTGATTTAAGACTTCTCTAACCCGCGCGTTCATCGGCACAACTCGATTTAGCTTCGTCTTAGTTTTTCTTACGTGCATCACGCCCCGATCGAAATCAAGATCAAACCACGTAAGGTTAAAGATCTCGCCTCGACGCATGCCCGTATGCAGGGCGACAGTCACAATGTCTTTCAACTGCGTGTTGTCACCCAGCGCCTTGAACAATCGTTGCTCCTCGTTCTCAGTTAGATAGCGTACCCGTTCGTTGTCTAATGCAAATCGTTCTACACCCTGACACGGATTTGCATCGACTCTCTCGTGACGCACCGCTATCGTGAAGATTTTCGAAACCACCGAGAGTTCGCGGTTGACAGTTGCTGGTGCCCTTCCAGCTCCGATTCGTCGTGCTTTGTATTGCTCGATCATTGCTGGCTTTATGTCTCTGAGATTCTTTCCTTTGAAGAAGGTGGTGAGGGTTGAGGTTATCCGTACATCGTCGTCGTAGCTGCCCTTATGGATCTTAGACCACGGCAGATAGACATCTTTTACAAAGTTGCCGAACAAAACTTGTTTAGGTGCTGGTGGCTCAGGATCATATTTCTGATTCCACTCATCATCCCAAATCTTCTGCGCGGCTTGCTTTGCTTGTTCGAGGTTACGAGCTTCCAGAACGCCTCGATACCGCTTCTTACGTAGAAAGAACTGGTAGTAGTAATGCTCGGCGCAAGGATTACCCTTTTCACCGGGCTTCCAAATTCGAATTTTCATTCGCTGCTCCTTTCAGCAGCCGTCCGAAAGAAGCAGCTTTACTCTACCACGACTAGCCGCTTTGATGTTGCTTTCGAGGTGGTTTGCTGTTGGCCTTTCGCCCACTCAATTAATTCTCCGCGATGAAAACGAACGAGCGAGCAGATCTTGCGGTAGGGAATTCTGTTGCGCGACACCCAAGCGTAGAGTGTCTTGCTTTTCACATGCAGCAAGGCGGCCGCTTCATTGACATCAAGAAGCCGTTCTGGGTCATCGCATACAAAATCATTATTTCTTCGGTGGCTTGTTGGTGCCGACATAATTTCTTCCCCTTACTCTGCACATGTTGCCTTAAGCTGTGCGCTAGCAGGCGTTACACTACCTTTGGCAACCTCAATGCCACACTGCGCTTGGTCCTAGCCGCATCTCAACCTGTCGTTTCCGATACACACGAGCAATCGATTTCTAAGTGGCATCCGCGTTGCAGCGAGTATTCGAGCCACAAATTGCGGCAACGCTGTGAAAAGGATATGGCTACCCGAATAGCCCAGGAGGCTCGTATGTGAGCCAGGGTGGCTCGTATATGAGCCACCAATCGATCGTCGGACTCGACATAAAAGAGAATTGAGAAACAGATTGGGCCATCACAATTCAGCCTCTCTGGACCGGTTCGTAAGCTCTCCGTTTCATCGTCACTCACCAGAACGGCAGAAAAGGATCGAGTTGCGCTTTGCAGAACTGGACGCCAGAGTAGTCGGGGAGTGCTCCATGGTGAGGCGGCTGAAGGAATCGATACTTAAAGCGGCTGATTGTAACTCAACTGTTTTCATCAGCGGAGAGTCTGGCACAGGGAAAGAACTGATTGCGCGAGCCGTTCATGATTTAGGAGTACGGAAACTCGAACCGTTCTTACCAGTAAACTGCGGTGCGCTATCGGAATCGCTACTTGAATCCGAACTCTTCGGTCATGTTAAAGGGGCTTTCACAGGTGCGAACGCGTACCGGAAGGGAATCTTTGAAGCCGCAGGCCGGGGCACCATCTTTTTGGACGAGTTTGGCGAAATGTCGTCGTCCATGCAATTGCGACTCTTGCGGGTTCTACAGGAAAGACGGATTCGTCCTGTGGGTTCAGAGGAGTCAAGAGAAATTAAATTCCATGCGCGACTATTAGTGGCAACAAATCGTAATCTTCGACGAGATGTTGCAGAAGGGCGATTTCGCCAGGATCTCTACTATCGAGTCAACGTGTTTCCTATTCACTCTCCCGCGCTGCGCGATCGTATGGGGGACTTGCCTCTGTTAGTGTGTGCGATCTTGAAGAAGCTCGAAAGTAACCTCGGACTAACAGGCGCACTACGTTTTCATCAAGAAGCTCTCAGAGTACTGCAAACCTATGATTGGCCAGGCAACATCCGAGAACTGGAAAACGTGATTGAACGACTGGCTATTCTAACGGAGAATGGTGCTGTAACTGCGGCGGATGTAATTTCCGATTTGAAATCAAACGGTAGCAGCGACCACGATGATGAACCTCGCGAGATCATACTTTCAAAAGGATTGAAATGTCTCACAGATGGTCCTTTGAATGTGCGGCACCTATCAAGGTGTGACGAACTCGAACTTTATCTCCGAGCGCTTACCCAAGCAAATGGTGATCTCACCAAGGCATCACGCCGACTCGGAATTAAGCGCACCACCCTCCACATGCGAATTAAGAGATTGCAACGACAGATCGAATTGCAGAGTTCAAGTACGAATGATTAACAGGCTGATCCCAAATGTGTGGCGCACCGCAGGAGTCTTCGTCGTGACCTCCTCCCTTAAAACCGTACCAAAATAAGTTAGAGAAAAACGGGCAATTTATGACAGGATGGGAGCCTGACGATTGCCATGAAAAAGTCCAAGTTCACCGAAGCACAGATCGTGTTTGCGTTGCAGCAAGCAGAGAC
>DATELZ010000020.1:0-3724 GCA_035276045.1 Pyrinomonadaceae bacterium | reverse complement strand
CGTATGTCTTGCGAGAGCGCAGTCTGAACATCTTCCAGTGATCTATATTCGTGCGTGATCAATTCAGTTGCGTCGATCTGTTCCTGCTGAATCAGGTCCAACGCACGCGCGTAAACACTGGGGCGGCCGTCAGCTTCAAATCCGCCTGACGCGCCGACGCTGCTGACCAGCACCGGTTCGCGAAAGAGAATGTTGTTGAGCACACTCAAATCGGCGCCGGCGTGTCCGTGACCGTAGAGCAACACGGTCGCCTGTTTACAAATGAGACCCGCAATCGAGCCGAACACCTCACCCGCGCCGGACGCTTCAATCAGGTATTCGACGCCTCTGCCGCCCGTGTGCTCGCGCACCACTTCGACGATGTCGCAAGCAGCGGGATCGATCACTTCGCCGGCGCCGAAGCGCTGCGCCAACGCCCGCTTGCGCGCGTTCGGATCGCTCACGAACAGCGCTCCTTCGTAACGCAACACCTTTCGCAAATATTGGGTGAACAACAATCCCGCAGGGCCAGCGCCGCATATTAACACGCTGCGCACGCGTCGCTCGGCTGTGACCGCGTTGATCGCGTAGCGCGCGCGTGCTTTCGTGACGACGTCGGATGAGTGAACTACGCAGCCAAGCGGTTCGACGAGGGCCGCGACCGGCCCACTCACCGGCGCAGTGATGCGCAACACATTCACCGCAGGCGCCGCGATAAACTCCGCGAGCCCGCCGGGCAAACCCGTGATGCCATGCTCGCGATAAAACTCGCACTGGTGTGAATTCTCGCTGCGGCAGTATTCACAAAGCACCTCGCGACGTCGACTGACACAGTTCAACCCCTGATCGACGACGACGCGATCGCCCGGTTGCAGATCCTTCACAGCGCTGCCGATCTCTTCGACGACGCCGGTGATCTCGTGACCGAGTATCTGCGGCTGCACGGCGAGCGGAATCGGCTGGCCGTACTCGTTGGTGTTGTAGTTTGCGTGACCGGCGAAGATGTGCGCGTCAGTGCCGCAGAGACCGACAGCGGAGACGCGCACCAGCACTTCAAACGGCGAGACGACCGGACGCGGCACGTCGCGCACTTCGAGCCGTTGCACGTCGCACAACACGCTGGCTTTCATCGAAACACTCACAGAAACTTTTCCCACTGGGCCAGGATGGCGCGCAGTTCGTCTTCTTCTTCCGGTGTGACGTTCACGAGCGGCGGGCGCACTGGACCAGCACTTAGTCCAACCATCTCCATCATCGCTTTCATCGTCGACACTTCATAGCCTTTGCGACGCGAACGGATCGCATAGAGCGGGATCACACACCGATCGAGCAACTCGTCCAGCCCTTCGTTGTCACCGGCTTCGCCGAGTTCGTGCAGCCTCAGGGAAAGGCGTGGCGCGACAGTGGCAATACTCGACGAGAACGTGCGCAAGCCGATGCTGTAATACGCGGCGACCATGTCGTCACCCGCGCCGCCGATCCAATGCAATCGTTCGCCGACGCGATGGATGATCGACTGCAAACGACGAATGTCGCCGTGTCCATCCTTCCACGCCACCAACGTCGGAATCGCAGCCAGACGTTCGACCATCTCGGGCGTAAACATGGCCCAGTCGCGGCTGTAGATCACGAGACCAAGCGAAGTCGCCGCGCCGATCGATCGATAGTATTCGAACATGCCGTCAGCTTCGGCGTGCGGGTAATAAGGCGGAAAGGCGAGTATGCCGTCAGCGCCGGCTTGCTCGGCGGCTTGGGCCATCTCGACGGCGAGCCGCTGGCCAAATCCCACGCCGGCGATCACCGGAACGCGATCCTCCACGGCGAGCGTCGCCAACTCGATCACGCGCGAATACTCCGCGGGCGTGAGTGAATACATCTCGCCCGTGCCGCCGGCGACGACGATGGCCGAGATCGGATACTCGAGCAGCTTCGAAAGATTGTTGTGCAACCCGGGAAGATCGAGTGAGAGATTGTCCCTGAAAGGCGTGACCGGGAACGCGATCACACCGTAGAGCTTTTCCCGGAGAGTGTTCGGATGCATGACCGTTACTTAACACAGATCTTGTGTTAATTTAAGAGGCCCGATCAAAATAATCGTTCACAATCGGTTGGAGACAAGCCATGAAGCCTGATCATGAGGAAGAGAAATCCTCTAAACACGATCCGAGCAGACGTAAGTTTCTCAAAGGAGTCGGCATCGCCGGCGCGGGCGCTGCGATCGCCGATCACCTGTGGACCGAAGCTGACGCGAAAGAAGAACAGTCGGCGTCAGGCGCGGTGTCTGGTGAGACCAGGCTGACACTCAACGTCAACGGGCAAGTGCGCAACGTCCAGGTCGAGCCGCGCACGACTTTGCTCAACGCCCTGCGCAACCATCTCGAGCCTGCCGTCACCGGGCCGAAGCTCGTTTGCGACATGGGAACGTGCGGCGCGTGCACCGTGCTGCTCGACGGCAAGCCTGCTTACTCGTGTCTCGTGCTGGCAGTCGACGCCGCCAACCGCAAGATCACGACCGCGGAAGGACTCGGCACGCCCGAGAAACCGAACGCCGTGCAAGCCGCATTCGTCGAACAGGACGCGCTGATGTGCGGGTTCTGCACGCCCGGTTTTGTCACCACCATCTCGGCTTACTTGAAGAAGAACCCGAATCCGTCGCTCGCCGAAGTGCGCGAAGCCTGCAAAGGAAACTTCTGCCGCTGTGGAACATATCCACGAGTTTTTGAAGCGGCACTGGCCGCTGCGAAGGGATCTCAGATCTAAGATCTGCGATCTCAGATTTGAGATCTCATATGCCACAACAAGCACAACCGTCACCGTCACCAAAACCCAAAAAGAAGATTCGCGTTCCGCGCGTCGTCAACGGCGTCGAGCAGATGGTCGAGATCGAAGTTGACGAAGATTCTGGTCCAGGTTGGGGACCGAATGACAAACACCGGTTGCTCAATCAGCGGATCACGCGTGTTGATGGTCCACTGAAAGCCGCGGGCGTCGCGCGTTACACCTACGACCAGCGTTTGCCCGGCATGTTGCACGGGCGAATTTTGCGTTGTCCCCACGGACACGCGCGCGTCACGAAGATCGACACCGAAGCAGCCGCGAAGATTCCCGGCGTGAAGGCAATTATCGAAGCGCCGTTGACGGAACTACGTTTCGCAGGCGCTCCCGTCGCAGCCGTAGCGGCGACGACACCGGAGATCGCCGGCGACGCATTGCGTGCGATCAAAGTCACGTACGAAGTGCTGCCGCACGTGGTCCATGCGCAGGAGGCCGTCAAACCGGGCGCGCCGAAAGTCGTCGCCGAAGAAGAAAATCTTCAGGAGAAAGCGAAGAACGGCGATCCGAAGAAAGTCGAAGCCGCGTTCGCGACTGCCGACGAGATCGTTGAAGCCGAATACACGTCGCCGCGTATTCACCACGCGTGTCTCGAAACGCACGGCATGGTCGTCGACTTTCGCGGCGGCGATACCGCAACGATCTACGCGTCAACGCAAGGCACGTTCACGATTCCCGCCGATGCAGCGAAAGAGCTCGGTCTGCAACAGAGCGCGGTGACGTCGAGTGTCGAACATATGGGCGGTGGTTTCGGATCGAAGTTCGGCATCGGCGTCGAAGGCATGCTGGCGTGCCGTTTGTCGAAACAGACCAAGGCGCCGGTGAAGATGATGCTCACGCGCTACGATGAGTTTGTAATGGCGGGGAATCGCTCGGCAGCGTGGCAGAAACTGAAAGCCGGTGTGAAGCGAGA
>DATELZ010000019.1:0-30968 GCA_035276045.1 Pyrinomonadaceae bacterium | reverse complement strand
CTTAATGAAGTAGCGGTGAAACGGGTGACGTTAAGGGTTTCGCGCTTGGGGGGAGAGCCACAATACGTCCGGTGGCGCATTTGTGTCAACGGGGGTGGCTTTGCGGATTAAAATGGTAACTCTCAATTCATAGGCAAAGCCGCCGTTGGCATAAAGACTCCTTTTGTCCTGTAGGTATCCGAACTGAAGCCGTTAGACCTTGCACGGATGAAACAATGTCTCTATAGTGTTTCGCCTCGCTAGAGGCGGGACTGACAAGTGTTCGAAGCACCTGTCAGCCCCTTCACAGCCGAATCCTGTTGAGAGGAGTTCGACCATGCCGTTTAATCGTAGCATCCGAACCTTTTTAGAGCAGCCCGAAATCGACTCAGACGATTGGGAAATCGCCTTACAGCCTTATGAGGAAGATCCCGACCGTGCAGCCTTGCTTGGAGTGTGCCTAACGATCCTGAGAGGTCACCTTGCCAACAAGCCCCGAAAGCTCAACGAAGCTATCGGAGAAATTGATCGAGCTTTGGAAGCTTTGTACCTGCACTCGCACTTCAACGAGATTGCGTTTGTGCTGTTTCGCCGGATGGCGGAAGGGAGTCTGAGTCTTGAAGAACAGATGATGTTAAAGACATTAGGGATCAAAGTCTAATCGGCCCTTTGAGTAAAAATCATTGTCCGCGATTCGCGGCGCGATGATCGGTCACTTTGATTTTTACTGAAACTGGCGGATTAAAATGGTAACTATCAATTTATAGGCAAAGCCGCCAACGGCGGCTTTGCCTCATAATTAACTTTTGCCTCATAAATCCGCCGTATGCCTCAAAAATCAAGTTGACCGATCTAGTAGGGTTGTTTTGTGGACCGCTGACTTGGAGAGTTTATGCTGCATAATACGCGGCATAGGCCGCTACCTCGCAAACCGGAACCCACAGTCAAGCGGCCCGAAAAGAGGAAAAAGCGCGTGACCGCTATCGTTGGTTTTCAGTGTTCCGACGCCCTTCTAATGTGCGCCGACTCGGAGCAATCAATAGGTACGGATTCAAAGTCGCAAATACGAAAAATCGATTCCTTTGCGATTGGCGGCGCGGGTGTCGCCATTGGCGGCGCAGGAGATATGGACCTAATAGAGTATGTAAAGCATCAATTGGAGCAAGGCTTACGCAGAGAGATCCCTACACCTGAAAACGCAGACGCGTGGATGGAGTCATTCGCAAAGAACATTTGGAAAACTGTCATTAGACCGTGCAGGGGTTTACCGCCTGAGCATATACCCGGCGCGGATTTCCTTATCGGCTTGCAGCTACAAGGAGAACCCACGCTGTATAAGTGGGAGCGGAACCTGATTCATCCGCTTCCGAGAGTATCCCATACCTCCATTGGGAGCGGTAGAGTCCAATCAGAGGCGCTACTGGCTGACTTAGATTCTCTTTACTTACCAGCCCATCAGATGCTGCTCTATGCAGTTCGCGTTATGTTACGGGTCAAGCAGTTAGTACAGGGCTGTGGAGGCATAACGGAAGCCGTATTGCTCTTGAATGATGGTCTCATAATGAGGCCAGCAACGAGACAGATAGGCAACATCGAGAACTTGGCCGAATCAATGGATCGCACGTTATTAAATCGAGGGGTAAGCCTTATTGCCGGTGCTGTGCATACTGATGTTCAGACAGATCTTGATGAACTCACAGACACCCTAAAACGGTTTAGGGCTAGCTATGAAAAGATCGTGCCGGATCTCTTTTCGTGGTATCAGAAAGGCGAGATTAGATTTTAACTCCGAATGGGTTCAGCTCTACTTCGTCGTCCACTAGATCATCAATGTGGACTCCGGCGATGCGAGCATAGGCTAGAAGCACTAAAACAGATGGCTGTCGGCGTCCTAATTCATACGCGGAGATGTGACCGTAATGGCCTGCGAATCCGAGGCGTTCTTTCATCGCCGTCTGGCTTAACCCGAGTCTTTGACGGATTGCCAGCAGCTTTTTGGCGAGGCGTTGTGGTCTTGGAAGTTTTCGGCTCATTGACTTGCGTTTCGGAATGTAGAGGCGCTACCCGACACCCACCTATCGAATAGCGCCCCTTTGGTGAGACATAACGCGATCCTGATAGCAGTTATGTCTCCGTGAGCGTCACCGACCGTTTGCCCCCTCTCGATCGGTGACGCCTGAGCGGAACGTTGTGCGCGTGGTGAGGTCACTTTGTGGTGAGGAACACAGCACCGACGCTCCTAGCCTCATACCCTGTGAGGTATCGGCATGAGGCCGTCTCAAATCTTAGGGATTCTCTCAGCGTAGAGTTGGCCTATGACTGCACCAATCAGAATTCGCCTCAGCAACTCTTCGAGTGAGACGCCAAGGTTGTTGGCCCATTGGCGCAGGAAGCCCCAATTGTCCGGCGTGATATTGCTACGGGTTAGATTTATTGTGATATGTGGAGTTTGGCTGTGAGTGTTCGTGGTAACATTCTTCCGCATGGTCGATTCCTCTTTCTTAACCGGAAAGGAGTCGGCTGTGTAAGGGTTGGCGAGTGTTGATAGCACTTGCCAGCCCGCTGTTTTTTGTGCGGGCGAATATGAAGTGTGGATTTTCGCTTGTCAACAGAAATTATCCCGAACCTGTGACTATTTTACCGAATGTTATACTTGGGCCATGAAGCTTATCAGCGCGGCTGAAGCAGCGAAACGCTTAAATGTCACTTCCAGTCGAGTGCGGAAGATGATTGAGAGCGGGCGCTTGAAAGCAACGAAGGTCGGGAATATGTGGGTGATCAATCCGAAAGATCTTGAACCATTAAAGGATCGCAAAGTCGGCAGACCGCGAAAGGCACGCAAAAGCACCAAGCGATAGAGACATTGTTTCAGGTGTGCACGATCAAAAGCCTTTGGCCCGCGCTCTGTCCGGTAGTTAAGCGGCTGCGGAACGGCAATCCCCACTCCTGAGCCTAGCGCGACACTCATTACAAATCTCGCCATTAGGCCCAATCATACTCTCCTCGTATTGGGCAGTGGGCCAAGCTGAGCAGTTAAGGCAGAAATGCCAAGTATGCTGAGTCCTTCCCTTTCGATAGGCGAGCCTTGTTGATGCGGTTGATTGTTCCGATCTTCCAAAGAGAAAGCGATACCAAGCATCCTTTAGTTTACATATAATTTTTGAAAGCTTTTCAGATCCCCTTTTATGAATAAGGTAGAGTAAGGACGATCTCCGTATTGATCTGTTCAAATACTCATAAAGATGCCTAGAAGGATCTTGCGGATCTTCACCCGTTAAGTCATTTAGGGTCGCTTCAAGAACTTGTTCAACTGGTCGCCTCATCTCCTGTCCCTCATGAATTCAGCGAGTTTTCGGATTTCAATGGTCGCATCTTTCGGCTGAAGTTCTGCGACTAACACCGGGAGCGTTTGTAATACCAGGTTATCTTGCCGGACTCTCAAGATTTCGCGTATCGGCCAATAAAGCAATGACTGAAAAAGAAACGCGCCACCCCCAACGTATGGATTTGTCAGCCAATACGCGATTACGAGACAGCCCGCGCCAAGCAGGAAGATACCAACGGCCATTCCTATGACGATAAACTCTGCCCGCCGATTGTCCCGTAAAGCACCGTCTACTCGGTTGTTGATGGCGATGAGATCCATTTGGGGTGAGTCTCCTTTGAGGGCGATATATCACGATCGAATACGCCGCAAAAACAACTCGACGGATTATGATACAGTCCTAAACATGGCAAGAGCCGCAGCGGCTTCACTCCGTTGCGGCCCATAATTTGAAGCAAGGCTTCTGAGTTGGTCAATACTACCAACTTAGGAGCGTTTGTGTCACTAAAAAAGAGCATTTCCGGTAGCCATCTCTCCAACGAGCACCAGCGCCAATCCTGCAAAAATTGTGGAGTCCGAGACGGACTAAATTTCAATGTCTCGGACTCCATTTGGGAAAAGGTAATCCCGAAGAAGTTAATCAATAATGTAGTTTGCTTGGCGTGTTTTGATAGATTTGCAGCACAGCGCAAAGTCGATTATCGACGTAATGTGCGCGTTCTATACTTTGCTGGTCGTCAAGCATGTTTCAGGTTTCGCGTAGTCTGGAGCGCGAGAGCGTCCCGACGTTAGCTACTTGCAGTTGTCATTGGCCTTCTTGCCGATACATTCATTGCACAGTTCGCCCGTGGTAGGCTTTTCAGTGCGCGAAATGTAGTCCTGAGTGGGCCAATTAGAACAGTTGGTACAAAAGTGCCAAGTGTCCTTGTCTTTGCGTCTGCGATATTCACTAGCCAATTTATCTATCCCTACTTTCCTGACGATTCAATCTCCGCCTTGTTCTAGGGCGACATGACGCTTGCATATCCGCTCAAGCATCATCCTATACCGCTCAAGCATGCGTGTCAAGCATTACCGCTCAAGCATTAGCGGAGGCGCGTATCGACTTCTACATCGCTTGGCCTTTGTTGCGTCTTTGTGCTATCTACTGCCTGCCTATTGACAACTTGACGAGATTTGGCATAGCCTGCGGCTATGCCAAAGCGGTCAAGCACAACTAAGAAGCAACTAGATAAGGACGTAAAGCGGTTAGCGGAAAACCTCGCATCGGACGGGGTTATGCCGAGTGATCTTACACACTTAATTGCCGTTGCGTTAGGTAGACGAGGCGGCCTTAAAGGCGGGAAAGCGCGGGCCGAAAAACTTTCTGCCAAAAGGCGTAGCGACATTGCACGACTAGCAGCCCAAAAACGATGGTCAAAACCTCAGGATGAATAGCAGTATATGCCCACAAAAAAACCTCCCACTAAAGCTAAGGCTGGCAAGACTCAGGCGGCCTCGAAGGCGCGCCGTCTAAAATCAGATCCACTCGCTGAGTTGGATCAGCAGATAAGTGAGGTAATTAAGGAAATCTCACGGTTGAGAGGTAACGCAACTGTGCTTCCTTTATTTCTCAATAAAGCGTCAATCAACAACAAAACAGTTGATGATGTCTTTGAGGAGCTTAGGAGTAAATACGGCAGTCCCGGTTCCCATGAACGGCTGGATTTAATCCTAGAGAGTAGCGGTGGAAATATTGACGCAGCATACAACATCGGCTTGCTTTTGCGCCGTTATGCCACAAAGGAATTGAACGTCCTAGTGCCGCGATGGGCAAAAAGCGCGGCGACGGTTATTGCGTGCGCGGGAGATAAGGTGTGGTTTACCCCCGTCGCCGAGATCGGTCCCGTGGACCCGCAGATTATGATGTTTAATCCTCTTGAAGAACGATTAGAGGAGTTTTCGCCACTAGATATTGATTCTACGCTTGACCTTATTCGAGAGGAATTCAAGAACGGTCATAAGGACTTGGCGCAGGGATTGCTACAAAGATTGCAATTCCCACTGACCCTAGGGAGCATTAAGAAGTCCCTTGATGTGGGTTCGATATATATCACGCGACTTTTAAAGTCGCGGATGCTGAAAGGAGACAACGGGAAAGCGGCTAATGTCGCAAAATGTCTGGTTCATGATTACGCCAATCACGGGTTTTGCATTGAGGTTGACGAGGCGTCTCAGATTGGGTTGACCTGCGAACTATTACCAGACAACCAGGTTGACGCGCTGTGGAGACTTCGCAAACTCATGAATCAGAAACAAGAGATAGAAAGGCAGAAAAAAAGTAAGGAAATGCAGGAGGTTCTAAAAAACCTACCACCAGAATTACTCAAGCAGTTGCCCGATTTACTGAAGCGCGGGGGCGCGGACAACGGTACGAAGCCCACCTAGACTCTAATTCGTACCGATCGAAGGAAACAAAGGAGGTGTTATGCCCATGACAACAGACACACTAGACGCAGTCGTGGCGAGCAGCGAAAGGCTTTCCTTCAGATTGGCAGCTTGGCTATTGCTTAAAAAACAACAAGTAACCTTTACAGAGTTGGAAGCATTACCCACTGTCAAAGACGAGAAAGACGTACAAGCTATCATTGACTATCTGACCAGCCACTTTGATGCCGAAAAGAGCACACAAAAGGTAGCATCGTGGCCCATGCTTTCGTGGGAAACCATCGTAAAACTCAACTCGACTAAGTAACGATCACTTAACCTAAAGATTCCCCTGTTAGTCTTTTACTAAAAGGCTGATCAGGGGTCTCTTTTTGAATTGATTTCTTGACCGCTCAAGCATATAATAACTGCATTTGAAAAGCCCTGCCAGTTGCTTCTAACAACCGACAGGGCCATTGAAAACTAAACGCGATTGCTCACGCTTGTTTCCAGCAAAGACATTGTGAGCCAGTCGCCACAGGAAAGGCAAGCACACAATGTCACTCAACGAACGCCAGATCTCCGACCGCGAAATCAAAGCACTCCAGATCGCCGCTAAGACTCAACTGAAACGAAAAGGGAACGTGTGGATCGTCCCGTCGCAAGCGGGCCACGGTGAATACCAGGTACGCCCCGATCCGCAAGCGCCGCGTTGTACGTGTCCTGATTATGAGTTTCGCAATGCACGATGCAAGCATATCGTCGCCGTCGAATACGTCTTGATGCGCGAGCAGAAACCGGACGGCAGCACGGTTGTTACTGAGTCAATCAAGGTCACGAGACAGACGTATTCGCAGAACTGGAAAGCCTATAACGCCGCTCAGACGCACGAGAAATCAGAACTGCAAGCGCTACTCTATGAGCTTTGTAAAAATCTACCTGAGCCAGTGCAACGCAAGGGCAGAGGCCGTCCGTCGCTGTCTCTGAGTGACATTATCTTTTCGTCAACCTTCAAGGTGTATTCGACGGTTAGCGGGCGACGGTTTTCGACAGACTTACGCGAGGCGAAGGCGCGTGGCTATCTGTCGCGGTTGCCGCATTACAACTCAGTATTCCGTTACCTCGAATCAGAGGCGTTAACGCCTTACTTGTACGAGTTGATCACGCTGAGCGCCGCGCCCCTGAAATCAGTCGAGACAGACTTTGCCGTGGACTCCAGCGGATTCAGTACGGGCCAATTCATGCGCTGGTTTGACGTGAAGTATGGCGAGAAAGAAGACCGTCGCATGTGGCTGAAACTGCACCTTATGTGCGGCGTCAAAACGAACATCGTAACGAGCGTCGAAGTGAGCGACGGATACGCCCACGACTATCACTACTTCAAAGGGCTGGTCAGTCGCACGGCTGAGACAGGATTCAAGATGAAGGAAGTCTCAGCGGACAAAGCGTATCTCGGAGTAGAGAATCTACTAGCAACGCTTCGCAAGGGCGCGATCCCTTACATACCGTTCAAAAGCAATTCAGTGCCGCATTCTCAAACCACAGCGCGATCGGAACTGTGGACTCGCATGTATCACTTTTATAGTTTGAACCGCGCAGAGTTTCTACAGCACTACCACAAGAGATCGAACGTCGAGACGACGTTTCACATGATAAAGAGCAAGTTCGGACAGCGACTACGAAGCAAGAGTTTGACGGCGCAGATCAACGAAGCACTCTGCAAAGTTCTGTGCCATAACCTTTGTGTTGTGATCCAATCGGTCCACGAACTAGGCATCGTAACTAATTTTGAGGCAGAAATCGCGTTTGCCTCATAACTCGACCGGAAACCTTATTTATGAGGCAAAGCCGCCAACGGCATAATAGTTATTATCGGACGCAATGCTGGTGATTGGAATCTGAGCATGGGGTGGAGGTCCTAAAGCCGGTTGGCGATTCCCCTCGGTGCGGAGTGTCCTCGAAGCTTGTGCCAGCGATTACATCTCCTAATGCTTCAACCTACTATTCGGAGTCGATTACTATCATCACAATGTTAGGTTCGGCGAGTACCTGTAGTCTCGCGGCGATATTGAAACCTCACTGATGACATGTATCGGCGAATCCGGGTGTTAATGCGTTTTTGAACCCGGATCTAGGAAATGTTAAAGTGAATCACTTCTGATTACACACGACTTACTTCATCACTTACAGGAAGCGATTTATTGTGCCGATACGCATTGAGAACCAGTATGAGGGAAAACTGCCGAAAGGCTCGATCGAGCAGATCGAGACCGCACTGGAAAGTCTGCCGCGAGAGCATACGCGCGGCATCGAGCGCGTGAGGCTCGTGCCTTATATCACCGATCCACGGATAAAAGGACCGTTTCAAGCGACTGAGTTACCGGGGCTGTATCACCCGCGGCAGGGGCCGAAAGGGCCGTGGCTCGAGGTCGCGGTCAACGTGTTGCTGCCGGCAAATAAGCCGTTTCATAAAAAGATAGTTCCGCGGCTTTCGTTCAAGAGCAATCTGGTGGCGCTCGTGTTTTCGTTAGTCGGACAGCACTACCATCTGACACTCCGGCACTCGCTCAAAAAGACGCAGCTCGAGCCGGCGATCCGGATGTACACCGAGAAACAGTTGAAGGCGTGGAACGACAAGAAACACAGCTTCCGTGCGCGGTTGTTCAAACCGTTGCAGCCGACGTTTGAACGTTGGGCCAAGTCGCTGCAAAAGCGGGCGGCGGCTGAGAAGAAAAAGAGCCTGGCTTCGAAGTAGGTAGCAAGTGAAAACGATCCACCAACTCACGTTGGTGGGGTTTCCTTAATCATCCGTGGTTACGGGAGCATCAGCGGTTAGGGGTTCGTCGTCTATCTCGTCGGCGACGGCGCGCAGGATCAACGCCACTTCCGCATCACTCACATTCGGAGTCTTAAAACGAACCTCGACATTAAAATCACCCTCAGGCGATGCATATTTGAACGTGTAAGGCTTTGATTCGGGGACGACGCGTGGTCCCATTTCCTGGCGGCGCGCTTCCCTTGCATCGTTGCGAGTCAAACCCTTCGTCGCGATCTGCTTCGCAAAACTCCGCATCGTTTCATCGTCCGGCTGCCGCACGATTTGAAGCAGCGACGACTTCGCCGTGATCTCAGCCGCGCGACAGACGTCGCGCACGTCGTCGGGAATCTTCGCGATCGCCAACGCTTCCGTGACAGTAGTTCTGCTCTTACCGACCTTGCGTGCCACGTCCTCATGCGTGTACCCATAGCGATCGCACAGCGCCAACAAACCGTCAGCCTCTTCCCAAATGGTCAGATCCTTGCGCTGCATGTTCTCGATCAGCGCGATCTCAGCCACCGTCCCTTCGTCGACTTCCATCTCGACGCACGGCACTTCCTTTAACCCCGCTCGCTGCGCCGAACGCCAACGCCGTTCGCCGGCGATGATCATCCAGCGTCCCGTCAAACGATTTGGCTTGACGAGCAGCGGCTCCAGCACGCCTTTCTCTGCGATCGATGCCGTCAACTCCGTCAAGTCGCCAAACTCAGTGCGCGGCTGATCGGGATTCGGGTCCAACTTGTCCACAGGAATCATCCGGCCAATCTGCTGCGGCCGGTGCTGTGAAAGTTCCTCGACGTAATGCGCGTCGTGACGCATTTGCAGTCCTGTTGGCAGTCCCCTTTTAGACACGGCTTAATACCTCTTCACAAAGTTTTCCGTACTCAACGGCCCCGGACGAGTGCGGTGCAAAACTAAAGATCGATTCCTTATACGCCGGCGACTCTTCGAGCCTGACGCTCTTCGTGATCACTGTTTCAAACAGCTTCGAACCAAACACGTTGCGAATCTGTTCGTGCACCTCGCGCGCGAGCGTCGTGCGCTTGTCGTGCAGCGTGACGAGCACGCCGAGCAGTTCCAGGCTCGGATTCGGCCGCGCTTTGACTTTCTCGATCGTCTCCAGCAAATCGTCAGTTCCTTCGAGCGCGAAGTACGACGACTGAATCGGAATCAACACGTGCGACGCAGCGACGAGCGCGTTGACAGTGATCAGCCCCAGCGTTGGCGGGGTGTCGATCACAATCACCTCATACTGCTGACGGAACGGTTCGAGCCGATCTTTCAACCGAAACGGCGCGTCGAAATCCCCAACCAGCTTCGCTTCGAGCTTTGCGAGGCTGATTCGCGATGGAAGGACGTCGAGGTTCTGGACCGGCGACGCGTAAACGGTATCTTCGACCGGCGCCTGGCCATCCGTCATCAACTCATAGACGGACCGATCGATCTTGACCGGATCGAGAAAAGAGATAGAGCTGTTGGCCTGGGGATCGAGGTCGAGAAGCAGGACACGTTTTCCCTTACGGGCGAAGGCGGCGGCCAGATTGATGGCGGTGGTAGTTTTCCCTACCCCGCCCTTTTGGTTGGCGATGGCGATTACCATTCGCTGCACAGTGGCAAACTCGCGCTCCAGTGGTCCATAAAGCATTACATAGGAAGGTCACCGGCTTCACCGATGACATCCGGCCATTCTTCTTCTGACTGGGTCAACTCCGTTTCTTCAGACTCTTCATTCGGCAGTGTATTGCGCGACGCTTTGATCACTTCCATGTCGACATAGATCGGACAGTCGGCGCGCAGCGCGAGGGCGATTGCATCAGACGGCCGCGAATCGAGCACCATGCGATTCCCTTCACTATTGCGCATTTCGATCACGGCAAAAAACGTGTTGTCACGTAAACTCGTCACCACCACTCTTTCCACCTGGACGCCAAGCTGCACGATCAAGTTACGCAGCAGGTCGTGAGTCATCGGCCTCGGCGGCGCGATCTTTTCGATCTCCAAAGCGATCGCGTTAGCTTCGTAAGCCCCTACCCAGATCGGCAGCATCGTGTCGCTCTGCACATCCTTCAAAATGATAATCGGAGTTCCGCTGTTCGGATCCATCATCAACGCTCGGATCTTTACCTCGATTTCCATACGTACCCCTTACACTACCGCTGCCCGATTCACCAAGGTCCCGTAAAGACTATTGGTTTTTGCTCCTGTGACCAACACCTCAACTATCTCACCTTCCAGGCTTCGGTCGCCGGCAAAATTAACGACCTTGTGGCAGGTGGAATGTCCTGAGAGATCGCTTTCCGAGCGCGAACTCTGTTTCTCCGCCAACACGCTCAGCGTGCGTCCCACGTAGGAACGGTAAATCCTCTCTTGAGCACGTCGCTGAACCGTTTCGAGTTCAAGGAATCTGTTTGTCTTTTCTTTCTCTGAGACGTTGTCCTCGAAGCTCGCCGCAGGGGTGCCGGCGCGTTTCGAATACTTGAAGATGTAAAGACTGTCGTACTCACACTGTTCGACGAGTTCGAGCGTCTGGCGGAAATCTTCGTCGGTCTCACCGGGAAAGCCGACGATGATGTCGCTCGTCAGCGCCAAACGCCGGCTGGATGTCTTGATGCGTTGAATTCGTTCGAGGTAGTCGCTGCGTTTGTGTCCGCGACGCATCATTTTCAGGATGCGATCGCTGCCTGACTGAACCGGCAAATGGACCCAGTCGCAAAGGTTCGGATTTTCTTCGATAGCAGAGATGATGTCCGGGTGAAAATCGCGCGGAAACGAGGTCGTGAACTTGATGCGCGGCATTCCAGTCGCCGCGACGGCGCGCAACAGACGGCAAAAGGCTGTTGCGCCAGCAAAACCTTCGAGACCGTCTTCGACGCGCGGCCGATAGCTGTTGACGTTCTGGCCGATCAGGTGAATCTCTTTGTAGCCGAGCGATTGTAGTCTTTGAGTCTCGGCGATGATCTCACTCGCAGGCCGGCTGCGTTCGCGTCCACGCGAATACGGCACGATGCAAAACGAGCAAAACTTGTTGCAACCTTCGATGATGGGGATGAATGCGACGTGCGGTGAGTGTCGTTCGACTGGCGAAACGTCCCATGTCTCGTGTTCGCCTCGCTCGTCGAGATCGATGACTTTGCGTTCGCCTTCGCGGGCACGTTCGATCAGTGTTGAGATGCGATCGGTGGCGCGAGTGCCGATCACCATGTTGACTGACGGCGCTTGATTGAAGATCGATCCGCCTTCGAGTTGGGCCACACAGCCCATCACGCCGACCAGCGGGCTTTGTTTGTCAGTATGTGCTGCGCGAATCTCACCGATGCGTGTGAAGACCTTCTGTTCCGCTTTTTCGCGGACCGAACAGGTGTTGAGCAACACGACGTCCGCGTCGTCGGCAGATTCGCAGAGATCGTAGCCCGAGGCGCGCAAACCAGTCGCGGCGCGTTCGGAGTCGGCCACGTTCATCTGGCAGCCAAACGTTTCGATGTAGACCCGAGGCTTCATTCCATCAAACCTATCAACAGTGGCGACAGTCTATCAGAAATCATTTGCCAAACGCGATAGTGAGAACTTTATAGATCTACCCGCACAAATCTCATAAAACTGAGGCTCGCTTGACCGGTTTTCGCTTGGCTAGTAGTATCGCGCCGGTAGGTAACTCCCGTAAAAAGAAAGGTTCCTCATGGCCTCGTTTAACCGAATTGTTATCGTGGGAAATCTCGGGCGCGATCCCGAGTTGCGTTATACCGCACAAGGGACACCAGTTTGTACTTTCAGCCTGGCCACGAATGAACGCCGCAAAGATCGCAACGGCGAAATGCAGGATCAAACAACCTGGTTCCGCGTCACGCTATGGAACCGCCAGGCGGAAACTGCCTCACAGTATCTGCAAAAAGGCCGTCAGGTTTACATCGAAGGACGCTTGCGCGTGGAAGAGTACATCGACCGCGATGGCAAGCCGCGGCAGTCGCTAGAAGTCACAGCTACCGACATGCAATTTATCGGTCAGCGAGGCGACGAGAACTTCTCTGAGCGAGCCGCCTCAGCCAGCGCCGGCGGGAGCAGTGGACCGTCCGAGCCGTCCGGTGGAGATTTGTCTGACGACGACATTCCGTTCTAACGAGGATTCGTCCCGCGGTTACACAACAAAACAAGCGCCTAGGTTGTAACGCGATCGTCCGTTTGTTGCTTAGAAATCTGAGGTTCTTCCGGGTTAAGTGTAATAACGTGGTCGAGAGGCTCGTCCTTGAGCAGGTCTTTGTACTCCAGCCAATACCTGAATCGATACAACTTGTCTGCAATTTCGTACTGAGATCGCGGCCGGATGCCCGCCTTAATCTTCGTGAGCCCGTACATCTGAAGTTCGTTTAGGATTCGCGTCACTACCTCTGAATCAAATGCCTTGCCCGAGGGAACACGCGTGACCTCATGGTCATTCGCCAGCAACGTCTCACCCATTGCCTTCGCAAGATAAAACCCCAGCTTTACTGTGTCGAAATGAATTTGCCCGTTGTGTATGACGGCTAACAGCATGCGGAGAATGCTGACCCGACAAACTTCAGTCCCAACTTTGCGGCGAAGGTTGTGATCACGATAGTTCTTGTAAAGATGAAATGTGATCTCAACCTGCCGGCTGAGTTTTTTCCGCAGATATTTGAATTCCTGATCTTCGCTAGTCGAGAAGACCGAGGATTCAACCTGCTCTTTCAGGCGCTTGTTTTCCAATTCCTGTTCAAGTCGACGATTCTTCTCCTGGAGTAGCGCCGCATCTATAGTCCTCTCGTGATAGCTGCGCCAGATTTCGGCAATGACCGTGGGCAGCACGAGATCGTAGTTGTCGTTATTCCATTCCCGACAGTGGAGGGTTTGTAGATCGCTGCGAAGTTGGTCCCTGATACTGTCTTCTGAAACGTACGGAAGCAATCTGACTCCGCCTTCCGACAGTTGATGCACCACGGCAGCGTCGAGCTCTCGCTCAACCATCTTCGAATTGAGCGATTCCTTAGTGAAATAAACGAGTACCGCATCGCAGGTCGGTATGCCATCTTCGAAGATCATCTTGAGCCAGGGACGCCCGTCACGGATTTCATACTCGTCCAGCCAGGGCTCAATCTGACAGCATCGCAGATCGTCGGCGATGCGCCGGATGAATTGTTTGTTTTCGCGTGCGTGAGAAAGAAAGACTCTGGGTTTGTTAAATCGATTTTGCATCAGATTCAATGAGGTAGCGGTGAAGTGAAATCTGTTGGGCCAATGAATTGCCGAATGTTGACGCGCTCGTCAGCCTGGTGGCGCCGCGCCGTCGTTTGTCCCCCAGCGGCCGAAGTGACGGAGCTTGGAGTAACGACGACTCAATCTGTCTTCCTGCGAACAACTGACTGCTTCCGCCAGCCGTTCACTCAAAGCAGAATCAAGATAACGAGCGGTTTGATCGTAGTCGTTGTGGGCGCCGCCTTCGGGTTCGGGGATGATCTTGTCGATGATTCCCTCTTCGAAGAGATGTTGGGCCGTGAGGCGCAGGCCTTCGGCGGCGCGATCGGCCTTCGAGGAATCTTTCCAGAGAATCGCGGCGCAGCCTTCGGGTGTGATCACCGAGTAAGTGGCGTTCTCGAGCATCAGCACCTGATCGCCGACGCCGATAGCCAACGCTCCTCCTGAACCGCCTTCGCCGATCACCGTCACGATGATTGGCACCTTGATCTTCGCCATCTCGCGCAGGTTGTAAGCGATCGCCTCCGCTTGTCCGCGTTCTTCGGCGTCGATGCCGGGATACGCGCCGGGAGTGTCGATGAAAGTGAAGATAGGCCGGCCAAACTTCTCGCCGAGTTTCATCACGCGCAACGCCTTGCGATAACCCTCGGGCTTCGGCATGCCGAAGTTCCGATAACTGCGCTGTTTCGTGTCGCGCCCTTTTTGATGACCTACCACCACGACCGGCAGGCCATGAAAACGCGCCAGGCCGCAAACGATCGCCGGGTCTTCCGCGAATCGCTTGTCGCCATGCAGTTCGACGAAGTCTTCAAACAGACGCTCGATGAGGTCCAGCGTGTATGGCCGGTCGGAGTGCCGCGCGAGCTGGACCCGTTCAAAAGCAGTGCGTGCTTCGACCGGCTTTGGGGGCGCTTCTTCTTCCTTCTTCTTTCGCATCTTTGATCTTCGGGGGCAGTTTACCTGAGTCCGCGCATCATCTGTGTTTCTTTTTCGAAACTGACGCCACAGCCGATCTTCTTCAAGGCCTCTTCCACTTCGTTGCTTCGTTTCACTCGCAGAGCATTGTTGGCCTGAATTCGGACCACGAGGCCGCTATCGGTCTGCGCCTCGATAGTAACGTCACAGTCGCCCGGGTTGGTACTCAGAACACTCAGGATCGAATCATACAACGTCGAAAGATCTTCTTCCCGCGGCGGCCGCAGGACCATGAACTCATTCTGTCTCGCCGAAGCCTCAATACTTTGCAACTGGTCGACAATGATCGTCGGCGGATTGTCTTCGCTCAACTCCAGCCGACCCATGATCACTGCCGGCAGATCGTTTTGCAGGAGGGCCGAGTGCTTGCGGTAGACTTCAGGCCACAACACGCATTTCGTCCCGCCCGCCTCGTCTTCCAAACGCAACAGGGCAAACTTGTCGCCCTTTTTCGTAGTGCGCAGATTCAGATCGGAAATGATGCCGCCGCAAGTCACCCTCGTTCCGGTCGTTATATTCGGCAACTCGACCGACGAAACCGCTTTCAGCCGCTGAAGTATTTCCTGGTAATTCTCGAGCGGATGGCCGGTGATGTAAAACCCGAGGGTCGCTTTCTCGGCGTTCAGCATCTCCATCGGCGTCCAGCCTTTGAGCGACGGCGAAAGCTCAGTTCCGTAGTCGACCTCTTCCGACATGGCTCCGAACAGGCCGGTGCTGGCCCGGATGCGATCGCGCTTCGCCCCCTCTGCCCGGGCGAACGCCGCATCAATCGAACTATGCAGACCACCGCGCCAGGCATGGATGGGCCGTTCGTCTTTCAGCGAGTCAAACGCGCCCGCGCCTATCAGGCTCTCAAGGACTCGTTTGTTCAAGGTACCAGATTCAACTCGCTCGGCAAATTCGAAGAACGAGCGGAATGGGCCTGATTCGCGGGCGTCACAAATCGCTTTAACCGCCGACTGTCCGAGTCCCTTAATGGCGGTCAAACCATAACGGATGGCGCCGCTTAAGGGGGTAAAACCAGAATTGCTCTCGTTGACGTCCGGCGGGAGCAAGGCCACCTTCTGCGCCCTCAACTCCTTCGAATACTTAAACACCTTCGCGGCGTCCTGCGCTTCGTTCGAAAGCACCGCCGCGTAGAAGTGCTCCGGATAGTGGGCCTTGAGATAGGCCGTTTGAAACGCGAGATAGGCGTAGGCGACGCTGTGGCTCCGGTTGAACCCGTAATCGGAAAACTGGGCCATCAGCGAGAAGATTTTCTCAGCCTTTTCCTGCTTGATGCCACGCTCGACAGCGCCCGTGATGAACTTCTCTTCATGGACGGCCATCTCCTCGCGCTTCTTCTTACCCATCGCGCGACGCATGAGGTCAGCTTCGCTAAGTGTATAGCCGGCAAGCTTCTGCGCGAGCTGCATGATCTGCTCTTGGTAGACGATGATGCCGTAGGTGTTGTTAAGGATCTCCTTCATCTCGGGCACGAGATAACGGACGGCCTTTTTGCCGTGATGCCGGAGGATGAATTCGTCGACCATGCCGCCGTCGAGCGGTCCGGGCCGGTAGAGCGCGTTGAGCGCCGCGAGATCTTCGAGCCCTTTCGGCTTCAGTTTCCGGCAGATCTCCTGCATGCCTGACGACTCAAACTGGAAGACCGCCTCAGTCCTTCCCTCACCAAAAACAGCCATTGCTTTAGCATCGTTAAGCGCTATATCCGACCACTTAATCTCTTCTCCAAGCGACCGCTTAATGCTAATTAAGCAATCATTTATTACAGTTAAAGCGGTAAGCGCTAAAAAATCCATCTTAAGCATGCCGGTCTTTTCAAGGTCCGACATGACATATTGCGTGGTGAGTTCTTCCTTCCCGGAAACGGCGATCGGGATCAATTCCTGAAGCGGCAGAGGCGAGATCACGACGCCAGCGGCGTGCACCGAAGAATGCCTGGCACATCCCTCCAGTCGCCGGGCGATCTCAATTATTTCTTTAACCTGCGGATTGGTATCCACTTCCTTGCGGAGTTCAGGTACTTGTTCAAGTGCCTGGCTGATACTCACGTTGCGGCCCCGGACCGGTGGCGGTATCAGCTTCGCGATTCGTTCAACGTCTGCATAAGGCACCTCAAGCGCGCGTCCGACGTCCTTGATGGCAGCCTTCGAAGCGAGCGTTCCGAAAGTGATGATCTGGCAGACGGAGTCGCGGCCGTAGAGATTGGCGACGTGGTTGATGACGTCGCCCCGGCCACGGACGCAGAAGTCGATATCGATATCCGGCAGCGAGACACGGCCGGGGTTAAGGAAACGCTCGAACAGAAGGTCGTACTCCAGCGGGTCGACGTCGGTGATCTCGAGACAGTACGCGACCAGCGATCCGGCAGCCGAACCGCGGCCCGGTCCGACGGGGATCGAGTGCTCCTTCGCATAGCGGACGAAGTCCCAGACGATCAGGAAGTAGCCGGGGAAACCCATCTGCTTGATCATCTGGATCTCGCTGGAGAGCCGGGTCTGATAATCTGAGAGCGGTAATTTCAGTTTCCCACGGGCGGCGAGTGAGTCCCACACCTGCTGGCGCCGGCGCTCGAAACCCTGGCGCACGACCTTCTCGAAATAGTCGTCGACCGATAGCCCTTCTTCCGACTGCGGGATCGGGTATTGCGGCAGGTGATTGACGTCGGTAGGCAGCTTAATATCGCAGCGCTCTGCGATGTCGACCGTGCGCGTCAGAACTTCGGGAAGCTCATCTCCGAAGATCCGCCACATCTCTTCCGCGGAGCGCACGTAGAAGTTCGGGCTCGCATACTTGAGACGATTAGTTTCGTTGACGGTCTTGCCGGAGCCGATGCAGAGCAGCACATCGTGGGCGCGATTATCCTCGGGCATCAGGTAGTGCGCGTCGTTGGTGGCTACGAGCGGCACGCCGGTCCGTTTCGAAAGCTCGACGAGCGACTTGCGGATGCGTTGCTGTGGTTCGAGCCCGTGCTCCTGGATCTCGAGGAAGTAATTACCTTTTCCGAGAATCTCTTCAAACTCGATCGCCGCTTTCGCCGCCTCTTCGCACTTGTCTTGAGCGAGCATCGCCGACGGCACGCCTGACATACACGCCGAGAGACCAATCAATCCTTTGCTGTGCTCGGCGAGCAGCTCTTTGTCGATGCGCGGCTTGTAATAGAACCCTTCGGTGTAGGCTTTCGACGTGAGCCGGACGAGGTTCTGGTAACCCTCGTAGTTCTGCGCGAGCAGTATCAGGTGAAAATTTGCTTTCTCGCCGGGCGCGCTCGCGGCTTTCTCCTTGCGACTGCCTTTCGTGATGTAAGTCTCGCAACCGATGATGGGTTTCACACCCTTGTACTTCATCGCGTTGTAGAAAGAGATCGCGCCGTACATGTTGCCGTGATCCGTCATGGCACACGCCGGCATTCCCAATTCCTCGAGGCGATTGGCAAGCGGTTTTATTTGAATGGCGCCGTCAAGAAGACTGTAATCGGTATGAAGATGAAGATGTACGAATTGTTTATCAGACATTTATTCCCACTCGATCGTTGAAGGCGGCTTGGAACTAATATCGTAAACAACCCGATTGACGCCTCTTATCTCAGAAACCATTCTTGCAGAAACGCGCGCCAGCAAATCGTGAGGCAGCCGGGCCCAGTCGGCCGTCATGCCATCGACGCTCGTGACAGCTCGAATAGCAACCACGCGTTCATACGTCCGCTCATCGCCCATCACGCCGACAGTCGAAACAGGCAGCAGCACCGGAAAAGCCTGCCAGACTGAGTTGTACAACTCGGCCAGGCGCAGTTCTTCGTCGAGAATCCTGTCGGCTGCCTGGACGAGACGGATCTTTTCTTCCGTGATGTCGCCGAGGATGCGCACGGCGAGACCGGGACCGGGAAAGGGATGCCGGCCGAGAATATCTTCCGGCACGCCAAGCTCTCGTCCGATCAACCGCACCTCATCTTTGAACAACTCGCGCAGCGGTTCGATCAACTTGAGCTTCATCTTCTCCGGCAGTCCGCCGACATTGTGATGACTTTTGATCACCGCCGACGGACCACGCACGGAAACCGATTCGATCACGTCCGGGTACAACGTGCCCTGGACCAAATACCCGATGTCGCCCAGCCGCTGCGCTTCTTCTTCAAACACGTCGATAAAGACTTTGCCGATCCGCTTTCGTTTCTCTTCCGGATCGGTGATTCCGCGCAACGCTTCAAGAAACAAATGGCCCGCGCGAACACCGGCAATATTCAACTTCATGCTCTGGCGCAACAACGCCAGCGTCGACTCAAACTCACCTTCGCGCAGTAAGCCATTGTCGACAAAGATGCACGTCTGCCGATCGCCGACCGCGCGATGGACCAACGCCGCGGCCACAGTCGAATCGACACCACCTGACAAACCCGAAACAACGCGGCCCTCTTCGCCGAGTTGTGCGCGAATACGCGCGACCTGTTCCTCGATCACCGCTTCCGGCGACCAGTCACCACGACACCCACAAACCGAGAACAGAAAATTGCGCAACACCTGCCCACCGAGTGGCGTATGCGCGACCTCGGGATGAAACTGCACGCCGTAGATCCCGCGGCTCTCGTTCTCCATCGCGTTCAACGCGTCGTCAGTCAGCGCCGTCACGTGAAATCCTTCCGGAATCTCCGTCACGTGGTCGCCATGACTCATCCATACATCCATCTCCGGCGGCAGACCCTGAAACAACCTGTTGGTCACATCAAGAATCTTTAAACGAGCGTAGCCAAACTCGCGATTGGGCGAAGCCGCAACCGCGCCGCCGAGTTCGCGAGCAAACACCTGGAATCCATAACAGATTCCGAGTGAAGGACAATCAATTGAATCGAGCAACTGTGGATGGGGTTTCGGTGCGTTCTCGTCGTAGACCGACGACGGGCCACCGGAGAAGATCAAACCTTTTGGCGAGCGCGCGTTAATTGTCTCGATTGGGGCGTTATAGGGCAGAATCTCGCAATATACGCCGGCTTCTCGGACGCGACGGGCTATTAGTTGTGTGTACTGTGATCCGAAGTCAAGTATTATTACGGTTTCGTGCTGCGGGATGTTACTCAAGAAAACCTCAGCCGTTATTTGGATAACTGCGGGAAATTTAAGAGTGGCTGATTATACACAAACAAGGTTTGATCCTAAAAAACTGACAATCTTCCTTTGCGCCTTTGTGCCTTTGCGGGAAACCACTTCCGAGCGAGGACGCGTATTGGCGCCGAAAGACATCTCCCGGAAAGGCGCAAAGGCGCAAAGGGAAATCAAGTTGCGACATTCGGCAATCGCCCTGATTGGCGTGCTCTTGATAGCACTCGCGAGTTCTGTGATTCGCGCCAGTGCGCCCTCCGGTGTGTTGCTTTCGCAGCCTTTGACCGTGCGCTGGCGTTATCAATCAAACGTCACGCTAAATCTCACGCCGGCTTTCGACAACGAACGCGTTTACCTGCCGCTTGCAGGCGGAACCATCGTCGCGCTCACAGCACGCGACGGCAAGCTTTTCTGGCGCTCCGACATGGGCGGTGAACTCTCCGCTTCGCCAATCGCCGACGATGTTGCGATTTATGTTACTTCGGAAACAACCGGTCCAAACAACGACGCGCGTCGTTCCAGCGGCGCGTTGCGCGCGCTCAGTCGCGAAGGAGGCGTGACGCAATGGGTGACGCCACTCGTCAAACCACTGCGCGGCGCACTCGCAATCGGCAACGGTAAGTTGTTTGCCGGCGGCAGCGACGGCCGCGCGTATGCTTTCGATAAACAGACGGGCGGCGTTCTTTGGTCGATACCGTTTCCTTCGCCGTTTGCCGGTCAACCTGTTCTGAAATCCGGCCGCGTGTACTTCGGCAGTGAAGACGGAACACTGCTAGCGCTTGAAGAGGCAACCGGGAAATTGCTCTGGCGCTTTCGCACCAAGGGCGCGGTGCGTGGGCCAGTCGCCGTCGATCGTGAAAACGTCTACTTCGGCTCGGGTGATGGTTATGTCTATGCCGTCAGCGCCGACAGGGGACGTTTGCAATGGCGCAAACGAACCGGCGCGGGCGTCGAAGCGGTCACACTTGCAGGCGACGTGTTGCTCGTCGCTTCGCTCGATAATTTTGCTTATCTCTTGAACGACAAAGGCGCGATGTTGTGGAAGAAACAGTTGCCGGGACGGATCTCGTCGCAACCGTTGACGGTCCAGGAAGCGGCGTTGTTCACGCCACTTTCGAGTTCAGCCGCCGTTGTCTTGTCGTTGAAAGATGGGAAGCAGGTCAATTCCCTTCCCACGGATGAGGAGCTTACCAGTTCCGCAGCGCCGATCGTCGTCGGCGACGCCGTGATCGTCACGACCGAGCACGGTCTGCTTGCGTTTGCGCACCCGGCAAGCGCAAGTTCAAAACCCTAAGATCGGCTCACTTCAACTTTCGTTTCCGTCGCATCGCCACGTCTCCAGAACACGCTGACAATGCGTGACAAGAGCCCGTGCAGGATGTACATGATCACGATTCCCAGCAGCACATACTGCGAATACAAAAAGATCAACATGCCGATCGCCAGCACCATGATGATCATGCGCATGCTGCTGCGTGAAGTCGTCCCCACTGTCTTGAAACTCGAGAAGCGCAGCGTGCTGACCATCATCAAGCTCAACAAGAAGACGAGCAACATCAACAAGCCTGCATATATCCTGGCCCGCTCTGGTCCGAAGTAGATCAACGGCGCGGGCGTGAAGTGCACCAACGCGGCGATCAATCCACCTGCTACCGGAATCGGCAGTCCAACAAAGCTTTTCTTATCGGTTTTAACTGTGCCTTCGGCGAGGATTCGCGGCCGTGAAGCCTGCACGTTGAAACGCGCGAGACGAAATGCGCCACACATCAAGTACAGGAACGACAAAAACCAGGCGAGCCGGTGCAGATCGCTTCCTTCGGTAAGACTCACGCCATAACCCCACACATAAGCGAGTATCGCGGGCGCGATGCCAAACGTGACGACGTCGGCGATGGAATCCAGTTGAATGCCGATCTCGGTAGTGGTTTTAGTGAGTCGGGCGATGCGGCCGTCGATCATGTCGAAGAGCAAGGCCCAACCAATGGCGATCGCGGCGTTATCGAAGTGGTTGGCGGCAGCGGCGATGTCCGGCGCTGCTCCGCCGAGCAGTTGAAAACCACGCAACGACGACATCACCGAGAAAAATCCCATGCCGATATTGGCCGCGGTGAAGGCCGACGGAAGTAAGTAGAGGCCTTTGCGCAGTCCCCGACGAGGCGGATTGGGCCGCTCGTGTTCCAGTTCTTCTGGCGCTGTGTTGGGACTCATAAGATTCTTCCGATCACCGTCGTCCCGCCGCGCACGCGGTCGCCTTTTGTCACCATGACCTGCACGTTGGGCGGAAGCAGCAGATCTGTACGCGAGCTAAACTTTATCATTCCGAACCGCTCGCCCAACGCCAGTTTATCGCCTTTTGCCTTCCAGCAAACAATGCGCCGCGCGAGTATGCCCGCGATTTGTTTGCAAACTACGGTGATCTTTTCGCCCTCGATCGTTAGCGAGTTCTGCTCGTTGACGAGGCTGGCCATATCACTCGTGGCCATCAAAAACTTGCCCCGCGCATAGATCATGTCAACGATCTTGCCCCGAATCGGCGCGCGGTTGATGTGCACGTCCAACGGCGACAGGAAAATACTGACAAGCGTCGGCGCACCCGGTTCGTCAGACATCTTTTTGACGTGGGTCACTCGGCCATCGGCGGGCGACACCACGAGACTCGGATCGTCGGGCGGCACCCGTTTCGGATCGCGAAAGAAATAGGCCATGAACGCCGCCACGATCAGCAGCACGATGCCGGCATACCACCATCCCAACAGGGTCACTGCCACAGCCAGGAGCAAGGGAACGACGATGTAAGGAATACCTTCTTTAACGATACTCAACGCTGGTCCGATCCATTTGTCATTTTCCGTTTGTCATTGTTCATTGGTCATTGTCATTGATGCTAGCGGTAGTTCCTGCATGAAATGAAAAATGAAAAACGACAAATGACAAACGGAAAATAATCTCTATTCATGCTGAAAGGGACGCGTAACTTCGGTTCCACGTCCCCTTCGATTCTTTAAACTCGAAACTGCCGGGCGCAGTTTCAGTGACTCAAACTTTGAGTCTTTTGGTATTGCAACATGATGGAATACATCTGGTCCTTCAGAGCCAGTTTCTTCTTCTTCAGCGTGATTTCCTCCAGTTGTTCCTCGTCACTCGGATAGGAGAGAGCTGATAACTCGCTAAGGCGTTCTTCGTATTTATGATGTTCTCTGGCCAATTCGCGAAACTCGGGATCCTGGTTTATCAACTCTTCTTTCAAACTATCCGTGGTTGCGATGTCCATATTCGTGCATTTCTCCTTTCGATGTTGGGAGTGGGCAGGATGGTGATTGGAGGTTTAGCCGCCTGGAACCTCCATTTGGATTGTCTCGCACGGCAAAAATGGTAGCCCAACAACAAAGCCAAAGCAAGCGGGTATTTTACCCAGATGTAACGCTCCGTTTCCCTAGTGTTCGCCCAGCGCTAAGCTCATGACAACAGCGTCTTCACGCGGATCGGTGTAGTAATCGGCACGGCGTGCAATCGCTTTGAATCCGTTCTTTTCGTAAAGTGCCTGGGCAGCGTGATTGCCACTGCGTACTTCGAGAAAGGCCACTCTTACGTTGAGACTTCTGGCGGTAGCGACAATGCGGCCCAGCAATGCGTCGCCAATACCGCGGCGGCGAAACTGGTCGCGCACGGCGACGTTGTTGATGTGCAGTTCACCAGCCGACTCGCGCGCGACGATATACCCCGCAATTCGTTGATGCTCGATTATGGGCGAACTGGCAAGACGCGCGATCAGCATCAGATCGCGATTAACGCCCTGTAGTTCGGCGTAGTAAGCGGCCCATCCCCAGCGGCTCAAACCCGAAGTCTCTTCGATCTCGACGATTTCGAGCAGGTCGTGCTCGGACATGCGCGTGATCAAAATTTCCCCGGAACCTAATTTCATCAACTCTTTAATTGCGCATCGGCGGGTCGCACGTAAAGGGCGCGTAGCGCATAAGCATTTTCGATTTGATTATTTCTGAATCTTGTCAATGCGAGTCTGGCGATGTACGGGGCCAGGTGAGTTGTTGGTGAAGCGGTTCTCCAGTCGCACCATTTCACGTTTTCGAGATGACCGTATCGTTCGGAGAGTTGTGCCGGTGGAACATGCGCCGGTTCGTCCAGCGCTTCAACTGAATCCTCATCAGGGACGGAAAACAACTGCGTAAACACTTCGCCACGTCCGGCCGGCAGCAACGCCACCGACCGCTCAGACCGACCAGATGAAAGCGCGACTGCTTCGAGGGTTGGTATTCCAATGCAGGGCCGGCCTAACGTGTCCGCCAGTGCTTTTATCGTCGCGATGCCGATACGCAAACCAGTAAAACTGCCTGGTCCGGTGGCGACGGCAAATAGATCGATCGCAGCGAGATCGAGCTGCGTTTGGGCCAGCAGTTTGTCGACGTCGGCCAGCAACGTGTTCGAATGTGAGATGGCCGGATCGCCGCCGATCACGCCGAGCACTTCGTCTCCGCGCGTCACTGCAACGCTGCCTGACATGGTAGCCGTCTCTATGCTCAGAATCAGTGGGTGTGACATCCTGAGGTGTTTTTCATTCGTCATTTTCCGTTTGTCAGTTGTCATTTAATGAAGAATGGTAAATGACAAAAGGCAAACTTGATTAACTAATCCGCCGTATGAAATCTGCAACTGTTCGCTGCAAGCCTTCGCGTAATGGAATCGTCGGGTGCCAACCAAGCAACGTCTGCGCTTTCGTGATGTCAGGCTTACGTTGGCGCGGATCGTCGGCCGGCAACGGCAGGTGTATGAATCCTGAGGTCGAGTCGCAAATGGCGATCACCTCTTCGCCCAATTGTTTGATCGTAAACTCGCCGGGGTTACCGAGGTTGACGGGCAGGTGCAGATCGTCTGTATTCATCAGTCGAACCAGGGCCTCGACCAGGTCTTCGACGTAACAGAACGAACGCGTCTGGAGTCCTTCGCCGTAGAGCGTCAGTGGCTGATTACGCAGCGCCTGCACGATAAAATTTGAGACCACGCGTCCGTCATCTTCGAGCATGCGTGGGCCATAGGTGTTGAAGATGCGCGCGATGCGGATGTCGACGTTGTTCTGGCGGTGATAGTCGGTCATCAAGGTCTCGGCAATTCGTTTACCTTCGTCGTAACAGGAACGGATGCCGATCGGATTGACGTGGCCCCAGTAGTGTTCCGGTTGCGGATGGACCAATGGGTCGCCGTAAACTTCCGACGTCGACGCTTGCAGAATTCGGGCGCGCACGCGTTTTGCGAGCCCGAGCATGTTGATCGCTCCCATGACGTTTGTTTTGACTGTCTTCACGGGATTGTATTGATAATGGACCGGCGACGCAGGACAGGCGAGGTTGTAGATCTGATCCACTTCCAACAGGATCGGTTCCGTGACGTCGTGACGGATCAGCTCGAAGTGCGGATTGTCGAGCAGGTGAAGAATGTTCTCGCGTCTGCCGGTGAAAAAATTGTCCAGGCACAACACCTCCTGGCTTTCACCCAACAACCGTTCACAAAGATGCGAGCCGATAAAACCCGCACCGCCGGTAACCAGGATCCTCATCCGCAATCTCTTTCTTCTGGAATTTGATCGACCATTTCACACCACAGATGACCGATGGTGATGTGGGCTTCCTGAATTCGCGAAGTGCGTTTCGCGGGGACGGCGACAGTTAGGTCGCAGATCGATCCGAGTGGATCGAACGAAGAACCGGTCAGGGCGATTGTGCGGCAGCCAAGTTCCCTTGCCCGTGCCGCTGCTTTCAATACATTTTTCGAACGTCCACTGGTGCTGATTGCGATCACTATGTCGCCTGCTTGCGCGAGTCCGGCCAGTTGCCGCGCAAAGACTTCTTCATAACCGAGATCGTTGCTGACGGCGGTCAACGCAGACGTGTCGGTCGTCAACGCGATCGCGGGCCACGAGCGGCGCTGCTTTTCGTAACAACCAACCAACTCGGCGGCGATGTGCTGCGCATCTGCTGCGCTGCCACCGTTGCCGCAGAGCAGGATCTTGCGGCCGGCGACGAGTGCGTCGCAGATCATCTGGCCCGACTGCTCGATGTCCGGCAGTAAAGAGTCGAGTAACTTCTGGAAAGTTTCGAGATGTTCCTGAAGAGAATTGGTCAGAAGTGAATTTGTCACACGCGCTGCAAATTACCACATTCCTACACTTCGGTGTTAATCTTTGGCGCGCTCACAAAGTATGAATCAAGCAAATCCAACGCCGATGCTGCGGCAGTATCAGGAACTGAAGCAGCAACATCCCGGCACTTTACTATTTTTCCGTCTCGGCGACTTTTACGAGCTATTTTTCGACGATGCCGTTACCGGTTCGCGCGAAATGCAAATCACACTCACGGCGCGACAGAAAGACAGCGGCAACCCGATTCCGATGTGCGGTGTGCCGCATCATTCGGCCGCGAATTACATCGCTCGCCTGGTTCGGAAAGGTTATCGCGTCGCGATCTGTGAACAGACGGAAGACGCCGGAAAAACGAAGAAGCTCGTGCGGCGTGAAGTGGTGCGCATCGTGACGCCGGGCACTCCGATCGATCCGCAGTTGCTCGACGCACGGGAGTCGGTTTATCTCGCGGCGGTTTGTGTTGCAGGCGAGACGATTGGCGCTGCGTTTCTGGATATTTCGACCGGTGAGTTTCGCGCGACGCAGGAGACGGGACGCGATTCGTGGACGAGGATTCGCGCCGATCTCGAATCATACGCGCCGAAAGAGCTGTTGTTTCCCGCGTCGTTGGGCGCGTTGATTCGGACGGGGCTTTCGGGCCGCGCGCAAACAGCGCCATTGCCGTTGCAAAGCGATTCCAACGGCGTGAATGAAGTTTCAGCACATGAATACGGTTTCGACGCTACGCTCACCGCGCTCGACGATTGGCAGTGGCAGCGAGACGACTGTTATGAGTTGCTGCTTAATCATTTTAAGGTGCGCACGCTCGACGGTTATGGACTGGCGCGTAAAGACGACGCGATTCGTGCCGCAGGCGCGTGTTTGCGCTATGCGCAGGAGACCCAACGCGCCGCGGCCGCGCACGTCACGGATCTTGTTTACTTCGAGCCGCAGGATCACCTCGTGCTCGACAGCGTCACGGTTCGCAACCTCGAACTGGTTGAATCACTGGCCGGCGGCAGTGGACGATCGTTGTTGCAAGTGATTGACGAGACGGTGACGGGCATGGGCGCGCGTTTGCTTCGTTCGTGGCTGCTGCGACCGTGCGTCAAGCGTGGTGAAGTCGAAGCGCGGTTGAATGCGGTACACGAACTTTTTGCGTCGCAGATGCGGCGCGACAAGCTGCGGGCCTTATTAAAAGAGATCTCGGATCTCGAACGCGTGATCGGTCGCATCAGTCTCGGTTCAGCCACGCCACGCGATCTCTGTGCGATGCTTCGTTCACTCGATCAGGTTCCGGCGATTCGTGAAACGTTGTCAGGTCTCGAATCGTCTTTGCTCGAAGTGCTTGCCGAGAACACCGACGAACTGCCGGACGTGCGCGCGCTTATCGCGCAGTCGATTGACGACGATCCGCCGGCGAAAGTCGTCGACGGCGGCGTCATTCGCGACGGTTACTCACCCGAGCTGGACGAACTTCGATCCATCAGTCGCAATGCGAAACAGATCATCGCCGCCCTGGAAGCGACTGAACGCACGCGCAGCGGGATCAACAATCTGCGCATTCGTTTCAATGGCGTCTTCGGATACTTCATCGAAGTATCGAAAGCCAACGCGGCGCGCGTGCCGGTCGAATACGAACGCCGCCAGACACTCGCCAACGCCGAACGCTTCACCACTCCCGAATTGCGTGACTGGGAAAAGAAAGTCCTCGGCGCTGAAGAACGAATCATCCAACTCGAAACGGAACTCTTCGCCGACGTCTGCCGCAAGATCGGCGCGGAAACAAAACGTATTCAAATGACGGCGCGCGCCCTTGCTGCGCTCGACGTGCTGGCTTCATCCGCGGAAACCGCAGCGCGCCGGCGCTACGTCAGACCCGAACTTCACGACGGCGATCAGCTCGAGATCATCAACGGGCGGCATCCCGTCATCGAAGCGTTTATCGACGAGCCTTTCGTGCCGAACAGTATCTATCTCAACAACTCGACCGATCGTCTATTGATCATCACCGGTCCAAACATGGGCGGCAAAAGCACCGTGCTGCGCCAGACCGCGATCGTCTCCATACTCGCGCAAACCGGTTGCTTTGTTCCCGCCGAACGCGCGCGTCTGCCGTTGCTCGATCGCATTTGGACTCGCGTCGGCGCGTCGGACGATCTTACCCGCGGCCGATCGACGTTCATGGTCGAGATGACCGAGACCGCCGCGATCCTGCATAGCGCGACACCACGATCGCTCGTCCTGCTCGACGAGATTGGACGCGGCACTGCGACCTTCGATGGTTTATCGATCGCCTGGGCCGTCGCCGAGTACCTGCACAACTCTGCCGAGCATGCCGCGAAGACTTTGTTCGCCACGCACTATCACGAACTGACTGAACTCGCCGAACGCTTGCCGGGCGCGCAGAATTATCAGATCACTGCGACCGAGCGTGAAGGTGAAGTTGTTTTTCTGCACCGGCTCGAACGCGGACGCGCGTCGAAGTCTTATGGCATTGAAGTGGCGCGATTAGCAGGTCTGCCACCGGTTGTTCTTGCGAACGCGCGTGAAGTTTTGGCGCGTCTCGAACGTTATGAGTTAGACGTCTTTGCCGAAGAAGTAAATGAAATCGAAGAACCGGTATCCGTCAAATCCGTGGCCGCAAACAGCGCGCTAGAAAAAGCGACAACGCGCGCGGCTCGTCGTAAAGCCGCAGCGCAAGCCTCACTATTCGATTTGGCAAATCAACACGTGATCGAAGAGATACGCACCGCACCCGCCTCGTTAAGTCCCGAAGAAGCCAAAGAGCTGTTGCTCAAATTAAAAGACAGTTTGATGTGAGGAATTATGAAGATCCAAAACCGCACGACTTCCCTGCTCGCTCTTATCGTCATTACATTACTGACTTCATCTAAAGCATGGGGACAACAGGCGAGTGCCTCGGGGTCTTCCACTGCCGTTAAAGCGGTTCAGATCTCGGTTCCAGTCAAAGAAGCTGAAGTTGGTCAAGAGGTGCAGGTCAGCGTCGTCGTGACTGATGGGTCAGGAAAAACGGTGGACGAAAAACCGTCTGCCTACTTTGCTGGACCATTCGACATCGCCGCCGTCGACGACAATGGAAAGGTAAAGCTCTTCGGGACCGGAGAAGTTACGGTTGGCGCGATCGTCGGCGACAAAGCCGCAGTGACGACTTTCATGGTGAAGCCGCCCAGCGTCAAGACTATCGAAGTGACCCCGATTAAAACCGCGCTAGTGGTCGGCGACAGTATCCAGATCAATGCTGTGACACGTGTTCTCAATGGCGTTCCGCGCACCGGCGTGCCGATTAATTGGACCTCTGACAACGCGAGCGTTGCCGTGGTTGACGCCGGTGGTGTCGTAAGGGGAGTTGGACCAGGCAAGGCGACTATCACCGCCGCCGTTGGATCAGCGAGCACGAAAACGACGGTCTCAGTTGTCAAAACCAATCTCCGCAGCCTGTCGATAACAGCGGGCGCGAAGAACGCACGCACCGGCGACATGGTCTACTTCACTGCCAAATCAGATCCGGCACAGGACTTAAACACGCGCTGGTCGGTTAGCGGCGCCGGCGCCACTGTGGACGCAGACGGCGGCTTCGTCGCCGAGTTACCCGGCGCCTATATCGTCACGGGTACGAGCGGCACGACGTCGTCGAGCGCTTCGATCGTCGTCACTCCTCGCGATCTCGAACGAGAGGTCAAGATCGTGGGTCGAGCGCCGATGAAACACTTTCAGGCCGCGGAACAATGGATTATCGGAAACTACGCTTATCTCTCGACCATCGCGGATCGCTTTTTCGTCTACGACATTTCTGATCCGGCAAAGCCAAAGCTGACTGACACCGTGAAAGTCGACGCGCACCTCGTCAACGACATCATGACGACGGCCGATGGCAAGATCCTCGTCATCTCGCGCGAGAACGCGTCGAGTCGAAAAAACGGGATCGCTTTCTACGATACGTCCGATCCGGCCCATCCAAAACTGATCTCAGACTACACGGCCACGGTCACCGGCGGTGTTCACAGTGCGTTCGTTCACGATCACTACGTCTATCTCACGGACGACGCCACCGGCTCGATGCGCGTGATCGATTTCAAAGACGTCAAGAACCCGAAAGAAGTAGCCCGCTGGCAGACTGAGAACCCGCTGGCCGGCATGATCAAAACAAAAGACGGCGAACAGATTGCCGGCCGGTACATTCACGATCTCCAGGTCAAAGACGGTCTCGCCTATCTTGCGTACTGGCATGATGGCCTGATCATTCTCGACGTGGGCGCAGGATTGAAAGGCGGCAGTCCCGAACGTCCACAGTTAGTAAGCCAGTTGCGTTTCAATCACAACGAGTTTTACGGCAATGGTTGGCTGGCCGGCACTCACTCAGTTTTTCGTTATAAGAACTACGTCTTTATCGGCGACGAAGTCTTTCCCGCGCTATTCGACATTAAAGCGCCACGGCGGTTCCCGGTGCGAGGAATCGTTCACATCGTCGACGTGTCAGATATTTATAATCCGCGAAAAGTCGCCGAGTATGTGGTGCCTGAAGGCGGCGCTCACAACATGTGGGTCGAAGACGACGTGATGTACATGGGTTACTACGCCGGCGGTGGCCGCATTGTCGACGTATCAGGCGAACTGCGTGGCGATCTTTATCGGCAGGGACGAGAGATCGCGCGAGTTTGGACCGGCGATCCCGACGGATTTCGCGCCAACTTACCTTTCACGTGGGGCGCGCAGCCACACAAAGGGCTGATCTATTTCAACGACATTCACTCGGGAATATGGATAGTGAAGCTCGGCGAAAAGATCGACAAGGGATCTACCACCGCGCCTGGTCCATGAGGTTACGGCTTCTTGAGCGGTTCTATCTTGTAGAAATCAATACCGGCGGCAGTTTGCGGCACGTCGACTGTCGCGACTGTTTTCAGTGCCGTAAGATCGATCACCTCAACTGTTCCCGGCTCTGAACCGATTCCCTCTACGCTGACGAATGCATAGCGATCGTCAGGCGACACCACCACGCCATGCAGCACTTTG
>DATELZ010000018.1:0-42804 GCA_035276045.1 Pyrinomonadaceae bacterium | reverse complement strand
AGCACTGACGGTCGGATATTCAAACATATCCATAACCGGCAACACTCTGTTCAAGGTGGTTTGAAGCCTCCGTGTGACTTCGATCATCCGCAGTGAGTGTCCACCGAGATCGAAGAAGTTATCATGCAACCCAACCTTGTCTACGCGCAACACTTCTTTCCAGATCTCGGCGATGAGGCGCTCCATGTCAGTGCGCGGAGCGACATAGACTGTCTCGGGTTCGGCGCGCGATTTCTTCGGCGGCGGCGCCGTCTGCCGGTGCATCTGCAACCGTTCTGCTTCAACTTCTGAAAGAAACTGCCGCTCGTTATGATTCTCGTGCGGATTGCGAGCCATCGCCTGCAACACGTTCGCGTAATGACCTGTGAGCGCCGCGATCTGCTCCTCGCTCAGGAACATGGAATCGTATTCGACTTGTAGTTCGACCTGCAGTGTGCCGATGCCCAGCGAGAAATGAGCCTGCAGGACCCAGCTTGTCGCTTCCGCAGTTTTGGCCGCGAGCACGGCAACGTCGCCGGTCCTCAACACACTCTCGACCACGTGGAAATGGATGAAGTTGAAGGCCGTCTCGTATAACTTCTGCCCTTTGCTGTTCTGCACGGCGGCCATTGGATAACGTCTGTATGGGAGCAGTTCCCATTCATTAGCAAAAGTCGCCTTCACCAACTCGCTCCACGAACCTTCCGGCAATTGGAGACGAAACGGCAGCGTATTGAGAAACAGGCCGACGACGCGTTCGCCGCCAGTCTCTTCCAGCCGGCCATTGCTCGCGACTCCCGTCAGCACATCCGTTTCGCCGGATGCAAGACTCATGACCTTCAGGTGCGCTGCGAGTAGAACACTCTTGAGCGGCGTCGCGGTGGCGCGCGCGAGTTCTTTCAATGCTTCGGAAACTTCGCGATCGATCTCCACCGGGTGAAACTTCACGCGCGCGGATGTCGCGGCTTTCTCTGTCCCGTTCCAGCGCGGCAACATGGTTATCGTGCAGTCTTCCAGTTTTTGCTCCCAGTAGTCAGCGCATTCCTTGCTTGCGAGTGCTTCACGTTCTAATTGCACGAAGTCACGATAGTTGATCGGGAGATCTTCCCACTCCGGCACGTCGTCGCCCTTCAGTTTCGCGAGGTAGTAACTGAAGATCTCGGTGAGCATCGTGTGTAAACTCCAGCCGTCCTGGATCGCGTGACACTCGGTGAGCGTGAACTGGAACGTCTCCTCGCTGCGTCGATGGACGTGGAAACGCAACATCGGGGGACGATCCAAAGCAAAGGGCCGCAGCTTTTCGGCGAGAATAAACTCGTCGATGCGCTGTTCCTGTTCGTCGGGACTCAGATCTCGAATATCGTCTACGCCGATCGGCAGAAGCGCTTCGTGATGCACAAACTGCAACGCTTCGCTGAAGCCGCTCAGTGCAAAAGACGTTCGCAGCATCGGATGGCGTTCGACGATGCGGGCCACAGCTTCTTCGAGCACGCCGGCGTCGAAGCGAACGCGCAGGAGCATGCTGTCGACGTTGTGATAAAGCGGATCTTCAGGCCGCAGTTCCATGTGATAGAGCATGCCCCCCTGCAACTTCGCCAACGGGTAAGCATCCTGTAAGCCCTCGGGTAACCGCTCACGATCCGCCAACGGAACCAACTCGAACGGTTCGACGCGCCGCCGCTGTTTGCCATTTGTATTCGTGTAAAGCGAGCCGGCCAGGTCGCGCACTGTCTGGTATTTGAATAACTGCTGGAGGTTGAAGTTCAGGCCGCGATTCTTCGCGAGGGACAACACTTGCAGACTGCGAATCGAATCGCCTCCTAGGCCAAAGAAGTTGTCGTTAATTCCGATTTGTTCGAGGCCCAACACCTGCTCCCAGATACTCACGAGCACTTCTTCCGCCGGTGTGCGCGGGCCGATGTAAGCCAATTCCTCGGTTGTATGCTGGCGGCCGGGCGCCGGCAACGCGCGCCGGTCGACTTTACCGTTCGGCGAGAGCGGCCAGGCGTCCACGGTTACAAATTGCGCGGGCGCCATGTAATCCGGTAACTGTTCTTTCAAGGCTTCGCGCAGTTCGCTGTTGCCTGGCACTCGTTCGTTCTCCGGCAACAGGTAAGCGACCAGGCGCTTGTCCTGCCCATCTTCGCGAGCAATCACCACTGCCTCGCGTATCGCCGGATGCGACATCAGCGCCGCCTCGATCTCACCAAGCTCGATGCGGAAGCCACGAATCTTGACCTGAAAATCTAGACGCCCGAGATATTCGATACTGCCGTCGGCGAGGTGACGCGCCAGATCGCCGGTGCGATACAGCCTTGCTCCCGGAACGTCGCTAAACGGATCGGGCACAAACTTTTCTGCCGTCAGCGATGGACGATGATGATAACCACGCGCCAACTGCACGCCGCCGATATACAACTCACCCGGCACGCCGGCCGGAACCGGATGTAGATACTGGTCCAACAAATAGATCTGCGTATTGGCGATCGGTTTTCCGATGGGAACGCTCGTTTGATTCGCTGCCGGATCGCAAGCCCACCAGGTTACGTCCACCGCCGCTTCTGTTGGACCATACAGATTGTGCAACTCAACTCGCGGCAGTCGCGCGAAGAAACGATCCTGTAACTCGCGCGAGAGAGCCTCGCCGCTACAGATGACTCGCCGCAAACTGGCGCAGGCTTCAATGTCATCTTCCGCCAGGAACACCTGTAGCATCGGCGGCACAAAGTGAAGTGTCGTGATGCGTTCACGCCGGATCAGTTCGGCGAGATAGGCGCTGTCGCGATGTCCGCCGGGCCGCGCCACTACCAATCGCGCTCCGGTCATCAACGGCCAGAAGAATTCCCAAACCGAAACGTCAAAACTGAACGGCGTCTTTTGCAGCACCCGGTCAGCCGGCGTTAGCCGGTAAGCTTCCTGCATCCAACTCAGCCGATTAAAGATAGCGGCGTGACTATTCATCGCGCCTTTCGGCTTTCCGGTCGAGCCGGAGGTGTAGATCATGTAAGCCAGGTTGTCGCCGGTTAACGCGATCCCGGGATTCTCGCCGCTGCAACCGGCAATGTTTTCCCACTCGCTATCGAGGCAAATCGCTGCGCAAGGCAGCACCAGTCCTTCCTGTAAACGCGTTTCGGTAAGCAAGACGTCCACGGCAGAATCGGCGAGCATGAACGCGAGCCGCTCCTGCGGATACTCGGGATCCATCGGCACATATGCCGCGCCTGCTTTGACGATGGCATACAGCGAGATCACCATCTCCATCGAGCGTTCGAGCATCACGCCCACACGTGATTCAGTCTTCACTCCGCGCGCGAGCAGGTGATGGGCCAGTTGATTGGCCAGCCGGTTCAACTCGGCGTAAGTCAATCGTTCATTCTCGAATACCAAGGCAACAGCGTTCGGAGTGCGTTCGGCCTGAATCTCAAACGACCGGTGCAACGATAACTGTGGTCCATAGTCTTTGACTGTGCGGTTCCAATCGCCGATCACCAGCTCACGTTCGGCAGGAGTCAGCAGCGACAACTCCGAGATCGGACGCGCAGGATCGTTGACGAATCCTTCGAGCAACGTTCCGTAGTGACCAAGCATGCGTTGCACAGTCGCAGCGTCGAACAGATCCGTGTTGTACTCAATGCCGCAAACCAATCCGGTTTCGCCGTCTTCGATCAGGAGCGTGAGATCAAACTTCGCGGTGTCAGTGTCCGCCTTGAGCGGAACCAGGGCCAGGGCATTGCTGCTCCCAGTTTCTTTGCCTGCGTATTGCATGAGGAAAAGCACCTGGAAGAGCGGGGTGTGACTGAGATTACGCTCCGGTTGCAACTCTTCCACCAGTTTCTCAAACGGCACGTCCTGATGCGCATAGGCTTGCAGGCACATCTCGCGCACGCGTTGCAGCAACTCGCGCACACTCGGGTTCCCGCTCATGCTCGTCCGCATCAAGAGCGTGTTTATAAAGCACCCGATCAACGGCTCTGTCTCGACATGGTGACGGCCGGCTATCGGCGCTCCCACCACCACTTCTTCCTGACCGCTCCAACGCGCCAGCAACAGTTGAAATGCTGCCAGCAACGTCATGAACATCGTCACGCCTTCCTGCTGGCTCAAATTCTTTAACTGCTGCCGTAATTCTTCATTCCATTCCTGGTGCACGCGCGCGCCGCGAAACGTTTGCACCGCCGGCCGCACGCGATCTGTAGGCAGTTGCGGCAACAACGGAGCGCCCGCGAGTTGCTTGCGCCAGTATTGCAGTTGGTTGTCGAGTGTTTCGCCGCTCAACCATTCACGCTGCCAGTGCGCAAAGTCGGCATATTGAATCGGCAGTTCCGGCAATGGCGACGGCTTTCCTGACACGTACGCGCCGTAAAGTGTCGTCAACTCGCGCATCAGAATGTCCGCCGACCAGCCATCGCTGACGATGTGGTGCATGGTCAGTGAAATCACATGCTGCGCCGGCGCGAGCTTGAGCACTGTGAGATTCACGAGCGGTCCGTGGGAAAGATCGAAAGTGGTCTGCGCGAGATCGTGAACGATCAGGCGGCGTGTTCTGTCACGCGTCTCGACCGGCAACGTCGAAAGATCAACCACGGGAATCGGTTCGTTCGATGGTTCCGCGATCAGTTGGATTGCCTGGCCTTCGAACGGCACAAACGTCGAACGCAAAACCTCGTGACGCCGCGTTATTTCCTGGAAAGCACTTGATAGCGCTGACAGATCGAGTGGTCCATCGAGGCGGGTTGCCAGCGAGATGTTGTAAGCCGGCGTTGAGGCATCGAAGCGATCGAGAAACCATAGACGTTGCTGCGCGAACGACAGCGGATAGACGTCTGAGTTTGCTCGCCGCTGGATCCCGGGCTTATCGCAGAGCGAAACGCCCTGCTGCTTGAGCAACGCCCGAACCAGCTCGCGCTTATTGGCTAAATCACTAGTTTTCATTCTGACCCTTTTGTGCGGAAATCATTTTGAGAAGTTCCTCTTCGGGCATCTCGGCAACCGCTTTGAGCGTGCGCGCGATCTTCTCGCTCCGGCCCGCCTCGGGTTCTCGTTCGAGCACTGTCGCCGCCAGGTTCTCCACCGTCATGCCGTCAAAGAGCGAGCGCACGGGTATCTCTACTTCAAACTCTTCTCTAATGCGGGAGATGACCTGCATTGCCAGCAGGGAATGACCGCCTAACTCAAAGAAGTTGTCGTGAATGCCAATGCGCTTGACGCCGACGATCTCCGACCAGATCGCCGTGATGATTTCTTCGAGTGCGGTCCGAGGCTCGACATAAGCTTCTTCCGAACGCTCGCTCGCCGCTCCCGGCGCCGGCAGGGCCTGGCGATTGATTTTGCCGTTGTGCGTCAAAGGAAACGCGCGCAGCGAAAGGAAGAAAGTCGGGACCATGTACTCGGGCAACGTTTCACGGAGAAATGCGCGCGCTTCGTTGGCTGCTACTTCCTGTCCAGCTTGCGGCACGATGTAAGCTGCCAGACGCGTGTCGCCGGGCATATCCTGTCGGGCCATCACCACGGCTTCGGCCACAGCGGGGTGTCGATTCAGCGCCGCTTCAATCTCACCCAACTCGACCCGGAATCCGCGAATCTTCACTTGCTGGTCCATGCGGCCGAGGTACTCGATGTTGCCGTCGCGACGATACCGGGCCAGGTCACCGGTTCGATAGAGCCTCGCGCCCGACACAGTGCTGAAAGGATTCGGTAAAAATCGCTCTGCCGTGAGTACCGGCCGTCCCAGGTAACCACGCGCGAGACCGTCGCCGCTGATGTAAAGCTCGCCGGTCACGCCTGCCGGCACGGAATGCAGAAACTTGTCCAGCAAATAAAGCTGCGTATTGGCGATCGCGCGGCCAATCGGAACGGGCCCGTGGGCGGGATCCTCGGGCGAAACTTCATAGACACAACAACCGACGACCGTCTCCGTTGGGCCATACTCGTTGATCAATCTCACCTGGGGCGCGACTGTTCTCCAGGCCGAAATCGTCTCGCTGTTGAGAGCCTCGCCGCCGATGATGAAAGCCCGCGTGGATTTTGCGAACTGCTCGGGCGGCAACATCTGATTCAGCACTTCGAGATGCGAAGGCGTGATCTTGACGAGACTGAAGTCGCTTTCTGTGCTCAGCACTGACGAAAGCCCCTCGAAACGTTTGTCCTCGGAAACCAGGACCACACTCTTCCCGGCCAGCAATGGCGGAAAGATGCTCGTGATCGTGAGATCGAATCCCAGCGGTGAATGGACCGGAGCGCCGTTGCCTTCGTTTACGCCATACGCCTCGGCGCACCAGTTCAGATAATTGCTCAACCCGTAATGGGTGCAGATCACGCCTTTCGGATTTCCAGTCGAACCTGACGTGTAGATGACATACGCAGCATTCGACATCCCTGGTCCATTTACGGGATTGGCATCACTCTCGGTGGCGATTACGGGCCAGTCGGAGTCGAGCGTGACTTCGCGAGCTTCGTGTTCGGGGACCTTGCCTACGAGTCTCTCCTGCGTCAGGAGCACTGAGATGTTTGCGTCGGACATCATGAAGGCCAGGCGCTCTTTCGGATAGGCGAGATCGAGCGGCACGTACGCCGCTCCCGCTTTGAGCGTGCCCAACACGGCGACGATCATCTCGGGCGAACGTTCGGTGTAGATGGCCACCATCGTTTCCGGACCGGCGCCCTGCGACTGCAAATAATTTGCTAGTTGATTGGCGCGGGCGTTGAGTTCCGCGTAGGTCAACGACTGATCTTCGAAGACAACAGCCTTTTGATCGGGAGTGCGTGCAGCCTGTTCTTCAAACAACCGGTGCACACACTTGTCTGTCGGATAGCTGCGCTCGGTCTGGTTGAGTTCGACGACCAGACGCTGCCGCTCAGAGTCGCCGACGATCTCGATTTCGTCGATCGCCTGCTGCGGATTCGCAACCACACCCGCCAGCAGTTTCTCGAACTGTGCGGCGAGTTGTTCCACGTCTTCGCAGCGGAACCGGCGCGCATCGTATTGCCAGTCGAGTTGGACCACATCACCCTGCTCGAAGCAATTGAGTTTCACTTTGAAGCGATCGAAATAGGAGTGTTGCCGGGCGACTGAGAAAGTAAGACCGCCGGCGGTGACGGGCTGAGTCAATGAGGTGAACTCAAACGCAGTCGCAAAGAACGGCGCTTCGACAATCGCTTCATCTTGTTCTGATGCCTGTTCCCACGTGAAGTACTCCATCCAGTCGTGAGCTTCACGCACCTTGCCATAAACATCGTTCACGATTGCGGCAAATGTGGTGTGCTCTTCGAAGTGGGTTCCGACCGGGAGGGCTCGTGCCAACAATCCAATCGCGGCCTCCAGCTCGTCGTACTTTCTGCCGTCGTTAACGTGGCCGACGATAATCTCCGACTGTCCGGTCAGCCGCCACAACAAGGCTTGCCAACAGGAACTTAGAATCGTTGCAATATTTGTATCCGAACCGGCGGCCATCGACCTCAACTTAGCCACGACTTCGCGCGCCATAACGGTGTGGATCGATCGCGGCTCGAAGCGCACGGCTTCGGCGGGTGCGTTTTCCAATGGCAGTGTCAGCGCGGCCGGATCCGCAATGTTTTGCTGACGCCAGTATTCTCTTCCCGGTTCCCCGTTCTCATCGTTCATCACCTCGTTCTGCCATTCAGAGAATTGCAGATACTGGACCACCTCTTCGGACGCGTTTCGCTCTGGCGCGCCGGCAAAAGAATCCGCAATCTCGAGCACCAGGTTATTGAGCGATCGATTATCGGCGCACAGCGACGGCACGCTGAGAATCAGCACATGCTGTTCCGGTGAGAACGCCAACAATGTCGCGCACAGCAATGGTCCCTGTTCGTAGTTGATCGGCAACTGCCTGTCTTCTTCGAGACAACGCTCGATCTTGGCTTGCTGCTCTTCGTCACTCCGATCGCGGAAATCGACAAAGCTCCACGAAGGATCGGCGCTTTCGCCGATTGCCTGCATCGGCAGCTTTATGCCGGGGACGCGATGAAAGGTCGTGCGCAGGATTTCGTGGCGATTGACGATCTGTTGCAGCGCTTTCCTCAGCTTTTGTTCGTTGAGCAGTCCTTCGATCCGGATAGCACACTGCGACCGGTACGGAGAGCCGTCCTGTTGCAGCAACCACAACTGTTTTTGCAGTGGCGAGAGTCGATAGCCTTCGATTTGGCCCAGCATTTTTCGATGCTCCTTTAAGACACGGGGTTATGCGGACAAGAGGTTCAGAACGTGGTGACGGGCTTAGGTCTGATATTGCGAAGCTTCTTCAAGTTCAATTCTTTCAGCGGGCGCTTCAGAACGTTGTCGGATGAGTTTTGACTGACGTTCCGATCACGCACGGCGCGCAGGTGCGGATGCGCGGTAGTGGTCAATAACAATCGCATGTTGTTGACATGCTCGAAAGTTGTTGGCTGGCCCAGGAGCGCGATGATGTCTGCCATCGCCTTTTGCCCGTCTACAGCCTGATAGATTGCGAGGGCATCGCCGCGCGGCGCCGCGAGAGGATAAGCCAGGTGTTTGGCAGACAGTTTGTAAGCTCCGTCGTGACTGCGAATAAAGCTGCGTTGCAGCGTGCCGGCGCGCACAAACTTCTGCTTCAGGAATTCAGCGCAGATGTCGCGCTCAGAACGTCGCGGACGGCCGCTGTCTTTCTTTTGAAAGTAGAACCACAGTTGCGGCGAGCGATCGAGCAGCAGGTGGTTCGTCACGTGCCATCGTTGGAGATCCGGCAGACCGTAGTAGTCGTGCTGCAACTCCGGCGTGGTGAATGAGAGGTTCCACGGCGTGTCGGTGGAAAGTTGATCGAAAAGATCGTAAGCCGGATAGAGCACTTCGAGTCCGGACGCAACAGCCAATTCTGCAAAAGATTCGAGTGTGTAGGTGATCTCGTTTGGTTGAATCAACGTATCGGCGAGCGCGCACTCGGGGTACTCGTCGACGTTCTCCCGGCGCAGCAGCGGAAAGTTCTTCAAGCTGAGATCGGCGACGATGTTTTTGGCGCGCCAGATGTCACGGTCGAGGTCGGGAGCGGCATCGTTAGTGGAGAACAGTTTGATCGCTCGTTGAAAAGCCGTTGTCTGCAAGCGCTCGTAACGGTTGTAGACCATCAGTTCCATGACGCCGTTTCGTTTCAGCGCGGCGACGAGCTTGTCGAGGGTCGCTCCCGGATCGGCGTTGCAATGGATGACGCCGTCGCAGATGACGTAATCGAATTGTTCCGCGTAGCTGACGCCGTTGATGCTTTCTCTTCTAAGCTCGAGGTTTTTGACTCCCAGTTCTTTGGCTGTGCTGCCGCACAATTTCAGCGACTCGCTCGACAGATCCGATCCCACCACGGTAGCTTTGGGAAAAATCAAAGCAGTGATGAGTGCCTGATTGGTTCCACAACCAGCGACCCAGATGGCTGGTTTTTCCCGAAGAGATTGGCCCTGCCAGTCTCCCAGGTTCTGATTGAACATTGCCGTTTGGAAATCCGGATCGGCAAGAAACTCAAACTTCGCCGGACGCCAGGGAAACGGAAAGCGTTCGTAGAATCGGGTGTTTGATTCGTCGACCGCTTCGGTCGGGGAAATCACCTGGGTTGTAGTGTCAGCGTAAGTCATGATCGATTTGTTCTGCACAGAAAGTGTTCAAATACTCTTCAGGACCTCTGCGATCTCTGCGGCTCTCTGCGTTCTCTGCGTTAGATATTGCTGACCGCTATCTTTAACGCAGAGAGACGCAAAGATCGCAGAGAAGCTCAATACTGGCAGGACTGATCGTTACACCTCTGCATAACTGAGCATTTCGCCCATCGCTACCAGTAGTTTTCGATCTCCGGAAAATGGATTACGGGCATGTGCCGTGAGGAGGTTGTCGAGCATCATGATGTCATTTCGTTGCCATGAAAAGCTCGTTTCCAGTTGCTCATAAACCGTCAGAATCTCCTGCATGACCGCGTCTTCAATCGGCGAGCCGTCGCCGTAATAACAATTTCGCGGCAGGTCTTTTTCCGCAAAAACTGAAACCAGGGATTTGCGCGTCGCCTCGTCGAGACACGACAGGTGCCAGTGCTGCGCCTGGTTGAACCAGACTGCTTGACCAGTCTGCGGATGGCTGACCACTGCGGGACGAATCGCGCATGTTCTCAAACCGTCGTTGGCGGTCCATTCAAATTCCATCAACGACTCACGGCATCGTCGTTCAACTTCCGCTTTATCAGTCGTATTGAAAACGGCTTGCCATTCGAGTCCTGGTCCTTTTCCGTAGTTGCGCACGTACATGATCTGCTTCTCGCAGAACGGCTCTCTGATTCGCGGGTCGAGAGACTCGTAAACCGCGCGGCTGTCGACGACGGGAGTCTCACCGCCCTGCGCCGCCGGGTGAACGCAACCAAACCAAATCTTTACCGGCCAGCGTTGATTGAAGGAGTTTTCGTTGTGCCAGAGGATTTTCTTCTCGGGGGGATAAAAGACCGGTGTGTAAACCTTGCCGCTAATGTTCTGGCGCGGATGCTCTCCATTCTCGTGGAACAGGTCTTCGCAAATCGAAGCGGCGAAACGTTCGAAATCGGACGCGAGGTTGAGTTGGAAGTTACGAAAGAGCAGTGCTCCGTAATTGAGGAGCCTGGTCTCGATGAAAGCCCGATTATTTTCAGCCCACTCGACGAGATCGACATCGTCGGCATCGGGCTCGATCACCAGCGGGAGCGGCCCGCCGCTCGGCAGAAGACCACTCTTAACCAAGTTTTCTTCCTCCAACGTCACAGCTTTTGGTTTGATTTTCTTGATACTGAACTCTGCTGGCGACAAAACGTTTCCCTCCCATTTGAAAACTACCGCAATACCTGGTGCTACTTGATTGGGCGTTATCAAAAGCTGAAGGAGCGGCTAACATACGTGGAATCGCTGAACGGCAACGGAGCAGGCATGATGCCCGCGGGCCGTGGACGATAAGAACTCTCCGGCGTTTGCGGCAAACCGTAAGATTGATCGACGACGGTGATCGCCAAAGGCTGGGTGGACTTTGCTTCCAACGTCAATTCAATGCCTTCGGCCGGAATCGCAAAGTAACGCAAGCCCCACTTGTTCGCGCCTGCCGCAGACGCGTCCATTCCTTCGATCTTGATCGGCTTGCCGTTGACCATCGTGCCTTTGACTTCCATGTCCGACTCAATACCGATAGAAACGATTGACGCCTGTCGCGGCGACGCGATCTTCAAACTCAACGTCCGCGTTTCATTGTTCCTCGCGTCCGCAAGCACTTCGACTGTGGGCGTGGCGAGAGACACAGCCGGCGCCGCAGCCGTGCGAAACTGAGCGGAGCGAAGCGGAAAGAATTCAGGCAGGCTCTTTGTTTGAGGATTTTGCGAGAAGAACTGCGTGGTCCACTCGCTCGGTTGCGCGTCGGAGCTGGCCCAGACTGCCTGTCCCGTACCCGCGTTCAAACCGTAAAAGATATTGTCTGTTTTTGGCCGGCTTTCGCTGAATCCGGACGTCAAACCGCCGGCAACCAGAAAGAAAACACTTATGAGACCCAACGCGCCCGGAAGCAACCAGCGCCTGCGGTTCGTCAATAATTGGATCTGCGGCACGAACAATCCGAACAGAATTGCTGCCGCGATCATCACGACAGCCGAAGAGCGAACCGTCAACGCTTCAAAAAGCACGCCAATGACAGGCACGAACAGGATCATCCCGGCGACGACGCCAATCACCGCAACAACCTGGCGCTTCAGCGACGAAGAATCTTCGCGTCCTTTCCCAACCAACAGAACCGCCACCAGACTAAACAGGAGCGGCCACGTGAAAAGATAACTGGCGCCCGGTAAAAAGATTGCCGTCAAAACAAGCAGGATCAGCCAGCCGCTGAGTGCTCCCACCCACAGGTCCTTCATTGCGACCCATTTCCCAAAGAGTCCGCCAATGGCTGCGGTAATAGCTGCCGTGAGAGCAAGAAAACTGACGAGGTATAGCTCGCTGTTGTAAGTGTCGCCCCAGGGCATTCCGCGATACTGGCTGTGCACGGTAAGCACAAGCCGCCACGCCAACGTAACGAGCAACCACGCCCCCGTCATGCTCAACGCCATTGCGAGGAGACCCAGCGTGATGCCCGATACTTTCAATTCCCTTCTCTTGATTCCGAAGCCAACGACTGCCACGAAGAAGAGCAGCATGACGATGGCCAACGGGATGGCCCACGACTCAGGATAGTGAATGAGAAAAGCGTTAAAGAGATCGAAATAGACAGCGTTCTGGTTCGTCGTGGCGCTTAAATCAGAATTGCCAAAATGCCGCGCCAATCCGAGCACGTAGGCGCCTTGCTGTTGCAAGCTTCGTTCGTCGATATTGTTCGGCGTGTCGAGTTGAGTGTGATAGTTAGTCGGTTCGCTGAAGAAAGCGAAGTTCAAGCCTTGCAACCGGGCTTGTTTGAAGATAGTCAGGTCGGAATCGTTCCCCAGCATCCTGTAAATATCAGACAACAACGAATTGGTCGCCGGATACGGAGCAGACTTCGCGAATTCACTGATGAGCCGCGCATTTCCCGCGCTGGTTTCAAACATCAACACGGGGCCGCTGCTGCCGCGCGCTTCAAAGTTGAGTGCGACGCCGATGTTCCTGGCCAATGGATGTTCGGCGATAAAAGCAGTCGCCCCCAGCATTCCGGCTTCTTCCCCATCGGTGAAGAGCACGATGAGATCGTTCTTGAGGGGCTCATTTCGTAAAGCTCTCGCGGTTTCAAGGATCGAAACCACGCCGGAACCATCGTCGCCTGCGCCTGGTCCTGTTGGCACAGAGTCGTAGTGACCCATAAGCAGGATGGCTTGACGTTTGTCAGTGCCAGCCTCAGTGCCAGGCTCAGTGCCAGGTCGCCTGGCGACGATGTTCTCGACGGTCCCCGCAGTCACCGGATTTGAATATTTCCCATTAATGCTGGTGGCGCGTTGGATCTCAGTTTCAAAACCCAAGGCAGTGAGTTCCTGGACCAGGTAGTCACGTACAGCAGCATTTTCCGATGAGCCAGTGGGGTGAGGTTTGTTTGCAATCTTGCGGAGGTGTTCCATCGCGCGTCCCGACGCGAAGACGTTCGCCGGAGCATCGGCGGACAAAGCCTGTGGACGGCGCTGACCATAAATGACGAGGACCGCCACTGCCGCGATCAGCAACAGTGTCACCAACTCGGCGATCGTTGCCGGTTTGCGAACATCAATTCGCGTCGTCGTCTGCGGAAACACCTTTACTTGTGCCATGAGAAATCTCTTCGGTTTGAAGTGAAGTAAGAACCGGACTAACGCGTCACTGCCAAGTCAAAAACCAGCTCGCTGGATAACGGCATCTTTGCATTGTCCGCACCGGCGATGCACCACTCGAGCACCGACATCGCGCTGAATAGTTTGTGGCGCGCCTGGCGAAACGCCCAGCTTTGTGGACCATCGAGCACTTCGTCAAATACATCGGCGCCGCGCACTGCCGGTAAGTCATGGAGAAAAATCGTCGTCGGCTTGGAAACCCGGGCCATCAACTCAGGACTCACCGAATAGGGTTTGAATTTTTCTTCCCATCCGCTTTCGGCTTTTGGCACTCCCATCGTTTGCCAGCGCGTTGTGTAAACGGCATCCACGTCCACGGGCAATCGCTTCACATCGTAATACTGTTGGATGGTCGCGCCATTTTGACGCGCGAGGTTCCAGGCAATGTCGAACACGGAGTCGGGCAAGCCGTAACCTTCCGGTGTTACTAACGTCAATCGCATGCCTGGCGTCAGCGAAACAGCCAGCGCCAACGATGCCGCCGTGTTATTGCCCTCGCCCAGATAGAGCACGTGAAGACCATCCAAACGTCCGAACGCTTCCTTGAGCGTTGATAAGTCGGCGATTGCCTGGGTCGGGTGCTCGCCGTCACTCATGGCGTTGATGATTGCCATTTCGTCCTGCTGGGCAAACGCCCGCATCTCGGCTATCGAATCGTTAGTGCGAATGACGAGCGCGTCGAGAAAACCGGAGAGCACGCGAGCGGTATCGGCTATCGTCTCGCCGGTCACGATCTGAAGATCGCGCGGGCCGTAGGTTATCGTCCCAGCGCCGCTGCGAAGCGCGGCGATCGTAAAGGACGTGCGAGTGCGCGTCGACGTGCCGGTGAAATAGATGCCCACCGATTTACCTTCAAGCGGACGCGGGCGGTCTGCTTCATCAGCCGCGATAGCCACAGAACGATTCACGAGGTAAGCCAGATCGTCAACGGTCAGTTGAGTGATAGACAGGAGATGCTTGATAGCCATTTGTTTATTCCTTTTAGTTTAGCGGGAGCCGGTCGGGGTGAGGCATAGCTACCGCATTTTGCGCCAGTTACGCAATTTACTTTGTGAACTAACTTGCGAGGACGAGGCTGCCCTCTTAATACATTCGGGTTAAATGACGCCGCGCGCTAAAAAGCGACGTTCGCTTGCGCCGTTGCTGTTTTCCGTGGCGCCACTCGATTGACCACTGCCCTCTCCACGACCACGTGGGCCTGGAAACTGACTGTGTTCAAGAGGATTCGGACGCGATCGGTGTCTTCCAGCTCGCGTTCGAAAACGCCCGAAAAATGCTGAAACTTACCTTCATTGATTACGACTTGATCGCCCGTCTTGAGTTCCTCTTGCATGTTCACAAAACCGTCCGGGCCGATTCTCGATCGAAGCAAGTCGACGATTTCGTCATCAACCGGAGTCGGCTTCTGGCCGAAAGAAATCAGACTGTGAACTCCGCGGGTGTAACGCACGTTGTGATAGTGCTCTTCGTATGTGAATCGAACGAAGATGTAACCCGGAAACATGGGCTGGGTAATCTGAGCCATCTTGCCCGTGAAGTTATTGGGCTTCTTGACCCGCATTTTGGGATTCAGGGTTTCAATTCCCCCGAGATTCAGGTTGCTGATTGCGCGATCCTCTTGCCGGGGATGAGTGTGAACTACATACCAGCTAAGGCCGTCCGCGTTTGCGTTTGTCATATTTGAACTCATCTGACTCCGCCTTTCCGCCCCTCAGTTCAGGTCGATCACCACCAATTCGCAGGCAGAGTACAGGCGTAAGGAACGTGGCGTCTTTAACCACTTCCTAAATAGTTGCTAACTGTTTGCTAAATGACCGAAAACCGGAGGTTTGAGGGTAGCGGAAGGCCGTCGAGGTGGGCGAAACGGGGCAACCTTAATTGAAGATATTCTCTGCGTCTCTCTGCGTCCTCTGCGTTTAAAGTTGTATTAGGTTAGTTTCAACGCCAGAGGACGCAGAGAGACGCAGAGGACGCAGAGCAAACTCAGAACACTACGAGCGGAAAGGAGCGTGCGTGACGTGGATCAGTCCGGAAATCCGATGCGGTTTAGGAGGCCCTTGAATCGCGGTTCCGAGCGCAGACTTCTGAGCTCCGGGCTTACTTTCAGCCAGACAACCCATTCGTTGCGCTCATCGCAGAGATGTTCGAGCAACTCGAACACTCGTTCATGGTTCCCGAGTGCGAGTTCGATCACCAATATGCCGTACGGCGAGACATACTTTTGCTTTGCAGTCTCTTCAAGCGTGTTGCGCAAAACCTCCGCTTCGGCGCGCTGATTGTTGAGAGCGTAGGCATGCCCCATGTAACCCAACGCGAGGTAAGCCTCGTTGTCCAGTTCGAGGATACATTTGAACTCCGCGATTGCGTCGTCCAGCCGGCCTTGCTGAATATAAGAGCAACCCAACACAAAATGGATTGGCATGTAGTTGGGTTCCAACTCGCCTGTCTTCAACAAGTGCCGGGCTGCTCGATCGTACTCACCACGCAAAAAGTAAGTAGTCGCCAGGTTCATGTTTATCTGGAGCGAGAACGGATCGAGTTGCAGCGCAGCTTCATAGCGCCTGATGGATTCTTCAAAACGGCCCATGAACGTCAGGTAGGATCCATACCGTTGATGGGCCGAGACGAGCTGCGGGTTCAGCTTGAGCGCTTTTCTGTACGCGGTTTCAGCCCCACTCCAATCGAGGTCGTAATAAACATTGACCAAACCCAGTGATGAATGCGCTTCGGCCAGTTGATCGTCGATCTCGACCGCCCTCAGCGCGGCCTCTTTGGCTTTTGGCAAAACTTCGCGGGGCGGGAAGTGGATGTTCGACAACCTGAAATAAGCATCCGCCAATCCGCAATAGGCCAACGCGTAATGCGAATCAATCGCAATCGCCTCGCGGAAAACGTCGATTGCCTTGAGCACAAAATCCTTGTCGTACTTGTTCCACAGGTACCGGCCTCTCAGGTAGAGCTTGTAGGCTTCGATATTCTCGGTCGGCTGTTTCGTAAGCCGGATCTCTTCGTTACGAGTCAGTTTAAACTTGAGGCTCTCGGTGATCGCCTTCGCAATCTCATCCTGGATCGCCAGAATGTCTGAAGGAGTGCGATTGTACTGCTCGCCCCAAAGCTGCGTTCCATCGGAGACTTTGACCAGTTCACTCCTGATGATCAGTCTTTCCTCAACCCGTATGACTCTGATCATCATCACGGCCTTGACGTTGAGCTTTTGACCAACTTCCTGCGGATCGATCTCGACCGCTTTGAAGCGAAACACCGTGCTGCATGCCAGAACGCGAAGCTTGGGAATACGCGAGAGCACGTTGACGATGCTTTCGGTTATGCCGTCCGACAGGTACTCCAAATTGAAATCCCTGTCAGGAGACTTCATCGGCAGCACGGCGAGCGAATCGATCGGTTCCTCTTCTTCTTCATCATCTGCTTGAAGCGTGACCTGGCGAGCGACCGGCGCCGGACTTTGGCCCACCGACAACTCGGTCACTTCCGCAACGAAGCGATACCCGGATCTGGGCACAGTTTCGATGAACTTGGGATTGAAACGGTCCTCGCCCAGTATCTTGCGCAAGTGAGAAATGCTGACCGTGATGTTGTTCTCTTCAACAACAGTGTCTGGCCACACCTCGCGCATCAAGTCGTCTTTTCCGATCAGTTGACCACGCGTCTCTACGAGATACAGCAACAGGTCCAGGATCTTGGGTTTCAACGTGATGGACTCGCCACGATACAGCAGCCGCCGTTGGGCGACTTCCAGACGAAAGCCACTGAACTCATAGACTCGTGAGTCGATGTCCTTGGGCATAGTGAATTGCTTCGGGGTTGCCACGTCGTCTTTTGGGTTGGGTCCTTAGTTGAGCAATAAGCTCGGTGATTCAGAAAGACCGCTAGCCTGGGCGCGACTTCCCGTGCCTCGATCTGGGCGTGCTGCAAGGGATCTCCAAGGAGGAGTTGGATTAATTTCCAACTGCTGGAGTAGCCAAATCAACGAGCATTCCTGTAGATGACTGTGGGGTTGCGATCGTTGGGTGCTCGTTGGGCCTGATAATACGAGGAAGTTTTCGCGGATTGCAAATACTGATTTTGCAGAGTTTGTTTTACTCTGCTGTGCAATTGTTTAATGCGGCATTGCCTGATGCGGCTGCGCCCCGGAATGCTGAGCAAAGCTCAAACATTCCGGGGGCCCAGCGCCGAAATCCGAAATAATTAATCGCCAAAAATTATTCCGTCGCCAAAGATTATTCCATCGCCGAAGATGATCCCGTCGCCGAAGATGATGCCATCGCCGAAGATAATCCCGTCGCCGAAGATAATGCCGTCGCCAAAGATGATCCCATCGCCGAAGATGATTCCGTCGGTCACCATCACAACGTCGGAAATGCTGACGCCACCGGCTATCAGATCTCCCTGGCCCACCAGGATTCCGTCGCCGAGCAGCTTTTCGGCGTTGATGAAGGCGTCGTTCGCCAGCGTCTGACCGGTTGAGAGCAAAATACCGTTCGTAAACAAGATCCCATCGTAGACAGACGGCGTCGTAATGCTGCGGGCGCCGCTCAACACCGGATCCGTGAGAACGTCGGCCGTCAGGACTATCGAATCAGTCGCAATATCGACCGCATCCGACATGAGTGGGCGTGCTGAAAGCCTCAGGCTATCGGCGAGAAAGCTGTTCCCATCCCAAAGCGGCGCTCCGTCCACAAGTTCATTCGAGCCGGCGAATAGAGTGCCCCGGCTAATGATCAATCCGTCTGAAATCAGGAAACCATCGCCGAGAAGCTCACCTGTTGCATATGGTCCATGAAAGCGTGCGATGAGACCGAAGCCAGACATGGTGTTGAACTTGCGCACGATCGTGGTGCTCCACGCAAAGCTGCTGCCCGCGAAAGATGAATTGGCAGTGACCGAAGCGGTCAGAAGCGGCAGTCCCACCGGGACCGGCGAAACCAGATCCTGACGCACCACGAGGGCTAATTGCATCGCGCCTTCGACGTTCAGTTGGCCCGCGCCTTGTTCGAGGGTTCCAAAACCGTCCAGCTTTTGGGCCGTGTATTCCATGAAAGCCTTGATCATGTTGGGCGTCAGCTTGGGATTGATTTGGAGCATCAACGCGGCCGCGCCGGCGGCGATTGGAGCAGATACCGAGGTTCCGCTCATTTGCATCACTCGCAAGGTCGCGCCGGCGCCGCTCGGCGATTGATTCAAGGTCGGATTCGTGGTCACCAGGAGATTGCCGGGCGCTTGTGCGAAGACCAGCTTGTTTCCGGGCGCCACCATATCAGGCTTGAAGATGTTGTCGTGATGAATCACGTTATCTTCGTCAACCCAGTAACTGCGCGTTGGGCCACGCGAGCTGTAAGTGGTCACTTCGTCGTCGCCCCGGGCGTCAGTCTGGAAAGTGTTGGTAGCGCCGATCGTAAATGCCGAAGGTTCAACACCTGGCGAATGAATTGCGCCGTAGACCTTTTGACCGGAAGCATCTTTTCCCTCGTTGCCGGCTGCAACAAAAACCACGATGCCGGAATTCACGAGCGCACGGACCGCACGGCAAAGGACGTCGTATTTGTAAGAATCGATGGCTTGTGTGCCGAGGCTCATGTTGACGATGCGAATGTTGTGCTGGCGAGCGTGAGTCGCGACCCAGTCGAGTCCTGCCAGAACGCTTTCGACTGTTCCCTGGCCTGCGCTGTTGATTACGCGAACGTTGAACAATGAAGCGCCGGCAGCTATTCCGGCGTAGGCAGTTCCAGCCGCTGGACCACCGGCAGCAGCCGCGGCCACATGCGTGCCATGTCCGTATGGATCGTCAGTGCGATTCTCGCCGGTAAAGTCGACGCTGGCGACAACGCGAGAGCCGCCACCAACTGCGGTGAACTGTGCGTGATTGACGTCGATGCCGGAATCCAGAATTGCTATTCCCACACCAGCGCCGTCGATTAGACCACGGCCTGCGGCAGAGGCTACCGCCATTCCAGCTTGGAGGCCGGTGGTGGTTGTGATATGTCCTGCTGGGAGCACAACCTCATTCGAAGTTATGAATGAGACTTCCGGATACGACGCCAGTTCGTCGACCATGCCAGCAGGCACGCTGAGCGAGAAGCTGCGCAGCTTTGTCATCTCACGACGCACGCGAACTCCTCTCCTTTTCATTAACGCGTAAAGCGGAGTGCTTTTAGGGCCACTCAAAGTAACAATTATTTCTACCGTTTCATCTGACTTCGATTTGTCTGCCAGCAACGTGGAGACTTTGTTTCTGTGCGCATCAACGCGTTGCGCTTGAGCAGCGTCAACGAAAGTTAAGCAAATGAGAGCAGTTATGAATGTAAGAAGCGCCGTTAGCGCAGAAGTGAGGCGTGTCACTTTCTTGTATGTAGCAAACATTTGTGGGGACTCCTTATGATGAGGGGGCTCGCTTACCTGACCGTAAAGCGGCTCCACCACAGGCTTAGGTGATTAAGAAAACTTTGAAGGCGGAGATTGTTTTTTCGTAGCAACATATTTCGTTCACCAGTTCAATCATCCGGAGCTTCATCATGAAGATTCAGTGCGGGGCGGAGTGTAGTCGTTGAGGATCAGAGCGGTCTTTAACGTCTTGCTAATTGTTTCCTAATTCTCATTCGTCTGAGAGTTCTTCCTCCTTCCGATAACTAGTGGTGCATTCAGAAATTCGATCACACTCCCAGAAGGGCATGCGATCGAGAGACATATCTCGCATCCGAAGTTCTGAATTAAATTTTCCGAATGGTGTATGAGAGCGGTGAATGGTCCAACAACCAGGATCGCGTCGAACGGAAAACACTAGACAAACGAATCAGGAAGACGTAAAAAGCAATGGTCTTCCCGGCCACAACCCCTCGCCAGATAGCTCAATTGCAAACAAGTTCGATCTGCCCCAAGGAGTAAATGCCATGACTACATCGCGTAGCGCAGTTTTAGCGATCGCGGATCTCGACGAAGGCGCAGAGATAAATATTCACGCCGGGCCGAACACTAATATAGATATGAAACACCGTAAGGGCTTCAAGGGTCTCTTTGCGAAAAGCGACATTGAAGCTGGAGCAGTTATCTTCCCGTTGAAAGGAAGCATCTCGAGCCATCCGAATAAATATTCAGTACAACTGAGCAAGGACAAACACCTGGACTTTCCACCGGTCAGAAAGCCAAACGACGATCTCGATTACGCCTGGCAGTTTCTAAATCATAGCTGCGAACCTAACGGCTATTTGAATGTTGCTGAATATGCCTTCTGTGCTTTGCGAGACATTAAGGAAGGTGAAGAGATTACGTTTAACTACCTGGTGACAGAAGATGAAATGGCCTCACCTTTTGCCTGCGAATGCGGCTCGGGAAAGTGCTTTGGACTTATCCAGGGCAACAAGTTCCTGAGTGGGGAGCAAAAAGCCAAGCTAGCGGAAATCCTGTCGACAACCAGGGGCTAGCGGTTGTGCAAACTTGAAGCAGACACTAGAATCTGCGTGCCCCTCGTTGCCTAGAAAGCCTAGGCAACAATGAAAGGAGACGCAGATGAGAAGAACTTTGAGCACGACCGTCGCTATTCTGCTGTGTAGTGTGGCTGCCATTTGTTTCACCCAGGCGAACGATCCCACGTCACTTACCCGTTACACCGGCAGCTATAGCCTCGGCGGCAATAACTTCATCTGGATTGTGGTTGCCGGCGACACGTTGATCTTTGGCGAGAGTGTCGATGGCCGGAGTGGCAGGCTGGTTTCTGTTTCCGGCACGAAGTTCATCGCTGGACCAGCTCTCGGCGTTGACTCTCCTGTTGCGATTACGGCCGAGTTTGTGGCGAATGATCGGGGTGAGATCGAGAGTGTGAAGTGGAAGCGCGGCGCCCGCGCCGAACAAGTAGCACAGAAAGTTAAGCTGAAAGAGGAAGAAGTCAGGTTTCAGAATGGCAACATAACTTTAGCCGGAACACTCTATCTGCCTCCGGCGAAAGGACCACATCCTGCGATGGTCCTCGTAACCGGATCTGGGCCGGCACGTCGAGATCAGTTCGGCGGCTTTCCGCAGATGTTTGCGTCAATGGGAGTCGCGACGCTCATCTACGACAAACGTGGGTGTGGATCGTCGACGGGAACGTTTTACGATTCCCTTCCGATTGAAGAGCTGGCTAAGGATGCTTTGGCGGGTGTCGAGTATTTGCGTTCGCGCGCTGACATCGATCCGCGTCAGGTCGGAATGCGAGGCGACAGTCAGGGCGGTTGGGTCGTTCCGTATGCGGCGGCCCAGTCGCGCAACGTCGCCTTCGTTATCGTCAAGTCTGCTTCAAGCTTGAACACGTGGGACAACGGGCTATTCGAGATGGAGAACGATCTTCGGCTGGAAGGTTTTTCTGAGAGTGATATAGGCAAAGCAAGAGAGATCGGCGCGTTGTTCAACGAGATGCTGTTCGATAAAGGAGAGAGTTGGACCAGGTTGCGCGCTGCGATTGAAAGTGCGAAGACCGAAAAGTGGTTTCGACTCGCGCGCGTGCCCGATTCGCTGCCGGAAACACCCGCTGCCGGAAATCTCAGATGGGTTGAACAGGAGCGAAAGACACTTTTCGATCCGCAACCTTACTGGTCCAACATCCAGGTTCCGGTGCTAGTGGTGAATGGCGGGTTGGATCGCAACGTGCCCGGGAAAGAAAGCGCGATTCAGATCGAGCAACTTTTGAAGAAGGCTGGGAATAAAAACGTCACGATCAAGTTCTTTTCGAACGCGGATCATCAATTATGGAAAGTGTCGAAGTTGGGCCAGCGGGACGGGCGGAGTAATCAGGTCGGAGTCTATCAAGAGATTATCTCCTGGCTGGCAGCTAATACCAGAAGGAATTAAATTTCCAGGGAGGCTTGGTTTTCTACTCAGCGTACTCTGCGTACCTCTGTGACCTCTGCGGTTTTGTTGTCTTACATCTGAATTTAACGCAGAGGTCACAGAGATACGCAGAGTACACTGAGAAGATCTTCGGCGGCTACAGGTTCTTCACGATGAAGTCGGTCATCATCTGCCGCATGTGTTTGAGCAACAGCGGATCGGTGACGCCGTGGCGCTGTTTGGGATAGAGCATCAATTCAAACTGCTTCCCGGCCTTCTGCAACTCGTAAACAAACTGAATCGTGTTCTGCATGTGCACGTTGTCGTCGATCGCGCCGTGGATTAGTAACAACTTTCCGTGCAGGTTCTTCGCTGCATGGACCGGCGAACTCTTGCGGTAGCCTTCGGGATTGTTCTGCGGCGTTCCCATGTAACGCTCGGTGTAAATGCTGTCGTAGTCGCGCCAGTCAGTAACACTGCCACCGGCGATGCCGACCTTGAACGATTGACTGTGCGTCAATGCATAGCTCGTCATGAATCCACCGTAACTCCAACCCCAGATACCGATGCGCGAACCGTCGACATAAGGTTGCGTCTTCAACCACGCCACACCGTCTTCGAGATCGCGCAACTCCAGCTCGCCGAAATTCTTGTACACGGGCCACGTGGATTCGACACCTTTGCCGCTGGCAGTGCGATTGTCGCAGTACCAGACGATGTATCCCTTCTGCGCGAGCAGTTGATGCCACATGTACGTCGCCGCCCCCCATGCGTTTCGCACTTGCGGCGCGTGTGGTCCACCATACGTAAAACTCATCACCGGATACTTCTTCGACGGATCGAAATCAGGCGGCTTGATCATCATCGCTTCCATGACGAAGCCGTCGCGTGTCTTCACCTGGAGCAGTTCCGCAGCGCCGAGTTTGTATTGCTTCAGCGCGTCGACTTTATTCTCCGCCAGCACGCGCACGAGTTTGCCGTTCACGTCATACAAGCGAACTTGCGAAGGCGTGTTTAGATCGCTCCAGACGTCGACGAAGTAATTGTTAGCGGGACTGACGTCGATACGATGCGTTCCTGCTGTAGTGGTAAGACGTGTCAATCCGGAACCGTCCAGCTTGACGCGGTAACCACTCGGCGCAATGTGACTATCCTTAGTCGCGGTGAAGTAGATAAAACCATTCGCCTCGTCAACACCTTCGATCGATCGAATCTCCCACTTGCCGTCCGTAACCTGGCGCAACAGTTTCCCGTCCGCTGAGTAGTGATACAGGTGTTGCCAACCGTTGCGTTCGCTGGACCACAAAAACGATCCGTCTTTCAACCAGATCGGCTGCTCGTTGATGGCTACCCACGCTTTCGAAGACTCGTGAATGATCGTTTTGGCTTTACCATCGCGGGCATCGGCGAAGTTGAGATCGAGAAACGTTTGCTCGCGGTTCTGCGCCTGGTAAACAACGTGCTCGCCATCCGGCGTCCACGTAACGCGCACGATCAACAGATCGGCAGGTTGATACTTGAACGTGTCGATCCAGCGAATGTCACCGCCGGCAGCATTCACCACGCCAAGTTTGACGACCGGATTCGGCGCGCCAGCTTTGGGATACGAAGTGACCTCGACGTTCTGATAGAGCGGAATGTGATCGACGACGGTGAACTCCGGCACCGGCGTCTCGTCAAATCGTAAGAAAGCAATACTCGTCGAATCAGGACTCCACCAGTACGCGCCGAAGTTTCCGCGGCCGTACAACTCTTCCTGGTAAACCCAGTCGAGACGACCGTTGAGAATCTTCGCGCTGCCGTCGCGTGTCAGCGCGCGCTCGCGCCGCTGCATGCTGAGATCTTCGACATACAGATTGTTCTCACGAACGAAACTGATCATCCGTCCATCGGGACTGAAACCTTCGCCGACTTCCGGTTCAGGCGTGCTCGTGAGCCGAATCGCGCGCTCGCCGCCAAACTCGTAATAGAAAAGATCGTTGGCCCAGTTGAGCAGCACCGCCGTCTCTGCCGGATTGAGATTGTAATTGCCTCGATTGGCGAGTTGGCGCGCATCCGCGGCGCTCACTCCCGGCAAAGCTGCGAATGCTGCCTGCATCTTCGCGGCGTCGAAAAACGCGGTCGCCTCACCCGTCGCGGCGTTGACCTTTTGCAGTCGCGGCACATCACGACGCGACGCTTCATTTGTGACTAAGTAATGATTGCCGTCTTTCAACCAACGAATCGCCGGCGTCGTGCCGTTGAAATTGACGCGTTTTGCCGGATCGAAAATGTCGTCGATAGTAAGAAGCTTTTGTTGGGCCTGAACGGAGGCGGAGACACTGAGGGCCAGCACCAGCCCCAGCGCAAGGTGTAGACGATTGAGCAACGTTTATTCTCCTACGAGTTTGTCTTCGTTGGGTATCAACTTCCTGATGAACGGAATCATGATGCCGAGCAGGATCGCCGCGGCCACGAGCGCAACAGTGGTTCCGATAAACAGTTTCGGCGTCTGGTCCAGTTTTTCCGGATCGACGTTGCCGCCGACGAGGCCCGCGATCAGGTTGCCGACCGAAGTGGCAAGAAACCAGATGCCCATCATCTGGCCCACGTACTTACGCGGCGACAGTTTCGTCATCGACGATAGACCAACCGGGCTTAGACTCAGTTCGCCGAGAGTTTGAAAGAAGTAACTGGCGACCAACCACCACGGCGACACCTTGATCGCGCCACCGCTGGCCACGATTGAATTCGCAGCCGGGATCATGAGCGCGAAACCTATACCGGCGAACACAAGGCCCATCGTAAACTTCGCGGGACTCGACGGATTCTGCCCTCGTTTGCCCAATGCCAGCCAAATCGCGGCAAACACCGGCGCCAGCAAGATAATGAAAACTGAATTGACCGACTGAAACCATACGGCAGGAATCTCCCAACCGAAAAACGAACGATCGGTAAAGTCCTTCGCAAAGAGGTTGAGCGACGTGGGCGCTTGTTCGAACGCGCCCCAGAAGATCGAAGCAAAGACAAACAGGATCGCTATCACCGCGACCCGCTTCTTCTCTCCGGAATTTAGGCCGCCAAGGATGAAGATGTAGGCGAAGTACAAAGCAGCGATGCCTACGAGGACGTAGGTCATGCTCCTTCCGATCGCTTGTGGATCGAGCTGGATCCTGCCGGTAGCCCCGAGCACGAACACGAACGCCAGCAAACCGAGTCCAACGGCAAGCGCCAGTTTTATCATCCGTTCCTGGCGTGCCTGTTTGGCGGGATCGGGATCGCGAACGATGTCGAGTCCCAAGTTGCCAAGTGTTGGACCAGCGCGAAGCGCAAACCACGCGAGGCCCGCCAACATTCCGACGCCGGCGATGCCAAAGCCCCAATGCCAGCCAATTGCTTCGCCAAGCAGTCCGGTCATGATCTGGCCGGCAAACGCTCCGCTGTTGATGCCCACGTAAAAGATCGAGAAACCTGCATCGCGGCGCGCGCCACCTTCCGGATAAAGATCGCCGACGATCGCGGAGATGTTTGGCTTTAAGAGTCCGGTGCCCAGGACGATAAAGATCAGTCCCAGGAAAAACGGCGCCCGCGCGTGCGCAAATGACGATAGACCGATCGATATATGGCCCAGCGAGATCAGCACCGCGCCCAACATGATCGCGCGCCGCAGGCCCAGCAATCGATCTGCGACCCAACCGCCGGGCAAAGAAGCGAGATAAACACTGGCAGCGTAAATGCCGACGATCGCCGATGCCTGGCTTCGTTCAATGCCGAATCCGCCCTCGCTCAGGGCGGCAGCCATAAACAGGATCAGGAGCGGGCGAATTCCGTAATAGGAAAACCGCTCCCACATCTCTGTGAAGAAGAGCGTGGACAAACCGCGTGGATGACCAAAGAAGCTGCGATCGTCAGCCGCCGTCGGACGGACAGCCGCATCGTGCGCTGTGCTCATAAACGTGAGTTCCTCTGTTGCAGCAGGTTTAGATCGGAAAGACCGTGAGCATTCAGCCAAAAGGTGGGCAGGACTGTCAAGACGGAATTCGTGTAATTCGTGGATTCTAGACCACGAATTACACGAACGGTTCTTTTATTCGGCCGCGACGACGCCGGCTTCGTTGTTCAGATTGAACGCCTGTGCGGCTTGTTCCGGTGGCAGCACCGGATGAAACGACTTTCCGTAACGCTTGGAAATGATCTTTACATAGTTGCGCGTTTCGTTGTACGGGGGAACGCCATCGTACTTGTCGACGGCGCCTTCACCTGCGTTGTAACCAGCCAGCGCCAGTTCAACGTCACCGGAAAAGCGCTTCAGAAGCCATTTCAAATACTTCGTGCCCGCGGCGATGTTGGTCGCCGGATCGTTTCGATCCCCGCAGCCAAAACGCTCGGCAGCCGCCGGCATCAACTGCATCAGCCCAACTGCGCCGGCATGAGAACGCGCGTCGGCAACATATCGCGACTCCTGCCAGATCACTGCATGAATGAACCGCGGATCCACGCCTTCACGCTCACCAGCTTCAAAGATCAAGCGGTCGATCTTTTCACTTCCCGACGAAGGAATGTCGGCGGGAATCGCTCTAACAAGCGGGACCGGTTGGGCCACAACTTCAGGCGCGATGACGCGACTGAACAGAACACCAGTGAGGTTGGTAAAAAGAAAAACAGAAAGTATTGCGAACGGCGCGTACTTCAGGAAACGAAATAAGGGCAACTTCCGGGGCAACTTCATTCAGTTTCTTCTCCATGCTAACGATGACCATAAAGGCGCCAGGGCTTTTGACGGCAGACGTCTCCATTGGGGGCTGCACTATTCAAAATTTATCGAGAGGCCGTTATCCACGACCGCGGACTCTGATGGGCAAAGCGCCGCGTCGGTTGCCCTTTTGTGAAACTTTTATGACCGCTAAGTAGTTGAAAATACATGTACTTATTCGATTCGATCGAGGCGGTCATTCTGAAGTGGCCGTCAGCATGACGGACAAAACCGAACACAACCCGAGGGCGGGGTAATGTCTTGCTCAGCGTTCTCCGCGTATCTCTGTGCTCTGAGTTTAAACACGCCTAAAGTGAAGTTTACGCAGAGGCCCCAAAAGGAACGCAGAGTTGAACTAAGACACAACCTGAGGTCGCTCAAACTTGACAGCGGCATTTATGCGGCGTATAAGCAGCGATGAAAAACGTGGTGAGTTAAGGCCACTTGCGGCCACGTAAAATAACCAGCTAAACAGCTCGGGCAAGCTGAAAGGGCGCCTGAAAAACTTCAAAAACCGATTTGAAGTCCCGCGTTGTTTAGCGCGGGACTTTTCCATTATGGATTCTTTCAGAAACGTTCTCGACTCCGATCGCATCCACGTCGTCGACGGGGCGATGGGGACCATGCTCTACGCCAAAGGCGTCTACATCAACCGTTGCTACGACGAACTAAATCTCAGCAGCCCCGATCTCGTTCAGGAGATTCACGCCGAGTACATACGCGCCGGCGCCGACATCATCGAGACCAACACCTTCGGCGCCACGGCTTATAAACTCCAGCAATACGGACTGGAACAGAACCTTCACGAGATCAACGCCCGCGCCGCCCAAATCGCCCGCAAAGCGGCCGCGAACGATCGCGCCTGGGTCGCCGGCGCTCTTGGCCCACTCGGACTGCGCATCGAACCGTATGGTCCAACTTCGTTCGACGAAGCCAAGGACATGTTCAAGACCCAGATCATCGCGCTGCTCGAAGGCGGCGTCGATCTCTTTTGTCTCGAAACCTTCTCCGACGTTTCTGAAATACGCCAGGCAATCGCCGCCGTGCGCGAACTCTGCGATCTTCCGATCATCGCGCAGATGACGATCATGACCGACGGCAACACGCTCTTCGGCACGACGCCGGAACTCTTTACCGAACGCCTCGATAACTGGGGCGCCGACGTGATCGGACTGAACTGCGGCGTTGGCCCGGCAATCATTCTCAACGCGCTCGAACGAATGCGCGAAGTCACGAAAAAGAAACTTTCCGCGCAACCAAACGCCGGACTCCCGCGCGACGTTCAAGGACGACAGTTCTACATGTGCTCGCCGGAGTACATGTCGAAGTTTGCCAAACGATTCATCCAGTCAGGGGCGAAGTTTATCGGCGGCTGTTGTGGCACAACTCCGTCGCACATCAAACTGATCTCCGATTCAGTGCGCGCCGCCTCGCCGCGCGCGCAAAGCATCGCTTTCAGCTCCGGCGCCCCTGCAACAGTCGAGAGCACGGGGCCGGACATCAAGGTCGTGCCGCCTGAAGAACGATCGAAGTGGGGACGGAAGATAGCCCGCGGCGAGTTTGTCACCTCGGTCGAAGTATTGCCGCCGAAAGGCGTAGAAACAAAGAAGACGCTCGATTCGATTCGGCTGCTGAAAGACGCAGGTGTCGACGGCGTGAACATTCCCGATGGCGCGCGCGCGCAGTCGCGCATGAGCGCGCTCGCGACCGCGGTGCTGGTCGAACAACAGATCGGGATCGAAACGGTGCTGCACTACTGCTGCCGCGATCGAAACCTGCTGGGAATGATGTCAGACCTGATCGGCGCAGCGGCGCTCGGCCTGCGAAACATACTCGTCATCACGGGCGATCCGCCGAAAATGGGACCATACCCGGACGCAACCGCCGTTTTCGATATCGACGCGATCGGATTGACCAACATGGTCAACAAGCTGAACCACGGTCTCGATCTGGGAAACAATCCGATCGGAGAGCCGACGTCGTTCTGCATCGGAGTCGGTGTGAATCCCGGCGCGATCAATCTCGACGAGGAGATCAAGCGCTTCGAATGGAAGGTCGAAGCCGGGGCGCAGTACGCGATCACGCAACCGGTATTCGACACCGATCAGTTGCGTCAGTTTTTGCAGCGGATCGAGCACGTGCGCATCCCGATCATCGCGGGTATTTGGCCGCTCGTTTCTTATCGAAACGCGGAGTTTCTGCACAACGAAGTTCCGGGCGTGCGCGTGACGCCGTCGATCATGGACCGAATGCGCAAAGCGGCGGCGATCAGCAAAGAAGCGGGACGTGATGAAGGACTGCGCATCGCGCGCGAGTCGTTGATGGAGGTGCGCGACGAAATTCAGGGCGTGCAGGTGTCGGCGCCGTTTGGCAACGTCAAGTACGCGCTCGAGGTATTCGAAGTCTTGACCACGGATGTTGCGAATTAGGATTTTGAGTACACAATTTTTCCATTCACGATTGTGTAAATAACATTCGTGTTCAGAAACTCACGCGGCGCGATCTGCAAAAGGTTGTTCGACAGGACCGTAAGATCCGCCAGTTTGCCTACCTCGATCGATCCTTTCGCCGTTTCTTCGAAATTCGCGTAAGCAGTGTTGTAAGTGTAAGCCTTGATCGCTTCCGCGATCGTTATTCTCTCGTTGGGAAACCAACCCTCTGCGGGCTTGCCGGTGATGGTCTGACGCGTGACCGCGGCATAAAGGCCGAGCATCGGATTGATCGGATATTCGGACGCCGACGTGCCGGGCCAGTCAGTCCCGAAAGACAACACTGCGCCGCTCGCTTGAATGCTCTTGAAAGCATAAGCGCCCTTGGTCCGTTCAAACCCGATTCGTTCTTCCATCCAACGCATGTCGTCGCTCAAGTGAAACGGTTGCACTTCGGCCACGACGCCGAGTTGGCCCAGGCGTTTAAAGTCTGCGGGCGCGAGCACCTGCGCATGGACCAGGCGAAAGCGTCGATCGCGTTTGCCGTTCTGTTTGTTTAGCTCTTCGAGATAGTTGAGCAGGACGTTGTTGGCTTCGTCGCCGATCGCATGGACCGTGAGTTGCAGCCCGGCGCGATCGGCGTCGAGCATGTAACCGAGAAACTTGCCTTCGACAAACTCACCTTGCGCATTCACCATCAACGGCCGCCAGCGCCCGCGATTCTTGGGATCGTGTGAATAAGGATCGAAGAAGCGCGCGGTGCTCGTGCCCATGATGCCGTCGATGTGGCCTTTGAGTGCGCCAAGCCGAATCCAGTCATCGCCAGAGCCGGCGCGAACGGCGCGATCGGCAAGCTCTTTCCAGCGATCGAGTCCGGGACGGAAATGAATGCGAACAGTGAGTTCGCCCGTGCGATGCAACTCGCGATAGATGTCCAACTGCACGTCGTCAGACATGTCGCTGACGTTGGTCACACCATACTTGCGAATCTCGGCGAGCGCGTTCTTTGTTTGCTGGACGCGGCGTTCGCGCGAGAACGTGCGCGGGATTGCGGCGTTGAAGAGACGCGTCACGCCTTTGCCGCGCATGTGACCGGTGGGCCGTCCAGCACTGTCGCGCAAAAACTCGACATCAGGCGCTTGCGGATTATTCAAATCGAGCTTGAGCGCGCGAAACGCAGCCTGATTTGCCGCGAACTGGCTGTCGTCAAACTTCCGAATGAACATCGGGTAGTCGTTCGTCAGCACATTGACGAGGTTCATGTCAGGCGCGAATGGTTCGCGTTTCTGATTGCCGGAACTGCCGGCGGCCCATTCGTCGTAGGCGCCCCAGTATCCGCCGACGATCCATTCGCCTTTCGGCAACCGCGAGATCACGTCTTTCACACGCGCGACAAATTGGTCCTGCGTAGCGGCGCGCATGATGTTGAATTCGAGAAACTGGGCTGCTGAAGCAAAGTGGACGTGGTTATCGTTGAAACCGGGAACGACAAAACGGCCGCGCAAATCGATCACGCGTGTCGATGGTCCACGAAGCTTGAGCGCTTCGGCATTCGCGCCGACGACGACAAACTTTCCGTCTCTCACGGCAACCGCCTGAACAGTTGGCTTCTGTTCGTCGACGGTCCAGATGACGCCGTTGTGCAGGATGAGATCGGCGGCCTGGCGTTGCTGTTCCCGGACTACTTCGCGCACCTCGCCCATGACGAGCACCAACAAAAGAGTCAGCAAAGAAATGTGCTTCATGAGTATTCTCGGTGCAGAATTTTTCTCAAAGCGAGTTCCAGCCGGGGTAAGCCGAAGGCAAATCCGCGAGACTCCAACACAGCAGGCTCAACTCGCTGGCCCGACAGCAAGGCAGCGTCAGCCAACTCTCCAAATGCGAGACGAAGTGCAACGGCGGGAATGGGAAACAGCGTCGGCCGCGAAAGGACGCGTCCGAGTGTTTTTGTAAACTCGGCGTTCGTTACAGGAAAAGGCGTGACAAAGTTAACCGGCCCGTTGACGGAATTATCGCGGAGCAAAAACCGAATGGCACTGACGACGTCGTCGAGCGCCATCCAGCTCATCCACTGTTTGCCGCTGCCGACCCGCCCGCCGATTCCCATGCGAAACGGCGTCAACATCTTGGCCAGCGCGCCGCCGTTAGCGTCGAGAATGATGCCGAAACGAGCGAACACGGTGCGGATTCCCTTCTCCGCCGCGGGCGTCGCCGCCTTTTCCCATTCCATACACACGTGAGCGAGAAAGTCGTTTCCGAGAGTGCTGGTTTCGTTCAGTAATTCATCGCCGCGATTGCCGTAGTAACCGATTCCGGACGCGCTCACGAAGACTGCGGGCGGCCGCGACAGTTTCGCCAACGACTCGGCCAACAGGCCCGTTCCCTTTACACGGCTTTCGAGAATGGCCCGTTTCTTTTCCTCGGTCCAACGGCCGGAGGCGATGCCCTCGCCGGCCAGATGCACGACCGCGTCGAGGCCTTCGAGTTGTGGGGAGTCGATGAATCCCTTGTTCGGATGCCACTCGATTTCATGCGCGCCAGGCGTGGGCTTGTTACGCACGAGTCTGATGACTTCATGGCCGTCGCCGGTCAGCAAGCTGATCAGCGCGCTGCCGATAAGTCCATGCGAACCGCTGATGAGGATTCTCATTTTAGAATGCATCGGCGACAGCTTATAACAGATCTCGCTTGCGTTTTCCGTCTCGATCTGTAAAATGCGCAGCAAAAAAATTTCGCAAGGAGCAACCTCACGATGCTTCGTATCCTCAGCGCCAGTCTCTTTTTGATCTTTCTTCTATTTCCACGTTCCGAAACCGGTATCGTTTTGAATGCGGCGTCGCTCGGTCATGAACCGGGAGACAAAACACGACTCGCGCCGGGCAGCATTGCGACGTTTCGCGGGAGTGCGCTCGCGTTTCGGAGTGGAAGTGCTTTGTTCGGCGTAACCGTTAATGATCAGGCGGCGAAAATATTCCATGCGTCGCAGAAGGAGGTCATATTCGTCGTGCCGGACGACGTGGTCATTGGACCAGCAGAGGTCGTCGTAACGAATTCGGGAGGAGTGGTTTCCCGGGCTGAAGTCATGATCTCCGCCGCAGCGCCTGGAATATTCACTGTCAATGGAACAGGTCAAGGTGAAGGAGTCATTCTCGACGCGGATCGGTTAACAGCCGCACCATTTGATCCGGGTGGTGGTTCACTGCGGCTTTCTATTTTTGCTACGGGGGTGCGACATGCGACCAATGTTTCAGTCACGATCAACGGCGTGCCGGTTACGGTAGAAGCCGTCGCCCGCGGAGGACTAGCAGGACTCGACGAGATTCACGTGTTGCTGCCGCCGCAATTGAGCGGCGCCGGCGCGGCGAAACTGATAGTCGACGCGGATGGCGTGCGAAGCAATCCGGTGTCGGTGCTTCTCGGTGGATCGGTAGTCGAGAAGATCGTGATCAGCCAGATCTTCGGCGGTGGGGGAAACTCCGGCGCTCGCTATCGAAACGACTTCATCGAGATCTTCAACGCCGGAAACGCCCCGGTTAATCTCGCCGGTTGGTCAGTGCAATACGCCAGCGCGACTGCCTCGAGCTGGTCCACGACGCCGTTAAATCCGATGACGTTGTCACCGGGACAGTATTACCTGGTGCAACAGGCTGGCGGGAGCAACGGCGCTCAACTGCCCACGCCTGACGCCACCGGCACGATCGCAATGGCCGCGGGTTCCGGTAAACTCGCGCTCGTTAAAACCACTACGGCATTAAGCGGCTCATGTCCGAACGATGCCAATATCGTGGATCTCGTCGGCTACGGCGGCGCCGCAAACTGTTTCAAAGGTTCAGCACCAGCGCCGGCCGCCAGCAACACAAATGCAGCGACACGCAAGACAAATGGCTGCACCGACACAAGCAACAACGCGAATGACTTCGCCCTCGCAACGCCGAACGCAAGAAATAGTGTCGCGCCGCTTAATCCATGTACGATCGCTGAATCCGTGTTAACTTGGTTTGCCGATGCCCTCGCTGAACGACGCAGTCACAACTTTGCGCCAACACTTCGGCTTCAACGATTTCCGTGAAGGCCAGCGCGAAGTAATCGGATCGATACTCGAAGGCAAAGACGCCATCGTCGTCATGCCGACGGGAAGCGGTAAGTCTCTCTGCTACCAGCTTCCCGCCATGATTCTCGAGGGCGTCACCCTCGTAATCTCGCCGTTGATCGCCCTGATGAAGGATCAAGTTGATGCGCTGCAAGCACGCGGCCTTCCGGCCACCTTCATCAACAGTTCGATCTCGGAACCCGAGCAACGCGCGCGCATCGAGTCGCTGCGCCGTGGCGCGCACAAGCTCGTCTACATCGCGCCAGAACGTTTTCGCAGCAGTCGCTTCACCGCGGCGATCCAGTCGATCCCGGTTTCGCTGTTCGCCGTCGACGAAGCACACTGCATTTCCACCTGGGGACACGATTTTCGTCCCGATTATCTGCGACTCAAACACGTCATTCAGTCGCTCGGCAAGACGCAAACCGTGGCCCTAACCGCGACCGCGACGCCTTACGTTCGTTCCGACATAATTCAACAACTCGGACTCACGCAACCGCAGACCTTCGTCAGCGGCTTCGACCGTCGAAATCTCACGATCGAAGTCGTTCACACGGAAAGAGAAAAGGAGAAGATCAGCCGCATCCGCCGTCTCGCCAAGTCGTCTGACGGTTCGGGCATTGTCTACGCCTCGACTCGCAAGTCCGTCGAGCAAGTCGGACGCGAACTGATGAACGCCGGACTAAGTGTCTCGACCTATCACGCCGGCATGAGCGACGGCGTGCGCGTCAAAGCACAGGACGACTTCATGGGCGGACGCACGCAGATGATCGTCGCCACGAACGCGTTTGGCATGGGTATCGACAAAGCCGACATCCGTTTTGTGGCCCATTACCAGATCCCCGGGTCGATCGAGGCTTACTACCAGGAGATCGGCCGCGCCGGACGCGATGGACTGCCGTCGACGTGCGTCCTGCTCTTCAACTACGCCGACAAAAACACGCACGACTTCTTTATCGAAGGTTCATATCCCGACATCAGCACGGTCAAGAACGTGTACGGTGCTTTGCTGGGAACGGGTTTGAAAAGAATCGAATTACCTGCGGCGCAGATTGCGAAACTCGCGGGCGAGAAGAACGAAATGGCCGTGCAGTCGGCGCTCTACCTGCTCGAACGCGCCGGTCATATTTCACGCGAAGCGCCGGCGATCGCGCGTGGACCACGAGCGCCGCGTGCCATCGCGATGATCGACAACGTGCCTGTGTCAGCGCTTCGCGTCGATGCAAGACAGATACTCGGCCGGGCAGATCTCGAACGGCGCAAGCTGCGCGAGATAATCAATCTCTGTTACACCGATTACTGTTATCGCGCGCACATCCTCAACTACTTCGGCGACCGCAACCACGAACGCCAATGCGGCACATGCGGCAACTGTGCTCCGAAACCTGCCGCTCCAATCGAGGACGAGATCGAGTCGCAGGAGCCTCAGCCGGTCGTAGTCAACTCAGAACCTCGCGCTCTTACAGATGACGAATTACTCCGGGTGCGAAAGATCCTGGCGTGCGCCAAGCGGATGAATGGACGTTTCGGCAAACAACTGCTCGCGGCTACGCTGCGCGGCTCGAAAGCAAAACAGGTGCTGAAATTCCATCTCAACGAACTCTCGACGTACGGCCTGCTAAACGACATGCTGCAAGACGGAATTCAACTCTATATCGATGCGCTGATTGCGGCCGGTTGCTTGAAGGTAAAGGGCGGGGCTTATCCTACGATCTCGAACACCGATCTCGGCGATCGAGTAATGCGCGAGCAGGAACGAATTGAACTGGCACTGCCGTAAACCAGTTAGCAGTCTCTGCGATCCTCTGCGGTTAACTTTGTCCACAGCTTCAACGCAGCCAACCTCACTTGACGACACCCGTTAACGGACTCGACGCACTTGCATACAAACGCTTCGGCATGCGGCCGGCCATATACGCGAGTCGACCTGCCTGAATCGCGAGCTTCATCGCCGTTGCCATCCTCGCCGGATCGTCTGCTTCCGCAATCGCAGTGTTCATCAACACGCCATCAGCGCCGAGTTCCATCGCAATCGCGGCATCACTCGCCGTACCGACGCCGGCGTCGACGATGATCGTCGCGTCAGGAAGTTGTTCGCGCATGATGCGAAGGTTCGCGGGATTCTGCACGCCCAAACCTGATCCGATCGGCGCCGCCAGCGGCATGATCGCGGCGCAACCGGCGTCCAATAACTTCTTCGCCATGATCAGATCGTCGTTGAAATAAGGCAGGACGACGAAGCCTTCTTTGACGAGAACACGCGCGGCTTCGAGTGTCTGTTCGTTGTCAGGAAATAACGTCGTCTGATCGCCGATCACTTCGAGCTTTACGAGATCGGTTTCGAGTGCTTCGCGCGCGAGACGCGCAGTGCGAATGGCATCTTCCGCCGAGTAGCATCCGGCAGTGTTCGGCAAAATCTGCAACGCCGGATCGAGATGATCGAGAAACGATTCAGTGCTGCGATCGAGTGGTACACGCCTGACGGCCACTGTCACCATTTCCGCGCCGGAAGCATCGTGCGCGGCGCGCATCTCCTCATGATTGCGATACTTGCCCGTGCCGATAATCAAACGTGAATTAAATACCCGGCCCGCGACAATCAAACTCTCTCGCGAAGCCGGCTCTTTCATTGCTGTCGCCATGACTAAAACTTTACACGCATTTAGCTTCGACCACCACCGACGAAGTGGACGATCTCGATCCGATCTTCGTCGTGCAACTCGGTGGTGCTCCAGTCGCCGCGGCGCACGACTGTGCGGTTCAGCTCGACGGCGATTCGCTGGGCGGGAAAATCGAGTTGGGTGATGATGTCGGCCAGTGAGAGTGGGTCGGAGAATTCACGTGGTTCACCGTTTACGTAGACGCGCACTTCGTCACCCCTTTGTCATCTTGCCGGGTGAATGATGCGCCGCAGTTCAGCGGCTTCATCTTTCACGGTGGCCCGTATGAGGACGGCAGCGCGGCCCGAAGTGAAATGCGGGATCTCTGTTGCGACTGTGGCGACACCGTCGTCTTCGGTCTTCACCGTAAAGATCAAAGGCCGAAAAGTGGTGCCGAGGATCTTGATCGAGACGCCGGCGTTTGCCAGTGACTTCTCTTCTCCCGCGAGCCAACTACTAATATGAACTCGCAACGTGTATTTCTCGCCCGAGTAAAACTGCTCGTCGTCGAGTAATACGATCGCGAGACCGTCGGGTTGGATTTCTCGCGGCAGTTCGAGCGGCGCAGTCTCGTCGCGACTCAGTTCTTCAGCGGCAAGCGGTTCCGGTTCTTCGTTGACGTTCCCCTCGGATGCAGGCGACGGAGGCGGGGGCGGCGTCCACTCCTGCGTCATCGGCCAGTATTCGATCTCGAAGGGTTGTTCGACCGGCGCCGCGGGCGCAGCTTCTTCGACTTCTTCTACGACATCCACCGTTTCGACAGGTTCTGCGGCGGCGACAGATTTGGGTAATGCAGGCGCCGCGGGCGCTTTCGCACGGCCGCTCATCTTCTTGAGATCGTTGATGCGTCCGGAATGAATGGCAGCACAGATCAAGCGGTGCTGGCGCTTCAAACGTTCGGCGAGCGCCTCGTCGCTAAAACCTTGCGCGATCAGATCTTCATAAGGAGAGCGTTTGCTGGCGAGAATTGTCCCACCGGAATAGACGAGAGAAAGGATGATAGGTGAATCGAGCCCCTTGTCTTCGGTCTGCACATGATAGACGACACCATCATGTTCGATGTCAGTGTTGAATCCGGTTATCACAGGCTCAAGGAGTTTCCTCAACGAAGGCTGCTCGAAAGCAGCGTTGCTGAACGTTAACACAAGCATTTTTTCACGGTCAATCAGCATTTTTCTTATGCATTTTCTGCGCGGGAAGCTTGCTTGACACCCTTGATCACTTCGACTAGCATCACGCTTGTACAATGATTCTCAATCTCGTGATCGAGTGCCGCCAGCCGCGCAAGATTGCTTTCCCTGCGAAATCAATCTCCGGCAGGTGGTGGTATGCGTGAGATGACGTTTCAGCTTTACGATTATCTGCCGATCATTTTGATGTTCATCGTAGCGGCGGGCTTCGCGGTGGGCAATGTCCTGCTCTCGCAGCTCGTGGGCCAACGCAAACGGACGCGGACGAAGCTGATGCCGTACGAGTGCGGCAAGGATCCGGTCGGTTCCGCCCGCGAGCGTTTCTCGGTGAAGTTTTACCTGATCGCGATGATTTTTATCCTCTTTGATATAGAGGTGATCTTTCTGGTGCCGTGGGCGGCGGTCTTCAAATCGCTGGCTGCGCAGGCGCCGGAGATGCGTTGGTTTGTGTTCCTGGAGATGATGGTTTTTGTAGGGCTGCTGCTCGTTGGTTATATCTACGTCGTCAGGAAAGGCACGTTTGACTGGGGCGAAAAGGCACGTCGCGAAGCCGAGGCTGAGGCGCGGGCGCTGCACGAAATCGAAGAACGACAGCTCCAGCGGCAACGGCCCGCGGCCTAAAGGTAGTTCGTTATGGGACTGGAAAATATAATTGCCGAAGCACTGCCGGAAGTGCTGACTACGCGGCTCGACTCGCTGATCAACTGGGCGCGCAAGTCGTCGCTCTGGCCGGCGACGTTCGGGTTGGCGTGCTGCGCGATCGAGATGATGAACGCAACGTCATCGCGAAACGATCTGGCGCGCTTCGGTTCGGAAGTGTTTCGCGCCAGCCCGCGACAGGCTGACGTGATGATTGTTTCGGGACGCGTATCCCGCAAGATGGCGCCGGTGTTGCGACGCATCTACGACCAGATGCCGGAACCGAAGTGGGTCATCTCGATGGGCGCGTGCGCGACGTCGGGTGGTGTTTTTGATAACTACGCGATCGTTCAGGGCGTGGACAAGATCGTTCCCGTCGACGTGTACATTCCCGGATGTCCTCCGCGGCCGGAGATGTTGATTCACGCGGTGATGATGTTGCAGGAAAAGGTGATGAAGGAGAGCGTGCGCGATCGGCGTGACGTTCCCGAAGCCGAAGCACGCGAAGCGGTGGTGCCCGGCACGTTGCCCATCACCGATGGTTCGACGGCGCGGCAGAACACGTTGCCGGAATCAAGGCCATACACGATCGCGTCGAGACACGAGCGGCGGCGTTCTTCGTAACACGGATCTGACGGATAACAGAAACGGATGTCCACGGATAAGCCTATCGAAAGTTTAGAAGAGACAGCGCCGTCACCTGTTGTGGCGGCGTTACAGCGTGAACATCCCGAGTGGGTGAGCGACGTGATCGCCGCTTTCGGCGAGATCACCGTCGTCGTTCCGCGCGAGCATCTCGCCGCGGCGTGCACGTTTTTGAAGACCTCGCCGGAGACAAAGTTTGATTTTCTATCAGATGTCTGCGGCGCGGATCGTGGGCCAGAAGAAGAACCGCGTTTCGAGGTCAACTATCACCTGTTTTCGACCTCGATATATCACCGGCTGCGAGTAAAAGTTGTACTAAACGAAGAGGATACGCACGTGCCAACCGTCACCGGCATCTGGAAGACGGCGAATTGGCACGAGCGCGAAACGTACGATCTGTTTGGCGTGATCTTTGACGGCCATCCGGATCTGCGCCGGATCCTGTTGCCGGAAGACTGGCAGGGACACGCGTTACGCAAGGATTTTCCGTTGCGTGGTTATGAACCGTATAGCTTGAAATGAGCATTTTCCGTTTGTCGTTTTTCATTTCTCATTTTCCATTGCTGGTAGCAGAGGTCTAAATGGAAAATGAAAAACGACAAACGATAAACGGAAAATAGGTTTTGAAAAAATGAGTTCCGCACCGACTATTCCGCCACAATTCGAAGTCGTCGATCGCCCGCTGGACACGCAGATGACGATCTCGATGGGCCCGCAACACCCGTCGACGCACGGCGTGCTGCGTTTGGAGCTCGTGCTCGACGGCGAGATGGTCGTGAGGGCGACACCGGACATCGGGTATCTCCACACGGGCATGGAGAAGCTGTTCGAGTACAAGAAATACCAGCAGGGTATTGTGATCACCGACCGGATGGACTATCTCAATCCGCTCGGCAACAACCTCGCTTACGTGATGGCCGGCGAGAAACTGCTCGGTCTCGAAATTCCCGAGCGCGCGCAAACAATCCGCGTGCTGATGTGCGAACTACAACGTATCGGTTCACATCTTGTCTGGCTCGGGACGCACGCGCTCGACATCGGCGCGATGACGGTCTTCTTCTATTGCTTCCGCGAACGCGAAAAGATTCTGAACCTGATCGAAGCAGCATCTGGCGGTCGCCTGACGCCTTCCTATTTCCGAATCGGCGGCTTGATGATGGACTTGCCCGCCGGCTTCGAGAAGCGCTGCAAACAGTTTCTCGACGGTTTTCCGCCTTCGGTCGAAGAGTTTCACACGCTGCTGACCGGGAACAGGATCTTTCAGAAGCGAACCCAGGGCATTGGACGAATTTCCGCCGAAGACGCGATCGATTGGGGACTTTCCGGTCCGTGTTTGCGTGGCAGTGGCGTGAATCTCGACATCAGGCGCGCCAATCCCTACACCGGGTATGAGACCTACGACTTCGAAGTTCCGATTGAATATGACGGCGATGTTTGGGCGCGTTACATGGTCCGCATGCGCGAGATGAAGGAGTCGCACAAGATCGCCGTGCAGGCGTTGTCGCGTCTCAAGCCTGGTTCAGTGAAAGCTGACGCGCCGAAAGTTGTTCTGCCCGATCGCGAAGCGATGAAGAGCCACATGGACGCGCTTATTCATCACTTCCTGATCGTCGCCGAAGGTTTTGACGTTCCGGCGGGCGAGGTTTATCACCCGATCGAAGCTTCGAAGGGTGAACTAGGCGTTTACATGAGATCCGACGGTGGACCACGACCGAGCCGCGTGCATTTCCGTGGTCCGAGTTTTGTGAATTTGTCGGCGCTGCCGGTGATGTCGGAAGGCGAGATGGTGGCGGATGTTGTGGCGATTATTGGATCGCTCGATATTGTGTTGGGGGAGATTGATCGTTAGAGCTTTGTGCTTTGTTCTTTGTGCTTTGCTCGCAAAACAAACGATCGAGGATACAGTCTAGCGTTACGGTAGCGAACAAAGTACTAAGCACAAAGTACAAAGCACCAATTAGATGAGCACACCGCTTACACAGATCCAACCCCTTTCCCAGCCCGTCGATCTTGCGATCGAGCCGGCGACGTTCTCGCCGGAAGTAGAGGCCGAGATCGATCGCCATCTGGCGAAGTATCCGGTTCCGCGCTCTGCGATCCTGCCGTTGATGTTCATCGTGCAACGCGAACGCGGCTATCTCGATCCGCCGGGCGTGCTTTATCTCGCGAATCGTTTGGCATTGCGCGTCACGGACATCTGGGAAGTCGCGACGTTCTACTCGATGATCCACACGTCGGCGATCGGCAAGTATCACATCCAGGTCTGTAAAACGTTGTCGTGCAATATCATGGGCGCGCCGAAAATTACCGAATATTGTTCACAGAAACTCGGAGTTAAAGTCGGAGAGACGACGGCCGACGGGCGGTTTACGTTGTGGGAGGTCGAGTGTCTCGGATCGTGCGGCACGGCGCCGATGATGCAGATCAATTTTGACTATCACGAAAACCTGACGCCGGAAAAGATCGATCAGGTGTTGGACGCGCTTCCTTAGAATCTATGCGTATCGAAGCCATCGGTTGTGAGCCATTACAGTTGCGTCGAGTTCATCTCGAGAACTCGCGATCGATCGACGTCTATCGTCGCAACGGCGGCTACGAGGCGCTCAAAAAAGTGCTCGACTCGATGTCGCCTGACGACGTGATCAACGAGGTGAAGAAGTCGGCGCTTCGCGGCCGTGGCGGCGCGGGTTTTCCAACCGGCATGAAGTGGAGCTTCGTGCCCAAGGATTCGCCGAAACCGAAATACGTCGTCTGTAACGCCGACGAATCCGAGCCGGGAACGTTCAAAGATCGCTACCTGATGGAACGCGATCCGCACATGCTGATCGAAGGCATGTTGATCGCCGCCTATGCGCTCGGTGCGCGAACCAACTACATCTACACCCGCGGCGAGTACAAGTACCTGATCGACATCATGGACGTTGCGCTCGACGAAGCGCGCGCGGCCGGATTGTTGGGCCAGAATGTACTCGGCGCCAACTTCGCCTGCGACATCTACACGCACACCGGCGCCGGCGCGTACATCTGCGGTGAAGAGACAGCGTTGCTGAGTTCACTCGAAGGACTGCGCGGCCATCCGCGTATGAAGCCGCCCTTCCCTGCCGTCTCCGGTTTGTATGCGTGCCCGACTGTCGTCAACAACGTCGAGACGCTGACTGCCGTTCCTGACATCATCAAAATGGGCGGCGAGGCTTATCAAAAACTCGGCACGGAAAAGAGTGGCGGCACGAAAGTCTGGTCCGTCTCCGGTCACGTCAACCAGCCCGGCGTTTACGAGCTGCCGATGGGTTACGACGACATGGAGAAGTTCATCATGGAAGACTGCGGTGGAATACTCGGCGGCAGGAAGTTGAAGGCCGTCATTCCCGGTGGCTCTTCGGTTTATATCATGCGCGCCGATCAGATCATCGGCAAAGACGTGCGCCTTGATTACGAAGGACTCGTCGCGGCCGGATCGAGTGTCGGCTCGGGCGGTTTTATTGTGATGGACGAGACCGTCGACGTTTTCGAGTCGACCAAGAACCTGACTGAGTTTTACAAACACGAATCGTGCGGCTGGTGCACGCCCTGCCGCGAAGGCACTGATTGGCTGGTGAAAGTTTTCAAACGCATCGATAAAGGCGGCGGACGTCCGGAAGACGCGCAACTGATGCTCGATCTTTGCGACAACATCGAAGGAAAGTCGTTCTGTCCTCTGGGCGACGCGGCCGCGTGGCCCATCCAGTCGGCCATCAAGAGGTTCCCGGAGGACTTTAAACGGCGGCTTGAGTCAAAATGATAAACACTCTGCGTTTCTCTGCGTCTCTGCGGTAAACAGCAAGTTAAGCAGTAACCGCAGAGACGCAGAGGAACACAGAGATTCACGAGTCGAATTTGAAAAACACTGAATGGCGACTGAGCTAATCAAAGTCACAATCAACGAGAAGCAATTTGAGGTGCCGAAAGGCGCGCGTTTGATCGACGTGTGCCGCGAGAAGGGTTACGACATCCCTTCCTTCTGCTACTACGCCGACCTCGCGCTGCAAGCATCGTGTCGCATGTGTCTCGTCCGTATCGAGAAGATGCCGAAACTGCAAACGTCGTGCACCATCACCTGCACCGACGGCATGGTCGTCACCACGCAGAGCGAAGAGATCGAGAAGGCCCAGCGCGGCATGACCGAGTTTCTCCTCGCGAACCATCCGCTCGATTGCCCGGTGTGCGATCGCGGCGGCGAATGCGAACTGCAGGAGATGACGTTCGACTGGGGCGGACTCGAAGAGCGCTTCACCGAACAGAAAAATTACTACGCCGAGAAATATCTCTCGCCGATGGTCGCGAACGATTCGCAGCGTTGCATT
>DATELZ010000017.1:0-6449 GCA_035276045.1 Pyrinomonadaceae bacterium | reverse complement strand
TTTCAGCCGAAAGTGTCGGAAGAGTCGAAACGTTCCCGGCTGTTGTTTCTGGGCAACATTCAACCGGATCTTCAACGCGGCGTGCGCGAGCAGATGCCGAATGCCGAACTCGTTGCGCTCGATACGATGAACCTCTGGATCGAGCACACGCGCGATTCGCTCGTGCGCACGATCAAGGTCGTCGACGTCGTGATCATCAACGACGCCGAGGCGCGGCAGTTAACCGGTATTCCAAACCTGATCAAAGCCGCGCGTGAGATTCTTAGTTGGGGACCAAAGGCGCTGATCATCAAACGCGGCGAGTATGGCGCGGCGCTGTTTACGTCTGATAGTTATTTCGCCATTCCGGCGTACCCGCTCGAATCGGTTTTCGATCCGACTGGCGCGGGCGATACCTTCGCCGGCGGCTTCATGGGTTACCTCGCGAGCCAGGAGCAACTGAACGAAGACGCGATGCGCCGCGCGATGATCTTCGGTTCGGTGATGGCGTCGTTCAACGTCGAGGAGTTTGGCACTGAGCGAGTGCGCCGGTTGACGCACGCGGAGATCAACGATCGTTTCCGCGCCTTCAAGCGCATGACGCATTTTGATGAGATACCGTTCGAAGTCAAATGAGCTTTGAGCTTGGTGTTTTGTACTTTGTCCGCTTGCTTGTGGCAAAGTTGGAAAGCTGGCAGATTAATCTGCGAACCAAGTACAAAGATCAAGCACTAAGCACAAGACCGGAGGTCGATAAATGTTCTGCACTGTTTGTGAAGCCGAATACGAAGAGGGGATTACCCATTGCCCCGACGACAACACGCCGTTGGTCGAACGGCTGACGCCTGAGAACGTGCTGCACGACAGCAGTGAGGCGCGCTTCGTGCCGCTGCACAAACTCGGCTCGCCCGCTGAAGCCGAGATGGTGAACGATATACTTACCCAGAACGACGTTCGTTCAGTTGTTAAATCGGGCGGCGCCGATGCTTTCTCGCCGCTGGGCGCGGAGATCTTTGTTGACGAGCGCGATTACGATCGCGCGCTCGAAGTTTATAACTCGTTCTTCGGCGGCGACACGACACCGCTCACCGGTGGATTGGTTGACGAAGAGGAAACAGAGTAGGAGTAGTTTGTGCTCGGTAGTGACGACGAGCCCATCGTAGTTTTACTCACGGCCGCGAACGGCGAAGAAGCGGTCCGTCTTGCCGATGTGCTGATCGGCGCGCACCTCGCCGCGTGCGTCCAAATCCTTCCCGAAATGGAATCGGTGTATCGCTGGGAAGGTAAGATCGAGCGCCAGCCCGAGATTCTCCTGCTCGCTAAAACAACGCGGTCGAAGTTTGACGATCTCGAAAAGGAAGTGCGAGCCCTTCACAGCTACGAAACCCCCGAGATCATCGCCTTGCCGGTCGTCGCCGGTTCCCCTCCCTACCTCGAATGGCTCCGCGCTAGTCTTAGACCATAATCAACTCGGAACGCCAATGTCGTCGGACTCGAGTTCGGCGAGGCTGCTTTGGCTGCGGCGGACGATCTCGACGACCTCGCTTGGTGAATCGGTGATGTGAAGCATCTGGAAGTCGTGTTCGCTGATCTTGCCTTCGGCCCAGACGACGTCTTTGAGCCAGTTCAACATTCCGGTCCAGTAGCTGGAATCGAAGAGGATGATCGGGAAGTTTCGGATCTTTCTTGTCTGGATCAACGTCAATGCTTCAAACAGTTCGTCAAGCGTGCCGAAGCCGCCGGGGAAGATGATGAAGCCGAGACTGTACTTCACAAACATCATCTTGCGAACGAAGAAGTATTTGAAGGTGACACTGCGGGTTTGATAAGGATTGGGTTTTTGCTCGAACGGCAACTCGATATTGCAGCCGATCGATAGTCCGCCCGCTTCGAAAGCGCCTTTGTTGGCGGCTTCCATGATGCCTGGACCACCGCCGGTGATCACCGCGTAGCCTTCCGCCGCGAGCAGCGCCGCCGTTTTCTCGGCCGCGATGTAGTCGGGATCTTCTGGTTTGGATCGTGCCGACCCGAAGATCGAGATGCCGCGGTTCAGCGACGCCAGTTCGTCGAAACCCTCGACAAACTCGCCCATGATGCGGAACACGCGCCACGGATCGGTGTGCGTAAACTCGTCGGGCCGCGGGCTCTCGAGCAGTTGTTCGTCTTGCGTTGTTTTTGGAGGCAGCCAGTTTCCCTGGATATCCGTATTGGGATTGGCGGTTTCGTCGTCACCCGTCTTCTTTGCCATCTCAGATACCCATGATGTTGTAACCACAATCGACGTAGATCACTTCGCCGGTGATCCCGGAAGACATCGAGCTGCAAAGGAAGACGGCAGTGCTGCCGACTTCACGCGCTTCGACGTTGCGCCCGAGTGGCGCTCGTTCGGCGTGGTGTCTGAGCATGGTGTTGAAGTCTGAGACGCCGCGGGCTGAGAGTGTCTGAATTGGACCAGCGCTGATCGCGTTGACACGGATGTTGCGCGGGCCGAGATCCTTCGCCAGGTAACGGGTGCTGGCTTCGAGTGCCGCCTTCGCCACGCCCATCACGTTGTAACCGGCAACAACTTTTTCGGCGCCGTAGTAAGACATCGAAATGATGCTGCCGCCCTCGGTCATCAACGGCGCCGCGGCGCGCGCGAGTTGCGGCAAAGAGTAAGCGCTGATTTCGAGCGCGGTCAGAAAAGCATCGCGGCTGGTGTTGACGTATTCGCCGCCGAGCGCTTCGCGGGGCGCGAAGGCGATGCTGTGAACCAGGAAGTCGAGCCGGCCAAACTCACCGCCGATTTTGCGAAACGTTTCGTCAACTTCTTCCTGCTTCGTCACATCGCAGGGAAGCAGAAGCGATCCCTGCATTGCTTCGTTTGTCAGGCTTTCGACGTTTTCTTTCAAGCGATCGCCCTGGTAAGTGAATGCGAGTTGAGCGCCGGCTTCGTGTAGAGCTTGTGCGGTGGCCCAGGCGATCGAACGTTTATTGGCAACACCAAAGATGATGCCCTTTTTGTTTTCAAGCATGCTGTGCTTTTCTTGTGCCTCTTAGTGGTTTTCGTTTCGTGTCTTTTGTGTTTACGCTGCTGCGCTTTCTGGCGCTGACATGAGCGCCTTGTATTCACCACTTTCCACCCATTGCAAGATCTCTGCGATGCGCCACACCGGGAACGGATGGCTCAGACCGGAAGTGATCACGTCGGACCAGAAACGGTCGAGCGCCTTCTCGTCGTAGTTCTTCTGGAAGTCGCGGGCCTGGGCCAGGAACTGATCGTAATCGACGCGCGAAGCGAAAGTGCCGCCGGCGAGTTTCATCATTGTGCGGCCGATGACGTGTGCGTCCTGCGTGACGAGCAAGGCTGCGCGATCGCACGACAACTCCGCGCGACGCGCCCAGGCGAGCAGCGCTGCGCTCATGCTCATCGTCAATATTTCTTTGACGATGAACGTCAAAGGCGACGCCATCACAGCGGTCTTGGCCAGGAATTCGATTAGCCGCGCGGCAGTCAGGTACAACACGTGCTCGGAATGAATGTGGCCCACTTCGTGAGCGACCACGGCGAGCACCTCTTCATCCGTCAAACGTTCGATCAGTTGTGAATACAGGACGATGATCGGACGTTCCACGCCGCCAGTGAACGCGTTGACGATCGGATTCTGTTGCACGAACAACTCCGGCATGTCGACGCCGAGCGTGGTGCAGGCGATCTGAAGTTTGGCGTAGAGATCCGGGCACTGTGTCGGCGTCACTTTCACAGCACTGGCCGTGAAGATCACGCGAATGGCTGACTCGCCCGTGACGGCGAGCAGTTTCTTTAACGCCGAATCGATTCCCGGAATCGCTCTCAACGCTGCAAGAGCACGGCGATCCGCGGGATGGATGTACTGGTCCTTGTCGAGCCGCGCGAATTTCTTGTGAGGCTCGTCGGATAGTGGCAGGCGGCAGCGGCCGCAGCGTGCGTCACCACCGGCTTCCGGGCGTACCTGGTTTCGCTGACCGCAGTAGCGGCAACGGATCGAGTTGTCGTTGTCAAGCATGTTGGTGCTCATAATATCAATGTTTGAAATGCCTCACACCTGTAAAGACCATGGCAAGGCTGTGTTCGTTAGCGGCGGCAATGACTTCGCCGTCGCGAACGGAGCCACCCGGTTGAATTACCGCGGTGATGCCGTTGCGCGCGGCTTCGTCGAGGCCGTCGCGAAAGGGGAAAAATGCGTCGGAAGCGAGGACCGATCCGGCTACGGGAAGTTGCGCGCGCATCGCGCCGATGCGGACTGAATCGACACGCGACATCTGTCCGGCGCCGACACCGACTGTTTGACCGTCGCGTGCGTAGACGATCGCGTTTGACTTCGTGTGTTTGCAGACGGTCCACGCGAAGAGCAGCGCGCGAATCTCTTCATCAGTGGGTTGGCGTGTAGTGACCACTTTCAAATCGGATGCGTTGAGCCGGTGGTTGTCGACTGTTTGGACCAGCATGCCGCCGCTGATCTGTTTGAATTCTAGTTCGCCCGTTTGTGAAGCGGCGCCCATGCGAAGAACGCGAAGGTTCTTTTTGCTCTTTAGCAGTTCGAGCGCGTTTGAATCGTAGTCCGGCGCAATCACGACCTCGGTAAATATCTTCGTGATCTCCTGCGCGGCCGCGGCGTCGACGGGACGATTGATCGCAACGATGCCGCCAAATGCTGAAACCGGATCGGTGGCAAGTGCTTTTTGATAAGCTTCGGCGACCGTTTCGCCTTGTCCGACTCCGGCGGGATTTGTGTGCTTGATGATGGCGCAGGTCGTTGCGTCATAGTCGCAGACGAGTTGCCACGCAGCATCGGCGTCGACGTAGTTGTTGAACGACATTTCCTTGCCGGATAGCAGTTCGGCATTGGCGACGCCGCCGCGATCCGACGTTTGATAGAGTGACGCTTGTTGATGAGGATTCTCGCCGTATCTCAAGTCCGCGACCTTGGTCAGGAATAAAGCTAAATTCCGGCCGGACAAGTAAGAACTGACGATCGAATCATAGTTTGCTGTTTGCAGAAACGCTTCGTGGGCGAGACGTTCGCGCGTTGTAAGTGACAGTGCGCCGTCGTTCTGCTTCAGTTCGTCGGTCAGGAGCGTGTATTGCCACGGTGAAACAACCACCGCGACGTCGCGCGCGTTCTTCGCCGCCGAGCGAATCATCGCCGGTCCACCGATATCGATCTGTTCGATCGCTTCCTCTCGGGTAACGCCCTCACGGGCGATCGTTTGGGCAAACGGATAGAGATTCACGACGACCATATCGATCGGTTCGATCCCGTGCTGGTCCATCGCCGCGACGTGTTCCGGGTTGTCGCGCAACGCGAGCAGTCCACCGTGAACGCGCGGATGCAGTGTCTTGACGCGCCCGTCCATCATTTCCGGAAAGCCTGTTACGTCAGAAATGTCGCGAACGTCGATACCGGCTTCGCGCAACGATCTTGCGGTGCCGCCGGTGCTGATGATTTCTATGCCGAAGTTCTTGAGTTCGCGAGCGAAGTCAATGATCCCGGTTTTGTCGGAAACACTGATCAAAGCCCGATTAATTTTTTTCATTTGATGACTTTAAATTGATCATGAATTTATGAGTGCGTGAAAAGCCGAGACGCCCGAGCGAATATTGAACGCCGTCAGGTTTCAGGCTTACCGAAAAAACGTGCCGCCGATTGTCCCGCGCTGACTCCGCTATATAGAAACCCAGAAGATACTGACTTTTCAAATCCTCTTCGATGGCGTTGAAGATCGGCGTCAGATCGTTCTCTCTGGGCATGAGGGCCGATTTGGCGTCGCCGACGAGAAAGTACTTGCCGCCGGTCTTCTCGGCGAGGTCGCGAAAGCCTTTTGCGGGGCGGCGCACTTCGAGTCTGCCGTCGCGCGGTTCGAAAAGCGGCAGATGAATCACGTAGAACGAGACGCGCTTTTCGAGTGCCGTGTCGACGATCGTTTCGGGATGCGTGCTGCTGCGATTGTCGAGTCCGTCGCTGATTAAGACGACGATGCGGCGTTCGGCGCGGACCGGAGGCAGATCGTCGAAAGCTTTAAGCGCGTCCGCGGCTGCGTCGTAGATTGCGGTGCGGGTGTTTGGTCCGGCGGAAAACCTGAACGCGGAGCGTGCTCCTTCGGTGTCTTTGGTGAAGGGAAGCGCCAGTGACGACGTCTCTGAAAAGCTAAGCACGGCGACGCTGGACCTGTCGCTGAACCGTGAAAAGAGGGCGAGCGCGGCGTCTCGTTGTTGCGAGATGATCTGGCGCAGACTGCCTGACTGGTCGAGTGCGAAGAGCATCGCCACACGATCCGCGCCGGGAGCGAAATAGACCCCGGTCGTTACCTTCTCGTCGTCCTTGAGCGTCAGATCCTGTTCGGTCAGGCCCGCGACGGCCTGTCCCTTTTTGTCTCGTATGCGAATGGGATAGAGGAGGAGATCGGTGTTGACGCGTACGACGTCGTCTTCGTCGGGAGGATCCTGAGCC
>DATELZ010000016.1:0-41347 GCA_035276045.1 Pyrinomonadaceae bacterium | reverse complement strand
CCAATAACTTATCGATAAGAGCAACGATCCCGAGTATCGCGATGATCAACGCCGAGATTCCAGCCGCGAGCTTCAGCCCATCCATCGCGCCCTGGATAATCGCGCCGATCAGATTCTTCGATCGAACCGATTCATCTTCCGGCGGCACGGCCGCAAGCGTCTCCGGCGTCTCCGTCTCAGGTATCAACACCTTAGAAACCACAACACACGCCGGAATAGAAAGAATCGAAGCTGATATGAGATGACCCGCAATCTGCGGAAACACGCCACTCAAAAACGCGACATAAACTCCAAGCACACTCGACGCCACCGTCGCCATGCCCGTAGTCAATATCAATAACAACTCCGACCGCGTCATCTTTTCCAGATACGGCCGCACCACCAGCGCCGACTCGATCCCAACAAAGATGTTCGCCGCACTCGACAGCGACTCCGCCCCGCTAATCCTCATCGTCCGGTGAAACAGTCGCGCAAATAGACGCACAAACACCTGCAACACGCGCAAGTGATAGAGCATCGCGGTGAACGCCGCAAAGAAAATCACCACCGGAAGCACCTGAAAAACGAGTATGAACCCAATCGAACCCGTCTCGCCCGGACTCGCCGCGAGCGGCCCAAACAGAAACTCCGACCCACTCTTCGACGCATTCAACAGCGCCAGCACCCCATCATTCAGCCAAAGCAAAACACGCTGCGAACCAGGCAGGCGAAAGACGATCAGACCGATCAGCAGTTGCAGCCCGACACCCCAGGCGATCGTCTTCCAGGCGATGCGCCGTCGACTGCTGGAAAGCAACCACGCCACACCGGCGAAGATCACGAAGCCGGCGAGCGACGTCGCGTGATGAATCATCGGCGTTTTATCCTCTTGCTGGTCTTGAATGCAGGGGCCAAAAGATACGGGATGAATGAAGCCGGAAGCAAATGAAGAGTGGCAAACGCCGCTGCCGCACGACGGTCGAAAGATAGGCGTGATCCGCTTTGCACAAAAAGTTTCCCGCAAAGGCGCAAAGGCGCAAAGCGCTGGGCGTTACTAAAGGGTTTTCTTTGCGTCTTTGCGTCTTTGCGCCTTTGCGGGAGACATCTTCCTCCCGATAAAGCACTTTTGCAAAAGCTCGGATTAAAAGGAAAGATCAGGTCTTTGTTGGCGAATTTTCGATCTTCCCGTAGAATAGCCGTCCCCCTAATCCGCTTTCCCCTTATAGCGCCGACGGCGAACCCCCGACGATGTGTGCTTCATGCCGAAGTGTGCCTCCTGAACTGAATGCCGGACGAAATCAAGACGAACAACATTCTTGTAGTTGACGATTCACCCACGATGCGACGAATGGTGATTACGTCGTTGGGCTCCCTGCGAAGGATCAAGTCCACGCAGGCGGGCAGTGGCCTCGAAGCCATCGAACGGCTGGCGATTGAACCCGTCGATCTGATGGTGCTCGACCTGAATATGCCTGACATGCACGGCATGGAAGTGATTGGCTTCGTGCGCAGTCACCAGGCATATCGCGACATTCCCATCGTCGTTCTTACCACCAAAGGCGAGGAATCCAGCCGCAGCGAAGCTCTCGCAGCGGGCGCGAATCGTTACCTGACGAAACCCTTTGATCCCAGGCAGTTGGCTGACGTGGTCAGCTCACTGCTACAGGGGAACTGATGGATGGATAAGCTGAATCCCGACAATCCCGGTGAGTTCTTCGATCAGTTTCTCGACGACTATTACACCGAGTGCGACGAGCACCTGGTGTCGATACGCCGCTCGCTCGTCACATTGGAAGACGAAGTCGACGAGCGCGCAGTCGACCGCGCGGTGCTCGACAATCTCTTTCGCAGCTTCCACACGCTCAAAGGGATCTCGGGGATGGTCGGACTCGGCGCTGCCGAACAACTCGCGCATCATCTCGAAAGCTATCTGCGCGAGTTGCGTGAAGGAACGTTGACTTTGAGCGCGCCGGGCTTCGAGGCGCTGGCCGGCGGCGTTTCTCTACTCGAAGCTGTCATCAACGCGCGCCGCCACGATCAGCCGATTCCATCGATCGACGAAATCGTAGACAGACTGCAAATGGTCTCTGCTGAATCACGGGAGAGCGACAGCGAAATCCCCGTAGAGTCCGAAACGCCGGAGATCGTTACCACTGTCAAACGTTTGCAGGTCGAGTTTACGCCGACCGCGGAACTTGCCGCACGAGGCGTCAACGTGAACAGCGTGCGAGCGCGGCTGCAAGAGATTGGTGAACTGTTGCTGGCGAAGCCGATTGTCAAAGGGGCCGGAGAGATTGCCTTTCAGTTTGTTGTCGCAACTGACGCCGAAGAGACGGTGCTCAAGAGTTTCGAGGCTGACGGCCTGGTTTTCGAACCACTGCACGAAGAGACGATCCAGAAGACTAAAGAAAGCCAACCAGCGCCTGCAACGATTGCTCCCGCGACCGTGGTACGCGTCGATCTCGATCGTCTCGACGAGTTGATGCGAATCATCGGCGAACTGGTTATCAGTCGCACGCGGCTCGAAGACCAAGTCACGGAACTGAAACGTGTGACGCCGGCCGCGGTCTGGCGTCCGCTTCAGGAAACAAGCGTGAGTCTCACACGGCAGTTGCGAGACTTGCGCGAGAGTGTCATGCGCGTGCGCATGGTCCAGATCGGCGAGATCTTCGAACGCATGACGTTCGTCGTGCGCGACCTGGCGCGTGAGAACGGCAAGAAGATCATCGTGCAACTCAGCGGCGGCGAAACGGAGATCGACAAGTTTCTGGTCGAGCGGATGATGGATCCGTTCATGCACCTGGTGCGCAATGCCGTCAGTCACGGGTTCGAAACTGTTGCCGAGCGTGAAGCGCAAGGTAAACGAAGCGAAGGCTTGTTGACCCTGAGCGCGACGACGGCAGGCGAGAGGATCGTCATCAAGATCGCCGACGACGGACGCGGCATCGATCGCAATCTCGTGCTCGCCAGAGCAAAGGACCGCGGACTCAGCGACGCCCATTCCGAGATCGACGATGCGACGTTGCTTGATCTGATCTGCACGCCCGGGTTTTCAACTCGCGAAGACGCCGATCGAGAGAGCGGCCGGGGTGTCGGCATGGACGTCGTTAAGCGAGCCATCGAAGAACTCGGCGGAAATCTTTCGCTGGCGACGAGACGAGGCGAAGGCACGACTTTCACGATCGAGTTGCCTTTAACACTCGCGATCGCCGAAGCGTTGATCGTCAGCGTGAATGGACAACGTTTTGCGGTGCCGCAGTCGGCAGTGAGGGAAGTGCTCGAGGTCCACTCGTCGTCAACAAACGTGTTGGAGAACAACGAGATCATCTCGTATCGCGGAAAAGTGTTGCCGTTGCTTCGCCTGGCCCGTGTTTTTGAGATGAACGAGCAACGCGGCAGCAAGTTTCACGTCCTGGTAATCGGCGAAGAAACAAATCCGGTGGGTTTGGCAGTCGATCGCATACTAGGCCAACGAGAAATCGTAGTGCGGGCCATCAAGGATCCACTCGCGCAAAGCAAAGGCATCGCGGGCGCGACTGAGTTAGGAGATCAACGCGTGGTGCTGATTTTGGACACCGGCGCGTTGCGTCAATTGGCGGCGACGTCAAAGCACTAGGCCACGGACAAGACAGATGGAACCTTTCATACTTTTTGAACTGGCAGGAACGACGTACGGCATTCGCAGCGCATTCGTGCAACAGATCGAGATGATCGAAGACGTTGCCGCAGTGCCCAACGCGCATTCAGCGGTCGACGGAGTGGTCCTGGTTCGCGGTCAGGTGCTGCCGGCGTTGAATCTGCGCAAACGTTTTGGTTTCGAAAAGATCGAACGCGACCTGCGTTCGAGACTGGTTGTGATTAACACCGGCGCGCGTGTTGTCGGACTGCTCGTCGACACGGCGCGCGAGTTTATCAAGATCCCGACAGAGTCGATCGAGGCGCCGCCGGAAGCGCTTACCGGGTTGAGTGGCCGCTACCTCGAAGGCATCGCCACCATCGGCGAACGCATGATTCTGATTTTGAATTTAGACGCGGTGCTCGACCTGGAATTCGAACTCGAACCGCAGATAACAGAGATGGATGGGAGATAGAAATATGGCGCTGGAGATCTCGGGCAACAACATGGAGAGAGATATCGGACTGGTTCGCCAGCAAGCGGTGCAGGTTGCCGATTCGGCCGCTCAAATCACGCAGACGGCAAACGAGGTTGCTGAAGGAGCGGAAGTGCAGTTGCGCGTGCTCGAACGAACCTTCGCTATCGCCGACGAGATGACTGCCTCGATGGGCAACACCACGTCGCAACTCGAGTCGATTGCCACTTCGAGCGAACAACTCGCGTCGTCGGTTAACGAAAGCGCGGCCTCGATCGAAGAAGTCAGCAAGAACGCTGAATCGCTGGCGGCGTCGATCACGCAGATCTCCGCCAGTGTCGAAGAGAATGCGCGTTCGATCGAGGGTGTTACTGCCACGATCCAAAGCATGGCCACGTCCGCTGAAGAAGTTAACGGCGCGATGAACGAGATGGCCAGCTCGATCAAGTCCGTTAGCTCCGATACCGAGGCGCTAACCGCATCAGTCAATGAAACTGCGGCCAGCATGGAAGAGATGGCGGCATCGGTCGTGAATCTTTCCGGAAACGCGGACGATCTCACGGTCGCCGCGGAAGAGACGACTTCCGCGATCAACGAAATGGCTGCGTCGATCGAAGAAGTTGCAGCGATGACGGAGAGCCTTTCGTCGTCAGTTGAAGAAGTCTCGACCTCGATGGAACAGATGGCGCGTTCGGTGCAGGGAGTGTCGCAGAGTGCGGAGCGCATTACCGAAGCGGCCACTGGCGCTGCGGCGAGCGCCAATCAAATGGATCGTTCGTTACATTCGGTGGCGGCGTTGACCAAACGCGCGGAGGAAGCGACCGATCAGTTGAGCAAACAAGCCGAGGAAGGCGGCGCGGCGGCGCAGAAGTCGATGCAGGGAATGATCCGCGTGCGTTCGGCGATGGAGCAATCAGCCGGCGTGATTCGCGAGATGGGAAAACGTTCGGAAGAGATTGGCGGCATCGTCAATACGATCAACATCATCGCCGAGCGGACCAACATGCTATCGCTGAACGCGTCGATCGAAGCTGCTCGCGCGGGTGATGCGGGTCGCGGGTTTGCAGTGGTGGCGGAAGAGATCAGAAATCTCGCCGATCGATCGGCCCAGGCGACCGCCGATATCGCAGCGATCATCAGGTCGCTTCAGGAGGTTGTGAGAGAGGCGGTGACCGCTGCGAGCGAGGGAACGCGTATCGCCGACGAGGGCGGACTACTCGCCGAAGAAGGCGCCGCAGGTCTCAAGAAGATACTGACAGGCATCAATCAAACAGCCCAGCTTGTTGGACAAATTGCCAATGCAACAGAAGAGCAACTGACTGCCGGTCAGCACGTCGTGGCGGCAATTGAAACCACGGCCACGCAAAGCAAACAGGTTTTGAATGCAGTGGTTGAGCAGGCCGCAGCTTCGCAGCAGATTGTTAAGTCGTCGGCACAGATGCGCGTTACCGCGAAGGAAGTCAGCAAAGCTGTAAACGAGCAAGGCCGGGCCGCGCGGGAGATCATCAAGGCGGCGCAGAGCACGAGTGGCGCGGCGAAGCAGGTGCGTAAGGCTTCCAACGAACAGGCTAGCGCAGCCAAAGAGATCACGGCCGCCGTGGAATCAATGCGCCGGGGAGCGGTTTCTACTTCGCGGGCGTTGAACGAACAGGCAGTTGCCAGCGATCAGATCACGAAGGAGTCGGGCCAGCTCGCGCGCCAGATTAGCGAGATCAGCAAGGCCATGTCTGAGCAGACGAAGGCGTCGGCGGAGATTGCCGAGGCTACGCAGAACATGCGTTTGCAATCCGACCAGGTAAGCAAAGCGATGCGCGAACAGTCGCGGACGTCGCGTGAGATGAGCATCGGCGTCACCAGTGTTTCGCGAGAAGCGATGCAGATTACGAATTCGAATCGCACCCATCTCGAGGCGGCGGAAAGAATTCGTGCCACGGTCGACGAACTGCGCGACATAACCAATCGCAATGCGAATGGCGTGAAAGTCACGTTGGTCAGTACGACCGGTTTAGCTCAACAAGCGAGGGAACTCGGCGAGATCATGGACAGCATGGTCCGTGGTGACCAGACAGATAATGGAAACTCGAAGACTAAGCGCAAACGGACGAGAAAACCAACCGCAGACAGCGCGGCTGATATCGATCAGAATCCCGAATGACTAACGCCCAGCCAACCGTCGGCGTTTTTACAACAGACGCCGAACTGATCGTTCAAGTATGGGATGCCACCCTGGCGCGGCTCACCGGTATCGGTGAGGAAACCGCGTCGGGCCACTCGTTGACTGCACTGTTGCCTGATCTCGAAACGCGCGGGTTGTTGAAACGTTTCCAGCGATCGCTGACGGACGGCGTCGTGGAAGTGCTGGCGACGGCGTTTCATCATTACCTGATCCCGTGCGCTCCCGTTAATCCGTCCAAACACTTCGACAAGATGCAGCAGCGAGTGACCATCGCGCCGCTGCGTGACGGCGACACGATCGCCGGACTCATCGTCACGATCGAAGACGTTACCGACCGGCTCGAACGCGATCGTGACATCGCAACGCGTTTGACCCAGGGCGACGAGACGACGCGGTTGGACGCAGCCGAGATGATCAGCGACGACGCCCAATCGGATGCAACGGTGTTGCTCGATGCGCTGAGTGATGAGAGTTGGCGAGTGCGTCGCGCGGCGATCAAAGGAGTGTCGCAACGTGCTGCTCCGGAGGCGATTGCCGCGCTTTTGAATTCCGTAGTCGCCAATCATCAGAATCCGTCGCTATTGAACAGCGCGTTGCAGGTGTTGGCGTCGAGTGACGTCGACACCGTTTCGCCATTGCTCGGACTATTGCAGAATCCCGATCCCGATCTGCGCATGCAGGCAGCCCTCGCTTTAGGCGAACAACACGACGTACGCGCCGTGCCGGCGTTAGTCAACGCACTGAACGACGAAGACACAAACGTGCGGTATCACGCCGTCGAGGCCCTCGGCAAAATCAAAGCGGTTGAGGCCGTCGACGCGCTGGCTGAGATAGCTGAATCACGAGGTTTTTTCCTCGCTTTTGTTGCCCTCGACGCGCTCAGAAAAATCGGCGACGCGCGCATCGCGCCGCGAATGGTCCAACTGCTCGACGACGATCTGCTGCGTAAACCGGCAATCAACCTGCTGGGCCAACTGGGCGATGAAAGCGCGGTCGCTCCCTTGACTGCGCTATTGAATACTCCGGACGCGCCGACAGAAGCGATTGCCGAAGCTCTCGCAAACCTGAGCGATCGATACGAGGAACAATACGGCGAGGGCGCGTACGTCGCAGATCTCGCGAGCCGTGAAATCGCGCCGAGCGGCATTCAAAACCTGCTCGCAGCACTTGAAGCGCCCGAACAGGAGCACTTGCGTTCGATCGCCCTGGTCCTGGGCTGGCTGAAAAAGTCCGGCGTTGACAGCGCGCTCACGCGCTTGATGGGACGCGTCGATCTTCGTGACGACATCATCGAAGCACTCGTGCGGCATGGTTCTACGAACGTAGATCTATTGATCGCGCAGTTGTCCTCCGAAGACCTGGAAATAAGGCGATCGGCGGCGGTGGCGCTTGGCCGCATCGGCGACTCGGCCGCGACCCCGCCGCTGATAAACATACTCGGCGAAGAGTCGCTGGCCGTCGATGCGGCCAATGCGCTCGGTCAAATCGGCGACGCGGAGGCCAGTGACGGATTACTGAATCTGATCGGCAGCGGCGACGCATCGATCAGGCAGGCGGCCATAAGCGCGCTCAATTCACTCGCGCTGCCGTCGATTTCGAAACGTATCATTCCGCTGCTTCATGACCCGGATCCGAACGTGCGCGAGTCGGCAGCAAAGATCGCCGGATACTTCGGCTACCGCGAAGCGAACGATGATTTATTGAATCTGAGCGGCGACGAAGTCGAGCGAGTCAGATGCGCGGCGGTCGAGCACCTGCCGTTTATCGAAGACGATCGGGCTTTCGACGTTCTCGTCAACGCGCTTAAAGACGAAACTCCGAACGTCCGCGCCGCCGCGGCTCGCGCGCTCGGCAATATAGACGCTCCGCAAGCGATTCGTCACTTAATCAAAGCACTCGCCGACGAAGACGTTTGGGTGCGTTACTTTAGCGCCCGCGCCCTGGGTCGTCGCCAATCGGACGACAGCATCGACGCGCTGGCAAAGGTTGTCGCCGAAGACAAGTTCAACCACGTACGGATCGCGGCCCTTGATTCGCTGGGACAAATCGGCGGGCCGCGGATCGCGGGAATCGTTTCCGGGTGGGTGCAAGACGACGATCCGGACGTAGCGCACGCCGCGCAGGCGGCAATGGAGAAGAGCCGGTGATGTGCAAAGAGTTTCCCGCAAAGGCGCAAAGGCGCAAAGTTAAGGCGCAAAGGAGTCGGGTTAAAGGCGTAAGGTTAGATCTCTTCTTTGCGCCTTTGCGGGAGAGATTTCTTAGCTTGCCGGGTGTTCGATCAACGTAAGGAACTATGCAGTCTCGTTCACAGAATTTAGCTTTACCCGAGGGGACTACCACTCTGATGCGTAACCTGATTCACGAACGCACCGGTATGTTCTTCGACAACGGCAGGAGCGATCTGTTGATCGACAAGCTCTCGCCGTTGGTTATCGAACGAGGTTTCAGTTCGTATCTCGACTATTACTATTTGTTGAAGTACGACGTGTCCGCGCGCGCCGAGTGGCTGAACGTGATTAACGCGCTTTCGGTGCAGGAGACTTACTTCTGGCGCGAGATCGATCAGGTGCGCGCCCTGGTCCAAAGGCTCGTGCCACAATGGCAGGCTCAAAACCCCGGTTCGACGCTGCGGATTTGGAGCGCCGCGTGCGCCACGGGTGAGGAACCGTTGACGATGGCGATGGCTTTGAATGAGGCGGGCTGGTTTGACCGTGCATCTATCGAGATCGTCGCCAGCGACGCGAGTTCCAAAGCGATCGATCGCGCGAGCAAAGGCGTTTACAAGCAACGCGCGTTTCGAAACCTTCCGGCGCACCTGAGAGATCGCTATTTTGAGTCGAAAGGTGCAGACTGGCAGGTGAAAAGCGACATTCACCGGCGCATCAAGTGGGAAATCGCCAACCTGATGAACGAAAGCGAGATCGCCCCCCTGGCCGCGGCGGACTTTATTTTCTGTCGTAACGTTTTTATCTACTTTTCAGAGAGTGCTATCGCCCGCGCGGTTCGTTCATTTGCAAATTATGTCCGGCCGCCGGGTTACTTATTTGTGGGCGCCGCGGAATCGTTATTAAGATTGACGACGGATTTTATCCTGACCGAAGTTGACGACGCTTTTGTGTACGTGAAGCGTGAGCGTGAGAGAGTAGTTTGACGAACGGAGCATCGATGGATCGAGTCTTGCGAGTAGTGGTGATCGACGATTCCGCCTACGTGCGGAAGGTTGTCAGAGAGATCCTTTCCCGGAGCCCTTTTGTCGAAGTTGTAGGAACGGCGCGCGATGGCCTGGAAGCGCTCGACGTCGTAGAACGGCTCGAACCGGACGTAGTGACGTGCGATCTGATCATGCCGGAACTGGACGGAGTCGGGTTTGTGCGCGAACAGATGCAACGGCGGCCGGTGCCGATCATCATCATGAGCATCGCGAATGAGACCGCCGAAGCAGCACTAACGGCGCTCGACGCGGGCGCGGTCGATTTCGTGCAGAAACCAACCGCGCTAGCGAGTGAAAAGATCTTTGAAGTAAGCGCGGAGTTGATCGAGAAGGTCAAAGCGGCCGGCCATATCACGCTGAACAGGCTTCCGACCGCGCCGCCGTCGGAGATCGCGCCGCTAAGTCATCCCACGCCGAAGATTGCCGGCAATGGTTCGGTGGACCTGGTGGTGCTTGGTATTTCGACTGGTGGACCACAGGCACTCAAGCGATTGATACCGCAGTTCCCGGAAGATTTTCCGGTTCCGGTTCTCCTCGTGATGCATATGCCGGTTGGATATACCGAGATGTACGCGAAGAAATTGAACGAACTGTCTCGCCTGGAAGTGCGAGAGGCAGCGGAAGGCGATGAAGTCAAAGCGGGTCACGTTTTCCTCGCGCCTGCTGGTCGACACCTGACTATCAACCGCAACGAAAGCGGCAAGGTGGTTACGCATCTCGACGCCCGTCCTTTTAATACGCTGCACCGGCCAGCGGTTGACGTGCTGTTTCAATCGGCGGCGGAAGTCTATAAATCTCGTGTGTTGGGTGTAGTGATGACGGGGATGGGATCAGACGGCAAACAGGGTGCGGCCTGGATCAAGTCGCAGGGCGGACTTGTCTTTACGGAAGCGGAGAGTAGTTGCGTTGTATACGGCATGCCGTCGGTCGTAGTGGAAGCCGGATTGAGTGATAAGAGTGTCGCTTTGGACGGGATGGCACTCGCGATTAGGGAGGTTGTGTGAGCCCGAAGATTCTCATCGTCGACGATTCCGCGCTCTCGCGCCGGACTATGCGGCGAATTCTAGAGACCGCTAATTATGAGGTCGTGGAAGCGAATGATGGAATGACGGCGCTCGAAATGTACTTCCTCGAAAAACCAGGTCTGGTATTGCTCGATTTAGTGATGAAGGGCATGTACGGGCTTGACGTGCTCGTTAAATTGCGTGAGATGGATCCGAAGGCGTTGGTTGTAGTTGCCAGCGCCGATATTCAAAGCTCGACGCGCCAGATGGTAGATGAAGCCGGTGCGCTCGGCTTCATCAATAAGCCATTTGTTTCGGACCAGGTGATTGCGGCCGTGAAGGCCGCTCTCGCTGAAGGAGCTATCAGTGAAACTAACTGAGCGACAAAGCGACGCTCTTTCCGAACTCATAAATATAGCTTTCGCCCGCACGGGCGCGGCCCTCTCTGAGTTGACAGGACATAGGGTGTTGTTGAATCCGCCTGAAGTTGCTGTTTATCGCACGGTGGAATTGCGCCCTGCGTTGGCGAAGTTTGTGCCGGGAGATGTGGCTTCTATTCACCAGGTGTTTACCGGACCAGTCGCCGGCGATGCGTTGTTGTTGCTGAACTATGCAGGCGCGGTGCATCTCACGGATTTGCTTACCGACGAGCAGCAACCGTCCGCTTTTCTGGACGAGTCGGCGCGCGAGGTATTAACGGAAGTCGGCAATATTCTCTTGAATGCGTGCTTGGGAATGTTTGGCAATTTGCTGAATGTTCACGTCACGTTTTCCGTGCCGCGGCTGCATCTGGAAACGCTCGACGAACTGATCGAGTCGACGACGTCAGACAAGACGGAGATGCATTACGCCCTCATCGTGTACACGGCGTTTCAGATCCGCGACAGTTCGGTCAAAGGATTTCTGGTGATTGTGCTGAGCGTGGATTCCCTCGATCGTTTGATTCAGGAAGTCGATGCCTGGGAGGCGCAACAGGGTCGATGACGATCCAGATGAAAGAGACAAGTTCCAAAGAAACATTGCTCAACGCGGCGGTCCTGCACTGGATGCACGACCTGGCGGCGCAGGGAATCATCACGACCGATAGTGAACTGAACATTGTCGAGTGGAACCACTGGATGGAGGCGCACACCGGCAAGCGTGACTGCGATGTAATTGGCAGGCATCTGCTGGAACTGTTACCGGAACTGATTGAGCGGCGTCTCGATCGTCACTACAAATGGGTGCTTGAAGGACAAGTGAGAGTGTTGTCGCAGGCGCTGCACGGTTATCTGATCGCGATGCCGCCGATGTCCGGCGAACACGGTTACGCGCAGATGCAGCAGGCGGTGCGAATTTCTCCACTTACCAACGAAGATCGCGTGATCGGCACGTTGACGATTATTGAAGACGTGACTGAGCGCGTCGCGCGCGAAGCGGAGTTGCAGGCGCAGATCGAAGATCGGTCGCGATTGTTGTCGAATGAAAAGCTGGCGCGAAACGAAGCGGAGCGAGCGAATCGTTTGAAAGACGAGTTTCTCGCGACGATCTCGCACGAGTTGCGCAATCCGTTGAACGCGATTCTCGGGTGGGCGCACATGATGCGTCTCGGAAATCTCACGCCCGCCAACGTCGAACGCGCGGTGGAAACGATCTACCGAAACGCGAAGTCTCAGGCACAACTGGTTTCCGATCTGCTCGACGTGTCGCGCATCATTTCCGGGAAGCTGCGGCTCGACGTGCGAACGATCGACTTGATCTACATCGTCAACGCGGCAATGGATTCGATACGTCCGGCGGCTGACGCCAAGAACATCCGGTTGCAGTCGATGTTGGACCCGGCTGCTGGTCCAATCTCGGGAGACGCCGATCGACTCCAGCAGGTTGTCTGGAACCTTCTGACCAACGCGGTGAAGTTCACGCCGAAAGGCGGGCGCATACAGGTCAAGGTGCAGCGCATTAACTCGCACGTCGAGATCGAGGTGAGTGATTCGGGTGTGGGCATCAGTAAAGAGTTTCTGCCTTATGTTTTCGATCGTTTCCGGCAGGCGGATGCGAGCACTACGCGCATACACGGCGGCCTCGGCCTCGGACTTTCAATCGTTCATCAACTGGTCGATCTTCACGGCGGCAGTGTCAGCGTGAACAGCGACGGAGAAGGAAAGGGCGCGGCGTTTAAGGTCGTTTTGCCGTTCGTCGGCGTGGTTAGCAGTCCGAAGGATGCAGAGGCGGTCCATCCGACTCACAGCGACGAGCTTATTTCCTTCGACGGCTTGCCTTCACTCACTGGACTCAAGGTGCTGGTGGTCGACGACGAGGCTGATACGCGCGAGTTGATCTACGAAGTGCTCAAGGAGTGCGGCGCGGAGGTGATAACCAGTCCGTCCGTTGCCGATGCATTGATCGCACTGGAGCAACACAAGCCGGACATCCTGATCAGCGACCTCGGAATGCCGGATGAGGATGGTTACGCGTTGATCTCGAAGATTCGCGCGTTGCCCGCCGAGCAGGGCGGCCAGATTCCCGCGGCGGCGCTCACGGCCTATGCGCGCGCCGAAGATCGAATGCGCGTGCTTCGTTCGGGTTTTCAATTTCACCTGCCGAAACCGGTCGATTCAGCGGAATTGGTGACCGTCGTCGCCAGTCTTGCGGGCCGCGCGTACCGCAGTAAGTCTGATTTATAAATAGCTTTCCTCGCACTCGCGTTTTGGGCTATCTTAGTTCGCGAGGTACATCTCCTCGGTTATCCGCGAATCCTCCCGAAAGCTTCTCGATCTCAGGAGTGCAATCAATGAAGAAGCCGCCTGCTGCGCCAGCGGTCTATCGGCCTCAAGCTACGCCAAAGGTGTTGCAGACTAAACTTGCGCGCACTGCGCAGCCAGTGGTTCCAGTTAGACCACCACAAAGATCGGCGCCGGCGCCCGTCTATACGCCGAAGGTGTTGCAGGCGAAAAAAGTTGTGCCTCTTCCAGTCCCGAGAAAACCTGAACCTCGCCCGCAACCTGTTCCCAAGGTGGTCCAACCGAAAAGGATCGCGCCGAAGCCGGCGTTTTCTCCCAAGGCAATTCAACGCAAGACAATTCAACGCAAGGCGATCGCGCATAGACCAGCCGGCGTCATTCAACCGAAGTACGCGACGGGCACATACGTGACAGTGCTCAGCGATACTGGCCCCTGGTACGGCGTTGTCTCTTCACTGCTTCCGACTGGTTACCGGGTCAGGATGGGCGGCACGACCGATCACCTGGTTGACGTAGACGACGACAGCATCGCTCCGCATCCTTCGTTTGCGCGAAGACTGGAAGAGTGGAGAAACGGCGACACGGTGACCACCGCCGGAGGCACGTGGACCGCCGTCGAATACAATTCCAAGATGGGCGCTCAGGATCCGACCGCGCGTGGTCTGCACATCAAGCTGGAGTTCACTCCCAACCACACAGTCGACGCGACTCGAATCGTGTTGGTCCAAACTGTAACGGCGATCAAGAACGATCAGATCTATTACAAAGACCAGTCGGTGGCGAATCGTGCAAGGTTTCATGTCAGCATCGATCAGACTGGCGACAGCGCGAGTCCCGAATACGCGGCTGCGGGTGGTCCAACCTCGGGCGGCGCCTTCGGCCGCGCGCCCGTGCAGAATGCCGCCGGCCAGCACGGCTATCGTTACAAGCCGTGGTTCCAGGCGTGGCGAGTGCAGTCAGCGTGGCTGACGGACAATCCACACATGCGCGGCATTACCGGCTTCTCGCAGCAGCGGTTTGAAACCACCGCGATCGCCGCGGAGGGAACAGACAGAGGACGTTATTACGGATCGGTCAGGTGGGGTTGGGTATGGCGTCCGGGCACCGCGGTAAAACTGATACCGCTGGAAGTGATAAATCCTGGTTACGGCGCCAGCCAGCAGTTCAGGGAGAGCGCAAAGCAGTGGAACATCACTCAGACGACTACCGGTCGAGCGCCCACGCAGATCCCGCTGCAGTAGTTCTCTGCGTTCCTCGGTGAACTCTGCGTTAAATATTTGGAAGTCAGTGTTTACGCAGCGAATCTCAGAGCTACGCAGAGAACGCCGAGTTGAAATTAAGGCGTGCTCTTAAGCGGCAGTCGCAGTAACTGATCCCGATAGACGACGTACAGCTTTCCTTCCTTTTCGTCGACCCACATCGACAGGCTCGCAAACGCAATCTGCGGCACGGTGAGCACCGGCTTGAACGAAAAGTCCTTCACGTTATAACGCCCGACTCGCGTTTGCTTTTCATCAGGTATCGCGGCCCAGTATTCGCCAGGCTGACCGGTGGGTTGTAGAAAACGTTTGCCATGCTCGCGCAACGGCGCGAACTCGCCCGTGACCGCTTGAACGTCACCGGTTTTCGGATCGAGCAAGTAATACTGCGGCGGATTCTTTGGTTTAATCCGTTGCCCGGAAGCGTCGTACTCATCTTTTGTCCTGCTAACCAACACTTTGCCATGGACCGGAAGAAACACCAGCGGCTCGATCTGATCGGCCGGCTCCAGCTTAACGGGAAACTCGCGTCCGGTTTCCAGATCGAACCGCACAATGTAATCAGGCGGGTTCCATTGATTAGGGGCTTTCGAAATGACGGCCCACTTGCCATCCGAAGTAGCGACTACACCGGCATACACACCTGGCTCGTTACTAATACGAACCGGCTGCGCACCCGCGACCTGTTTCCAGAGTCCCTTGAATTTTCGGGCGATCAGGATCGTCTCCGAAGTGAGCACGTGCACTTGTCGCGCATCGCGACGCTCTGAATAGTCCTCTTCGTCAAAGGGAAGCGCGGTTTGGTCATAAATCAGGTATCCAGCGGGCGCAGTTGTTATTGAAGTGGCATCGTTATCCTTTAGTTCGCGCCATGAGAAACGAGACAGATAGCGGGCAAGCTGTCGTCGCCGTTGTTCCGCTCGCGAGACGTCGTTCGTTTCGTCGGCAGCTCTCTGTCTTTCATTGTGCGCCCGGTCTTCGTCAGTTTCTTTGCGTTCGACAAAGATGCGAATCTCGCCATCCTGCTGAGCAACGTCTTTAACGGCTAAAGATTCGTCTGCATACAAGACTTCCAGTCCTTCGATCCCTTTCTCAGAGTAATATCGGATCCTTGCGCCTTCACCTTTGCCAAGTCGATCGAAGTTCTCGATGACAGTGGTCCAACTTCTAATTCCCTCACGGCTAAAAACACGTCTGCCCGCACCTTTCGAAAGTACAAGAAACTCAGAGATGCGACACTTGTTACGACAAGATTTAAGTTGAGGACCGAGTTCGCTGAGCCTGTTCGCAATCACGTATTCCTTGAAAGCAGAGAATTCAGCTTTTGGAATCACCCGCTCACGGTATCGCGAGGAGTCTTCGTAATAGGTATAGACAACCTTGTCGGAATAGATACGGACGACGTGGTTGCGTTCCTCGGAAGTTGTTACGAGGGCGAAGATCTCAGTTGGTCCACCTTCTTTGAACAGTTCGGCCTGAAGCTTTTCTTCCACTTTGCCCAGTTGGGCCAACCCCTGGACTGACAGGAACTCCTTGAACTCACGCCAGCCGGTAATGAACGCTTTGTTCGGATAGTGCCGCCAGAGAAGCGATTGCGCCTCTTTGCTGTCTTCGGCCAACAGGTAGCTTTCCGCCGCTTTTGAGAGCAACGGGTTTTTACTCTGCAACAGCCGCCCAACGTGCTCTATAGGCAACGGCGTCTGGGTGAGGCGAGCGCAGGCAAGTAAAGCGATTTGCGCCGATGCATTACCGGAAGTGAGTGTGAAGTGGGTCTTTTCCGGACTGTTTAGCAGGATCGCGCCGATACCCTGAGGCACTCCGTCAACGCTGAGTAACGCGTGCAGTTCGGACGCCGCCGTCTCGGCCAAACTTTCACGACGACGCAATGCCGACACGATCGTCGGCATCTCCGCCGTGTTGTCGGCAATCCTCTTAAGGATGTCAATGTCGACCTGACGACCCTCCCACCGATGAACGATCGCCAACAACTCTTTACTGGCCGCTTCATTCTTTGTCCGCAACCTCTTCACGCGAGTCAAAGCAGCCGTGACTAAAGACTCAGGCACTTTTCTTTGAGCTGTCAAATAAGACCCGATGCCCAGTGGCAGCGGCAAAGCCTCGACGCTCCAGAATGGATATTTTGCCAGTTCTGCCTGGCCTGCCTCACTTGTCAACGTTGCTGCGAAAGTCTCCAGCGCGTTGATTTGTTCCAGGTCAGTCAAACCACCTGATGCTATCAAGCCCTCGATGATCACTTGTTGCTCGTCTTGTATGCCGGTGCGCAGTGCCTTTTTCAAAGCGGGAATCGCGCGCGGATCCTTGTAGCGCGCGAGACTGCGGGCGGCGGTGCGGGCAGCGGACCCATTATCATTTTCGACTATCCAGATCAGCCCGGGAATACTTTCCGGGACGTCCACGTCACTCATCGTTTGGATGAATGCGCTTCGATAATTTGTCCCGATAGAAAGCCATTCGGGCTCTGAGAGCCAACGAAGAACCGGCAGGATTGCCTCACGCCACGGATGATCGATGGCGTAGAGCACCAAGCAGCTCGCTGCGTGTTGTTGCGTGGGCCGATCCTGATTGTCGACGAGTTTGGTCAGCACCGGGAGCCACTTATCGGGTTCACGATTTAAAAGGTAAGTCAACGGTGTGAAGCTGTATTTTTCGAGCTGCAGAAGCAGAGAATCGTCGTTGAAGAGCGAGCGATACCAATCGTCCTGGCCGGACCATGACGTAACCGAAAGAGCTTCGATGGCAATTTCGCGAGGGTATCCGGAAAGGTTGCGATTCGACGTGATCGCTTGCAACTGAGCGCGGAATTTCTCTGCGGCGTCATCGTCCTTCTCTTTGACGCTGTGTTCGTACAGGAGCGTGAGGGCTAAGGCCGCTGCGCGTTGCTGTCCGCCGTTATGGAGATTCTGTAACATTGGTTCCGCTGTGGACCAATCGAGTTTGGCGAGTGCCTCGAGCGCACTTTGATGTTCAACATAGTCGCTGTTTTCACTGTCTTTGACCTTACTCGCCAACGACGTCAACTCGCCAAGGAAATACTTGCTGTTATAGACCAGCCACCGCTTGATTTCGTCCCGCTGCGACTTGATCTCCGGATCGTCGTCGAGCCTGTCGAAGCCACGTTTGATCTTCTCGGCAAATTCGTCTGACGCGGGGAACAGAGGCAACAATGCTGCTAGTTGTTCCGCCTCGTCGATAGAAGCGTCGAGCAAGCGATGCCTGACTGTATTCGAGGGTTCAACCTTGTCTTTCTCTCTGACCCGCAGGCGCCAGTAGGCAATCAGGTCGTCTATCGGGGTATCGTCAGGCGGGACGTTGTCTTTTTTGAAGAACCCTTCCGGGGGCGCCTTTGGTCGTTCGGCTGTTTCACCGGCACGCGGAGGAGGAGCAGGCTCGGCGAGTAACTGCTTCAGGACCTCGGACGAATCGGCGCGGTTCTGCGGCCAGGCGGTGAAACAGCAAGCGAGAAGTATCGTGAGACTTAAGATGAGGCGATTCATGAGATTGTCAAAGGTTAATTCTACAGTGATAGAACAGGTTTACTATACACCCCATGAAAAGCTTTGTCTCAAAAGTCCTTTCATTCTCACCTGGCTTCAGCCAGGTGTTTCCCCGACAGCCTCTGTTGACATCGACGACGCACTCGCAACACACTGGGCGTCTATGTCAACGCAAATATCACCGGCTGCGACGCCCACAAGTGTGCCTGCAACCCGGCGAGTCGCACTGCGCTGTTCGAGCCTCGTCAAGAGATTCACCGATGTAACAGCGGTCAACGGACTCGATTTGGAAGTGTTCGTCGGCGAGTGTTTTGGTCTGCTTGGTCCAAACGGCGCCGGCAAGACGACGACCGTAGAAATACTCGAAGGACTGACGCCGCCGGACGAAGGCGAGGTCGAGCTGTTGGGCCAACGCTGGAAGAGCGGCGACGATCGCGCGTTGCGCGAGCGCATCGGCGTTCAGTTACAAGAGACGCAACTGGCGGAAAAAGTAACAGTAGAAGAAACCGTGCGGTTGTTTCGCAGTTTCTACCGTCGCGGTCACGACGTCGACGAAGTAATTCAAACCGTCGCGCTCGAAGAGAAACGAAACGCGCGCGTGGGCAAGCTTTCCGGTGGACAAAAGCAACGACTCGCCGTCGCGTGTGCGCTCGTGAGCGATCCGGAGTTGCTGTTTCTGGACGAGCCGACGACGGGACTCGATCCGCAAGCGCGTCTTTCGTTGTGGGACATTGTCGAGAAGTTTCGCGAGCGTGGCGGCACGATTCTGTTGACCACGCACTACATGGAAGAAGCCGCGCGTCTCTGCGATCGGGTGGCGATCATGGACCACGGAAAAGTGATCGCGCTCGGCACGCCCGCGGAGTTGATCGAATCGCTGGGCGCAGATCAGATCGTTGAGTTTAGTGTGACGAACGGGCTCGACGACGATACGTTGACGAGTCTGCCGGCAGTCACGAACCTGCATAAACGAGGCGACATATACGCGCTGACAGTCGCGGAGATCGGCGTCGCGCTTCCGGCACTGCTCGCCGAGATCAAACGGCAACAATCAGAACTCGTAACACTCACGACGCACCAGGCGACACTCGAAGATGTATTCGTTAGTTTGACAGGGAGAATGCTGCGCGATGGCTGAAGCCAGGGAAACTTTGATCGACGATAACGCCGGAGGCTCAAGACCGGCGGGCGGGAAATCGCTTCACCCGCTCCTCGAGCTGACCTTTACGCGCATGCGCGAATTTGTGCGTGAGAAGGAGGCAGTGTTTTGGGTCTTCATCTTTCCGGTGTTGATGACATTTGCGCTCGGAGTCGCCTTTCGCAATACCGCGCCGGATAAGACGCCGGTTGCGGTCGAAGCGTCTGCTGCCGGCGCAAATCAGATCGCCGGCGTGCTGTCTCAGTCACCTGAGATTAGCGCGACATTGATGAGTCCTGACGAAGCGTCGCGCGCGTTGCGAAGCGGGAAAGTCTCGATTGTCGTCAAGCCGGTTAACGACACGTATGAATATCGTTTTGATCCGACGCGGCCGGAGAGTCGTGCCGCGAGACTACAGGTCGACGACGTTCTGCAACGCGGCAAAGGACGAGCTGACGTGGTCCAGGTTGGAGAGCAGAAGATTACCGAGCCGGGCGCGCGTTATGTCGATTTTCTAGTGCCGGGTTTGATTGGCATGAACCTGATGGGCAGCGGCTTGTGGGGATTGGGATTCACCGTCGTGATCGCGCGTTCGCGGAAGATCCTGAAACGCTTTGCCGCGACGCCGATGCGCCGTTCGCACTATCTGTTGTCGTTCATGCTCTCGCGGCTTGTTTTCCTCGTGCTGGAAGTGGCGGCGGTGGTTGTCTTTGCGTGGTTGGCTTTCGGATTTACGGTGCGTGGCTCGTGGTTGAGTCTTATTTTGGTGACGATGCTCGGAGGTTTTACTTTTTCCGGTATCGGATTGCTCGTGGCGGCGCGGCCGACGACGATCGAAGGCGTGTCGGGTTTGATGAACTTCATCATGTTGCCGATGTGGCTGCTGTCGGGCACGTTCTTCTCGTCGGAACGATTTCCGCAAGTATTTCAACCGTTCATAAAAGCGCTGCCGTTGACGGCGCTCAACAATGTGCTGCGATCGTTGATGAACGAAGGCGCCGGTCTTACGTCCAACTGGGCGCCGATCGCGATCCTGCTCGCGTGGTGTGTAATCAGTTTTGTCGTGGCGTTGAAGATCTTTAAGTGGCAGTGAGAGTAAGGAGTAGGCAATGAATAAGCGCAAGCTGGGGAATGATCTGGAGGTGTCGGCGCTCGGGCTCGGGTGCATGGGAATGAGTTATGGCTATGGTCCGGCCAAAGACAGGCAGGAGATGATCGCGCTGCTTCGCGCGGCGGTCGAGCGCGGCATCACGTTTTTCGACACCGCTGAGGTGTATGGACCATTCACTAACGAAGAGCTTGTCGGCAAAGCGCTCGCGCCGTTGCGCGATCGGGTGGTGATAGCGACTAAGTTCGGTTTCAAGCTCAGTCCGAAGGGTGAGCAGATCGGTGTCGACAGCCGGCCCGAGCACATCAAAGAGGTTGCTGATGCGTCGCTTAAACGTCTCCGGACAGACAGGATCGATCTCTTGTATCAACATCGCGTCGATCCCGACGTGCCGATCGAAGATGTGGCTGGCGCGGTGAAAGAGTTGATCCAGGAAGGGAAGGTGCGGCACTTCGGACTTTCCGAAGCTGGTGTGCAAACGATTCGCCGCGCGCATGCCGTGCAACCGGTTACGGCGCTGCAAAGTGAATACTCGTTGTGGTATCGACAGCCGGAAGCGGAAGTGTTGCCGGTGCTTGAGGAACTCGGCATCGGTTTCGTTCCGTTTAGTCCGCTGGGTCGGGGGTTTCTAACAGGGAAGATCGACGAGAACACCACCTTCGACAGTTCTGACTTCCGCAACAAAGTCCCGCGCTTTACACCTGAAGCGCGCAAGGCCAATCAGGCCGTAGTCGATCTCCTTGCGCGGATGGCTGCGCATAAGAATGCGACGCCGGCACAGATCGCCCTCGCGTGGTTGCTTGCCCGGAAGCCGTGGATCGTTCCGATACCCGGAACTACGAAACTCAGTCGTCTCGAAGAGAACATCGGCGCAGTTGAAATCGATCTCACTGCGGATGATCTTCGTGAGATCGACAGCGCTTCGTCGGCGATCCTCGTCCAGGGCGCGCGATATCCGGAAGAGATGGAACGGCGGACGGGTTTGTGAGAAGCGGAACCTTGAGATGAACAGAGCTACGGCCGGCGCAATCAGTGTTAAGAAGGAGGGCGACGAACGGTTCGAACCGCTTTGGCCTCCGTTCCTGGCGATGCTGGCTGTTGGCGGTTTGTATGCTGCATTACCGTCTAATCTACTTGGTGGCGCACCACGTTGGCTGCTTGGCGCTGTTGTCGTCGTGCTGCTTGTGCCGATATTGATCTTGCACCGCCGCCACAATCATTCGCTCGGTCAAACGCTTGGTTACGTGCTGAACAGTGTCGTGACCGCGGCCATGATCGTTTCGCTCGCTTTTCTTCTCGAACAGGTGGCCGAACACAACGTGCCGCCGCGGCAACTATTGCGTTCGGCCGCGGCGCTCTGGGTGTCGAACATCCTCGTCTTCGCTTCGTGGTACTGGCGGCTCGACGGCGGTGGTCCACACCTGCGAGCGTTGACGCCGGGCCACACGGATGGAGCGTTTCTCTTTCCTCAGATGACGATGCATCCTGAAGCAAAGTCGGCGGCAGGTGAAGAAGATTGGGAACCGAAGTTTGTCGACTACCTGTTCCTGGCCTTCAACACGAGCACCGCATTTTCGCCGACTGACGTGCCCGTGCTGTCGCGTTGGGCCAAGATCCTGATGATGATCCAGGCGCTGATTTCGCTTTTGGTGATCGCGCTGCTCGCTGGTCGTGCAGTGAATATTCTTTGATGTTTGTGGTATGCGGACCAGTCGCCGGACACTGTTGATCGTCGGTGTGGTTGTCGTCCTATTGGTGGCGGTTTGGGTGGTGCTTGAGCGGAATTGTCCGAGGGCGGGAATTGCTCTGACGTCCGAGAGGCGGCGGCTTCATCGCTTAAAGAATCGCACCGCACTTCCGCAGCCTTCTGACTTCGACTCGCGTGTTACGCTCGCTGCCTTGCTCCAACCGGGTGACGACACAAATCGCTGGTCCACCGATCGTGCCGCAAGAGTTCAGGGCTACGTGATCGACGTCGCCTACGCAGGCTCGGAAGCAGCAAACTGTTTCAGTCCCTGTCGTCGCGACATCCACATCGTGATTGCAACTCACGCCGGCGCGTCGAAGCGCGAACAAGCCGTCTTGGAAGTCACGCCAAAGCTAAGCGACTGGGCGACGCAACAGGGAATGGATTGGTCAGAAGCCGCCCTCCGCCGGCAATTAATCGGACACTGGTGTGAATTCGAAGGCTGGCTCTACTTCGACCTCGGCCACGCCGAAGAATCCGAAAACCTCTCCCCCACCAACCCCTCGAACTGGCGCGCCACTGCGTGGGAAGTTCATCCGATTACAAAGATCACGGTGCTTCGATAGACCAAAAATTGTCTTTACGAATTGGCAGTGTTACTCTAGCGCGGTCTAGAAGGTTAAACATCTTCAGGCCACCCACCAATAAAAGTTGCCCCAAATCTCATTCTCGTATTGCATTTGCAGGGAGTAACAAACCTGATGAGTAGCAGTGCTAAAACAACTAAGGGCCCGAAGGTAGACGTTCACATTAGCAAGCACACTGGCGGGGCTTACGCCGATATTCGCCAAGTTATCGAGAGCGAACTCCACCGCATTCGAGAGGAGTCGGCGAAGAAAACGGCATCGAACGTTGATGCAAACAATGACAAGAACACTGACAAGGCCAAATAGTATTAGGGCTTACTCAGTTTAGTACATATAGTAAGGGCATCCTCATCCATGCCGTTTAATCTGCTCCTGCTTCCACTGCTCGGCGGGTTTATTTTCTTCTCGCACTGGAACCGGACTGCGTTTTTTGCCAAGCGTCAAGACGGTCAGCGACTTCTACTCTACTCCTCGCTGTTAGGAGTGTTGTTTCTGAGTCTTTCTTTCTCGTTGTCGATCCTCATACCGTACAGTGGTGTGTTAATTAGCATTCGACATTGGTGGGCCGTTAATACGCCGCCTGTGCAATTCTCAGGCATCTCTAGTTTCGCGCTCTTGCTAGGAGTCGGCGGGGTCAGTTCATTCTCAATAAACTAACGCCGTTCTCTGAAAGTTGGAATCAACAAAAGGAAGGCGAAAGAGCCATCCTAAAGCATGGAAGTCAGTTGGAAATACTTCTCTATCGCTCGCTTGTGGAAGAAAAACGGGTAATGGTAACGCTGAAGGGCGGCAAAGTTTATATTGGCCGGGTAACCATTTCCGTCACTCCTAAAGAGGACCGAGACTTCTTGCTCTTGCCGAGCAAGAGTGGGTACAGAGACGAAAAGCATCGATTGATGCTTACAACGGATTACGACGAAATCTATGGCATGATCGTGGAGTCGGAAGGTAACTACCTGGATGTAATTTCCGATTTCGAAGTGGTCATTCCCATTCCCGAGATACTCACGGCGAGCCTATATCGTACAGACGTTCATCCTAAGGTGGTTAGATAGCTATCTCAATTCCACCCGTTGTGTACGCTACCGTCCCGACAGCTCTGACGAATTGGTATAAAAGGCGCCTGTTCACGGCTTTAGTCCCCCGTTCGTAAGACCGCACCTCATAATGACGAGAGTCTCGCTCCCTGTTTGAGGTCCCACCAGAAGGAGCTTAAGAAATGTCGAAGAAGACGATCCCCACCGCTTATGTCAAGTTGAGTTTCATTATCCTTGCCGGTTTACTGCTCGTCAGCTTTCCGGCAACTGCCCGAGCCGACGCGCTGTTTACCAGTTCGGCGTCGGCCTCAGTCACACTCATCGGCATTCGTGACTCATCCGGCGTTCCGCTTACCTCAACTCCAGGGGCTCTATCTCTAACGAGTCTAATAACCGTTCTGTCTCCCAGCAGCAGCGAAAGGGGAAACGCTTCCACCACTTTAAATGCGATTGCTATGGCTGGTGGCGGCAATCTGCGTTTCGTATCTTTCGCCGCCGGCCAGGCTGGCGCTGACGCCGGTTTTGCATCGGGGTCGTGGCACACAGTCGGCCTCATCATTATTCAAAACTCTTCTACGACTGAGGGGTTCTTCGTCGACTACGTGGCCGCGATGCAATACACCGTCGCTGCCTCGTTTGACCCAGCGCTAAACGAAAGCGCAAATGCGGGATTGAACCTTGGTCTTGATATATCGGGTAACGTAGTCATTTTCTCCGTCGAACAGCTCACACCGGGCTTTACCTCAGACTTCTTCGTTAGAACCTTTTCCGTATTTATACCCGCCGGGGCGTCGGTCGGGCTTCGCGCGGGCTTACTTGTGGGAGGTGAGGCTCAGGTCGTGCCTGAACCAACCACCATGCTTTTGCTCGGCGCAGGACTGGTGGGAATTGCGATTAAGTCGCGGAAGAAAATCAAGAGACAATAGGATCTATTCGTTATCCAACAACCGCGTCGTGTGATCGGTTACTGACGGCGGTTGGGCTAGTTCGTTTGTTCTCACTCGATGCCGGCCGGCGTGTGGCATGGCGGCGGTGTTGGCCGCAGGGAGCGAGCGGGCGGAGGTTGGTCCCAGCGACGGAGGTTGTTGGGCGGCGGGAAAACTCACCGGCGCATGCTTGTCGCCGAAGAGTCGCGCATAGAGCATCACCACGAGCGATATAAAAAACACGGTGAAGGGAAAAAACAGCGGCCCGGGCTCCTCGATCGCAATGGCAAAAAAGAGAAAGATCGGAAACATCACGCCGCTAAAAAACATCAACTTCGCCGATCGTCGAATCCACTTACGCCGCGGCGACAACGCAACCGCCTGCACTTCTTCCTCACGCCGCAAAGGCAGCCGCCCGCCGGCAAGCCACTCCGCCAACCCGCTCAACGCGAGCCCGCAACGCGAACAAAACCTCATCTCCTCGGAGATCTGCTGCTGACCGCAATTAGGACAATACATAGGTTCTCAAGTTGAGGATGATTTTAGCCGAACCGAGGAGAGTACGGTAACAGGTGACGTGAAGTTCGGCCACTGTCTGCGTTAACATACATAGCATGCAAGAAGAAGACGAGAACGAAGCGCTCCAGGGCGGCGACCAGATGAGCGAGGCCGAGATCGACTACAACATCATGGGAAGTTTCCCTGCCAGCGATCCGCCTTCGTGGACCCTCGGCGTGAGACCGCATAAAACGACGCGCGAAGAGTTTGAAGGTGAAAAGCCCTCGCCCAACGACCCTTCACACCAAAACGAACCCGCGGAGTGACCGCCCCGTTCGAACCCGATAAATACCAACTTTACGGTATTCCAACCTAACTCACGCTCCGCTAAGCTCCCTTCCAAACACCACTATACAAAGGAAGACAAACCAATGAACGAGTTTTCACTTTCGCAAAAGCTCAGCGCGGAGTTTTTGGGAACGCTGTGGCTGGTGCTCGGCGGCTGTGGCAGCGCAGTCCTCGGCGCCGCATTTCCCGTACTCGGCATCGGACACCTCGGCGTTTCCCTCGCGTTTGGGTTGACAGTGGTGACGATGGCATACGCAGTCGGCCACATCTCAGGCGGGCACTTCAATCCCGCGGTGACAGTGGGTCTTTGCACGGCGCGCCGGTTTCTCGCGCGCGACGTCATTCCTTACATAGTCGCGCAAGTTGCAGGCGCAGTCGTCGGCGCAGGAATTCTTTATCTCATCGCGACTGGAAAAGCCGGATTCGACGTGGGCGCCGGCTTCGCCTCGAATGGCTTCGGCGAGCATTCACCCGCCGGCTACTCGTTGATGGCAGGATTGATCGCCGAACTCGTAATGACCTTCTTCTTCCTGACGGTGATTCTCGGCGCAACCAATAAACTCGCGCCTCAACCAATGGCCGGTTTGGCGATCGGACTATCGCTGACCCTCATACACCTCGTTACGATTCCCGTCACGAACACCTCGGTAAACCCGGCCCGCAGCACTGGTCCGGCGATATTTGTCGGCGGTTGGGCCATCAGGCAGTTGTGGTTGTTCTGGCTGGCGCCAGTTATCGGAGCGGCGATTGCTGGTTTCGCGTACCGTTTTCTGGGCGAGGATCGCCCCGTGCTGGATGCTGCACGTGCTGAGACAGTGACGCCTTAAGAAGAAGTCTCCCGCCTTTGCGCCTTTTGCGGGAGACTGTTTAGGATCTGCGCATGAGTACCGCAAGAGAAATCAATAGCGCGCCGAAAGTAAGAACAACTCTTTTGCCATCCGGACGCCCGATCCCGGTTCTCGGTCAGGGAACATGGCGGATGGGCGAAGATTCGTCGCGACGCCGATCGGAAGTCGCTGCCATTCGACTCGGTTTGGATCTCGGCATGTCGCTAGTCGACACCGCGGAGATGTACGGCGAAGGCGGGGCCGAAGAAGTCACCGGCGAAGCGATCGCCAATCGCCGCGCAGAGGTTTTCATCGTCAGTAAAGTTTATCCGCACAACGCGACACGTCGAGGCGCGATTGCCGCCTGCGAACGAAGCCTGCAACGTCTCGATACTGACTACATCGATCTGTACCTCTTACACTGGCGCGGCGACGTGGCGCTCTCCGAAACTCTCGACGCGTTTCAACAACTCAAGCAGGACGGAAAAATCCTCGACTACGGCGTCAGCAACTTTGACGCCGGCGACATGGAAGAAGCCTTCGATTTGGAAGGAGGCGACGAGATCGTCACGAACCAGGTGCTCTACAACCTGGTCCATCGCGGGATCGAATGGGACCTGTTGCCGTGGGGCCGTGAACACAGCGTTCCGATCATGGCGTACTCACCGCTTGGCATCGATCGCGCCGAACAGAAACGAATACTCGACCACGAGACCACGAGATCGATCGCTGCACGACACAATGCGACACCTTCGCAGATCGCTCTCGCGTGGATACTGCGCCATCCGGATCTCATAGTAATTCCCAAGGCCAGCAGTCCCGAGCACGTTCGCGAAAACCGCGCCGCTCACGATCTCAAGCTCACCGATCGCGATGTGGCGGAGTTGGACCAGGCGTTCCCGCCGCCGCAACGCAAGATCCCGCTCGAGTCGAGCTAGCAGCATTCCCCCACGTATTTGATTGCCGTTTCTGATCCTCGAGGCTATCATTAGCCCGCGCCCAGACAACGGTATTCATTAACTAAATCTCACGAGATCCTCAACCATGCCGGTCGTTTACTAATAACAACACTTATCAAAACGTTTCTCTCTGTTCTGCGGGGAGGAATAGAGCACGTTCGCCATGGATGCCAGAGTAGTAAAAGCCATCTCGATTATCAGCGCTGATCTCAGCAGAACAGTGTCGATCGACGAGTTGGCCCGAACGGTGAATCTCTCTACCTCACGGCTAAACTGTTTGTTCAAGACATCAGTGGGCCTTACTGTTACGCGCTACGTTCGCGAGCAAAGATTGAATCGCGCCAAAGAGCTGCTGGAAACGACGTTTCTAAGCGTCAAGGAGATCGGACGTGAGTGTGGTTTGAAAGACGAGAGCCACTTCGTGCAGAACTTCAAAGCCGTGCATGGTCTAACTCCGCTGCGCTATCGTTGGCACGTTCAACACGCCGCTAAGCAATCCGAATAGTGAATTCGGCATATAAATACCAGAAACGGCATATAACTTTGTCTTGCTCAGCGTAGGGAATTGAAAGTAGTTTAGCGCTGCTAATTACAAGCAGTGTGGAGCACTCACAGTCGCTCTAATCTTCTAACTCACGTAACAGTCTTTGGAAATCCGAATTGACGTGCGCCGCTGTGGCGCAACTTCTCCGTGCAACGCCGGGGGGCGGACATCAGCGTTGCACGGAGAAGATCGATGGAGGAAGGACTAGCGGGTTACGTGGTCACGGAGCGACAGGAAACTAAGAATTGCCTCCATGTCGATTGACTGGCGAACGTGTGCTGCCAGGCGATCGAAGCGCGCCTCACGTTCGGCTCGGAAGTTGACGTGAGCATTTGGCGGAGCGAGTCGCAGCGCAGCGCGAGCGGCGTTGACGAAGCTGTGACGAAACTCGTCGTCGTCAAAGAAGCCGTGGAGATACGTGCCGACGACGCGGCCATCGCTGCTCGTCGCGCCGTCGAACGACGTGGTCCCATCCGATCGCTTGATCGTCAACAATGGGCGCGCGCCGGAGTGATATTCAGTTGTGCCCAGGTGAATTTCGTAGCCACTGGCGCTGTTGCAAGTCATCGGTTGATCGAACAATTGCGGTGCGATCAATTGCGCGGTTGTGAGTTGCGTGACTTTGTCTTCGACGAGCCTCGTTTGGATCGGCAGCAAGTCGAGGCCACGCATTTGTCCGCCACCTTCACGTCCGCCCGCATCGTGAACGCCAGCGCCCAGTATCTGCATTCCGCCACAGACGCCAACGATTGGACCAGTGTGTTGCCGGATCGCGTTCTCGAATCCAGCAGCGCGCAGCCATGACAGATCGTCGAGTGTTTGTTTTGATCCAGGAATGATGATGACATCGGCATCTCTCACTTCTCGCGCGTTCATGAGATAAGCCAATGCAACAGCCGGTTCTGCAGCGAGAGGATCGAAGTCGGTGAAATTCGACATGTGAGGCAAGGCAATAACGCCGACGCGCAAACGTCGCGCGGCAGTATCGTCGTCGTCGCGCCAAATTCTGGCTGCTGTTCTGCGGTCTTCGATTGCGACTCCGTCTTCTTCGTCGAGGCCGACGTCATGCAAGTAGGGAATGACGCCGAGACACGGGGCCGGCATGTAATCCTTGATCATTTCGAGGGCGGGTTGCAGGAGCGTTACGTCGCCACGAAACTTGTTGATGATATAGCCGCGAATGCGCTTGCGCTCGTTCTCGTCGAGCAGTTGCATCGTGCCGACAAGTGACGCGAAGACACCACCGCGATCGATGTCGCCGATCAAGACGCAGGCGGCGTCAGCGGCTTCAGCCATGCGCAGGTTGACGATCTCCTGATCCCGGAGGTTGATCTCGGCCGGCGATCCCGCGCCTTCGAGCACAATCACTTCGTACTCGCGCGCGAGCCGCTGAAAGCTTTCGACCACCGCGGGAAACAACTCTCGTGCTGAATGATTGAAATAGTCGGCGGCGCTGATCTGTCCCCACACGCGGCCTTGCAGAACAACCTGCGAAGTCGTGTCTGATGAAGGCTTTAGGAGGATCGGATTCATGTCGGCGGTAGGCGGAACGCGGGCGGCTTCGGCCTGCATCGCCTGCGCCCGTCCGATCTCCGATCCGTCCGGCGTTGCTGCTGAGTTCAGCGCCATGTTTTGTGATTTGAAGGGCGCGACGCGATATCCGTCCTGGGCGAGAATGCGACAGAGCGCGGCCGTAATCAACGACTTTCCGGCGTGCGAGCCGGTGCCCAAAACCATCAATGCTTTTGCTGTCACTCGCTGTTTCCTCGTGAGCTGCTGATTATATGCATTGCGCCCGTTGCTTGACGACAAGGACCATGAGGTATAGAGTGACGGCGCTTCAAATTACAGTTCTTTGTTACTTGAATAGCCAGATCGCTATCAACCCGTATCACGGGTTGACCGTCGCAGGTATCAATACAAGGGAAGCGGGTGTGAAACCCGCACGGTTCCCGCCACTGTGACCGGCGATTGCGAAGCTTCCATAAAGATGGTCACTGATCTGTTCGCAGATTGGGAAGGCCGTGAAGCTGCGCGTTTGAGCCGGAAGTCAGGAAACCTTGCCTGTTGTTGACGGAAACGACCACATACGCTCCGGGAAAGAGGAGGTGGCGTCGAGCGCTGAATGCGGCCCTGCAGGGTTGGACCAACTCGCTAGCCGTCAATCAACAATAGACTTTTACGACGCCCTCGATCTTCCAAACTCGGAAGATCGAGGGCGTTCGTGTTTGTGCCATTCATCGCTCTTCTCCTGTCTCTTTTTCCGCCCTTTGCAGAAGGAGAAGCCGCATGAAAAACTTGCTAATAATTATCGTCATCGGACTCGCCATCAGTTTGCCTGCCGTGGCCCAATCGACCGCGGACGCCGACTCGGCGATCACCGGCAAAGTGTTGGACGCGCAAGGCGCGAGTTTGCCGGGCGCGACCGTCACGCTCTATGGCAGTGAAGGCAATATGCGGCTCACGACCAACACTGATTCGAGCGGCGCTTATCGTTTCGAGAAACTTGCGCCGGCGGAGTATCTGTTGGAGGCACAGGCGCAGGGTTTCGCGCCCGCGAGCGCGCGGCGAGTTGTGGTCAGACGCGGACAAGCAGCGGCACTCGATATTCCACTCGAGTTAACGGGCATTCGCAGCACGGTCGTTGTCATTGCGTCTGACACACCACAGTCGATCGACGAAGTTTCAAAAGCTGTCACTGTAGTTGACGCGCGTGAGATCGACGAACGCGACGAGTCGGCGCTCACTGAATCGTTGCGCAACGTGCCGGGTCTGCGCGTGCAACAGCTTGGTGGTCCAGGTTCATTTACCTCGATCAAGACGCGTGGGCTGCGTAACGAAGACACGGCTGTATTGATCGACGGCATCCGGTTTCGCGACGCAGCAGCGCCGCAAGGTGATGCTTCCGGATTTTTGGAAGACCTGATCGTGACAGACGTGAGCCGTGTCGAAGTGCTTCGTGGTTCCGGATCGTCGCTTTACGGATCAAACGCAATCGGCGGCGTGATCAACGTCGTGACCGACGAAGGTGGCGGCGCTTTTCACGGCAACGCGCTCGCCGAAGGCGGCGGCCTCGGCCTGTTTCGCGGCCGCGCTCAGTTTGCGGGTGGCATGAATCAAAATCGTTTTGTGTACAGCGCCGGTGTTTCGCATTTGAACGTCGCCGATGGCGTCGATGGACAAGACGAAGCACGCAACACGAGCGGCCAGGGTCGTGTTCTCTTCCGTCTCACGCCGACGACTGCGCTGTCAGGCCGAATCTATGCGTCGACTTCACGCTTGCAACTGAATAATACTCCCGAAGCCATTGGCACTCTCCCGCCCACCGGCATCGTCAACGCGGTCCCGCTCGCGCCCGCGGAGTTGCTGCGCTTTGAATCAGGCGTTCCGGTTTCACAGTTGAATGTTGGTTCGGCTACTTTCATTCCGTCGGCAAACGATCCGGACAACGAACGCGAGGCCAACTTCTTCGCCGGCGCGGTGACCTTCTCGCAACAGCCAACCGACGCTTTTGGTTACACCGTGAATTACCAGGCGCTAACGACTCATCGCGTAACTGTGAATGGACCATTAGGCGCGGGCTTTCAACCGTTTGGCGGCAGCGAGCGATCCGATTTTGACGGGCGTGTGCACACGCTGAACGCGCGCTTCAACCTGCGCACCGGGCGTGCTAATTTCATCAGCGGCGGTTACGAGTTTGAAAACGAGAACTTCAAAAATCTCTCGTTTCCCGTTAACCCTGTCGAGAATTCCACGGTCGACGTTACGCAGAAGAGTCACGCCTTCTTTGTTCAGGATCAGTTGCGGCTCCTGGATGATCGGTTACAACTTTCAGCCGCGTTTCGCGCGCAGTCTTTCAGTTTGGACCAGCCGGTTTTCACCCCGACGACAAGCGCGCCTTACAGCGGCTTGACGTTCACCTCACCACCGACCGCTTACACGGGCGATGGCTCCATCGCGTATCTCTTCCGTTCGTCAGGCACGAAGCTGCGGGCTCACGCCGGCAACGGTTATCGCGCTCCGTCGCTCTTTGAGCGGTTTGGAACTTTCTTCTCCAGTTTCGGGTTCTCGGTGTTTGGCGATCCGCGATTGCGTCCCGATCGTTCGATCGCGGTGGACGGCGGGATCGATCAGACGTTCTACAAAAACCGTTTTCGCGCGTCGGCGACTTACTTCTACACTCGACTCCAGGAAGTGATCGTCTTCGACTTCACCGGCGCAATCGATCCGGTGACCGACCCGTTTGGACGGTTTGGCGGTTTTCGCAACACGAATGGGGGCATCGCTCGCGGCGCCGAATTCGCTTTGACAGCAACGCCGACGTCAACGCTGAATCTCTCGACCTCTTACACGTACACGAAGAGTTTGCAACGCACGCCGCAAGTGCCGGGCGTGCTTCGCTCGTTGATAATCCCGGATCACATGTTCTCGTTTGTGGCGACGCAGCGTTTCGGGCGGCGCATCCTCATCAATTTTGATTTCGTTGCGTCGAGCAATTACCTCGCGCCGATTTTCGACTCGAACACGTTTGCGAGCCGGGCGTACAGGTTTGACGGCCTGGTGAAGGCGGATCTCGGCGGCAGTTATTCGATTCCGTTCGGCGAGACTCGTTCGCTCAGGTTCTTCGGCTATGTCGATAATCTTTTCAATCGCGACTACTATGAGAGCGGGTTTCGCACGCCTGGCCGCACGGGCCGCGCTGGGGCGATGATTGTTTTTTAGAGATTGATGCAGATGATCATTACGCGTTTGTTTGCGCTGCTGTTGGCATGCAGTCTGTTGTTTGCAGGTTGTAGTGGTGGACCCGGATCGGTTAATTCGGCGGGCACGGGTGTTGAAAAAGCGCCGCAACGTATTGTTTCGCTCAGTCCGAATGTGACTGAGATTCTGTACGGTATTGGCGCGTGGCCGCAGGTGATTGCGGTTTCCGAATACTGTTCGTATCCCGACGACGTTAAGAACAAACCGCGTGTCAATGGTTGGGACAGGACCAACCTCGAGCAGGTCGTCGCGCTAAAGCCTGACTTCGTGATCGGCGTTGAGGCGCAGGAACCGTTCGTGCGCGAAAAGCTGGACGGGCTTGGCGTGAAGTCGCTTTTTCTCAAAGGCCAAAAGCTGGCTGACGTTTTAAGGTCCATTGTCGAGATCGGGCGAGCTACGGGACACGAAGCCGCCGCAGTCGAGCTTTCCACAAAAACTGAAGGTGAGATCGAGCAGGTGCGACAGACTGTCGCTAATCTGCCGCGTCCGCGCGTGTTGTGCGTGATCGATCGACTGCCGGGAACGATCCGCGATCTTTACACTGCCACGCGTGGAAGTTATATCGACGAGTTGCTCCAGATCGCCGGCGGCGAACCGGTCGCTCCGCCGGGGCAGGAGGGCTACGGTAAGATTACGAAGGAAGCAGTGCTGAGTCTGAATCCGGAAGTGATTATCGACATGGTCCAGGGGTCGAAGGGGAAGTTTGGCGAGGACCCGATCAGCGTGTGGGACGAGCTGGCAGAGGTGGCGGCCGTGCGCAACAAGCGGATTTATCCGATGACTGACGAGTGGGTGATTCATCCGAGTCAGTTTGTGGGACAAACTGCGAAGACGTTTGCGCGGGTGTTGCATCCGGAGAAGTTCGCCGATGGGCAGTGATACTGGTAACGCGACGTTGATCGAGGCGTCGCACTTGAGTTTTGCGTACTCAGCCGCGCCGGTAGTTGTCGACGTGTCGCTGGCGCTTCCGCGAGGAGCGATTGGCGCTGTTATCGGCGCGAATGGATCGGGTAAGTCGACGCTCGTTCGCTTGCTGGCGGGGTTGATCGAGCCGGCTGGTGGAACGGTCACGTTCAATGGGACGCCGCTCGCTCAGCTTCCGGCGCGTGAACGCGCGAAGCGAATTGCTTACGTGCCGCAATCGTCGACGACTGTGTTTCCGTTCACGGCGCTTGAGGTCGTGCTGACGGGGCGCAGTCCGTACAGTGGACGCTTTCGATTTGAAAGCTTGCGTGATGAACAGATCGCACTCGCGGCCCTCGACATGCTTGACGCCGGTCATTTGGCTGCCCGCCATGTAACGGAGTTGTCGGGAGGTGAGCGGCAACTGGTGACCGTTGCGCGAGCATTGGCCCAGGAGCCGGAAGTGATGTTGCTTGACGAACCGGCGAGCGCGCTCGATCTGAAGCATCGAACGCAGTTGGCAAAAGCACTGCGACGTTTGCGAGACGAACGCGGAATAGCAGTCTTGATGGTCACACACGACCTGATGCTTTTAGACTCCGCCGTCGACGTGCTCTTCGCCATGAAAGCCGGGCGGATCGTCGCCAGCGGTGCTCCGGAAATGGTGCTCAACGACGAGGTGCTCGGCGAGATCTACGACGCTCCAGTCCGGACGAGACGCGGCGACGGGCGCACGTTCATCTGGTCCGAGTTGTGAAGTCTTCTGGTTTTCATGGCTGGCCAGTGATATGAAGCCGGGGATCTGACAGAACTAATTTTGAACGAAGCAATACAGCAGAGTGTTCATAAACACCGGACGCGTGTTGGCGTGCGTTTGCGCGTGGCGCTGCCGTTACTGTTTGGAGTGCTGGTAGTGGCGATATCGGTCGGTCTGTTGGTGGGTTATCAGCCGATCGATTTCACTTCGTTGCAAAACGATCCCCTCGCGCGGGCGGTGTTTTTGCGCTTGCGTTTGCCGCGAGTCTTGATGGCCGGATTGGTCGGAGCTTCGCTGGCGATTGTGGGCGCCGCATTGCAGGCCCTCTTTCGTAATCCACTTGCCGATCCGTTCACGCTCGGTGTTTCGGGAGGCGCTTCGTTCGGCGCGAGCATCGCGATCGCACTGGGTCTCGGACTGAGCATCGCCGGCATCCCAATCGTATTTATCATGTCATTCGTGGGCGCGTTAGTGTCGGTGTTTCTCGTCTACTGGCTAGCGAGTTCGACAGGCAAGGTGATCCTGCCGGGCGCGTTGCTCCTCGCCGGCGTGGTGCTGAATCTTTGCGCCTCGGCAGGCGTGCTCGTGATTCAGTATCTCGCGCCGTATGGCCGGTCATTGCAGATCTTGCGCTGGCTGATTGGCAGTCTCGACGTGGTTGGCTTCGATCTGATCTGGAAGATGCTCATTCTGCTCGTGCCGGGTTGGCTTGTGCTGCTCGCTTACGCGCGCGATTTGCACCTGCTCGCCACGGGGGAAGAATCGGCAGCGAGTCTCGGCGTCGACGTGCGACGCACGGAGCGGATCGTGTTTCTCGCAAGCTCAGTGATCGTCGGCGTAACAGTCTCAGTCGGCGGCGCGATCGGTTTCGTTGGCCTGATCGTGCCACACACGGCGCGGCTACTTTTCGGCCAGGACGTGCGGTTGTTGCTGCCGGCGTCGTTTCTGTTGGGCGCGGCGTTTCTGGTGCTGACCGACACGCTGGCGCGCGTCGCGATCTCGCCGAGCGAATTGCCGGTGGGGGCGATCACGGCGCTGCTCGGCGGACCGGTATTTCTTATCCTGCTGCGCAAACAACAACGCTATTCGGCGCTTTAATTCACAGATGACAACGGAGAACAAGCAGGTGCTATTGCTCGGCGGCGCAAGAGCAGGGAAGAGCGGCTACGCACTGCGTCTCGCGCAAGAGCACGATGGACCAGTCTGTTTCATCGCGACTGCACAAGCTCTTGACGACGACATGTCAGCCCGGATCGATCGTCATCGCAGCGAACGGCCCGTGCATTGGCAAACGATCGAAGAGCCTTACCAGATCGATCGAGCGTTGCGAGAGTCGAGCGAAGCCTCGGTAGTGATCGTCGACTGTCTCACGCTTTTTGTTTCGAACTGGCTGTTGCGTGAGAACGACGAACGCCAATGCGAACAGACACTCCGCGAGATCACCGGCGACTTTCAGAATACAGCGCGGTCGCGAGGACAAACGATCATTTGCGTCTCGAATGAAGTGGGATTGGGCGTGGTTCCGGAAACGCGTCTCGGACGAACGTTTCGGGATTTGTTAGGGCGCGTCAACCAGGATTTCGCCCGCGCGGCTGATGAGGTCTACCTGCTCGTCGCAGGATTGAAAACGCAACTAAAGCCGTAGATGTCTATTTGCGATCAAATAAAACCGCTCGACGAGTCGTGGATAAAACGGGCGGCCGCACGCCAGCTACAGTTAACCAAGCCGCCACACAGCTTGGGCCGTCTCGAAGCAATCGCCAACCGTCTCGCCGCTATTCAGGAAACTACGACGCCGCAAATTAGCGGCAAACGCATTTACGTCGTCGCCGCCGATCATGGCGTCACGCGCGAGGGCGTTAGCGCTTATCCGCGTGAGGTCACGGCGCAGATGGTGGACAACTTTCTGCGTGGCGGCGCGGCGATCAACGTGCTGGCGAGAAACGGCGGGATCGACGTGAAGATCGTCGACGCCGGCGTCGACGCCGATTTAAGCGACCGAAAAGAGTTGCTTCAGCTCAAGGTGATGCGCGGCACGGCGAACTTCGCGGTTGGACCAGCGATGACGCGCGAACAAGCCGAACGTTGCATTGATTTCGGAATCAAACTCGCGCGTGAAGCAGCAGGCGAGGGAATCGATTTGATCGGCATCGGCGAGATGGGCATCGGCAACACGACTGCCGCGAGTGCGATCACGTCCGTGTTGACCGGCAGCAGTCCGGAAACCGTAACCGGCCGCGGCACGGGCATTGACGACGTTCACCTCGCGCGCAAAGCAGAAACGATCCGCAAAGCCATTCGCATTAACCAGCCGGACAGAAACGATCCGCTTGACGTGCTGACGAAGGTTGGTGGCGCGGAGATCGGAGTCATGATGGGCGTGGTCCTCGGCGCTGCTGCCGAACGTGTGGCTGTGGTTGCCGACGGTTTCATCTCGACCAGCGCCGCGGCGCTTGCCGTTGCTTTGTGTCCATCCGCTCGTGACTATCTATTCATTGGACATCGTTCGAGCGAACCCGGGCATCTCGCGCTGATCGAACACATCGGCGAGCAACCGCTGCTCGATCTCTCGATGCGGCTCGGCGAAGGCACCGGCGCCGCGCTCGCGATGCACATCATCACCGCTGCCGCGAAACTGCTAAGCGAGATGGCCACCTTCGCCGAAGCAGGCGTAAGCGATAAAGAGTGAATTGAATGCTGCGTCGCTTCTTCATCGCGCTTCAATTCATGACCCGTTTTCCGGTCCCGCGAACTGAAGCCCCGCAAGATCTCGGCAAAGCCGCTGCTTTCTTTCCACTCGTCGGGGTGATCGTTGGTCTCAGCGCCGCGCTCGCTTTCGTGTTGCTGCAACGCGTGTTGCCGTTACCGGTGTCGATACTCGGCGCGATGATCCTCGCGGCGTTGCTCACGAACGCGCTTCATGAAGATGGATTTGCCGACGTGTTCGACGGCTTCGGCGGCGGTTGGTCCAAAGAACGAACGTTGGAGATCATGCGCGACAGCCGTATCGGCGTTTACGGCGTGCTGGCGTTGATCTTCCTCGTCCTGAGCAAACTACAATTACTATCCACATTGTCTACCGATCAGATCTGGCGTTGGTTGATCGTGGGCCACGCGGCGGGTCGTTGGGCGCCGCTCGCACTCGGCGCGTGGTTACCGCCGGCAAGTAAGGAAGGTCTCGGCAGATTAGTGGCAAAACGATCGGGCGCAGTCGAAATCGTGATCGGCACAGTCACCGTCGCGATCGTTTTATTGTTGACCGTGCCGTGGCAATCCGCGCTGATCGCATCCGTGGTTACCGCATTCGTGACCCTGCTCAGCGGCTTATACTTTCGCCGCCGTCTTCAAGGCATCACCGGCGACTGCATGGGCGCGTCAGTCCAATTCACCGAACTCGCGTTGTATTTAACCGCCGCCATCCTCAAAAGCTTGACACTCTTCCCGATCTAAATTAAAAATACGGACGTTCGTTTTTATAGGCGGATGCCCAAGCTCAGTTCCAGCGCGATCGAAAAGAACAAAGACCGGATCGAAGAGGCAGCTAAAAAGCTGTTCATCAAACAAGGCTTTCACGCCACTTCGATGCGCAATATTGCCGCCAAAGCAGGGACTTCTCTCGGCAATGTCTATAACTATTACCGGACCAAAGAGGACATCCTCGGCTCGATCATCGGCAAGTACCAGACGACCATTGACGGCCGCCTGCGCACCATCTTCGACGAGATCGACGAGCCTCTTAAACCCGAGTCGCTGATTCGTTTTGGCGGCGAGATCAAGAAGATGGTGAACGATCACCACGACTTCTGGCTGCTGATGTACATCGACGTCCTCGAATTCGAGAATCGTCACTTTCGCAAGATGTTTGAAGGGTTGGTGCAGAACCTGCGGCGTCGTTTCGCCACCCAGTTTGACGATTTGAAAAGCTGTGGCGCCCTGCACGTCGATGTCGATCCGGCTGTCGGTTTTACCGCTGTCTACATGCAGTTTTTCAACTACTTCCTGGTGGAGAAACTGTTTGGTGGTAATCAACATTTCGGCCTGACTGACGAGCAGGTGATCACTCAGTTGACGGGCATGTACTGTCGTGGGCTCTGTGTAACCACGAAGAGGCGCAAAACCAAGCCACAAAAGGCACAAACTAAAAAGCCATAAGAAGAACTTGAGGCGAATTCTTCTTGTGTCTTTTGTGTTTTAAAAAACGAACGTTCGTTGTTTTTCGGAGGAAAGCTTATGTATTACTCGACTCGACTAGCTCTCAGTTTCCTGATCATCATCCTCTGCTGGGGGGCAACTGCCACTGTCTTTGCCCAGGGCGGTTCCGGTCAGTTGAGCGGTAATGTCACCGACGCCAACGGCGCGGTTGTTCCCGGCGCAGCCGTTAAGCTCACCAGCGGCGTCACCGCCCAGGAACGCGAAGCAACGGCCAACGACGCCGGAGACTTCGTCTTTACGCTATTGCCCGCCGGCGTTTACAAGCTTGAGATCATCGCGGGCGGCTTTCGCACAGTCGTGATCGACGAGGTGCGAATCAACGTCACGCAAACTACGACCCTGCCGATCCGGCTCGACGCAGCGACAGTCTCGGGTATGGTGACGATCAAAGCCGAAGCCCCGTTGGTCCAACAGGAAACCTCGCAGGTCGGACGCACCGTCGAAGAGCAGACCATCCGGCAACTGCCCCTCCCCACCAGGAACTTTCAGCAGTTACTGACGCTTTCACCGGGCACGTCTTCTTCCGTCGCCAACAACACTGAACTCGGCCGCGGCGATGCCATCATCTCGGTCAACGGCCAGCGCACTACGAGCAACAACGTGCGCATCAACGGCATCGACGCCAATTCGATCGGCACCAACTCAACACCCAACATCGCCGTGCCCGCGACCGACACGCTCCAGGAATTCATCGTGCAAACGAGTCTGTACGATGCTTCGCAGGGACGTAACGCGGGCGGCAACGTCGAAGCGATCACCAAGTCCGGCGAAAACAATTTTCACGGCAACGCTTACTACTTCCTCCGAAACAAGTCGCTAAACGCGAACGACTTCTTCCTCAACGCCGCCGGCCGCCCGCGGCCCGAACTGAGCCGCCATCAATTCGGCGGCACGCTCGGTGGTCCAATCATCAAGGATCGTCTCTTCTTCTTCGGCTCGTACCAGGGCACGCGCGAGCGCAACGGCGCATCGTTGAATAACAGCCTGATGTTTCCGACGATTCCACCCGCGTTGCGCGACGACAACCGCACCGCCGCCGGTCTCGCCGCCGCTTTCAATCTGCCGGCCGCAGCTATCAATCCGGTGATCGTGTCGGTGCTCAACGCGAGATTGCCGAACGGCCAGTTCGCGATACCGTCCGCTGCGACGTCGTCGGGCCTGACGCCACTCTCCGGCCTTTCGCGTTTCACTGAAAACCAGTTCAACGCAAACTTCGACTGGCGCTTGAACGATCGCCACACGATCAGTGTCAAGAACTTCTACGCCAGCAACCCGACATTTCAAGCCAACTACAACTTCGCGGGACTCGGCAACGGCAACACTCAATTGCCCGGCACCGGCGGGTCGCTCGACATCATTCAGGATCTCAACTCGATCACCGACACTTACGTCATCTCGCCAAACATCGTGAACCAGGCGCGCTTTGGTTTCAGCCGCTTGCGCGTGACGTCGTCTGCCGAAGAGCCCTTCACCGCGGAGCAATTCGGCATCAACACGCCGCTGCGCAACCTGTTCCCCGGCATGCCGACGTTTACGGTGACCGGACTGTTCACGCTCGGATCGTCGCCGTTTGCCGATCAGTCGTCCCGCATCAACGCGTTTACTTATGGCGACACGTTGTCAGTCGTCGCCGGCGATCATCGTTTGCGCTTTGGTGGTGAATACCGTCGCTCGCAGGTCAACTTCTATTTCAATGCGTTCTCTCGCGGTCAGGTGATCTTTTCCACTTTCAACAACTTCCTGATCGGCAACGGCGTTTCGATCATCGGCTCGGGCGTTTTCGATCGCGCGCTGCGTGTCAACGACTGGAGCGGCTTTGTCCAGGACGACTGGAAAGTCAATTCTCGGCTGACGTTGAATCTCGGCGTGCGCTACGACTTCTACGGTTATCCGGTCGACACGCGCGGGCGTCTCGTTAACTTTCTGCCGGACCAGTTTCGCCAGGGAACAACGGCCGCGCCTGCTGGTCCACCGAATGGTTTCGTGCAGGCAGGTAACGGAACACTCGCCGGCGTTCCGACCGTCGAAGACACGCTGGTCGCGAACGACAAGAACAACTTCGCCCCTCGCATCGGTTTTGCTTATCGTCTGAACGACTCAGGCTCGCTCGTCGCGCGCGGCGGTTACGGCATTTACTACGATCGCTTTTCAACCCGTTACGCCAACACCCAATTGCTCAACTATCCGTATCTCGCGTTGGCCGTAGGACTGCCGGGCGTGTTGCGAACGATGTCGGATCCGTTTATTCCCGTGCCGCAGCCGGGGCAATTTCCGGTGAACCCGACGATTCCTTCGCCGCTAGCGCCGTTGTCGCCGCTCGTCGGCGTGCCGATCAGCGGCATCTTCATCGATCCCGAGCTGCGCACGCCGTACGTTCATCAATACAACGCAAACGTGCAGTGGGAGTTTGCCAACGACTTCCTGCTCGAAGCCGGTTACGTCGGTTCGAAAGGGACCAAACTGCTCCAGGTAATCACGTTGAACCAGCCGGTTTACAATCGCGCCCTAAACGTGTTCACCGCGCCGCTTGGCACAGCGTTGTCGACGCAGAAGAACGTTGCCGGTGGCATTCAACAGGTGCAGTCGAGTTCCAACTCCGAATACAACTCGCTGCAACTCAGCGTCACGAAGCGCTTCAGCCGCGGCTTGCAGTTCCTGAGTGCTTATACTTACGGCAAGTCGAACGATTACTACTCGGGTGGGACCATCAACGAGTTGTTTGCCACGCCCGGCGACCAGCTCGATTGGCGGACCAACTATGGACCATCCGATTTCGATCGGCGCCATCGCTTTGTCACCAGTTTTGTTTACGACGTGCCGAAACTCGTTTCAGATTCGAGTTCGGCGCGCGTCGTGCTCAACAACTGGCAGTTGAACGGCATCCTGACGTTGCAGACTGGAACTCCGTTTTCGATCGTCGATATCGTCGGCAACAACATCATCCAGCGCGCCAACTTCTCGCCCGGATTCAGTGGGAATTTCGAGACGAGTGGCAGCACGCAGTCACGTCTGAATGGCTTCTTCAACACGGCTGCGTTTG
>DATELZ010000015.1:0-40349 GCA_035276045.1 Pyrinomonadaceae bacterium | reverse complement strand
AGTCTCCGAAAGCGGGACGGGACAGGGGGACGGAGAGGGGGAGACGGGGGGACGGGGAGACGCGGGGACGCGGGGACGCGGGGACGCGGTGGTAATGGCGCGGAGGCGTAAAAATGCCGTGGTTTATTAGATTGACCAAATCGTTCCGCCACATCGACCTTCTCCCCGTCCCCGCGTCCCCCGTCCCCATGTCTCCCCATCCCCGCGTCCCCGCGTCTCCGCGTCATCAATCCCGTCCCTTAATAAGTGCCATTGCTTCCGCGCGGGTGCGCGGGTCGCTGCGGAAACCGCCGAGTACAGCGGAGGTCACCGTCTTTGCGTCCGCCTTTCGCACTCCGCGCAAGGTCATGCAAGTGTGTTCCGCTTCGATCACCACCATGACGCCGAGTGGCTTTAGACCTTCGAAGAGTGTGTTGGCGATGTCGGTCGTCAAGCGTTCCTGAAGTTGAAGACGGCGCGAGAACGTTTCCGCGAGTCGCGCGAGTTTCGAGATTCCGAGAATGCGTCCGCCCTTCGGGATATAAGCGATGTGACACTTCCCAACAAACGGCGCGAGATGATGTTCGCACAACGAGGCGATGCTGATGTCTTTCACGATCACCATCTCGTCGTGTTTGTCACCCGGCAGCGGCAACACGTGTTGCTGCGGGTCTTCACGCATTCCCTGCGTCAATTCCGCGTACATCTCGGCGACGCGTCTCGGCGTGCCTATCAATCCCGCACGTTCCGGATCTTCGCCGATGCCTTCGATGATCAGACGCACACCTTGCGCGATCCGATCGAGATCCACTTCTTTATTGTTACTCACGACTCTTCGCCAGCGCGACGCGCGCTGCCTCCTCAACCACTTTCAACGGAACGTCTGCGCTGATTGCTGCCTGACGGCACTGCTCAAACTCCGGCATCTCGTTTACGACGCGCCCATTGAGGTGCGCCACTTTAACAGATATTGGGCCATACTGCGTTTCCACCTGCACGATGCTGCGCCGCAATGCGCGCCGTTCGACTTCGTAACTGCGAACCCCCAGCGTCGTCGTTTCGACAAACAACAACTTGATCACCGCCTCCTTCTCTTCGGCTCCGCAAAGGACAGACAAGAGCACGCCGGGACGGTTCTTCTTCATCTGCACCGGGGTGAAGTAACAATCGAGCGCGCCCAGCTCAAAGACGCGATCCATCACATAACCGGCAATCTGTGGCGACGCATCGTCAATATTCGTTTCGATCATCCACAGTCGTTCGGAAGCGGCGTCCGCGGCCTCTGTTTCGCCAACGAGAACGCGCAGCACGTTGGGAAAGTCTTCGTACTCGCGTGTCCCCGCGCCGTAGCCCGTGCGATCAGTTTTGATACTTGGTATCGGTCCAAATTCTTTGCAGACAGTCGTGATGATGGCCGCGCCGGTCGGCGTAAGCAGTTCGCCCTTGATGTCGCCAGAATAAAACGGCACGCCACACAACAACTCCGCGACGGCTGGTGGCGGAACCGGAAAGTTTCCGTGCGCCATCTTGATCATGCCGCTGCCGACGTGCAGCGGCGAACAAACGAAGCGATCGATCTTTAATAGATCGAAACAGATCGCCGCGCCGACGACGTCGACAATGGCGTCAAGCGCGCCGACTTCGTGAAAATGAACTTTCTCTACAGGTTCGTTGTGAACGCGGGCTTCGGCCTCGGCGAGTCGCATGAAGATTTGCAGCGACAGATCTTTCGCGACGTCGCTGACACCTGAATCCTCGATGATGCGGCGGATATGCGATAGATGCCGGTGCTTGTGTTCGTGAACGGTCTCAACACGCGCGTAAGTCGCGCTCAAACCGGAACGATTAACGGTTTCGAAGTCGATCTTGAAACCCTCGACATTCAGCAGCGACAATTGTTCGCGAAGCGCATCCGGATCGACTCCAGCGGCAACCATCGCGCCGAGTATCATGTCGCCGCTCGCACCCGCGAAACAATCAAAGTAAAGAGTTTTCATTGACCAATAAGCGGCAGTACCTCGCCTGCCTTTCCGGTAATCACTTCATCGCAAAGATCTGAAATCGGCGTCCGCTCGGGATTTATCTCGCACACGTACGCGCCTGCAGCGCTCGCGATCTCCGGTAATCCCGCCGCAGGATAGACCAGCGCTGACGTCCCAACTACAAAACAGAGATCACACTCTGCCGCTTTATTCGAAGCAAACTCAAACGCGCCCGCCGGCAACATCTCGCCAAACAACACCACGTCAGGTCGAAATTCGTTCCCGCACGACGGACAAGCTTCGGGTCGCGCGCTTTGGGCCATGTCGTGATTAAGCCGGCAACGCGTGCAGCGCGCCCGCCAGACGTTCCCGTGCAACTCGATAACGTTGCGCGACCCGGCTTTCTGGTGCAACCCGTCGACGTTCTGCGTGACGAGCGTGAACCCCGTAAAGCGCTCCTGCCACCGCGCGATCTCGTAATGCGCCGGATTTGGAGCGAGCGAGGCGAGCACGCCGCGACGATAGTCAAACCATTCCCAAACGGCGGGCAAATTCCGCTCGAGCATCTGCCCAGACGAGATGACGTCAAACGGCATTCCCTTCCAGACGGCCGCGTTGCCGCCACCACGAAACGTCGGCACGCCCGACTCGGCCGAAACACCCGCGCCAGTCAACACTAAAACACGCTGCGCCTGCGTAAACCGGCGGCGTAACTCAGCCGAAATCAAAGCTTGCATGACTCGCGCGATGGTAGCATATCCGCGTTATCCGCTATACTCTGCCCTTTTGCACACATGACCCTAATCGAACTCCAACAACGACTAAAAGATCGAATCCGTGCAGCGGCGGTCGAAGTGTTCGGCGTCGAACTCGAACAACTCAATGCCGATCAGCCACCGAAACCCGAACTCGGCGATCTCGCCTTTCCTGTTTCGTTCGAGTTAGCAAAACTCGTCAAACAGAAAACCGGCGAAAAACAAAACCCGCGCGCCATCGCCGAACAACTCAAACAACAACTCGAAGACATACCCGAAGTCGCCCGCGTCGAGATTGCCGGCGCCGGTTACGTCAACGTCTTTTTCGATCGCGCCACGCTGCTCAATCTCATCGCCAATCCGGAACTCGCACCGGCCGCTCCCTCAGAAGAGCGACCGAAGAAAATGGTCGAACACACCAGTATCAACCCGAACAAAGCCGCGCATATCGGCCACGTTCGCAACGCCGTGCTCGGCGATACGTTCGTGCGCATCCTGCAAGCCGCGGGTGATCGCGTCGAAGTCCAAAACTACATCGACAACACCGGCGTCCAGGTCGCCGACGTCGTCGTCGGTTTCCTTCATCTCGAACAGAAGGACCTCGACCAGATCAAAGCCCTCGAAGCATCGCTCGCCGAAGATTATCCCTTCGATTACTACTGCTGGGATCTCTACACGAAAGTCGGTCTCTTCTACCGCGACGGCAATCCTGCAGGCGCCATCAACCCGGAAAAAGCAAAACTCCGCGCCGACGTGTTGCACGCGATTGAATCCGGCGACAATCCCATCGCCGAGTTGGCCGATTACGTCGCCACCCGAAACGTCGAATGCATTCTCGACACGATGGAACGGCTCGGCATTCGTTACGACCTGCTCGCCCGCGAGTCAGACATCCTGCACCTGCACTTCTGGGAACGCGCCTTCTCGCTGATGAAGAGCACCGGAGTGATCAGGTATGAACCCGAGGGACGCCACGCGGGCTGTTGGGTGATGCCGTTTGAATCACACACCGGCACTGACGAACACGAGTCGGACAAGATCATCGTGCGTTCGAACGGAACGGTCACTTACACCGGCAAAGACATCGCTTATCAACTCTGGAAACTCGGCAAGCTCGGACTCGATTTCCATTACGAGGTCTTTCGCGCTTATCCCGACGCTCACGTCTTGTGGGTCACCACAACGGATGCTGATGCAGAAACTGAGAGCGGACAAACGCGTCCGCATTTCGGCGGCGGCGTCACCGTTTACAACGTGATCGATTCGCGACAGTCGTACCCGCAGGACATCGTCGCCCGTGGTGTCGCCGCAGTCGTGCCTGAGATCGGCGACGACGCGAGCGTCCACTTCAGTTACGAAATGGTGGCGCTGTCGCCTGCCGCCTGCGCAGAACTCGGCATCGAGTTGAGCGAGGAAGATCGCGCGCGTCCTTACATCGAGATGAGCGGACGTAAAGGTCTCGGCGTCAAAGCCGACGATCTGATCGACCAACTCGAAGCAGGCGCGCTTGCCGAAGTCGACAAAAGAAATCCCGAGTTGGCTGACGAAGACAAGCGAGCGACCGCGCACGAAGTCGCAGTTGCCGCGTTGCGCTATTTCCTGCTGAAGTTTACGCGGAATACGGTGATCGCGTTCGACTTCGCAGAGGCGCTTTCCTTCGAAGGCGAGACGGGGCCTTACTGCCAGTATGCAGCAGTGAGAACAAACTCGATCTTCCGCAAGCTCGGTCGTGAAACCGTGGCCGAGGCTGATTCGTTAATAGATAGCTTGGCGGAAGATGCTGAGGTGCAGCGGCAGGTGACGGAGGTACTTTCAGGCGAGCGCGGCACGGAGATCTGGTCCTTGTTAATGTTGACGCAGCAACTCGATGATGTGATAGTACAGTGTCGCAAGTCTGCGGAGCCCGCCAACCTGGCGAAGTACACTTTTTCGCTTGCGCGAACCTTCAGCAGGTTTTATCACGACCATCGCATTCTCACTGAGAAAGATGTTGTGCGACGCGCTGTATTGATCGCCGTGACGAAAGTTGTCCGTGCCCGACTGACCGCAGCCCTTGGCATCCTTGGCATCAACGTTCCCGATCAGATGTGAGGCGTTGTGCTTTGTGCTTTGTTCTTTGTTCGCTGGTGAACGAAACGTATTCCATAAAGGTTCTTTCGCTAGCGAACAAAGTACCAAGGACAAAGAACAAAGCACAAAAACCTAAGACTTAAAACCCAAAAGCCGGAAGAGTAAGAACATGCTAATCGTAATGAAAGCCGACGCCACCGACAGCCAGATCGACGCTGTCCTGCGCGTGATCGAAGAGCTGGGATACAAACCGCATCCGATGCCCGGTACGACCCGCACCGCCATCGGCATCACCGGCAATCCATCGGCAATCGATCCGTCTCATTTCGAAAATCTCGGCGGCGTCGCCGAAGCAATCCGCGTCAGTAAACCGTACAAACTGATTACGCTCGACTTGCGCCCCGAAAAAACCGTGGTGCGCGTCGGCGATGCGACTATCGGCGGCGACGAGTTGGCGATCATCGCCGGTCCCTGCGCGATCGAGAGTCGCGCGCAGGCGTTTGCGATTGCGGAAGCGGTGCGTCGCAGCGGCGCGCGTTTCTTCCGCGGCGGCGCCTACAAGCCGCGCACTTCGCCCTACGCGTTCCAGGGTCTCGGCGAAGAAGGTCTCAAGATACTTGCCGACGTCCGTGAAGCTTACGGTTTGAAGATCGTTACGGAAGCACTCGACGAAGCAGGCGTCGATCTCGTCGAACGTTACGGCGATGTGATCCAGATCGGCGCGCGCAACATGCAGAACTTCACGCTTCTGCGTCGCGCCGGCAAGGCCCGCATTCCAGTGTTGTTGAAGCGCGGACTATCCGCCACGCTGGACGAATGGTTACTCGCCGCCGAGTACGTGATGGCCGAAGGCAACTACCAGGTCGTGCTTTGCGAACGAGGCATTCGCACCTTCGCCCAACACACGCGAAACACGTTGGATCTCGCAGCCGTCACCGCAGTCAGGCGCGTTTCGCACTTGCCGGTGATCGTCGATCCGTCGCACGGCACTGGAAAGAACTACATGGTGACGCCACTGGCGCGCGCCGGTGTTGCCGTCGGCGCCGACGGATTGATCGTCGAGGTCCACGATCAACCGGAACACGCGCTCTCCGACGGCGCGCAAGCCTTAACACTCGATCAGTACGAACAGATGGTGAGCGAGGTCAGATCGATCCACGAAGTGATCGCGCCGGTCACTGCGGCGTTGTAGTCAGTATCTGGCCGAGGTCGCGCGCAAACACGGATCGCGGAATCACTTTATCGAACCCGGCCGCGACCGCGCTTCGTTGCAGATCGGTGTGAACGTGCGAAAAGAAACCGAGCAACGGGATCGTTTTTAGTTCGTCGTCGGCCTTGAGATCGGCTGCGAGCGCCATCGAGTCAAGTTTTGTGTTGTGCAAGTCAACTACTATCAACTCCGGCTTAGCTTCCCGCGCCTTTTCAATCAGTTTCTCAATCGATCTTGAGAACGCGACTTCGACGCCAACCGATTCCGCTGTCGCGCGAATCTTAGACGCGAAGAACATGTCGTCAACAACTGCCAGCACCATGGTCACTGCAATTCCCCCGTTAACTGAAGAAGAAAAACTCGAATTCGGGGACCATTCTAACAATCACCCGGCAGATTCCGAACGTACCAAACTCGTCGTCGCTTCATACAACATCCGTTACGCGCGTGGTCCGTATCTCATTCCCGGTGGCATCGCCCGTAAATTGGGACTGATGAGCCTCGCGCGCCGTCCGCAGCACATTGGCAACCTGATCTCAGTTGCGGCGCGTGCTTTCACCGCTGGAAAGCTGCTGCCTGCCGTCGACGTGCTCGCGTTGCAGGAAGCTGACAAACGAACCGTGCGCACCGGCGGTCATCACGTCGCGTGCGAACTCGCGTCGCAGTTGCAGATGAACTGGGCCCACGCGCCCGCGGGCATTCCGCGCGGTATCAAACCGGTGAAGCGGCAATGGTGGCTCGACTTCGAAGAACCGATCGATCTCCACGACAAAGGCGATACCGGCGTCGCCCTGTTGAGCCGTTTGCCGATGAGCGACGTGACGCGGCTCGATTTGCCGTGGCAGGAATGTCCCTGGCGTCCGCGGCTCGCGATGGCCGCGACGATTTCAGCCGTGTCTCATCAGATTCGCATCCTCAACGCGCACGTCGATCCGCACGCCGCGTCTGACGGACAACTCGCGCAGCTCGAAGTGCTCGCTGCGCATGCCGAATCGACCACGTTACCGACGCTCATCCTCGGCGACTTCAACACTCTCTCCAGTCAGAAGTGCATCGAGACGCGGCGGTTTCTCGAGTCGCGCGGCTACACGACGCCTTATCCGACCGGAACGTCGACGTGGCGCGGCGGCGGCTTATTGATGCACGCCGATTGGATCTTTTCCCGCGGATTGAAGATTGCCCGCTGGGGCGTCGCCAAACCGCTAAACGTCTCGGACCATTGGCCTATCTGGGTTGAAATAGAGCTTGGTGCTTAGTACTTTGTCCTTTGTTGGTATGCCACGTGGAAAAAGCAACAAAGCACAAAGTTCCAAGCACAAAGCACAAAACTCTTGTAAAGCTCGAATGATTAACTTAGTGTAAACGCCCATGAAAGAGAACCCCGCTGCTCTTCCACAGCCCCTTGATGGACCTTCCGACGGTGGACGTCTGATCGTTCTGACTGCACCACTTACCGAAGCGATCGATCATGCCGGTTACTTCATTCAGATGGCCATGGCTTCGTTGCCGATCTGGATGGAAGGCATCATCAATCGAAAGTATCCAAAGTGGCGTGACGTCGAGTACAACGAAGACGGTTCGGCTCGTTATATGCCGGCCGGCGTGCGTCTCGTCGAGAAGTCGCTCCAGCGCCAGTATCGCGAAGACGATATCGTGTCCTGTTATCCGGACGATCTCCACAAGTTCGTCGGTCCACGCACGCGCGTCGTCGGTGTGTCGACCCATAATCCACTGGGAGTAACGTTCGCTGCCGGCGTTTACACGTCGATCTTCGGCTCGTCGAAGATGCCGATCAATTCCCACTACTCGCGACAACTCTTCGCGACGATCAAGTCCAATCCCTATCGCAATAATTTTAAAGTGATCGTGGGCGGCTCGGGTGGTTGGCAGATAATTCAAACAAACACTTACGAAGAATTGAGTGTCGACTGCGTAGTCGAAGGACGCAGCGAATCAGCCGACACCCTCGAACTGTTTCGCAAAGCAATACAAGGCGAGGAACTGCCGCGCCGCATCGACGTCAAACATCCGCTCGAACGCGAGGCGATTCTCTTCCCCGACACGCGCACGACTTTCGGCGTCGTGGAAATGACAACCGGCTGCGGCCGCCGCTGCAAGTTCTGTGTTCCTGATCTCAACCCGCAAATCGATCTGCCGAAAGACAAGATCATGGGCGCCGTGCGCGCCAACGTTCGCAACGGCAACAAGCAGATCTCGCTCGCAACGGAAGACATGTTCATCTGGGGACAGGTCCATACGAATACACCGTTCTACTTTCCGAATCGCGAAGCGCTCGTCGATCTCTACACGGACATCGTCAACACGCCCGGCGTCGAACAACACGTGCTGAGTCACTGCACGATCGCGCCCGCGGTCGTCGATCCGCTGCTCATCAAACAACTATCCGACGTGTTGTTGCCGAAGAGCCCGATCCATTTCCCATATCTCAGCACTCATCCGCAGAAGAAAGCACTCGCTCCGTTGATCGGGCTCGAAACTGGTTCGATACGGATGGCGAAACAGATCATGTCGAGCAAAGGCGTGCCGTTTTCGATCGAAGACTGGCCCAGCGTCGTGCTCGAAGGGCTGCGCGTGCTGAACGAGAACAACTGGTTCCCGGCGATGACGTTGATCGTCGGCAATCCCGGCGAGACGGACCAGGACGTGAGGGAAACGATCGACCTCGTTTACGAAATGGAACGCCGCGGACTCTTCGCATTCCTGATCCCATCGATCTTCACGCCGCTGCACGACACGCGCATGGAGAAAGAAGAAGGCGTCAGGCAGACTAAGCAATTGACGCCGCTGCAATGGCAACTGATGATGAAGTGCTGGAAGATGAACCTGCGGCCGGGACAGTATAGCTGGTGGGGACCGATGGCCTGGCGCGTCGGATCTATCGCTATGTGGCTCTATAAGTTACGCAGGCTCAATGGACCAAACTTCACCTGGCCGCTGTGGATGTTCTCCGGCGCGATTCCGGAAAAAACTTTGCAGCGAATGGGCAAGATATACGGCGGTAAACCGCTCAAGACGAAGAACCGAGCAGAGCTGATCGCTTCGCTGAAACCGAAGGATTGGCAGCACCTGCGCGCCGACAACGGCGACATGCCCGTGAACTACGTGCCGCAGGTTACGGTGAAACACATGATTGCCTGATCCTGTTTGGTCTCTCTGCGAACTCTGCGGGTCTCTTTGTCCTCTGCGTTAACGATACCTGTACAAATAATTTAACGCAGAGAACAAAGAGACCCGCAGAGTTCGCAGAGCAGCAGTTACCATGAAAGATCTAAAACGTCTTCTCGATCAAAACCAGGCGTGGGCTGAGGGGATCAAGGCCAGCGATCCCGACTTCTTTCAGACGTTAGCCAAACAACAATCGCCGAAGTTCCTTTGGATCGGATGTTCCGACAGCCGCGTACCCGCGAATCAGCTTGTCGGGTTAGTCCCTGGCGAGATGTTCGTGCATCGTAACGTGGCGAACGTCGTCGTCCACACCGACTTCAATTGCCTGTCGGTCATGCAATACGCCGTCGACGTGCTGCAAGTGGATCACATCATCGTATGTGGCCATCACGGCTGCGGTGGCGTGAAGGCCGCGCTCGAAAACTCCCAGCTCGGTTTGATTGATAACTGGCTGCGACACGTGCAGGACGTCGTTCGCGAACACGAGCAGACGCTGAAGACAATCGACGACAAGGCGAAGCGCCTCGATCGACTGTGCGAACTCAACGTGATGGAACAGGTGCTGAATGTGTGTCGCACGACGATCGTGCAGAGCGCGTGGCAGCGTAAACAGGAACTGGTGGTCCATGGCTGGATCTACGGATTGGAAGATGGCTTGCTGCGCGACCTCGGTATTTCGATTGATTGCGCCGAGGGATTAGCCGCGGCTTATCGGGAGCAGTAATTATGCAAAGGCTCTTCCAGGCAACGCTGTTGGTTTTCCTTGTAGTTGTTTCGATTGCCGTGTTGGCCATGGTCATCACGATGATCATGTCGATGCTTGGGCCACAAATGATGGCGGAGTCGGGAGGCATCAGTGCCGGCGTTGGCGGTGTTACCACCAAACAGCTTGGCTTCATGATCGTTGCTGCGTCGCTGGTCATTGCCGGTTTCTATCTTTTCGTTCGTCGCCGCAGGTTTCGTCGCTAAATTCGTGCTGATGGTCTATGCGTCACTTCCCCATGTCGAGGCGCATGTTTCTCGAAGCGGCCAGTGCCCCGCTTAGCTTCTGCGTCTTCGATCGCTTCCTTTTCTCGTTTCAACAAACATCAGACTTCGAACGATTCGCCGAACTCCGAGCCAACCTGCTCGAAATGGTGAACGAAGAACGCGCCGTCGCGAAAGTGCCGCTGTTGGCAATCGACGAACTCGCTACGCGCGTCGCGACGAATCACGCAGTCGAGATGGCGACGCACGAGTTTGCGAGTCACTGGGGCCGCGACGGATTCAAGCCATATCATCGCTACTCGTTCGCCGGCGGCACTGCCGCGACGCAGGAGAATGTCTCTGCCGCCGATAACACGTGGTCCAGCAAAATGAGCGACTTGAAGCAGGACACGTCTTATCTGCACCTGCGGCTGTACCAGGAGACACCGCCGAACGACGGTCACCGTAAAGCGATCCTCGCGCCACAACATACTCACGTGGGTTTCGGCATTGCGGTCGAGAAGCTGCGATTGAGAATGGTCCAGTTGTTTGTCGCGAAGTATGTCGAGGTGAAGGATATTCCCCGCGTCGCAAAACCGGGAAGCCAGGTGATGTTTGCCGGAAAGATGTTGAAACGCGATTACGCGCTCAACAGTATCGAAGTCTTCTACGAGCCGCTGCCGAAGACACCGGAGTTGAACTGGTTGCGAGAACCGCGATCCTACGGCCTGCCGGACGAATCGAAGGTGTTGCGCCCGAAAGTCATGCCGCCACTCATGTATACCGATCGCACGCAAGGAGACATCGACATCGAACCCGATGGCAGTTTCAGCGTGCCGATCACGCTCTTCAACGACAAGCCGGGAATCTACACGATCGTAGCGTGGATCAAACGTGGTTCCGCGAAAGCCTTTCCGGCCACAGAGGTGTGTATTCAGAGTGATCGCTGACGCGCGGCTTCGAACAACAAGATCCCCGCTGCTACCGACACATTCAAACTCTCAACCGCGCCATGCATCGGAATCCTGACGATCCGTGTCGCGCCTTCCATTTCATCAGCCGTGAATCCGGTCGATTCAGGTCCCATGACAAGGGCAATGGGCCGCGTCCAATCGATCTCGGTGTGGGTAAGAGTGACTTCGGCGTCCGCGCAAACGGTTTCGATGCCGCGCTTTCGACACCACGCGATCATCGCTTCATAACCTGGACCAGTCCAGATCGGCAGTCGAAACGCAGAGCCCATCGCGCCACGCAGCGACTTCGGCGAGAACGGATCGCTCGTGTTTTTCGTCGTGATTACGCCGCCAGCGCCCGCTGCTTCCGCGGTACGAAGGATAGCGCCCACGTTTACGGGATTATTGATCTGGTGCAGGACTACGAGGAGCGGATTGTGTTCGAGACTCGCGGACAATCGCTTTTCAGAAGATTCGGGACGTTCGGCAAGCACGACTATGCCTTGCGGCGTCTTCGTGTAAGAAATTGATTCGAGAAGCTTTTCGCTGACTGACGCGCTGCGCCGCGAAGCCTGCGACAACTCTGCTATTGCCTCCGCCGCGCGCTCCTTGCGCAACAACTCTTCGGAAACAATAACCGCTTCGATCTTCAACGACGACCGCAGTGCTTCTTCGCACAACCGCAAGCCTTCGATAAAGATGTATTCGGTGTCTTTTCCCTCTCGCGCCGTGCGGGCGAGGCGTAACAGTGAGTTGTCGCGACTCGTGATCGATCTGATCATCTATGGCCCTGTTTTTTCCTCTTCAGACTCGCCGCAAACATCTCGAGCCCTTCGCGATCGATCTTCACTACGTCTTCAACCTGTTGTTCCGTGAGTCCGGCCTTCACCGCTTCGCCACGCGGATCGGCAAGAAACTTCTCGCGCGCAACTTCGTCAACGTAAATCCGCGCGAGAAATGCTTCAAGACTTGAGTCACTCATGCCGCTGCCAACTGTGCGCGTTGTCTTCCCCGCGCGACCGCATGCCGCGCTCGATCGAGTTGGTCCAATAAACACTCGATCGGCGGAAACTTTCCGTCTCGTTCGATAATCACCGTCAACTCGCGCGAAGCATGGGCCGCAACTTCTTCGAGCAGTTCATAAACCGGATCGGGAACGTCGTGCAAATGATCGTCAAGCAACCGCTGCGCGCCGTCGCGCCCGATCCAAATTCCACCCGCCAGATGAACGGCGCTGATTCGTTCCGCAGGCATACGCGAGATAAAGTCTACCGGATCGAAGTGAAAATTCCGCGCGTTGGCGTGAAGATTGTGCAGATCCAGCAGCAGATCGCTTTCCGAGTGACGAATGATCTCCGAGATCCACGCCGCCTCGTCGCGCTCGCTGCCCGGCGGATCGATCAACGTCGCGACGTTCTCCGCCTGCGGCGAGACGCCGACAATCGCGCGGGCTCGTCGAAGGTTTGCGATGGCGCCGTCTATGGTCGCCGTCGTTCGCGGTGGCGCAGCAAGGTGTCCGATCTCGATTCCGCCGCCGCGCACAAATGCGAGATGTTCGGACCACGAAACCGGTCTGACTTCTTCGCACAGCCGCGCCATTTGATCGAGTCGTTTTGTTTCGACTGGCGCTGACGAAGCCATTCCCAGCGTTACGCCGTGCAGCGTGACCGGCGTCTGCGCGCCGAGCGTCCGCAACGCACGGCGCTCGCGACTCGGCGCTCGAAAGTAATCATCGGCAATGACTTCGACGATGTCGATTCGATCGAGATGCGAAAGAATTCCGAGCGCCAGTTGCGGGCGCCAGCCAAGTCCAAAGCGATCAGGCATCACGATCCTCCACAGCCACCACACCCACCGCCGCAGGAACTGCCGCATGAACTGCCGCCACCGCTGCTGCACGAACTGCCCCCGGAGCCGCAACCTGAATGCGAAGTGGAGCACGAGTTTGACGCCATTTTTTTATGCTCCTCCTCGAAGACATCCGCAGATAAAAGTGCTGGTCCAGTCAACGCGCCGACGCCAAAGACTGCCGCCAGCATCAACGGCTCGACGCCTGCCCCGCCTGCGCTTCCCGCAGTTACCGACGCCGCGCGAGTTCGCATTCCACTGTAGAGACTCTGAGCGTCTTCGATCATCGCTTTGCCGCTTTCGGTCAAACGCGGAAACGAAAACTTCGCCGCAACGACGATCGCGATCATGGTCAAAGCAAGCAGGAACCCTACATTCGTGCGGCCAGCCGCCACGGCGATCAGCACCTTCGTCAACGCAACACCGCCGAGCAGAGAACCCGCCACCGCCAATCGTATCCACCGATTTTGGGTCACCCACTCATCAGGCAACAGCCGCGCTTGTCTGAGCGTATTGCCATACGGTTCGCAGGCGTTACTCAAACCATCGTCCTCAAACATCGAGGACGCAACGCCAGCGCGCGCATATTTCTTTAACAACGCCTTTTCGATCGGCTTTTGCGCAGCAGCCGGCGACACGTTTGACGCGCATTGGATCTGCTTACCATTTCTGACCAGTAAGCCTCTCTCGATCAATGCGATTGTTGCAACTCGCAGCACTTCCTTTTCGCCGCCTCGCAGGTAAGCAATCAAGTATGGATCGGAGAGATCGATCCGGGGCGATCCGGTTAACTCGGCGCGCCTGCGCCAGAACACGGTACCGGTGAGTACCAGCCCGGCAAAGATCACGTAGAACAGGAGAAACTGCGGTCCGGTTAGATCGAAGGGGTTCATGTGAGTCACCTCCTCTGGGACGTCAGCATATTTACGTGTGTGTTAAATCGAAGTTAATTCGTGGTCGGAAAACCGCTCTCTGCGGTAACGCGTTGCGCTTGTTGAAAGTGTCGTCGTTCATGAACAACGATGATCCGGTAAGCATCCATCAAGCTATAAGTGACAGGACTCGCTACCGGAGAGGTTATTACGATTCGATCGAGGTCGAGGTTCTCAGTCGCCCTCATCTTTTCGATTACCAATCCTTGTTGAGCAACAAAGTCTTCGATAATCGTGCCGGGCACATCACTTTGCGCAGGCAGAAACTTCTTTGGGGCTTTTATCTTCCGCGTCGACGAAGGATCCAGCGACTTGATCAGCATTTTGCCCCAGAAACGCGGCAGCAGAGGCAACTTCTGCCACACACTCGACTTCTTCCGTCCTGCCAATACGTCGTCTACGATGGGCAAATAGTCGCCGTTTGAAGAGATGAGATGATCGAAGCACTGGGCCACACTCCAACGCTCCGGGGAAGGTTTCCAGTTGAGCTGCGTGGGCGAGAGACTGCCAAAAACCTGCCGCGCATCATTCGCGATCGCGTCAGCTTCGCTGATGAGACTGTCGAGTTTGGCGTTCATTAGTAACGCAGCATCAGTAACTCAGCATCAGTAACCCAGCGCCATTCCATCTTTGCGCAGATCTGACGCACCCATCAACGTCTTGCTAATAGGATCGATCATGATTGCCTGTCCGCCACCCATCGAAGAGCGCAACATGCCGGGCGGATTCGCGCGCACATGGCCCATCGAGATCAACCGGCCGATCACCGATGCGCCGATATCATCTTCGAACAGCACGCTCTTGCCGTTCATGAAGCGATAACGAGGCGCGTCGATCGCCTGCTGCAAGTTCATACCGCGATCGATGAGGTTCACAAGCACCTGCACGTGTGCCTGCGGTTGAATCCCGCCACCCATGACGCCGAACGACATGAACAGTTCGCCATCTTTGAAAACCATCGCCGGGATGATCGTGTGAAACGGACGTTTGCCAGGCTCGATGCGATTCGGATGATCGGGGCTGAGCGAGAAAGCAGTGCCGCGGTTTTGCAGCACGATGCCGGTGTCGCCTGCGACGATTCCCGATCCGAATGCGTCGAAGATGCTGTTGATGAACGACACCGCGTTTCCATCTTTGTCTACGACCGTCAAGTAAGTCGTATCACTGCCGAGATTCATCTCCCCTGGCGGTGGTGAGTCGAGTGCTTTGTTTGGCTCGATCAAGGCTCGACGTCGCGCGGCGTAGTCTTTCGAGAGCAACTGGGACACCGGCACTTTCGCCGCTTCCGGATCCGCGATGTAACGATTGCGATCGGCAAAGGCGAGCTTCGTCGCTTCGATCAGCGTGTGATAGTAACGATCGGGTTGCGCGCTCAGCTTCTTCAAGTCAAAGCCTTCGAGAATGTTGAGGGCGATCAGGGCGGTGATTCCCTGCCCGTTCGGTGGAATCTCGTAGACTGTGTAGCCGCGATAGTTGGTCGAGATGGGTTCGACCCAATCGTGTTTCGTCGCGGCTAGATCTTCAAGCGTGATAAAGCCGCCGTTCTTCTTGCAATAGTCGACAATCGCCTCGGCGATCTCGCCTTTGTAAAAGGCGTCGCGCCCGCCGCTCGCCAGCACGCGTAATGTGCGCGCGAGGTTAGGTTGACGAAAGATCTCACCGGCTCGCGGCGCGCGTCCGTTGACGAGATAGTTAGCTGCGGCGGCTGCGTTCTGCTTGAGTCTTTCGGCTTCTGCTGCCCAATCTTCCGCGGTCTTCTCCATCACCGGAAAGCCGTTTTCCGCGTAACCGATCGCAGGCGCGAGCAGGTCGGCAAGCTTCATCGTGCCGTACTTCTCGTTCAACGCCACCCAGCCGTCGAAAGCGCCCGGCACGGTCACAGTCTCCATGCCGAATTCCGGTATCTGCTTGAGATTCTTTTTGGCGAAGTAGTCGCGAGTCAAAGCACGTGGCGCACGTCCGCTTGCGTTCAGTCCTTTTAGCTCTTTTGTCTTGGACCAGTAGACGAGGGCAAACATGTCGCCGCCGATGCCCGTCATCATTGGCTCGGTGACGTTGAGCACGGCGGCCATCGCAACGGCTGCGTCGACGGCGTTGCCGCCGCGTTTCAACACTTCGAGTCCGGTGAGTGACGCAAGCGGTTGGCTCGAAGCCACCATGCCGTGTTGCGCGCGAACGACGGAGCGTCCGGCCATAGGTTGTTGTTTGTTTTGAGTAGCAGTTTGAGAACGGGTTATAGGCGCAACAAGATCCGTGGTGCCGGCGAAGCAGCAAACGATTGCCACGCCGGCACAGGCGACACGGATATTGCGCCGAAGTTGTTCTATCAGTTCATAAACTCCTGCAAGTCTTTTGCAAAACGCTCGGGACGCTCCCAGTGCATCGAGTGTCCCGTGTCTTCATAGACCTTCAGACGTGCGTTTGGCAAGGCCGCAAGGAGTAAATCCTGTTCAGACCGTGGAAAGACGGTTTCTTTGTCGCCCCAGAGAATGAGTGTCGGCGCCTTGATCTTCGCCAGGTCAACCTGCGCTTTCGGCGACAACATTTCAGCCATTACCTCACGCCAGACTCGCGCCGGGAGGTTCAGGCTCTCTTTGACCACAGCCTTCACGAACTCGTCGGCGAGCGGTTGAGCCATCGTGCTCAACTGAAAGTCGCGCACAAACTTCTCCGGAACCGGATCCTTGAGCGCATTGACTTCACGCTGGAGATCGGAAACCACGGCGTTTCGAATAGTAGTCGCCGAGGCGGAGAGCACCAGGCGCTTAACGCGATCCGGCGCTGCGACTGCGACGTGTTGGGCCACAAAGCTTCCCATCGAGTGGCCCACGAGCGTCGCCTGATTGATACCCATGACGTCCATGAATGCTATGACGTCGTCCGCAAATTGTTGCAACGCGTATCCGCCTGCTGGCCGGTCTGACTCGCCGTGACCACGCTGGTCCAGGATGTACACGCGATACTTGCTGTCGAGCAACGGCAGCACCGTGCTGTACGACATCCACGAATCCGAGTAACCGTGCAACATGATGATCGGCTCGCCGCCGCGCTCGCCCTGGTGCGCGTAACGCAGCCTGACGCCGGTCCGCAGCATTACGTTGGAAAACTGGACGTCCGAAGCCGGACGATAAACCGTCGCCACGGGTTTCGGCTGCACTCCAGTCAGACCTTCTACCGTCAGCTTCGTGTCAGCATTTTGCCACGCGGCTTCGAATTCGTTTTGGACCATCTGGGCCGATGAAGTCTTGCCCTGCTTGCGCAAGCTTTCGGCGAGACCAAACAACGCGCGACCGTTGCGCGGCCGTTTTTCGATCTCGGCACGGAACACGCTCTCGGCCGTGACGTAGTCGCCACTCGCGAGCAACGCGCCGCCCAGAAACTCGCGAACCGGAAGATCCCAGTCGGCGGGTTCGTTGTAACTAGTCGCATCTTCGGCAACGACAGCCTTATTGAGCAGATCAAAGGCGGCCTTCTTGTCACCTTTGGCGTACGCGATCTTTCCGGCAAGCGCGTTATCTGCAACCTTCATGACGTTGACGGCGCCGCTGTTTCCCAGCGGTGCGTCAGCAGGAAGCGACTTGATCAGCGCCTGCAAGGCGGCCAACTCCGCTTCTGCTTTAGCGACCTGGTTCGTCGCCGTGTATGCACTGCCACGAGCGAAGTGCCAGAACCCGGTCGTGATCTTCAACTCGGGCTCGGGCTTCGGTTCATTCAGAACTTCATTCCAGCGCGCGAAGCGAACCAGCGCGACTTTCGGATAAGGCACGAACATCTCGAGCATCGGCATCGCTTTTACATGCGGTTTGACGTTCGCTTCGAGTTCACGCGCCGATTTGATCGAGTCGGCATAACGTCCCTTCATGGCGTTGGCCGCGGCCAGGAAGTGGATGTTGTGGTTGTAGTACATCATCGTGTAGAGACCTTGATTGCCGGTCTTGGCGATGTACTCACGATCGGCAACGATGGCATCTACGTTCGCTTGAGCCGCTTCCGCATAGTCGCCCGTGCGACTGTAGATGTGCGACGGCATATGGACCAGGTGGCCCGCCTTCGGAGCGACTTTGCCGAGACGCGCGGCACTTGGCAGCGCGCGCTCCGCGTTGTTGGAAGCTTCGACGGCATGAATGTAGTAGTGATTGGCGCCCGTGTGATTGGGATTACGACGCAACACGCCTTCGAGCACCGCGACGATCTCGAGCGTCTCGGGAGCGGGGTTGCCGTCATGCGACCAAAGTTTCCACGGCCGCAGGTTCATCATGCTTTCGGCGTAAAGCGTCGCCGCGTCTAAATCATCGGGATAACGCTTGGCGAGTTGGCCCATCGCGTTTTTGTAATCGACGGCGAGCTTCGTTTGATCCGCTTGCAGATCGGCCGAGTAACGCCTGGCCAACGCTTCAATGTAACCGCGTTCGTGTTCGGACGCTTTGGGCGCCAGTTCGATTGCTTTTTGCAGGTTGCTGTAGGCCTGGACCAACGCTGGGCCTTCAGCCTGAACGTTGTAGTTTGAACCGAGGGCGATTGAAATACCCCAGTAGGCCATCGCGAGTTGCGGATCGAGCTTGGCCGCCTGTTTGAACGAGTTCACGGCCTCTTCGTGATTGAAGGCGTACATGTACGCCAGTCCCTGGTTAAAAAACTTTTGCGCCTCCGCATTGTTGGTTGAAACTGGATGGTTGATGTCGCCTAGTCCGGCCTGCAATGTAACGGCCGCGGCCTCTTTTGCTGGTGCATGTCCGTGCTGGGAATAGGCGGTAACCGGTAAGAACAGCAGAATCGCAAGTAACAGGTGCTTCATGGAAATCTCTCCTACGCCGGCGACAAAGCCGGCAATGACTGTTAACAGACTCTCCAGATGGTTAACGCGCAAAAGCAGGCTGTAACGGGCCATTGTTGAGAGGTCGGTGGCGAACGGATTTACTCCGCCGCGCCGTATTTCATGTGGGCCACCTTTGCCTTGCCTTTCGCATACACAGTCACGACAAACAGATCGTCAAACTTCTTTTCGTCAATCACGGGCGTGACGTCGCCGCCGAGCATTTTGATCACGTCGGGAATGGAATTGCTGTGACCGACGACGAGCACGCTCGCGCCACCGTTTTCGAGGATCTTGTTCGTTACTTCGGCTGTCGATTGTTCCGCGATCTGGCGCGGGTTGGCGCGATCGAGACTCAAACTGATCGACATAGCGGAAATGTTTAATTTCTTCGCAATCGGTTCGGCGGTCGCTTTCGTGCGAAGAAACTGCGACGTGATGATCGTTTTCACGTTCGCATTACCAAGCACGCGCGCCAGTTCCTGCGAACGCAAAACACCTTTATCGGTCAGCGGCGGATCCTGGCGTGGCTCATCCGCGCGTTCGGCATGGCGCACCAGATAGACCGTGATCGGTTTGAACTCATCCTGGGGAACAACAAACAAGACAGCGGCGATGACGAGCAGAAACAAAGATTTCACTCAATCTCTCCTTAAATTGGTTTTTATCCGCGGTTCCAGTCTTTCGGCGCTTCCGGCCAGACTTTATCCGGACTAACAGGATCTGCCTGATCGCGTCCGAGACGATCGGGCCGGATCTCGGCAACGATGAAATTCTCAGGCGCCACCGGCGCTCCTGCGAGACGCCGCAGCAAAGCGAGTTGTCCGGCATGAGTCATCGCATCGGAGAACGGGCCTTGTAACAAACGTTCTTCGGTCATTCCGTCCAGCAACACGTCGCCGTCGCGCAGGTGTTGTGCCAACGTGCCGAGCATTTCGTGAAAGCGCAGGATCTCTTCGTCGAAAGTCGAGAGCGTTTCAGGCCAGTAGTTGCCGCCGATGAAATGCGTGCGTGCGTAACCGAGCACGCTCGTCATGTGGCGCACCAGTTCGGCCGGCGTGCGCACGCCTTCGGTGACGCTAAACGAACCGAAATCGGCAGGCGCGTCGCGTAATGCTTTCTGCGTTCGATATGCGAGTGCGGCCAGGAAATGTCCCAGCAATGCTCGCTTGGTTTCAATCGTCATGGTTACAAGCTTTTACGCATGGGAACGAACGGGAGTTTTACATCACCGTCGAGTTCGAGATCAAAGTGTCCCTGACGCGAATAGCCGCACGCCTCGTAGAAACTGATGCCGGGAAGAGTGGACAGCAACTCCAACACGTTGTAACCGTGTTGCTTCGCCTCCTGCTCACATCTGTCCAGGATCGCGCGCGCGACGCCTTTGCGGGCGTGTTGCGGGTGAACAAAGAAGGCGCGAATCTTAGCCGGATCGATAGCAGGATCGAGAAACTCAGCGTCGCGGTTTGCATATCGATCGCCGCCATAAAGCTTCTTGCGCCGGCTCCAACCGCCGCAGCCGATCAGCATTCCATTTTGTTCAGCCACGAAATATGTTTCGTCGTAAATGAGATCGGAATCGACGCCGAAGACTGACGCGAGCGCAGCTTCAATCTGGGCATCGGCGTAATGTTCTCGACTCAGATCTCTTGTCGACTGCGCAATCAGTTCTCCGATTGCCTCGCGATCGGCAAGCGTCGCTTTGCGAACTATGTACTCCATGATTGGTTATTTTAACGTGACAACAGTATCCGACCACATGACGAGCGGGTCTTTTGCTTTGCGATTGTAGATGGTTGCGGCTTCATTGTAAGTGGCAAGCAGAAGACGCTGATCGCACATGACCTCGATCAGTCTCTTCCGGCCAAATGTTTCTTCGATCAACGACGTCATGCGCCAGCCGACGGTGTACCACGGGCCTTGCGTGCCGAAGAACGAGAAGCCTTGTTTGGAAATTTCGTCGCCCGTGAGTTTTCCTTCCAACACGCCGGCGAAGAAGCTTTCGACTTTCTTCAGATCGGTGTTGAAGTTCAACATGTCCTGGTCCCAACGCGCGCGTTCAGCGGCCTCGCTGACGTCATGCGGATGAATCGATGGTCCACCAGCGGCGGCCAGCATTGCGAAGCCTTCGCCGAAACCACCGATCCACGTCAACACTGCCTGTGCATTCGGCGATAACTTGGCGATCGCAGCGGCCGTTTCCGCAGTCGGACAACCGCCGCCATAACCGATGTGGTGCAGTTCGTGTGCGAGTGTGTTTTCAAACTTCTTCTGACTGACTGATGGATCGAGGAAGAGAAAGATCGCGGGATCGGTTTTCACGTCAAACACGAAACTGTTGTCTCGTGGCTTGATTACCGGATAGATCTTCGCGCGAATACGCGCGCCCGCAGGCAGGTAAGCGAGGGCCAACTCACCTGATCGCGTTACGTCGGCGCGTTTCCATTTGGCCAGCGTCTCTTCAAGCACCGCGGCCCGTTGGGCCAGGTCGTCGGAAAGTACAAACTTGCGAAATTCCGTCTCTTCGAAAGGACGTTGCATCGCCAATTCGCGTTTCTTGAGGCGTGTGTAGCCTTCGCTGGAGAAGATCCGGTTCCAGTCGGCGTCGGTGATCGGTTGGTTCGTCTTCTTTTTGGCGAGAACCGCAAGCACCGCCTCCGGTTCATCGGTCACAAGACGAATCTCGAGCTCCGCGGCAGAAGCCACGAGCGGCAACGTGAAAACAATCAGGCAAAGAAGTGTAGACAGAAAGTTCATGCCTTATATCAACCTCGCGACGGAGCGTTTACTGCGCCGATAGCGACCAGTCCAGATCTTCGAACGATGCATTCACTGCGCCGATAGGCGCGCAAAGAAGGTAGCCAGGGCAAGCGCAAAGCGCGTTGCCCCTGGTCCATTTTGACAGACCTGTGAGCTCTGAAAGAGCGATAGAAAGGGTGTGCGCGTCATAAGCTACCGCTATTCTGCCGCACTTTCAGTGCTCGAACGACTCTTCGTATTCCAGGGGCGTCGTGCTCGCTTCGCTCGCACTCGCCCCTGGCTACCATCTGCCGCGCCGTTGGCGCTACTTGCGCATTCACTGCGCCGATAGGCGCGCAAAGAAGGTAGCCAGGGGCAAGCGCAAAGCGCGTTGCCCCTGGTCCATTTTGCAAGACCTGTGAGCTCTGAAAGAGCGATAGAAAGGGTGTGCGCGTCATGAGCTACCGCTATTCTGCCGCACTTTCAGTGCTCGCACGACCTTTCGTATTCCAGGGGCGTCGTGCTCGCTTCGCTCGCACTCGCCCCTGGCTACCATCTGCCGCGCCGTTGGCGCTACTTACGCTGCATATCAAACCTACTACCTGCTCGTTACACATACAGTTCGAATAGTCAGGGTCGGCCAGGCGCGGCGCCGGTTGCCGGATGTGTGCGGTTGTAGTCGGCGATGAAGTCTTTCGTGATGTCCAGGCTCGAGGCCGCGTAGACCACCGGGACGCGATTGACATCAATCACGAGAGATATTCCTTTTGCTTGTGAATACGCGATCAACGCGCTGCCGATGTCTCTCTGTAACGGATCGAGCGAAGCCAGCGACTCCTTTTGATAGCTTGCCTGTGCATCTTCAGCTTTGCGCTTGATCTGGATTTCGAGTCGGTCGGCTTCGTCGGTCTGTTGCGCGGTCATTCTTGCTTCCTGAATGCTCCGCTTCTTTTCGATATCGGAGCGCATCGTGGTGAGTCTATCGCGCATGCCGCGCAGCTCGGCGCGCAACGGCTGAAACTTTGCGTCGAGGGCCTTCATCGCGGCCATCACCCGCGAAATACCCGCCTTTTCATCGCTGAACGCCGACGAGTCGATGATCGCAATATTCGCCGGAGCAGCAGCAGCCGTAGCTGGTCTGGTTGCCGGCGCTCCCGGGTTCCCCGCCGGCCTCGTCTGCGTGTAGGCCAGGATTGCAAACGTCGCAACTGTTATCGCGGCAAGAATCATTCGAAATAGTTTCATTTCACTGCTCCTTGGGTGTTTATGCTGGACTCGCCGGGGATTCGGTAACACAGATAGCACAGTTGTAACGGCGAATCTAGTGGTTCCCTTTTTCTTGCGGGGCGATCTCGACCTGTGATAGCGTGCGCATCGCCGTCCTCTCTTGTCTAGTAGTCCACAGTCCAGTCTTTTCTGACTTCATTCCGAGGTGAAAACTCGGCACGTTCTGGCACTTCGATGTTGGGAGATCAAAAATGAAATTACGAACCCGAATAGTAGTTCTCGTTGTCTCAATCCTCTTGATCACGGCCGTCGCTGTCCTGCCACGAATTATCGAGGCCAAGTGGTCCAACGCCTCAGCCGCCGCAGTTAACGCGACCGCGCCACCACTCAATCCGGTCCAGGGTAAAAAACAGGAGATCGCCACCGGCATTTCAATTCGTAACGACACGTCCATACCGGTGCGCGAGATGAAGCAAAAGCCGATGGGCGAAAAGACCAAGCGCGAAGGTCCCAGGAACCCAAAAGTTCCTCACTTCCATCGAGACATGCCCGATCGCGTGGTCCAAAACACGATCGCGGCGACTGAATTTCTTACGCCAAATATGCCCGCCGCGGACATGAACTTCAACGGCATCCAGTTTCCCGGCGTCACGTGCAACTGCGCGCCGCCCGACACGAATGGCGAGGTTGGACCAACGCAATACTTGCAGATGGTCAACGAAGGCTTCCAGGTGTTTGATAAAACAACCGGCGCCTCCCTGCTTGGTCCATCGGCTATCTCAACCGTGTGGAGCGGCTTCGGCGGTGTTTGTGAATTCAACGGCGGCGGCGATCCGGTCGTGCTCTACGATCAACTCGCGGATCGCTGGATCATTTCACAGTTCGCCGGCGTCTCTGTTCCGACTGACGAATGCATCGCGATTTCGACCACCGGCGATGCCACCGGTTCTTATCATCGCTACGACTTTCATCTCGGTTCCAACTTCTTCGACTATCCGCACTTGAGCGTATGGCCCGACGCCTACTACATGAGCATGAATGTGTTCAACTCGACGGGCACGTCATTCCTCGGCCCGCAACCATTCGCGTTCGACCGCGCCAGGATGCTGGCCGGACTGCCGGCCACATTCGTAACGCCCGGCATCACCAATGGACCACTCGAAGAAACTTATCTGCCGGCAGATCTCGATGGTTCGAACCTGCCTCCATCCGGCGCGCCGGGCATCTTCGTCGAGTGGCCCGGCGGTGGCACTTACCGCGTCTTCCACTTCGACGTCGACTTTACGACGCCTGCGAATTCGACCTTTACACTCGTCGGATCGCCGGCAGCGGCAGGTTTCACGCAACTCTGCGGGTTGACGCGATCGTGCGTGCCGCAATCGGGAACCACTTCGCGGCTCGACGCGATAGCGGACCGGCTGATGTTCAGGCTCACTTATCGCAACTTCGGCTCTCACGAATCCGTCGTCGGCAATTACACGGTGAGCGCCGGCGGAGTTGCAGGCATTCGCTGGTTTGAACTGCGAAACGTGACTGCCGGACCAGTGACAGTCTTCCAGGAGAGCACTTATCAACCTGACACGACATGGCGTTGGATGGGAAGCGCGGCAATGGACCGCGACGGCAATCTCGCGATCGGTTACAGCGCATCGAGCGCATCGATCTTTCCGCAGTTGCGATACGCGGGCAGGTTGGCGAGCGATCCTTTGAACACTTTGGGGCAGGGTGAGGCGACGCTGTTTTCAGGTACGGGAAGTCAGACGGGAACTGGCAGCCGCTGGGGCGATTACAGTTCGCTGACTGTCGATCCGGTTGACGATTGTACTTTCTGGTTTACGAGTGAGTATTACGCGACGACGAGCAGTTTCAACTGGCGCACGCGCATCGGTTCGTTCAAGTTCCCGGGTTGTGGTGGCGCTCCAACACCAACCCCGACACCCACACCCACACCCACACCAACTCCGACGCCGACTCCAACACCAACGCCTACACCTACTCCAACGCCGACTCCGCCGCCGATACCGAACCCGCCGGCTAACCTGGCCGGGACCGCGGTTACGGCAACCCAGATCAATCTGACCTGGTCTGATAACTCAAACAATGAGCAAGGGTTCAGGATCGAGCGTTGTCAGAACGCCAACTGCACAAACTTCGCGCAGATTGCGCAGACAGGACCGAACGTCACGAGCTTCTCGAACACGGGACTCAGGAAGAATACGACGTACCGTTATCGAGTCCGGGCATTCAACGCTGCGGGTAACTCGGCGTACTCAAACATCGTCAGCGTCACAACACCTAAGAAGTGACGTTTGATAACATTAACCACAGATTACGCGGATTCCAAAACGCGTAATCTGTGGTTCACCTACTTAATTGATCGTGAACTTGATGTCATCCGGCGTTTCCGACAGCTTTTTCTCGGCCTTGTTGAACGCCTCCACCTTCCAGCGATAACCACCCTTCTCCAACGGCTTTGTGACCTTGAACGACGTGCCCTCGACGCGTTCGTTCACGTAAGGCGCGGTCACGAGATGGTTGTCCGGATTAAGACTGAACTTGTAGTAAGCAGCGTCAGGATACGCTTCCCATTGGAGTTCCAGATCCTGCCCGCTCACCAGCGACCCGGCTTTCGGATTCACCGTCTTTAGATCGCCTTTGAAGAGGTGCGTGGGCGTGACGAACGTTGTCTTGTCGGCCTCGACGTTGTACTTCGCCGCGCTGATTCCCGCGATGCCGCTGGTTGCAAACACATATGAATCGGTGTCAAAAACGCGCACGGTCAGCGCCTGGTATTCTTTCGGCTCGACGTTCGTGATCACGAAGTCGCCATCGGCATCGGTCTTGGCTGTGTAGGTCTTGCCGCCGCAACCGCTGAGAAACCGGCTGAACGTCTCGCACAGTTTGACCTCGATATTCGGCGCCGCGACGCTGTTGTAAAGCACCTTCCCCTGCACGTTGCCGGTGCCCGGCGCAGGCTTCACCTTCTCGACACCTTCAACCGGCGCGTCTGAATTAGCCGTCGCATTAGTGGTGCCGCTCCTCCTCGCACAACCCATCATCGCTAAAAGACAAATCAACACAATCGTCAGTCTATGGACCATCAGCTATTCACCTTTCGTTGATCTCTATCCGTTGCCAAACACAGCCACCAAAACAACCACAACTATCAATATAAACGCGACGAACAGCAGGATCTTCCAAACGCTGTACGGCCGGTCGCCCTGGATCTCGCCCGTCCGTCCATTCACCACGATCTGAAAAACTTTGCCGTTGAAGCGATACGCGCCGGCGTAAACCGGCAACAGCAAATGCTTGAATGTGATTCCGGAATAATGAGTCGTTAGCTCTTCGATCGTTTGCACGTCGCCGCCAATGTCCTCTCGTACATTGCTCTCGATCGAGCCCGCAATCACTTGCTTCATCTGTTCGAAGCCCTGCGCGAGATCGACCTGGTAACGTTGCGCTTTGAATCCCGATAAGAACGCCGGATTATATGGTTTCAACTCCATGAGGTCCCACGGTTCCAGCGCCACCAGCCGGTTTGACGAAAGTGAGGTCGTCGCGGGAATCAGCACGTCGTCAAACCAGCCAGACACGGTTCCGGAAGCTGGTGACCAGCGCGTGTGCCGAACTTGGCGAGTGCGATGAACCTGGTTTCCCTGCGAATCTCTTTCGGTATAACTCTCGGTGACGTAATAATAATCGCCGCGTTGGCCGCTGTAGTAAGTCGTGGTGTTTGTGTCGTAGGTCCAGAATGGAATGTAGATGCCGTGAATGGCTTCGGGCTCGGCGAAGCGTTTGAGATCGTTCGGCGCAAACCACCGCGACGACAGCCAGTCGCGCAAACTATCGGTGACTTCTTTTTGCCCGATGCTGAACGGCAACAATCCTTCCGGCGCGACGATCGGATCCGCAGATTTCGCCTGGGCCACGATCTGCACGCCGCAGAATTCGCACCGGCCGGCAACTTCCGGCGGCATGAACAACGACCTCGCGCCGCAGCTCTGGCACTGCACTTCGAGCGCGTTCTCCGCAAGTTGGCCCATCTGGCCCGGCCGCACGTGCAGGTATTGCTCGTACGAACGCTCCTGCACCTCCGCCGCGCTTTGCGGAATCGCTTCCTTGTGGCCGCAATACTGGCAGGTGAGAAAACCGTCGTGCGGCTCGTAGAGGAGATCCGCGCCACAGGACGGGCAGGGAAAGTGATGAATTTTTTCCGGCGAGGTTTCTACGTTCTGCACAGTTCTTATTCGCTGCCGCGGTTCATTCCAAAGATGCGATCGAAGAAGGCGGCGGTCGCATTGTTCACCTTTAACAGGTTTGCATGACGCATGAAGTGATGCGTATCGTCAGGTATCACGAGTTCTTCATAAGTGACGCCCGCTTTCTCCAGCCGTCTCACGAGGTCCGTAGTTTGGTTGAAACGAACGTTGCGATCGTCGTCACCGTGAATCACCAGCACCGGCGACTTCCACGTCGACATCGAAGAGACTGGCGACGATTGCCAGGCGATGTCGAGCGCGCGTTGAACGTCAGGCGCTTTTTCATAACGTGCTTCGAGCAGCGGCCCGGCGCGTTCCGCGGTCCAGTTGTGAACGCCGTGGATGTCGACACCCGCGGCGAATAGTTTCGAATCGCGGGCGAGCGCAAGCGCCGTCAGGTAACCGCCGTACGAGCCGCCGTAAATCCCGATTCGCTTCGCATCGACCTGCGGCAGTTTCTGCAAATACTCGCCACCGGCCTTCACGTCCTGGTACTCCGCCGCGCCCTGCACGCCCGCATTCGGCGGACGATGAAACTCATGTCCGTAGCCGATGCCGAGCCGGAAGTTCACCGATAACACGACGTACCCACGACTCGCGAGATACTGGTTCATCGCGTATGCGTTCGAGTAGTAATCGGAGTAGTGCCAACCGAGCAGCATCTGCCGTGGTGGACCACCGTGAACGTAGACGATCGCCGGCTTCTTCGCTGCGCCACCTTTTGCTTCGAACAACTGGGCGTGAATGTCGAGACCGTCAGGCGATTTGTAAACGACCTTCTTCGGCGTGACGAGTTGATTTGCGGGAAAGTCAGAGGGAATACGATCGGCGGCAAGTGTCACCGCTGCACCGCCGGCAACGGGCCTGACGGTTGGCAACGGCGAGCGTTGCGATGTTGCTGCGAGATAAGCGATGTGCTTGCCATCGCCAGTCACAAACGGCGTCCATTCGAGTCCTTTTCCGGGCGTGATAACTGTTGGATCGGCTTTGTCGACCGGCACCTTCACGATATGACGCCGATCGATGTCGTCGGGATCAGATCCGGCATTGCCCGCGAAGACCATGTATTTGCGATCGGAGCTGATCGAGATGTACTCCGCCATGTAATTGCCGGGTGTCAGTAACAGTGGCTCGCCGCCGTTCTCGGGAATCGAGTAGAGATGCGGTTGACCGTCCATGTACGACAGGAAAACGATGCGGCCGGCAGCGGCCCAATGAAGGTTTGTGCCCCCGTGCGTGGACGGTGGCGAACCGCGCAACGTGAACGGGCTTTTCCAGAGTTGTTTTCCATCGCCTGTCGTCGTGTCGGCAGACCAGATGGACCATGCTTGCGGACGCTGTTCGAGGATCGGTTCGGGCGCGCCTCCGCTTCCCGGTCGTCGCACAAACGCGATGCGCTTTCCGTCAGGCGACCAGCGTGGGCTGGAGTCGCGCGAAGTCGATGGAGCTAGAAAGACTATCGGCGTCGAGTCGTTAGTGTAGACGCCGATGAACGAGTGATCGCCACGGCCGGAAACAAAACCGAGGCGCGAACCGTCTGGCGACCATTCCGGCGAGCCGCAATCGCCACGCGCGAAGAAGAGTCGCTTGGCTGCGGCGGCGCCGTCGATCGGAACGGTCCAAATGCCACGATCTTTCACGAACGCCACGCGGTCGCTTTTTGGCGAGATCACCGGCTCATCGCCATCCGCGAGCATTTTCGGTTCGCCCCCCGCAAACGGAACGCTCCAGATCTGGACCTTCATCTGCACCGGCGTCACCGCCGGATTGACGGGCGCCGAACTGTCGAAGTTCGAACCGTGATCGCCGCCGCGAACATAGACCACGTAGTTGCCATCGGCTGAAAGCGAGAGACTCGTCAACTCCTGCCCGTCGTCCAGGTTGTAGTTGGTCAAACGACGCGCCTTGAAGTCCGGTCCTTCAGCCACCCAAACGTTTCGCAAACCACGCTCGTCAAACGCCCACGCTATGCGCGAACCAGTCGCGGCAGCCGTTAACTCGTTCGGAAACGGATAGCTCTTGACCTGTTCCATCGTGAACGACTGTGCGTTTATAATCGGCGCAATCGTCAGGCAGATCAGTATTAAGAGCAGCGGGCGGGTTTTTATGGGTGTTCGCATGGTGCGCATCCAATCACAGCATCCACATAGGAAGCAAGTGTTAAATTAAATGCTAAAAACGATTCTTGTTCTGTCTGTGTTCACGCTCCCCAGCTACGACGCGCGTGATACCTTCTGGCAGCAGTTCAAGACCGCCGTAACCACCAAGAACGTCGAGGCGGTGGCGAGGCTTTCCCGGTTTCCGATCGGCATGTCGTATGGCATTCCGACCGTCAAAAGCAAAGTCGACTTGCACAAACGATACGCCCAGATCTTTAAAGAGCAAACCGACGCAGCAACATGCTTTAGCAAGACGAAGCCGGAAACGGATCCCGACAATGCCAAACATTTTACGGTCGCCTGTCCCGACGCAGCAGGCAATGAAGTTGTGATCTATCACTTCACCCAAACACGGACCGGTTGGAAATTCACCGGCCTCGATAATCTCAACGAATAACACAGCGAGGACGACACTATGACAAATGGTCTAACAGGCAGAAACATGGGCATGATCCTGCTCGGCGTGTGGTTGATTCTCACAGGACTCATCCCGCTGCTCAGTATCAGGGTCTCTGCTACTGTCTCGACAGGTCTAGCGGTGCTGGCGATTGCCGCGGGAATTCTGATTCTGATCCGCCGGTAGTTGCCGCCGGCGATGAAACGTCCGGTGCCGGCTCAGGTGGCGCGACCTGCGGTTTCGCTGCTTCATGTTTCGCGTACTTGTCGAGACCGAAGCCGAGGAATATCGTCGCGATAATGAACGCCGACGAGAAGAAGTAGGGCGAGGAGACGCCAAGAGAGTCGAAGGACCAGCCGAAAAACAAAGGCGCGATGACGCGCGCGACACCTCCGTAGGTCTGTTGCAGTCCCATGTAAAGCCCGCGCTCGAATGGTGAGATCACACGCGATAACAACGAGGTCACACAAGGAAATGTGAAGGCCGTCCCCAGCGGAATCAAAGCGACCGCGATGCCGAGCATCCACAGGTTCCGCGCTAACGGCATACCCACGATGCCCGATGCCAGCAACACGAGCCCTAAACGCGAGAGTTTCGCTTCACCCAGCCAGTCGACCATCCGCCCGAGCAACAACACACGCGTGAAGACCGAGATCGATCCGATGTACATGAAGAAGTAACCGATCGTCTGTTCGGTCACCTGAAAGCGTGCATTCAGAAATAGTGCCAGCACCGAAAAGCTGCCCTGGTACGCGCCGATCGCGATCGCGTAGGTCCAGATCAACCGTGACGAAGGCTCGCTCGAATGCGAGATCACACGCCAGATAACTTCACGCGACTTTCGCCGTGGCTGCTCTCTTGCTGCCTGGTGTTCGCTGGCATCGCGCGACTCAGTCAGGTAACGCGCGGCGAAGGCGATGTTTATCAAACAAAGTCCGGCGGCGATGATGCCGGGCGCGGCCTGGCCCATATGCAACGTCGACGGTCCGGGCAATACGTCGTACTTGCCTAACGTGATCGCGAACGAACCGAGCACCGGTCCAAGCGCAACGCCGAGGTTCGTCGTCGCCGACAACCAGCCGAGCGCACGCGCACGATTCTGCGGCTCCGTCGAGTCAGCCACGTAAGCCTGAATAACGCCGACAGTCCCACCACCAGCGCCCTGCACGATGCGCGAGAGAAACAACAGCAACAACGAATCGGCAAATCCGAAAATCAGGTATGCGATCGCCGACGCGGTCAAAGCAATGATCAGTGCCGGACGCCGCCCGACGTGATCCGAAAAGCGTCCCCACAACGGCGCGCTTAGTAGTTGCGCAACTGTAAACGCCGCGATGATGAATCCGACGATAAACCCGATCCCGAACTGGATCCCTAAGATGTTGACGCCTTCGCCGCCTAACGACTTCACATAAAACGGCAGCAGCGGAATGATCATCAGCAAGCCCACCATGTCCATGAACGCGGTGGCCATCAGCACGAGGAGTTTCGCCGGGATCTTCCGCACTTCGCGCCACAGGATGTAAAGCAGCCCGCTCGCAATGACGACGAGTATGACGCGGACAATTGGTGACTGGAACGAGTGGGCGATATTTTGCTGGATCATCATGCGGGTTGCCGAAAGTCATAATACACCACCGCAGAGAGCACGATAATTCCCGGCTTCGTTATAGACGTGTGACAGGTGAGCTTTATGCTGAGCGCCAAAACTATACGGAGGCAAATGAATGAAACTAACGGAGTTTTTCCGAGCGCAGCTCGACCGCGAAGTAGAACGTTCCCGCAAAGCCATCGAACAAGTTCCAGAGGGCAAATACGATTGGAAACCACACGAAAAGTCGATGGTTTTCGGCTACCTGGTGGATATGGTCGCGACGATCCCGATGTGGATCACGATGGAGATAAACCAGGACGAATTGGACATTCATCCCCCGGAAGGCCAGGGCATGAAGCAGGAGAAAAAAGAAACGAAAGAGGCGCTGCTAAAAGCGCTCGACGAAACCGCAGCCGGCGCGCGTGCGGCGCTTGAAAATACCACCGACGATCATTTGCTGACGAAATGGAAACTGCTCGCCGGCGGAAACGTCGTTTGGGAAGGAACACGCGAAGAGATCATCCAGGACACGATCAGTCACTGGTCACACCATCGCGGACAAATGACTGTCTATCTGCGATTGATGGGCTCTAAGGTCCCGGCGATCTTCGGCCCATCGGCGGATGACGCCAGTTTCTAAACGGCGCGGGCAATCAGATACGTAATCGGTCTTTGCTCATTCCCTTGCAGCCGTTTGGCCCATGAAGTATCGAACTCGGGCCATTCAGAGGCAGGACGAACTCCTCGTTCGAAAATCTCGAATCCCGCTGCGGCGTACCGGGGAATGAGCACTCGATCGATGAATTCGAGCGAGAGCGCCGGAAGTCCCAACCGTTCGATCTCCGATCGATCGCGAACCTGGTCCAGACCGAGCACCACCTCCAACAGCGCGCCCGGCGAACAGATCCGTCTCACGTTCCGCAGCACTTCGAGATCTCCGGTCGCCACGGCGCGCAACAAACTGCCCCACGGAAAATGCACGTGCACTTCGTCGGCAACGCCGTCTAACTCTGCCGGCAGATCTTCAACCGCCGATTGAACGAACAGCACGTTAGGCGCGCCACCCTTCGCCGGCTTCCGGTGGATCTTCTCCGAGATCTTCTCCAACGGCTTCACGTTTGGATCGATCCCGATGTAGAACCTGGCCGGGTTCTGCCGCGCAGACTGGTACACAAAGCGTCCGTCGCCCGTCCCGATGTCTACGATCACTCCCTTGCCCGCAAGCTCGCCGGTAAGGTGCGATAAGTCGTTCGAAGGCTTCTCTATCGAGTTATCAGATGGTACTGCCACGAATTGATTTGATCATGAGCGCCGTCCTTTCTTGCCGACAATATACTTCGCAGTTACATCGATGCCAATTCCTGCCGCAGACCTTCGACAAGCACATCCGCGGCGAGCGGCTTCTGCACGGCGAGGCGAAGGTATTGTTCCGAGGATCCGATCTTGTTGCTGCACTCTCGCACCATCAACCCGTGATTCGCCAGCAATCGATCGCGCAACTTGCGCCCTGAAACGCGCGCGGGCAGCTCTACGAAAAGAAAGTTTGCTTTTGATGGATAGATCGTCAGATCAGGCAGACCAGCCAACTGTTTCTGCATGTAACACCTGTCCTCGGCCACGCGCGCAAAGCTGTCGTGGTACTCGGCTTTGAAACCACCCAGGGACTTCAAGATATAAGCCGCGAGACCGTTGATGTTCCAGAACGGCAGTTGGGAGCGAAGCTGCTGGGCCGTTTTCGGCTCAGCCACAGCATAGCCGAGTCGAACACCGTGCCAACCCAGCGATTTGCCCATGCTTTTCACGACGATGAGGTTCGCCGCTTCGCCGGCGAAAGCCGCGGCGCTTCCCAGATCAGAAAAGTCAAGAAACGACTCGTCGACGATTATGGCTGCGAGATCTTCCAACGACGTCGTGAGTTGTTTGATCTCTTCGAGCGTAAACCACGCGCCAGTGGGATTGTTCGGATTGGAGATCACGAGTGTCCGGGCCTTTACCTCGCGCACTCGCTCGACAATCTGATCGACTTCCAACCTGAAGTTATTCTCGCGTTTGCGCACGATTGGACAGTATGGAATCTGTAACTCGTCAGGCAAGTCCGTCCACCGGCTAAACGTTGGGATCGAGGTCACGATTGGACCACGAGCGTTCTGGCAGAGGCGCGTGATGATCTCGGTCGAGCCATTGCAGGGAACAATCGTTTCCGGTTCGAGCCCGGTCATAGCGGCGATGTTTTGCTGATGTGCTTCAGCATAGTCCGGATAGTATCTGAGGATCTCGGGGAGGTGTTCGTGAATTAATTCCAATAACTCGGCCGGGGGAAAATGAAGATTCACCGGAATACAAAAGTCCAACAGCTCGCCTTTGAACCTGCCGCTTTCCTTTACCGAAAAAAAGGATGGATTGTGCGAACGCACGTTGAATAACTGTGCGACTCCGTCGTTGCTCATTTGCATAGTTCTCCGTTTTATTCGACGCTTCATGTCGTCGAATTCTTCCGAGTAGATGTATAGAACGGGAGAGGAGCAACAAGGAGAGCTGCAAATACACGAACGCCCGCGCAAAAGAAAACTTGCACGCAAAGAGAAAGATTTTTTAGAGGAGGGAGCGAATCCAGCCACCGTCGATCTGAATCGACGTGCCGGTGATGTAACTCGCGCGTTCGGAGACGAGAAACGCCGCGAGCGCCGCGAACTCGCGCGGTTCGCCGAGTCGCCGCATCGGAATCTCCTGTTCCCACTTCGCGCGAAACTCAGCAGGAGTGATTCCGTGCTTCTCGGCCATAATTTGCGCCAGTTCTTCGAGGCGTTCGGTGCGTGTATAACCCGGCAGAATGTTGTTCACCGTCACGCCGAATGACGCGACTTCATTCGCAAGCGTGCGCGCAAATCCGGTGAGCCCGGCGCGCAAACTGTTCGACAACATCAAATTCTCGACCGGTTGTTTGACGGCGATCGAAGTGATGTTGAGTATTCGCCCCCAACGTCTCTCCTTCATTCCCGGCAACACCTGGCGCGTTAATTCGATCGTGCTGAAAAGCGTCAGCTTCGTAGCCTGTTCCCATTGCTCGCGGGATAGCTGGTCGAACTGACCCGCCGGTGGACCACCCGCGTTCGTAACAAGGATGTCGATGCGTCCAAAACGATCGTGACCTGATTGGACCAGACGCGCGATCTGGTCTACGTCAGTCACATCAGCGGGCACGGCCAGCACATGCGCGCCACTGCTCTCCGCGATTGCCGCTGCCGTTTCCGCAAGCGTCGCCGGATTGCGCGCGCACAACAGGAGCGACGCGCCTTCCGCCGCTAACTCCTCGGCAACCGCACGTCCCAATCCCTGACTCGCGGCAGCGACGAGCGCGACTTTATCTTTGAGTCCGAGGTTCATTTTTGCTTGATCTTTGATCTTTGATCTTGGATCTTAGGTCTTGGGAAGTGAATAAAAGGCCCAAGACCTAAGATCAAAGATCAAAGATCCTTTCCCACCTCTATTTACGCAGATAATCGTCAGTCTTATTAAGCCAGTCCTCGCGGGGCGGACTGAACACGTCGACGTCGAGAGTGTCTTCGAGCGCTTCCGCCTTGTGATGGACCAGCGACGGAATGTGCAATACATCGCCGGCAAGCACGTCGATCACCTGCGATTCGTCTTCGCCAATCCAGAAGCGCAACCCGCCTTCGAGAATGTACGTGATCTGCTCGTTCTCATGCGAATGCCGGGGAACGATCGAACCCTTCTTGAGATAAACGTGCGACAGCATGATCCGATCACCCGTGATCAGACGGCGATCGAGCGTGTCGCTCACCTTCTCTTTCGGCATATCATCCCAGCGATAAAATGTCACTTGTCGTTGGTCCATCGATTGTCTCCGTAAAGAAAAATTAGCCGCAGTTAGCGGGTCGCTTCCCGGCTGATTCGCTAATCGTGCCGGTCTCGACGAGGGTCTTGAGACCGGAAATAACTGCCGGCCAACCGAACGACACGCCTTCGAACATCTCGGTATCGTCACCGAACTCGTCGTGAGTCACGGTCAGACGCACGAAGTCGGTATAAAACTCGGCAGTTTCGATATCATAAGTTACACGCGAGGTCCGCGTCTCGTCACCTTCGTCTTTGGGCCGCGACCACGTGACGACGAGTTTACGCGGAGGATCGATTTCCACCACGGTGCCGACGATGTCCACCAGTGCCGGATCGTCGAAGTCGCGATGTTCCCAGCGCGAGCCGACCTTCCAGTCGGACGCGTTGTGATGGTTAACCCAGTATTTCCTGGTCATCTCGGGATCGATCAAGGCATTGAACACTTTGTCAGGGGTCGAAGCAATATAACTGACGTATACAAATTTTGGCTTATCCATCTTCTTCTTTCTCCTCCAGAACTCTCTTCAACTGCGTCAGCGCCTTCACGCGTTGGCGCTCGTACTTGCCGACCCACCGGTCGAAGATCTCGCTGATGGGCATGGGATTCAAGTAGTGCAACTTTTCGCGGCCGCGCCAGACGGTTACGACGAGGTTGGCGTCTTCCAGCAACAGCAGATGTTTCGTCACCGCCTGCCGCGTCATGTCCATGTGCTCACACAACTCCCCGAGCGTCTGACCATTGTCGGCGTTCAGTAAGTCGAGCAACTGCCTGCGACTGGGGTCAGCCAGCGCCTTGAACACTTTGTCGGTGTCGGTAACCACGACGCATTATGCAACCATCTGGTTGCATAATGCAAGAAGGAATGTGTCTAAGGGAAATTTGTGTTCCCACTGGCTAAAAATTGCCAGTGGGAACACCGATAAGTTAATTGGATGAAGCTGTGTTGCGCGACTTGAGGATTTTACGCAGCTTCATGCGCGCTTTGTGCAACTGCGATTTGGAAGTACCGACAGCCACGCCAAGCATCCTCGCTATCTCTTCGTGCTCGTGACCTTCAATATCGTGCAACACGAACACCGTGCGATATCCCGGCGGTAACTGTTTCAACGCGTTGTCGAGTGCTATCCGATCCATCACCGGCATCGCATTCGGGTTTTCGGTGCCACGTACGATCTGCACCGGAGTTTCACCTTCTTCGGTGGTTTTCTCGAGTTTCACACTCCGCTTGCGGAAGTGCATCAAGCATTGGTTCACCGTCAGCCGGTGCAGCCAGGTAGTGAAAGCCGACTCGCCCCGGAAGCTGCCAATCTTCCGAAAGAGTTGAATAAAAGCTTCCTGCGCGAGATCCTCCGCTTCCGCCGCATTCTGCGTCATACGCAAACACAACGAATACACACGCCGATTATGCCGTTCATACAACTGCTCGAACGCGGCCATATCACCTTTACCGGCAGCGATCGCCAGCGCGTGATCGGATTGCGGAGCCGGCGCTGTTTTGTTCTTCGCGGCCAAGCCGCCGTGCAAAATTGGGAAGACTTCTGCGTTTGTCATAGTGTGGTTTCTAGTGCAATCAGGGGGCCACACAGGCAACCCAAAAAAGCGCCATTTTCAGGGGTTTTGAGGTAAGTTCCGGGGGTTTTATGGACGAAAACGGGTCTTGGGAACCCAAACCGTATACAGATGTAACTTTTAAAACCCGGGGTTTCTTTGCGTCTTTGCGGAGACATCTTCGAATAGTCCAACAGGTCTTCACCCGAAACACGAGTGAAGACCTGCGTTGCAAGTTGATCAATCGAGAAAAACTACGGTCTTACAGATGAACTAGTCGAGGTCGTGCCTGGCTGGTTCAGTCCCCGATTGATGATCATCTTCACTTCGACGCGTCGATTCTGCTGGCGTCCTGCTGCCGTCGAATTTTCCGCGACTGATTCCGTCTTTCCGTAACCCATCGGCGTCACGAAACGACGCAGCGGAATCTTGTGCTGCACCGCGAGGTACTGCACCACCGCATCAGCTCGGGCGCGGCTGAGACGGAAGTTCTTCGCGTCGCTCCCAGTGGAATCCGTGTGTCCCGCGACTTCGATCATGAACGCGCGCGCGCCTTGAGTCTTCACGGCGAGTTCGTCGAGTTGCGTTTTGGCTTCCGGCGACAGCACCGAGCTGTTTGTGCGGAACGTCACTGCGACGGTTTCCTGCACGTCGTAATCGTCGAGCGAGGAAACGCGCTCGTTCACGGCTTTAACTTCAGCACGCGCTTCGGCGGCGACAGCGTAAAGTTCATCCATCTGACCGGCCATGCGTTCCTGGTTCGCTTCCACCGGGCTCACGCGCGTATCACTGGTGATTGCCGCGCGCATGTCTGACTCGTTGAAGCGAATTTTCTCGGCCACCAGCGTGCCCGCGTTATCGCCACGTCCCTCAACTTCAACAATCAGTCCGCGCAGGATGTCGGTAACGGGATATTTTTTGCCGCTGCGAAAGAAGCCCCCGTGGGTTTTGATACTGGTGTTGTCGGTTATGAGTACCTCGTAATCGGCACGGCTACGATCGCGAATGGTGAACGTGTCGCCGGTGCGACTGATGACCACCCCTCTGAACTTCATCTTCGATCCACTCGGAACAGAACGGACAGTGGTGCTGCGTTCTCTAGTGGCGGTGGTGGTTTGCGTAGTGGTTTCCTGGCCCAGGACCAGCGGTGCAGCCGACATCATGATGGCAAGCATGCAACCGACAGTGAATGGGCGAAACTTATTAAAGCTCATAGTCTGCTCCTTCAATCGTTCATGAGAATGCACTGCACGGCACACTCCCGGATGCTACTAGTGTCGGGGCGATTCAAAATACTTTGGGGGGTCAAGACAGGTTAGCAAATGAAGAGAAGGATGCAAAGCAGGTTAGGCCGCGGAGTGTTGCATTAGTCTTGTATTACTCCGCAATCTCCGTGTTATCCGCGGCCTGCACCATTTTAGGCTTAACTTGAGGGTGGTTTGAGACCCATCATGCGCATGTAAGTGATGATGTTTCCGTAGTGCAAACTGGTATGACTGATGTTTCCCATCAATGGACCAAACTGGGCGTTGTTGGCGCCGTAAGCGGCCGTGCAACGTCCCGCAGATTCTTTCAACTTGGACAGCAGCGTGTCTTTGTCGAGACTTCCTTTTTCGACTGCTTCGGACCACTCGACTTTGTTGCCCGTCCCACGCGCGCAGAAGTAGTTATATGAGTCGGCCATGTGCGCGACTAACTGGCCAAAACTGCGAACGGTGTCGACTGGTTTGTAATTGTATTTATCGGCGGGTACTGCTTCGGCAGCTTTAAGCACCCAATCGTTTACTTCGTTGAAGCCTTTGCGCAGTTCCTCATTCGGAGACTGCCCAAAGGCCGAACCTGCGCCAAACAACACAAAGCACAAAATCAAAGCAATTCTGAGTTTCATAGGGGTTCTCCTTTACGCGTTTTTAAACACGGATTCGGCGAATTACAAGCACGAATACGTGAACGGTATCAAATCTGCGCTGAACGGGCTGAATCGGTGTTCTACTTGAGCGGTGCGGTGGCGGGGGTATCGTTAACTTTGAACCAATCACCGCGGCCGTCGTTCGTGCGCAACATTCTGATCATTTCGTCGAGAGTGAACGGGCGCGCGCCGCGGCGGCCGAAGACTGAAACCTGGTTGCCGCTTTCGTCGACCGCGCGATCGCGATCGAGTCCTTTGGAAACGGCGAGCGCTTCGCCTTTCGTCTTGAACGTCGCGATCAATTCGGGCCGTGGGCGCGGACTGAAACCGGCGTACTCGGGCATCGTTTCGGGAGACGTGAGTTGCAGAATGCGCAGGCCATTCTTGCCGTCGGCAACGTAGGCAAACAGACTCGCATTCGTCATCGCGATCTTCACTTGATGCACGTCGTTGAGCGCGCCATTGGCGTTGTATGTTTGATCGAGCCGCGGGCGTTCCGGTTGTTCTACGTCGACGATGGCGAGGCCGTGTTTTCCATTCGCGACGTAGGCATAGGTGCGCGCGACGTAGACGTCATGCGCGTCTTCGAGCGGCACAAGCGCGCCTTCAACTAAACGTGCCTGCTCGGGTGTTGTGACGTCGATAACTTTCAACCCTTCGTCGTCGACAACAAATCCATATCGGAATTGAATCGCCACAGCATGCGGATGCTTCAACGGGATCTTGTTAACGACTCGCGGGTTTAACGGATCGTCGATGTTAATCACTACGAGCGCGTTTTCCGTTGTTATGTATGCATGAATACCGGCGATCGTAATGTTGTTGGCGCCGTTGAGAACGCCATCCGGATTGAATGCTGGGCGGGCTCGTTTCAGGTAATTATTCAACGGATCGCCGTCAAGCAACGTCGCCGCATTCACGAGGATCAGACCTTCGTATTTGTCCGCAATGTACAAGTAACCATATAGCGGATGGATCGGCTGTTCCTCGTTTTCGGGCCGGCGGGTACGCGCAGGATCGACAGCAAGCGTTGTCGGCGCGGCAACCGCAGTCGCGTATTTGCTCTTGACCCAGAACTTCTGTCCAAAACGCGAAACCGGCGCCGTCACGATCCTCTCCGAAAAGCCTTTCTGATCGATCTGCGCAACATCGTAAACACGCAACCCGCCCTCGCCTGCCGCAACGTACGCATACTCACCACGCAACTGCACCTGCAACACGCGCGGGTTTCCGACATGCTCGTAAAACGTCTTCAACTCCCGCCCGCCACGCACAAACTTCTCATAATTCGACGGATACGCGATTTGCTGCAACGTGCTGCCAATCACGGCCTGCGGCTCCGTGTGCTCCGTAGCAACGACGACTTCGAGGCCATGATCCGCGGCGACATAAACAAAGCGGCCCATGAAGTTGACGAAGTTCGTCCCCTGTAACAGCAACTGCGCCAGCCACGCGTTATTGTCGTTCTTTGCCGACACATGACAGTCGCTGCACTGCTTCGTCTCCGTCGAGCGCACCGTGTGCGGCACGTGCGTGTTGAACGCCTGCCCGGCGAATCCCTCTGCGGACGTAGTTTGTTGCTGCGAGTAGATCCACTCGCGATTCTGGTTCTGCGAACTCACCAGCACCGCCGAAGACGAACGCACCGGAGCAACGCGCCGGCCAGTCACCGTGCCGTCGCGTCCAAGCATGAAAATGTCGTCGCGCAGCACCTGGAAGTTGTACTGCGTGTAGTTGCGCGTGTCGCCGCCTTCGTTGTGACGATTCGGCATCTTGCGATTGGCCTGCATCGAGAGGTGACAACCAAAACAGCTCATCATCCACGACGAATGACACGAAACACACGTCATGTCGTCGTCGCGATGGGCCAACAGGTTCGCGTTTGACGGAACGTCGCCCCACGTTGTGTTGTCTTTGCGAATCGTCTTCGCGTAACGCGATTTTTCATTGTAGTCCCGCGC
>DATELZ010000014.1:0-50622 GCA_035276045.1 Pyrinomonadaceae bacterium | reverse complement strand
TGACTGCCGTTGGTGGTTTGAAAGACGTTATCTTTCTTCCAGTTGGGTTCGGGGCTGAACGTTTCCCAGGTCGTGGCGTAAAGCGTTGGTCCATCGATACCCCAGCCGCCATTTGGCAGATACTCAAAGTCCAGCTCACTGTAATCAGGATCCATCGGCGCTTTCAAAGGGCTGATGGTGTAGAAGCTCTGCACGATCTGATCGCCGCCGGGACCGGAAATCGGGTTGTCGGTGAAACGAACGCGAGCAGCGTAAGTGCCTTCCAGATATTTGCGTTCATGGCAGATTTGCGTTTGCGTTGTCCTCGTCCCATCGGTGGAAGACGTCATGCGCAGGATGCGATTATTTGGCTCGGTCGGATGCTTCAGCAGCGAGACGCCGTCTTCGGACCAGATCGCGCCCGGCACGCCGGGCCAGCCGGGTTCGGTGCGAATGATCCAGCCGGTCTTCTTCATCTGCGCTTTGTTTGTGTAACTAAAGTCGTCGAAGAATGTGTGCCGTACCTGCTGGGTGGGGAGCGGTGCAGTGGTGAGTGAAGCAATGATAAGCGCAGCGGCAAAAATTGTTCTCATATTTGTAAAGTACCACGATTCGATTTGTGAGGTGGCCGGGTTTTAAGAACAGATTAGGGGTTTTTCAGGTAAGCTGGTGGGGTCATGCGGTGTCCAAGGTGTGAGAGTGAGAGGATTCAGAGGGATCATAATGAGGCCCCTGTCGTGTTGCGGGTGATCGGGCTGCATAAGCTTCTTTGTAATAACTGCGGTTTGGTGTTCAAGGGATTCGATCCGCTCAGGATGGGGCAACGCAAGGTCTCAAAGACTACCTCACGACGGCCGCCCGCGGCTTAAGGAACGCGGATTTAGCGGATGCTTTTGTCTTTTCCCGCCGTCTCCCGCAAAATGCCAGTTATGGTTTTTGATCCCTCTTTTCCCCGTTATCGCCTACGATCGCGCGCCACGAGAATCATGCTGATTCTGGCGTTGTCGCTCGTCTCGTTACAGTGCAACGGCGCCAGCACCACGAACACGCCGCCAAAAGACCCGGCGACAGAAAACGCTGCCGTCTCGACATTGGGCTACCAGGTCGTGAACATTTGGCCGCACGATCCGCACGCTTTCACCCAGGGACTTATCTTTCTCGACGGCAAGCTGGTCGAGAGCACCGGCCAGGTAGGCCGTTCGACCCTGCGCACCGTCGAGCTTCAGACCGGCAAAGTGCTCAAGAAAGTCGACGTTCCGGAACCATTTTTCGCCGAGGGCGCGGCCTTGTTGAACAACAAGATTTACCAGCTCACCTGGGAACATCATAAAGGCTTTATCTACGACGCCCAAAGCTTCGAAAAGATCGGCGAATTTAACTACACCGGCGAAGGCTGGGGCCTCGCCACGGACGGCCGTTCACTGCTGCTGAGCGACGGTTCGAATCGCATTCGTTTCCTCGAACCGGACAGCTTTCGCGTCACAAAAACCATCGCAGTAACCGACGGCAGAACGCCAATAAACGAACTTAACGAACTGGAATACGTCAACGGAGAAATCTACGCCAACGTCTGGCACGACGATCGAATAGCCGTCATCGATCCTGAAAACGGACGCGTCAAAGCCTGGATCGACCTGACCGGCCTGTTGCAACCCGGCGACGTAACGGATCCGGAAGCCGTGTTGAACGGCATCGCCTTCGACCAGGCGAACAACCGGCTCTTCGTCACCGGCAAACTTTGGCCGCGACTGTTCGAGATCAAGATCAAACGATGAAGTTTACGACCTACTTTCGAGCCTTTTCTTACTCCATGATCGCGGTCGCCATGCTGGCGCTCGTCCTGGCAGGAGGCTTGAGCACCGGGTTGGCACTCGCGTTTCTCGTCGTGATGATCGTGAGCTGGTATTTGGAAGGCACCCGCTGGCAACTGCCGGAGCGTTACGGCCTTGCGATCGTCCTGCTCTCGATCCCGCTGTTTTATGTCGACTGGCAGTATCAAAAGACTATCGGCGAACCGGCCGAACGATTGGGCGTCACGGCCCTGGCCCATCTGATCGTTTTCCTATCAGCGGTAAAACTGGTCCAGGTCAAAAAAGATCGCGACTGGGTTTTCCTGTACCTGATCTCATTCTTCGAAGTTTTACTCGCCGCCGGTCTCAGTTTCAGTCCGGTCTTTCTCGGCACGCTCACGCTTTACTTGTTGTGCGGACTGTGCGCGGTCACGGCCTTCGAGATTCAGAAAGCGCGAGGTTCGCTGGCTTACACAGAAACACGTTTACTCGTCCCGCCAGACTCGCGCGTCTTTCGCAAAGGCGGCGTACGCTCGTGGCGAACCACGGAAGCCGCGCGTTTGCCGTTCGTCGCAGTCGGGTTGCTGTTGATGATCTTTGCCCTTGCGTTGCCGTTGTTTCTGATTGCGCCACGATCAGGCGCGGCAGCTCTCACGCGCAGCGGCGGCAGCTTGTCAAACTTCATCGGCTTCTCGGAAAGCGTAACGCTCGGACAAATCGGCACGCTCAAGCAGGACAACGGCGTCGTGATGCGCGTGCGTTTGGAAAGTCCTGAACCCCCGCAAGGATTGCGCTGGCGCGGCGTTGCGCTCGACGAATTCACCGGCCGGGGTTGGAAGAAATCGCCCGAAGCGCGTCGCGCGGAACCCGCTGAAGGACGTGGCGGTTTTTATCAGGTCGGGATGACGCAGGCGCTTCATCATCTCACTACGCAAACATTCTTTCTCGAACCACTCGAATCGCCGGTGCTTTTCGGCGCGCCGCAGGTGATTGCGATTCAGGGAGACTTGCCGTTCGTTCGCGTCGACTCGGAAGGCGGACTTCAGTCGCGCCGTCATGACTTCGACCGGATCATGTACAAGGCGATCTCAGACACCAACGAGCCGCCTGCTGAAGCTTTGCGCGCAGACATGCGCCAGTATCCGCCGAACTTCGAGCGCTATTTGCAACTGCCGCCGAACCTGGATCGCAGGATTATCAACTACGCACAGCTAGTGCTTCGCGACGCGCAGGCGCGCAATCGTTTCGACGCCGCGAAAGCCATCGAACACGATCTGCAAACGACCCTCGCCTACTCGCTCGAGATGAAAGCCAGCGGTCCGGATCCGTTGTCTGACTTTCTATTCAACGTGCAATCGGGTCATTGCGAATATTTCTCGACTGCAATGGCCGTGATGTTGCGCACGCACGGTATCGCGGCGCGAGTGGTAAACGGTTTTCTGCCCGGCGAGTACAACGAAACTTCCGGCGCGTACACCGTCAGACAGAGCGACGCGCATTCGTGGGTCGAGGTTTACTTTCCCACGACGCGCTCGTGGGTGACATTCGATCCGACGCCTTCGATCGGCCGTGTCGAACCGATGAGCACCGGCTTCTCAGCGCAAATGTATAAATACGCCGAAGCATTGGAGCTGCTTTGGTTTCAATACGTCGTCGGTTACGACAAGCAGGAACAACGATCGCTGGCGAGTTCGCTGCACAAGCAAGTCTTCGATTACGGACGCATCGCCTCAAACGTGCTCGCAACGATTCAGAGTTACTTCACCGCGAGCGTGCTTTCAGCCATCATGATCGTGGTGGGTGTCGCGCTGATCCTGTTTACGTTGTTCTTCGGCAGACGTTGGTGGCGCACGGCATGGGCGACGAGCGCCGAAATTTCAAACGAAGAGGCGACGTATTCAAGCGTGCAGTTTTACGAGCGCCTGCTGAACGCGATGGAAACCCGCGGACTCTCGCGTGACAAACACCTGACGCCGCTCGAATTTGCAAGCACGCTCGATTCGGGCCAGGCGCTGATGATCACGCGCGCTTACAATCGCGTCAGGTACGGCAACCAGCGGCTCTCCGCTGTCGAAAAACGCGAGATCGAAGACGCCTTGTCCCAATTAGAAACCACGGATAAAAGCAATTAATGAAGAAAGTCGGTTTTGTCAGTCTTGGCTGCCCCAAGAACCTCGTCGACAGTGAGGTGATGATGGGCCAGCTCAAACAGAATGGTTACGAGATCACGGCGGACGCCTCGCAGGCCGACACCGTCGTGGTCAACACCTGCGGTTTTATCGACTCCGCGAAGCAGGAATCGATCGACGCGATTCTCGAAGCGGCCCGTTTGAAGACGGAAGGTCACGCCCAGCGGTTGGTCGTCGCCGGTTGCCTGGTCGAGCGTTATCGAGACGAGTTGAAAGCCGAGATGCCGGAAGTCGACGCCTTCATCGGCACGAATCAAATCAAGGACATCCTCGCCGTTTGCGATCCAAAGACGAACACACGCGCGCTGCCCGTCATTCCGCTTGGGAATCAATCCGCGACTTATCTTTACGACGACTCGACGCCGCGCATCCTCGCGACGCCATCACACTACGCATTCGTGAAGATTGCGGAAGGCTGCGATCGTCCCTGCGCCTTCTGTTTTATTCCCCAGATGCGCGGTCACTTCCGCAGCCGTCGCTTCGGTTCGATCGTCGCCGAAGCTCATCAGCTTGCGGAAGAAGGCGTCAAGGAACTGATCCTCGTGGCCCAGGACTCGTCGCGTTACGGCGAAGATCTCGGCAAGCAGGACGCGCTCGCCAGGTTACTTCGCGAACTGTCACACACCGACGGTATCGAATGGGTCCGGGTGATGTATACCTATCCCACGCACATCAGCGACGCTTTTCTCGACGTGCTGGCGGAAGAACCGAAGGCGGTGAAGTATCTCGACATGCCGTTGCAGCACGCTTCTCAGAACGTGCTCAAGCTGATGAAGCGTGGCGGCAATCGCGGCAGTCTCGAACGATTGATCGAGCGGGTGCGCAAACGCGTGCCGGACATCGCGGTACGGACCACGTTCATTAGCGGTTTTCCGGGCGAGACTGAAGACGACTTCAAAGAGTTGCAGGCGTTTGTAAAGAACGTCGAATTCGATCGCGTCGGCGTTTTCACCTATTCAGACGAGGAAGGCACGCCCGCGTACGCGTTGCCCGGGAAAGTTCCGCATCGAACAGCAGCGCGCAGACGAACGGCGCTGATGAAAGAGCAGGCGCGTATTTCGAAACGAAAGAACAAGACGCGAGTCGGGGAAATCGTGCGCGTGCTTTTCGAAGGCGAGTCGAAAGAGAGCGAACTGTTGTGGCAAGGCAGAATGGAAACGCAGGCGCCTGACATCGACGGTTGCGTGCTGATCAACGACGTTCCCGATGGTGTTCTGCCAACGCCCGGAACGTTTGTGCAAGTCGAGATCACGGAAGCCCACGAACACGATCTGATTGGAAGGATCCTCGGTTGACGGTGCCCGTCAAAGAATCCAGTGACGAACTGAATCCCGCTGTTGTCGTGTCGCCGGAAGAAGTGCCGGCGGCGCGGCCCACACGCTCGGCGCTCGACTACGCGGCGCTGGCAATCGCGACGTTCGGAGTCGGATACCTGCCGTTGATTCCGGGGACGTTTGGCTCGATGGTGGGCGTCGCGATCTTTCTGCTGTTGCCATCCGTGGCCCTGCAGCTTCTTTTCATCGCCGTGATCGTCGTGCTGGGAGTTTGGGCGGCTTTTCGGACTGAAAAGCTGCTCGGATTAAAGGATCCGGGGAAAGTGGTGGTCGACGAAGTTGCCGGTCAAATGATCGCGCTGCTGCCGTTGTCGTTTCTCGTCGCTGGACCATGGTTGGTTTGGGTGATTGTTTCGTTTAATCTTTTTCGTCTTTTCGACATTTTCAAACCGTATCCTGCTCGTCGTTTCGAAGCGTTACCGGGTGGGTTCGGCATAATGGCGGACGATCTGGTCGCCGGAATCTATGGCGCGATCGTCACCGCGATCGTCATATCGGCTTTTGGTTGAGGAGGAAACAAATTGGACACGATCAAGAAAAGGGAAGAAGAAGCGACAAGCAAAGAGACTTTGAAAGACATCGAAGAATCGGAGAGTACACCGGACACCAGCGGGACCGGCGACGCGGATGGTCCAAGTCCTGATGGCGCGCTGGACGAGCCGGATGAGCTGCGCGACGCCGATCCGATGTAGTTTGCTTATTCTTCCGGTGTGTCCTCCAATGTGTCTTGCGGAGCGCGGCCGCCCAGCCACCCGCGCCACCAGAAGAAGAACAGCATCGCGATAGCCACGACGATCATGACTATCAACGTCGCGAAGTAACCATAACGCGAGTGCAGTTCCGGCATGTTGTCGAAGTTCATGCCATAGACGCCGGCAATGAACGTCAACGGCAACATGATCGCCGAGAAGATCGTCAACACTTTCATGATCTCGTTAAGCCTGTTGGACACCACCGACAAGTAGGCTTCCAACGATCCGCTAATCAAGTCGCGATAACTTTCCGCCAGGTCGACCACGCGCGTCAGGTGATCGTGAACGTCACGATAGAACGGCCGCATGTCTTCCGGTATCAATTCAGGAAACTCGCCGCGGCTCATGCGCAGGATGACGTCCATCTGTTTGACTGAGATCCGGCGCAGACGCAGCACGTTGCGCTTCAGCTCCATGATGTCCGACAGGATCTGGTTGTTTGGCTGCCTGAGAGTGAAGATCTCCTGTTCCAGCCGGTCGATGCGATCGTCGAAATCGTCGAGCACGGGTGAGTAATAATCGACGATCTGGTCCAGGATCTGGTGGCACAGGAAAGCTGGACCACGGCGGCAGAGAACAGGACTCGTGCGCAGCAACTGCTTGACGTTATTTATGCTGCGGAACGTATCGTGATGATAAGTGATCACGTAATTGGACCCGAGAAAGCCGTCCATCTCGATCGTGACGAAGCGATCGGGGCTGGTGTCGGCCCGCACGCCGTGGACGATGAAGTAAAGATAGCCCGGAAACTCCTCGATCTTTGGATAGTGACGATTCTCGTGACAGTCTTCGACAGTCAACGGGTGGAAGTGAAACACGTCAAGCAGCACTCGCTCGTCTTCCTCGGTCGGCGACTCCATATCGACCCAGATCACGACCGAAGGATCTTCCAATAGTTCCGGCAGTTGGTCCACGGTCAAACCCTCTTCGATCTTCTGCTGGCCTTGCCGGTAAACGAGAATTTCCATGTTTCAGGCTCCTGGCTTCCTGATTTGATTATCCGTGCTACCATACCCAGTTTTTACTGGTTAGCAAATACGAAAGAGATTATGACGATCAAGATTTTTGTGGCGGACGACGTCAGCGACAGCGGCCTGGAGCCGTTGCGCAGCGCGGGTTTCAAGGTGGAAAAGCGAACGGGATTATCGCGTTCGGAACTGGCGAGTGCCTTGCAGGACGCTGATGGTCTAATCGTGCGCAGCGAGACCAAAGTGACGGCTGATTTACTCGACGAAGTGACGGGCTTACGCGTGATCGGACGTGCTGGCGTGGGCGTCGACAATATCGACGTCCCGGCTGCGACGATTCGCGGCCTCGTCGTGATGAATGCTCCCGACGGCAACACGATCACTACTGCCGAACACACGATCGCACTGCTCATCTCGCTGGCGCGTTCGATCCCGCAGGCGAATAGTAGTTTGAAAGCCGGACGTTGGGAGCGCAAGAAGTTTATCGGAGTCGAGTTACAGGGGAAGACGCTCGGCATCATCGGACTTGGCCGGATCGGACGCGTCGTCGCGTCGCGCGCGCGGGCGTTGGGGATGCAGATCGTCGCTTACGATCCGTTTATCGCGACGGAACAGGCGCGGGATCTCGAGATCGAGCTGGTGCCGCTCGAAGACGTTTACGCGCGCGCCGACTTTCTCACGGTCCATACGCCGCTAACTGCCGAAACGCGCGGGCTGATCGATCGCGATGTGCTCGGCAAGATGAAACACGGCGCGCGGTTGATCAACTGCGCGCGCGGCGGGCTCGTCGACGAGGACGCCCTTTACGAAGCGTTGACGAATGGTTCGATCGCGGGTGCGGCGTTGGATGTTTTTGGCGAAGAGCCACCGCCTGCGGATCATCGTCTCCTGCAACTCGATCAAGTGATCGCAACGCCGCACCTTGGCGCGTCGACGACAGAAGCGCAGGAAGGCGTGGCGTTCACAGTTGCCGAGCAGATGCGCGACTTCCTGTTGACGGGAGCGCTGCGTGGAGCCGTGAACGTTCCTGCGATCAGTGTGAAAGAGTTCAACTTGACGCAGCCTTACGTGGCGCTGGCCGAGAGGTTGGGCCGGTTCCAGGCGCAGCTTGTCGAACAACCGGTGAGCGAGGTTCGGATCGAGTATGCGGGTGAGGTAGTCGATCTCGATGCGACCCCGGTGACGCGCGCGTTTGTTGCGGGGCTTTTGCGCGACGTCAGTGCGCGGGTGAATGCTGTCAATGCGTTCCTGATTGCCGACGAACGCGGGATCAAGGTTACGACCTCTTACGTTCGCACTTCGGGAGACAATGCTCCGGCGATGCGGACTGAGATCTTTACTGGACCAACGAGCCGCAGTCTGGCCGGGACGCTGTTTGGTTATGGCGGACAACGGCGCGAGGGCCGAATCACGGAGATCGATGGGTTTTATCTCGAAGCCCGGCCCGAAGGCCACCTGCTTGTGATGCGAAATCACGACGTGCCGGGTGTGATTGGTAAAGTGGGAACGATCTTAGGCGAAGGCGGCGTGAATATCAGTCGGTTTCATCTGGGACGCCGCGAGCGGGGCGGGGAAGCAATGGCCGTGATCGAAGTGGACGCACCGCCGAGCAAAGACACGTTGCAATCCTTGCGCGCGTTGGAACAGGTTATTTCCGCACAACCGATCGAGCTTTAACTTCCTCTGGGTCTCTCTGCGTCCTCTGCGTGACCTGGCTGTAAAGGATGTTCATCGCAGAGAACCGCGGAGATACGCAGAGAACCGCAGAGATAGTCACCGTCAAAAGGTTTCGTCCACGAATTCTTTCAACTCGCGGAACAGCCGCGCGAGTTCGCCGGCCTGGTAGTGAGCATTCAATCCGCTCGGGTTTGGCAGGACCCAAACAATCGTGTGGCCCATCATCTCCGGTTGACGGCCGAGGTTTGCTTTGGGCTGGTTAAATGCCGTGCGATACGCGCCAACGCCGAGCACGGCCAGCACCCGCGGTCGATACCGCAGCACTTTCCTCATTAACTTCTTACCGCCTCCGACAATCTCTTCTTTCGTCAACAGATCCGCCGTCGCAGTCGTGCGTGCGACGACGTTCGTGACGCCATAACCGCTCTTCAAGAGTTCGTGTTCGTCGAATGGCGACAGCACTCGTTCAGTGAAACCTGCCGCATGCAACGCGGGCCAGAAGCGATTGCCCGGACGCGCGAAGTGATGACCGACGGCGGCAGTGTACAAACCGGGATTGATGCCACAAAACAGGATGCGCAGATCCGGCGCGATCACGTCGTCGACCGTCTTTGTCGTAGCAGCGAGGAGTTGCGCCTTTGTTGGTTTCCAGGGTGTGGTCAAGATGTCGAGGCGTCAGTAGATGTCGAAATGTGTAGTCCGCGTCGTGCTTTGCTTCGAGACGCGATCGATCACGGAAACTTGCAACAGGTAACGTCCGGGTTGCAGGTTGCTGAGTGGAATCTCGGCAGCGTAGGGAAGCCGCGTGAGATCTGTGAAGTTGTCGGCGGCGATCTTACGCAACGCCGTAGTGACGACCGGTTGATCGTCGCGCACCACCTGGACCTGGATCGCCACATCCGGTTTCTGATCGGCAGGCGCAAGAGCGGCATTGTAAGCAAACACCAGAAAACGCAACGTCGAGTCGCGCCGGAAGCGATGACTGCCGCTGAGCGCAACGGGATTGATCGCGCCCGTGGTCGAGATGTTGGTCATCGTCGACGATTGTGTTCGCTCGCCTAAAAGCAAACTACTGATCGTCAACTTCTTCTTCGTGAGATCGGGAATGTCGAACCATGCATGCGCGCTGCCGACACGGCCGCTCTTTGCATCTCGCACTGCAACTCTCACCTGGTGCAGTCCGGGCGCCAACTTCGCGGGATAGGTGAACGTGATGTCGCGATCTGCGGTGCTGGTTGCGGTCGCCAGTTGCGTCGCTACGATCCGCTCCATGAAACTCGATTTCGGCACACCTTTGTCGTCGTAAAAGACGCCGCTTACATCTACTGCCGCCTGGTGCTTTCCGTCAGGTTGTTCGCTGAAGACGAGAAACTCGATCGGAATCTGAACCGCGGTTGAAAGTGTTGCGCCCTGGCCGGAGACATCGTAGTAATCCGCGCTCATAAGAATCGGCAGATCACGTTCCGGATAAGCCGCCGCAATCGACTCGCGCAGCTTTGCAGGAACGGTTTGGGACGCGGGCGTTGGTGAAGCCGAAGGCTTCGCGGCGACAGCGGGTTCCGGATCGACATCGAGATAACCTTTACGAACGCGCACGTTCAGGTCCGAACGATTTACCAGACGCACTTCGAGATTGCGAAATCTTTTTTCCTTTTGCGCGTCGGCATCGGGTTTCCAGGCGAGCAGGTAATAGACCGCAGTTTCGTTCAACGCCGGCGCGAGTCCTTTTGTGAGGTCGTTCGTGTTGAATAACGCTTTGCCGCCGGTGTCTGCTGCGAGCGCATGCATTCCGTCCTGTGTCGCCGTTAATTCGCCGCGAGTCGAATTGAGAAGTTGGCCGGTAGGATCGAAAGCGACGTCGGAGCTCGCGTCCGGCATGCCGGTTACCAGACCACGCGCGTCGAGGGAATAGATCACGACGCCACTCCTGGCTGCTGCGCTCGTCACGTCGCGCAGTTTCGAGATGGCATCACCACGACGGTTCTCGATCAGAAAACCACCCGATAGAAAGAAGACGACCTTTCTTCCCGGCAGGTCTTTCGCCGTACGGATGAGCCGTTCGAGACCCACGAGTGTGTGAGAGTTGAACTGAGCACCCTGCGCCATCATCGCCGACGCGCGGCCACGCACCATGTGCGCGGCGATGTCACGGGTGATGCCGGGATTGGCGCGTATCGTTTCGCTGATAAAGAACTCGAACACAGAACGATCGTTACGCTCGATCAGCAACGCCTGGTACTCGGTCATCGGCGGGCGTTCCATGTCCTTCACCGAGTAAGTGCGCGGCTTGAGCCGCTCCAGGGCCGCGTGCAGCACCGTGCGATCGCTGGTCAGTTGTTGCAGGAACCCGATCTGTCCGGTGGCTGACGCGATCGCCGCTTGATCGTTCTGGCCCATCTCCTTTTCGATGAAATGGGTGATGGTTTTCCGCGCGAGCACCATGCTCGACAGGTCCATGTGAAAATCGTCGACGTAAAAGAAGACGATGCGGCCGCGATCGAGCGGCACCGGCCGTTTGAGATTGATCGTCGGCGCGCCTCGGGCGGCGGCGAGTTGACTCTCTTCGTTGCTGCCGGCTGTGATAAGTTCAAACGCTTCGATGGGCCGTGGTTTGCCGTCGATGCGTATCTCGAAATTGTCGCGCGTCAGGTCCTTAACAAAGCGGCCCTGCTTGTCGAAAACCATCACGTCGGTCTGGACGAGTTCAGTGTAAACGCGTACAACGTCGTCGGTAGACCGCGGTGGCACCGGTGATGGTGTTGGCTGTTGCGCATAGGCGCTGGCCCACGGCGTGAGCACACACAGCCACAAGAGATACTTTGCGGGTCGGGAAAAGTTGCGCAGGGCGAACATAAAACAACTGGGTGTTTAAGAACCGCGGGGTGACGCGTGTAACTATGTATCAGATTCGGTTGTTGTGGCAACCCGGATCTGTGTAAGTTAGCCGTGCAGCCCCCGAAAGTTGGATCTTCAGGCAAAAACGTAGATGGCCGCCAACGACATAACAGTAAAGCTTGACCGCGTTCGCAAGAGTTTTGGCGAGTTCACGGCAGTGAAGGAACTCAGCCTGGCGGTGCGGGCCGGCCGCGTGTTTGGACTGCTTGGACCAAACGGCGCGGGCAAGACCACGACCATCCGGATGATCGTCAACATCACGGCGCCCGACTCAGGCACGATCGAATTGTTCGGCCGCAAGATCAACTCCGACTTGCAGAATCGCATCGGTTACCTGCCGGAAGAGCGCGGGCTTTACCGGCGCATGAAGATCGTGGACCAGTTGCGCTTCTTTGCCGAACTGAAAGACGTGCGCGGCAAGACGGTCGAGTCGAAGATCGACGAATGGCTCGCGCGCGTCAAACTTTCCGAGTGGAAGCACAAGCGATCGATGGAACTGTCGAAGGGCATGCAGCAGAAGATACAGTTCATCACCGCCGTGCTTCACGATCCGGAACTGCTGATCCTCGACGAGCCTTTTTCCGGTCTCGATCCGATCAACGTCGAGCTGCTGAAGGAGATCGTGCTCGACCTTAAACGCAGCGGCAAGACGATCATCTTCTCGACTCACCAGATGGAAGTCGCGGAGAAGATCTGCGACGACATCTGTCTGCTCAATCGATCGGAGAAAGTGTTTGAAGGAAGCTTGCGCGAGATCAAAAGCAGCTTTGGCCGCAACGCCATCGCGGTGCGTTGTGAAGGCGGCGACGGTGTGTTGGACGATCCGGAGTTGGTAAGCAAAGTGGTGCGGCACGCGGACGAAACGCAGGCGCTGCTCGCCCAGGGCGCTGATGCGCAGACGTTGTTGCGCCGGTTGATCGATTCAGGCGCGACGATCGGAAAGTTTGAAATGATCGAGCCGAGCTTGAACGATATCTTCATCACGAAAGTCACGGAACACGGATGAGAAAGTTTCTGGCAGTAGTCAAACGCGAATACTTGCAGCGCGTGCGGGCGAAGATGTTCATCGTGTCGACGATACTTCTTCCCGTCGTGATGTCGCTCTTCGGTCTCGTTCCGGCGATCATCCTCAGCATCGAAGCGGGTGGACCATTGCGCGTGGCCGTTATCGATCAAACCGGGAAGATGTACGCGCCGCTGCAGGCCGCGTTTGCCGACGACGAGCCTGAGGAAGCAGCGCAATCACCGGAACCGGGTGTCGCGAATACCACGGGCCGGGGGACGTCGAGCATGGGTGGGCGAAACTTTCAGTTGACGGAAGTGAAACTGGAAGGCCGTTCAGCCGGCGCCGCGCAGGCCGAACTCGATCAGCAGTTGCGGGCCAGGCAGCTCGATGGTTACATAATTCTTCCGCCTGATTTCATCACTACCGGCAACGCCGAGTTCTTCAACAACAATCCCGGCGACATGATCTCGAATGGCATTCTGCGATCGACTTTGAATCGCGCCGTGCGCGAGCAACGTCTGACAGAAGCGAACGTCGCTCCGGAAACAAGGAAACGACTGTTCGAAGGCGTGGAATTGCAGACGGTGAAGATTGGGGCCACTGGCGAGGAACGCGATGCGGGTGGGAGTTTCGTGCTGGTGTTTGGCGTCGGGTTCATCATGTATCTCGCGATACTGATGTATGGCCAGGTCGTGCTTGGCGCAGTGATCGAAGAGAAAGAAACGCGTATTGCGGAGATACTGTTTTCGTCGGTCAAGCCGTTTACGTTGATGATGGGCAAGCTGGTGGGCGTTTCGTTTGTCGCGTTGACTCAACTGTTGATCTGGGGCACTGCGTTCGCTGCGTTTGCGCTTTATGGCGTTGGATTGCTGGCGTCGCGCGGTGTGCCGGCCAGTATTCCCAATGTCCCGTTTTCTCATTACGTCTACTTCGCGCTGTTCTTCCTGCTCGGTTATTTCGTTTACGCCACGATCTATGCGCTCGTCGGATCGATGGTGACGACGGCGCAGGAAGGTGGGCAACTCGCGATGCCGATCATCCTGATACTCGTGGTGAGCTTTTATTTGTTTCTGCCGGTGAGCCGCAGTCCTGATTCGACGTTTTCATTTTGGGTGTCGATGGTGCCGTTTTCTGCGCCGGTCGCAATGCTGGTTCGGATCGTGACGCAGACGCCGCCGTTCTGGCAAATCGCGTTGTCGTTGGTGATTGGGTTTGGCAGCGTGCTTTTGATCATGTGGTTTGCTTCGCGCGTGTATCGGGTGGGCATGTTGATGTACGGCAAGCGAGCTTCGCTTCCGGAAGCGTGGCGTTGGGTGCGGCAGGCTTAAGCTGATGATCGAGATTGAGAAGAAGTATCGACTGACGAAAGAGCAACGTGATGCGGTCGAGCAGCGCTTGGGCGAGGTAGGGGCCACCGTTGTTCGTGGTGAGGAGTTTGAAGAGAACACGATCTATAGCGGACCTTCGTTGCGACGTGAGACTTCTGTGTTGCGTTTGCGGCGCGTTGGCGGACGGGCCGTGTTGACGTTCAAGGAACGTTATCCCAGCGCGGAGGCGATCAAGCACCAGCGTGAAGAGGAGACGGAGGTTGCCGATGCCGATGCGATGCACGCGATTCTCGAGGCGCTTGGATTCACGCCGGCGCTGGTGTACGAAAAGCGGCGGCAGACGTGGCTTGTCGGTCGCGCTGAAGTGGTGATCGACGAACTCTCGTTTGGGCTTTTCATGGAGATCGAAGGCGAAGAGGAAGAGATCAAAGCGGCCGAGCGCGAACTCGGAATCGATGGGTTTCCTGCCGAGCACTCTACTTATCCGGAACTGGCTGCGACGCATGGGCGGCGTGTTGGCGAGATGATCGAAGCGCGGCTTTAGTGTTTGGTAGTGGGAATCTGCACAGAAAGTCTCCCGCAAAGGCGCAAAGGCGCAAAGACGCAAAGGAAGAAAGACGCAAGGGAAGAACCATGTGGACTGAATTAGTCCTTTGCGCCCTTCTTCCTTTGCGCCTTTGCGGGAGACATCTTCTTCATATAGAGCACTTTTGTGCAAAGCCTGGTTGCGGGAGTTCGCGCCAGAATTTGTCCGGTTGCGGATCACAATTTTCGTCACTTTCCAGTTGGTTCCTGGCTGATTCCTCAGTTTTTCACAGCATTTTGGCGATGTTTGATTAGGCATGCTGGTTGAAGGTGTCTGGCTGGAATGTTGTTGATTCTCTCACTTCTCCTCTTTGCTGCCCTCGCCATGATCATTCATGAGCTAGGGCACCTCGTTGCGGCGCGGAGTTGTCGTGTCAGTGCTTCGGAGCTTGGCCTGGGAATGGGGCCGAAGATCTGTGGCGTTCGGGTTGGCACTATTCGTTTGACGTTGCGCGCGTTGCCGATTGGATCGTTTGTGATGCTCGATGGGACGGCGTTGAAGCAGCGATCGTTGCGGGCGCAGCTTATGGTCCACCTCGGCGGGATTGTTTTCAATGTGATTGCCGGGCTGTTGGCGTATGGGACCATGTTTGGCTGGTTGAACCTGCTGCTCGCCGCCGGAAATATTCTGCCGCTTTATCAGCATGATGGTTGGAAGTGTGGCGTTGTGATCATGCGCGCGTTGTTGCAGCGGAAGAGTCAGCCTGCCGAGCGGGCGTTTACGTTTTCCGGTGGGTTTGTGAGTTTAGTTATCGCGTGGGTCGTGATGCGGATGTTTCTTTAAAGGTCGTGTGCCGCTCCACTGTTCTGTCGCACCTTCGGTGCTTTTCGGTGAACGAAACGCGATCCAGGCGCTGCGGCGCTTCGCGCCTGCGCCTGGCTACCCTCTGCCGCACCTTCGGTGCCTTGCGGAGCGATGAAGAAGCCGTACGGTGGAGCGTTGATGGAGGCCTTACCGCGGAGCGGTGAAAGAAGGTAGCCAGGCCAGGCGCGGAGCGCCGCGGCGCCTGGATCGTCTAACCAGAATTTTTGAGCCCTGAAAGGGCCGCCGTTAAATGAACAAAGGATAAGAGGGGTCCGGACGGCGCCGAACCCCCCTTTTGGAAGCACCGGTCGGGTTGATCCCCGAATGCCGTCCTCTCATTTCCAGCATCCGGGTAAACCGCGGTTACTTCCACGGCACAAGATCCCCCGTCACGCCCGCACCGTGCGCGTGCGAGCGATTCGATGAGACCCTGCACCACCTGAGCCACTTGTGAAAGAGGCTTCGGTTTCTCAAGAACGCATCCGCTCCTGCCTCACGAGCCTTTGCTTCCACTTCAGCCGAACCGTAAGACGTGAGCACTACTATTCGTGTGTCGGGATTTCATTCTCGCGCGCCATGTCGACCTTGAATCCGTGCCGTGAGAAGTTACTCGCCCATCGAAATGCAGATTGACTCTTCATCGTCGACGACGAGTAAGCTTCTCTCAGCAGGATCAACCTCGACCGGTGCATCGTTATGCCGGCCACGAAGAAATCCACGTAAGCGGCCGGACAGTTTTTCAAAAGCGTTACGTCTTGAAACGCTTTCGCAAGCCCGCAGCAAGCGTTGCGATACCGCTTCCTAACAACAACAAGCTCGCAGGTTCGGGCACTTCAGTTCCGGAATCCGCCGCGAAACCTGTCGGATTTCCGTTAGTGGGCGCGATGTGAATCGCGAAGTGCGCCCCGTTCGCGTTCGCCTCGAATAGATCGCTCGCCGAGGAGAACCCGCCATTTCGACTCACCGTGAAGCTAAAACCGCTAACTGCGTTTGAAGGATTGCAGCAGCTCAACGTGACGTCGAAATTTCCAAAACCATCCATCTGCCCGCCGCCGAGATTTGCGGTGAATCCCGTGGGCATGTTCGTGATACTCAACCCGGCCTGGCTGCCGGCGATATTGAAGCCAAAGATTCCATTGTTGCCGTTACCCTGACCGAAGGCTTCAAATCCTGCAAACATGGTGACCGTAACGTCGATGTTGCTTCCGTTCAGCACATATGTGACCGTTGCGTATGGTCCAGGTGTAACGCCTAATCCCGAGTTCGGTGTGTTTATGACTACTTGATCGGCGTTTGCGACGATCGCCGATCCAAAACTTATGACCGCAAACATCGCCAGTGAGACTGCTAGTTTGCGAATGTCAAATAGCGCGGGCATTGCCAAACTCCTTCCTTGTTGAACGGACAGCATTTCCGCGAAGCTAGAGTTCTTCGAGGCTGTCCCCCTGAGTTATTTGCCGGTGGATTGGTAGGAGTAACACTGCGTGTCAGCGCAGGCGTCAAACCATCCAGCTAATTGCGAAAAGCATTGGTCCACAGTCTGGGCGGCACTTGGACCAAAGATGAGGGGAGGCTGTAAAGCTCACTGCCGTCACGGAGCGAGTCGCTTGGCCTACTTCTCAGCCTCCCATCGGCACCGGGATGCCGCGGCGGAGCAACCGCCATATCCCGTGCCAGCCTTCCTCAAAGGCAGGTGACGTCCCTTTTCGTCACCGAACGCCTAAACTGACACTCTTTGGATTTAGGCTGTGGGGATTATCGAGTTGTCGCAAAATCGTGACAACGGAGGTCTTTGCCCATTTTCATGGCAGGAATTTAGGGTTTTTTCGGGCGTTTATATGGCAGGATCCTGCCAGAGACTTAAGTGCTTTGTTTGCTTTGTTTGCGGGATGTTTTTCCGGGTTGGTGAAGGCGGTGTCGCCGGTTTCTACTTAGGCATCTTGGCCAGGCCGTGGCGAAAAGCGTAAATGATCAGTTCGAGCCGGTCCGAAACCTCGAGTTTTGAGAAAACCGAGCTGAGGTGGTGAGTCACCGTAGTCTCGCTGATGAAGAGTCTTTCGCCCACTTGCTTGTTCTTGAGTCCTTCGCCGATCAGGGCGATAACCTCGCGCTCGCGGTCGGTCAGCGATTCGATCTTGGCGCTTTCGGGGTCGGGAAGCGAAGGCCGGTTGAACTCCTGGAGCATGCTGCCCATCATCGAACGCTCGATCCAAACTTCGCCTTCGTGAACTTTTTTGATCGCCTTTAGCAGTTGATCGGCAGCATGATCTTTCAACACGATTCCCATCGCGCCGCGGCGGATCGCGCGGCGATGAGCATCCGGATTTTGCACACCGGTGAGGACGAGGACGCGGGAATTAGGACTTGCCTGGCAGAGTTCCGGCAAGAAAGCGAGTCCATCGTCGTCTCCGAGGAGCAGATCGAGAACGATCACATCCGGATTTTCAGCAGTGGCGCGTTCGAGTGCCTCGGCGCGGTTGCCGGCCTGCGCGACGACGCGCATTCGTTGATCGTGTTCAATGAGCATGCGCAATCCACTACGGATCACGACATGGTCGTCTACTATCATGATACGTATCGGTTGCTCTTCCATAGGCTGCTCTGGACAAGGATAGTGAGGTTACGTTGCCAAGACAAGTTCCCGCAAAGGCGCAAAGTCGCAAAGAGAAGGACTTTGCGCCTTTGCGGGAACTTTCCTCTAAAGTGGGATGCCGACGCTGACCACGGTGTAATCTTTTTCGTCTACAAAGACCTGAGTTTCGCCGCCCAATGCTGCCGCTCGTTCCGCGATCGAGTGAGGACGGAAGAGCCGGTTTCCGTCCTGGCCATCGCCTCGCTCGCCGTCGCTATTGTTGCCGCTCGTGCGAGGACGGCTGTTCTTTATCTGCAATAAGAGCAACGTTTCTTTACACGAGATCTCGACGCGCGCGTCACGGCAAAAGGCATGGCGCCGCACGTTGCTCAATCCTTCGGCTACGATCTGAAACAGCTCCGCCGCCAGTCGATCGTTAACCTTAACTTTTCCCCGTGCTTCGACGTCGACCGTAATTCCAGTCACGAGGGAAAAACGTTCGGCAAAGCGTTCGATAGCCGGCAGCAAAACGTCCATTCGTTCCTCGCCGGCTTTCAGGCCCCACACGAAACGCCGCAACTCGGCGAGTTCGTGTTTGGTCAGCTCGAGCAGTTCCTGAACGTTATCGCGAACGGCCAGATCGCCGGCTTCGAGCTTCTGATCCAAGGCTGAAAGTCCAAACTGGAGTCCGAGGTAAGGCTGAATGACGCTGTCGTGAATGTCGTGCGCGATGCGGCGCCGCTCAGTCTCGGCGGCATCGGAAGCGAGATTGTCGATCAGCCGGATGTTTTCCATGACCGGCGTGACGTGATCCATCAACTGCAACATGAATTCCATGTCGTTGCCGTCGATCTGCGTGGGACCATCGAGCACGTAAAGACGCCCGACTGCCTGGTGTCGATAGTAGACCGGCATCGACAGGTATCGTTGCGCGTCCAGCATCCCTGAGAGCTTGTCGCCGGTGCCGGTGGGCGCTTCGGAAAACACGCGAGTCTTGACGTCGAAAAGACGCGCGTATGACGAGCTGTTCTTGCGATAAATGACCGCGTTGTCCAGCGACGGCGAGAGAAACTGGGCGGCGGCTTCCGCGCCGATTTCCGGAGGCGCAGAACGGCTGGCGTGGATGCCGCGCGCGACGCGATACATCTGGTAGTTATCGATGCCGCCGGGTTTGCCGGGGATCACAAGCAAACACGCTTCGGCGTCGTAGAAGTCGCGGATGCTTTCGAGGATTGCCTTGATGGTGCGATCGATGCCGAAGCGCGGGTTGGAAAAAACGGTCACTTCCTTCAATAACCTGAGCCGGTTTTTCAGTTCGGTGTGATAACCGCCCCACCGCGCGATGATGTAACCGAAGATCAAGAGCCCGATCGGCGCGAGCAGTAAGCGATTGAGTTCGACCGGCCTGTCGCCTGCCGTCAGGACGCCCACGATGGTGTAGATCGCCGCTGACGCGAGCGTCAGGCGCAATCCGTCGGTAAGTCCCCAGGTAAACGATGCGACGATGATCGAAAAGAAAAAGAAGTAGTAGAAATTGCTGTTCGTGCCGCTGGTGAAAGCGACGAGCGGCACGTACCACACCAGATCGAGCCAGGGAATGATCTTGTTCGCCACCACCGGATTACGGCGCATGGAGAAGTGATAGATCAGCACGCCGTAAAGCGAATAAAGCGCAAGTGTCAGGTGAACGGGCCTGACCCAAACGCGTGCTTCCATCGACTCGATCAGGACCACGAGCAGCGCCGAAGTTCCCAGGACCACGCGCATGCCCGCGATGAGCCGCAGGTCGATCCACTGCTCCGACAACGGATCGCGAGTGCGCACTGGTTTCTTGGTCACGGATGCCACGGGTTCAATCATTTATCTGAAGCAGTGTTTGCAGTCTTTGCCAGGTTCGTTCTGCTTCGTCGCCGAAAATGATGATCTCGTTTTGTCGTTCGTCGAGATCCAGGCTCAGCCGCGTCTTGACGCTGCCCTCGCCGGGACGATAGAGCGCGCTTGTGATGTGATCTACGTGAACGAGAAGTCTTCCGCCCTCCGGATGGGCGAACTCGATGAATTTCATCTCATTTCTGGGTGATCGGTTACCGCAGACACGTAACACGGATGACACGGATCTTAGCTCTGCTCTTTAACTCTTCGGGGCGAAGTAGCCGACGCGTGTTTGCGGGTGGTAAGCGGGATTTGCTGTTTCCACTCGCACGCGGCGGAAACTTCCATCGCGTCTCTTGTTCAGCGGCGTAAAGTAAAGCGCGTATTGATGCCGCAACTCGTCCGCGACTTCCGCGTAGGTCGATTCGAGCGCGTCAAACGTCGCCGGCTTGTACAGCCTGCCGCCGGTGGCGCGCGCGAGTTGGGCCAGGTTCTCTTCACTCCGATCGAGGGCTTGCAATCCCAGTCTCAGGCCATCGATTTGTACCTGGTTGAACCTGACAGACGCATCGGTCCCGCCCAACAGGCTGTCGAGCTGGGCGCGTTTCGCTGCCCGCGAGATCTCCGTGTTGCTGACGATATAAGCCGTCACTTGCGATCTGATCATCGCCTGCAAAGCGGCTTCGAGAGTCGTCGTGCCCTGGCCATTGTCGATCCCGTCGGACAAGACGATGACGGCGCGGCGTGATTTTCCGACAGTCGTCCCAAACTGTTCTTTCGAAGCGAGCAACAACGCATCGTTGAAACGCGTGTACATGCCGGCTTCAATGCGATTCAGTGCACGTTGCAGTTGGAACCTGCTCTTGGTCCAGTCCTGCAACAACTCGATCCGATCGTCAAACTTGATCAAACTGATGCGATCTTCAGCCGCAAGGCGTTCGGCAAATCCCTTTGCGGCACGGCGAAAGTCGTCGAGATTGTTTGCCACCGACGACGAAGCGTCGACCATCAGGATCACGTCGACCGGCACTTGGCGCAACGCGAGATCGCTGAGCGGTTGCAGGTTGTTGTCTTCGAAAACGCGAAAGTCGTCACGCGTGAGATCGTTGATCAGCCGGCCGCTCTCGTCGCGCACCGTAACCGGGAACATCACCTCGGTGGTGTCGACCGAAACAACGTCGCCCGGGCTGACTTCCTGCTCGGGTGGTTTCTTGAGCGTGTGCAGAGGCGGTGGCGGTCCCACTTGTTCGAGGGCCGTTTGCGGTTTTGGCGTTGGTTTCGGTTGCGCAGCACGTTGCGGAGTGGGCCGCTTGCGTTGCGCGTCGACGATTTGCAGATCGAAGCTGGACAACGACAACAAGAGCGCCCCGAAAACAAGCACTAACAGACTTATTCGCGTCTTACCTGCTTGGCATCTCATAGGTTTAGTACACGGAGTTAGGGAATTACTTGTCTTCGCCCATCGCCGCTTTCATCGCGGCCAGAACTTTGTCGCTGACCCGGCGTTTCCGCAGTGCTTCCAACTTGTCGGCTGCCAGATCAAACTCGACGGGCGATTGTTCGATACGTCGAATGATGGTCCCTTCCGAAAAACCGGCTTCGACCAGTTCGATAATCGAATCGTTAGTGAGGCTCTTGGTTTTTTCTAATTTCGCAGACGAGGGGGCGCCGCCTGCTTCGGTAGGTGGTTTGATAATTCTCACAGTTGCGCTTCCGGTCGTGACCGTGTCGGTGTCGATCGAGCCGTCGCGTCCCTGCGATTTGCTGCGGCCTTTTACGCCGCCGCCTGATCCGAAAATGTTAGTGCCGCCGTCAGATGGGACCGTGGTGGATCCATTACCACTGCGCATCTGGGGATCGGCGCCGCGCGTTATGAACTCGTCGTCGCCCCACGATTCGTCGTCGAGCGTGTCGAGCCCTTCCTGGCGAGCGAGCATGGCCACGATCACTTTTTCGCTGACGCCGCTGCGTTTCAGGTCGATCATGCGATCGGGCGAGAGATCGAAGTTGGGAATGCGCGAACCGATGATCGAGATGATCGTCTTCTCTTTAAAGCCGGCTTTAGTGAGCTTGACGATGGAGGCGTTGGTCAGCGTGGTCTGCGCTGTCTGACCTGTTTGGGCCGAGACGGCCAGCGAAAGACCGAGAACGAGGGAGACTGAACAGATAATGCGCGCTGCTGTTGAATTCATGCTGTCACCCCAGGAGAGATCTCAGATCGGAGACTTGGGATCTCAAATTATCTTAGTTGCGGAACTGGTGCGTCGTCATCTTCCTTTGCCGTAACGCTTGCCGATTTTCTTCACGTATTCACGAGTTTCACGATAGGGGGGGACGTTGCGCCCATATTTCATGACCGCGCCCTCTCCGGCATTATAACTCGCGAGCACCAAATCAACCCGACCATTGAACATGGTCATCAGTTCCTTCAAATAACGAGTGCCGCCCATGATGTTTTCGGCCGGATCGTAAGGCCGCCGAACGCCGAGACGCCGCGCCGTCCCGGGCATCAACTGCATCAGTCCCTGCGCCCCTTTCGGGCTGCGAGCGTATTGCTGGAACCGCGATTCCTGCTCGATCACACAAAAGACGAGGTACGGGTCGACCCCGAACCGGGCAGCATTCACCTTTATTAAATGATCAATACGGTCGTTTCCGGAGGTCCAGCCGTTCTCCCGCCAGGCCGGTCCGGCGGCGGACGCGAGGACAGGCTGTTCGCGTTCGATACGGACGAAATGGTCTCGCTCTAGAAATTTCTGCACATTTCCGCGGCGAAACCACGCTCCTTCAGTTGTTTCGGTCACTTCGTCCACGCGCATCCGGGCGCCGCCGTCGAGATAAATCCAGATCGCCAGGGGCGCAGCTTCTACAGGAGCTTTTGTCGTGGGAGCGTCCTTGTCCAAAGATGTGAGCTTTTTCACTGGACGGTCAAGCTGCGTCCAGATCTTCCCCTGCCGATACCAGATTTCCTTGTTCTTTTCCGACACCTCTTCGACTTCGAACGAATAGCCGTCGGTGAGCGTGATGCGCACGGTGGACTGTTGCGCGAATACAGTTCCCACCGTTTGCCAGGCAAACACGGAAAATACGAAAAGCCGAATGAAAACCTCTGATCTCACTTGGCCGCCATCTCAAAATGATTGGCTTCCGGCGCGAAGCCATGCGAAGTGCCGAAATAATTACCCCACGCCAGATCGATCAACTGCGTCGTCAGGTGCGGCGTGCGACCCTCGAAGACGCAGATGTCGTTGACCTTGTTGAGCAGGTCACGCGGCTCGCATCCCTTCATGACCCGGTTCTCGGCCGCATACTTCCTCAGAATGTGATCGAGACATTCCTGATCGACCTGAATTCCACGCCCGGTGGCGGTTCGCTTGAAGATCTCGATAAAAGCGCCGGCGGTTGGCGGTTCGACGCGAGCGCGATATCCCATGCGCCGCAGAAACGCTTCGTCGACGAGATCTTTTTCTTCGAGGTTGGTCGAGAAAACTACGAGCTGCTCGAACGGCACTTCGATCTTCTTGCCGTTGTGCAGCGTCAGAAAATCCACGCGACGTTCCAGCGGCAGGATCCAGCGATTCAACAAATCCTGCGGCGCCATGCGCTGGCGGCCGAAGTCGTCGATCACGAGCGTGCCGCCGTTTGACTTCACCTGGAACGGCGCTTCGTAAAACTTCGCCGCGCTGGACCAGGCGAGGTCCGCGTTCTCCAGCGTCAGTTCGCCGCCGACGATCACCAGCGGACGGCGGATCTCGATCCAGCGGCGATCGTGTTCGAGTGCTGAGTTGGTTTCCGGGACGACGTTATGACAGTGGGCGTCGAAGATGCGAATGATCTGTCCGTCGATCTCGATTGCGTACGGGATCCAGATATTGCCAAAGAGCGCCGCGTTCATTCGTTCGGACACGGCGGTCTTGCCGGTGCCGGGAAGGCCGGTCAGGAACAGTGACGAACGCGAGTTGATTACGCAGCCGAGTGTTTGCAGCAGCGAGTCGGGCAGCACGAGATCGCGAAAAGCGGCGCGCACTGTCTCCATCGAAGCAGGCCGAAACGGCACTGCCTGAAGCCGCATCATGTGGGCGTAGTCGTCGAGTGAAACCGGTGCTGGTCCAAGATAACCATTCTGGTTTTGCAGACGCGAGACTCGCTCCCAACCATGGTCCAACATGGCGTAACGAGTCGCTCCTACGGCGCTTTGCAGCCGCATTTCGATCAACTTCTCACGGTAAAGATGGTAAAGCAGTTCTTCCGTCAGGGCTTTAGGAAGTTTCAAGCGATCGGCTACGGAAGCAGTGCTGGGATCGGGAAGCGAAGCAACGTGCTTAAGTGTTAGATCGCACAGGAATGCATGAGCTACTCCAGTGTCTTCGAGTTCATCAAGGGCCGGTGGCCCCAGGCTCTCTATCTCCGCGCGCGTGAGAATGTTCAAATGCGGCATAGGTTATCCTCGAGTTAAGTTTCGAAATTTGAGATCTGAGATCGGCGATCTGAAATCTTCATGGGCTTACACGAACAACAACTGACTCCGATCCGGTTTTGTCGGACGGGTACTTCAGCCGGCGCGCGAACCGCAGCGCAGTGGCTTCGTAAGTCTCCAAACCTGGACGCCGTTCGGGAACCGACGCGAAAGTGATCTTGCCGTTCCTGATCTCCAGCAACACAGTGATTGCCTGAGCGTGGGGATCTTCTTTCTTCTGGCTTTCCGCCGTCAGTTTTGCTGCTTCGAAATACTTGACGGCTTCGTCGGTGCGTCCGGCGAGTTGCAGCCGGTTGGCGATGTTCAGACGGCCGTAGATTTCGCCGCCGGCACGAACGAAGTTCTTGTAAGCATCGTCGTATTTGCCGAGCTGCGATTGGGCCATCGCGAGGTTGTTTAGAATGCGAGCATCCTGGGGGGCGAGTTTCTCCGCTTTTGAAAGCTGTTCGAGTGCTTCCTTGTACTCGCCGCTGATGTAGAGCAAATACCCGTAGTTGTTCAGAAACTGCGCGTTGTTTTTGTCGAGCTTGATAGCGGCTTCGAATTCGCGTCTGGCCCGATCCGGCAGTCCTTTGAACTGGTACGCGACGCCGAGAAGGCTGCGGGCTTCCGCGAGTTTCTCGTCGAGCGCCGCAGCTTTCGAGAGTTCCGCGATCGCGTCGTTCAGTTGACCTTTGTTAAGAAACGAACGGCCTTGTTCGAGATGCGTTTTGGCGTCGCCACCGTCTATCTCGCCAGCGGCGGTTGGTTGGTCAACGTTGGTGACATTGATCAGCCGCGGGCTCGGCGCGCTCTTGAACTCCTTGACGTCCTTTTCACTCAGCCGGTGAAACTTGTTGTCGTCTTTCTTCTTGCCGCCGCCGAAGAGCCGGCCGATGGCTTTGAACGGCGCCTTGAGCGCGCGAACGAAAGCATTCCCACCGCCTTCTGACTTCGCCGCGTCTTCAACTGCGTTAGCCGCCGCTGCGTCGAGCGCCGCGATCTCCGCTTCAGTCATCAGCATGCTGTTGGTCGTGCGCCGCGGCTCGGCCAACATGACGAACAGCGCCACGAACAACAGAATGATTAATGAGCGCTTTAACATTTGTTCAACTCCTTACTTCAAGTTGATCGCGCTGCCGAGACCGCCACCGAGCATGTCGGCGATGTTGAGCAGTGCGGGACCGAGAATGACGATGAACATAGTGGGGAAGAGAAACCCGCCCAGCGGCAGCAATAATTTGAACGCCGCTTTTTGAGCTGCTTGTTCGGCGCGCTGCCGTCTTCGGGTGCGCAAACTGTCGGAATAAACGCGCACTGCCCGCGCGATCGAAGTGCCGAAGCGATCGGCTTGAATCAACATCCCGACCAGGCTGTTCAAATCTTCGACGCCTGAACGATCGGCGAGATTGCGCAACGCTTCGCTGCGTTCACGGCCAACTCGAATCTCGAGGTTTGCCAATTCAAACTCTTTGCTGATTTCCGGATGAACGTCCCTCAGTTCCTCGCAAACCTTCAACATCGCCGCGTTCAAACCAAGGCCCGCTTCCATCGTGATCACCATCAGGTCGAGCGCATCGGCGAGGCCCCATGTAATTTTGAGTTGGCGGCTCGCCATCAGGCGGTTGAGCACGAAACGCGGAAGTATGAATCCCGCCACTAAGGCGAACACCACCGGTACGGTAGCGCCGCTTAGCGGCCGGCCTAACGCCATCCACACCAGGATGAGGGTGCCGGGAAGTGCGAGCGTCAGCAGGAACTGCGTCGCGCGATAAACTGCCGGGGCCGAATGCGAACGGAACCCTGCCTGCATCAACTGCTTTTGCAGCTTCTTTGCAGTCGCCGCTGAGGGGGGCAAGAGACGGCTGATCGGATCGGCGATGCGCTCGGCGAAATTCGCGACGGGACTGTGTTCGATGGTCATCACCGAACTTGCGCCTCGTGGTTCGTCCAACTCCTTCAAACGCGTAGCCGCAGCACTCGCCGGCCGGAACATCAGCCAGTAAAGCGCCATCACGGCAAACGCGATACAAATGAATGTCGAAACTGAAATTAGCAGCATAGTTTCACCTAGATCTTGATCTTCATGATCTTTTGGACCATCAGGATACCCATCACCTGCATGATGCAGGCGATTGCCAGCAACTTGTGACCACGAGGATCGATCCACATCACCTGCATGTAGTCCGGATTCATCGCCGTCATGTACATCACGAGCAGGAGCGGCAATGCGCAGAGCAGCCACGCCGACCAGCGCGACGTGAGTGTCAAAGTTTTCAGGTCTTCGAGAACGCGGAAGCGTTCACGAATCGTGTGCGCCACCTTCTCCAGCAGCTCGGCGAGATTGCCGCCGGTTTCACGTTGAATCAGGATCGCCGTCACGCACATGCGCAAGTCGAGCAACGGCATGCGATGGACCAGGTTTTCCAGCGCCAGCTTGAGTGAAAGGCCAAGGTTCTGCTCTTCGTAAGTCTTGCGAAACTCGGTCGAGATCGGCTCGGGCATTTCCGTCGCCACCATGTGCAGTGATTCGGTGAACGCATGACCGGCCGATAAGCTGCGACTCATGAGATCGAGAGCGTCCGGCAGCAATTGCAGAAACTTGTTCATCCGTTTCTTGCGTTTGCTGAGCACGTGCCCGACGGGAAGCGCTCCGGCGATCACGCCAAACACCATTCTCAGCAGATACGACTGGCTGATCATCGACGTCGCCAGAAACGCCAGCACACCCGCCGTCGCCGAAAACAGGATCAGACGCATGACGGTGATATTCAGGTCAGCCTGATCGATGACGCGCTTGATGCTGTTCGTGACCTGGATCTTGACTAACGCGCGATTGAGCCAGGGAATCTCGCTCAGCAACTCTTCGCGCGCGAGTTGGACCTCGGCGTCGTTCGAGTGCGCGGAGGAGCGAATGGCTTCCGCCAACCGTTCATTCAGGAGCGCGCGCCGTTTGTCTGACCCGCGCGAAGTGAACAGGTAAAGCGCGTAGGTGAACAACAAACAGAAAACGAATACTAAAAAGGGAACGAGCAGCATTACGCGTAAACCTCCTCGAAGAACGAGCGCGGCAACTGCATGCCGTAAATCTTGAGCCGCTCGGCGAAACGCGGCCGAACGCCGGTGGGCCGGAACCGGCCGATGACGCGGCCATCTTTGTCGATGCCTTTGCGTTCGTAAGTGAACACTTCCTGCATCGTGATCATGTCGCCTTCCATGCCGGTGATTTCCGAGATCGAGGTAATACGGCGCGTGCCGTCGCTGAGACGAGCGACCTGGATCACCATGTTGATGGCGGAGGCAATCTGCTGCCGCATGGCGCGATCGGAAAGCCGCATGCCCGTCATCTGGATCATGGTTTCGAGCCGGGCCAGCGCGTCGCGCGAACTGTTAGCGTGGACCGTCGTGAGCGAGCCGTCGTGACCGGTGTTCATCGCCTGCAACATGTCGATCGCTTCGCCGCCGCGGACTTCGCCGATCACGATGCGGTCGGGTCGCATACGCAGCGCGTTACGGACGAGATCGCGTTGCGTTACTTCACCCTTGCCCTCGATGTTGGGCGGACGCGTTTCGAGCCGCACGACGTGTGGCTGTTGCAACTGCAACTCGGCCGAGTCTTCGATGGTGACGATTCGTTCGTTTTCCTTGATGTAAGCGGAGAGTGCGTTCAAGAGCGTCGTTTTGCCGGCGCCGGTGCCGCCTGAAATCAGGATGTTCAAACGAGAGTTGACGCACATTTCGAACATCGCCGCCATATCGGGAGTCAACGCCTGGTTCTCGATCAGCCGCGGCATGCGCAATGGCTCAGCGCCGAAACGGCGGATCGAAAGCACTGGACCATCGAGTGAAAGCGGCGGAATGATTGCGTTGACGCGCGAGCCGTCTTTGAGACGCGCGTCGACCATCGGCGACGATTCGTCGATGCGGCGGCCGACTGACGAGACGATGCGCTCGATGACGCGCATCAGGTGTTCGTTGTCTTTAAACTCGATGTTGGTGCGTTCGAGTTTGCCGCGACGTTCGATGTAGACGTTGTGTGGCGAGTTAACGAGGATATCGGAGATGGACGTGTCGGCCAGCAACTGCTCGAGTGGACCAAGCCCAAACAGCTCGTGTCGCACTTCGTGGATCAGCCGCTCGCGTTCGATCGCGGAAAGCGGCGTGTCTTCCTGGGCCAGCAGGTTGCTTGCGAGCCGCGCGACTTCCTCATGGAGTTGATCCGGCTCGAGCATGCCGAGCTTGGTCAGGTCCATGCGGTTAATGAGCATGCGGTGGAGCCGCGCCTTCATGTCCTGGAAGCCCTGCTGATTGCTGAGCGCGGTTTCGTCAGTCAGCGGGCTGGTCATTGTACCGTCTCTAATCAATCTTTCGCGTAGTGCCATTTTGTGATGCGTACCTTTCAAATCTCAGATCTGAGATCTCAAATGTCAGATTTTCCTATTGCGCTTCGCCGAGGCTTGCGCGATCGAGCGCCGCGGTCAGTCCGAAGTCTTCGATCTGCGGCGTTTGCCGGCGAAAGATTGAATTGAGCGAACGTTTGTTCTCGGGTGCGGTTGGCCGTTGCTCGACCTTGCCTTCGAAGAGCTTCGCTGCTATCTGGCGAATGTCGGCAGTCGCTTTCGACGCCGGCGCCGAAAGCAGCATCGGTTGGCCCAGGTTGATCGAGTTGACGGCGGCGCGGTAGTCGCTCTGAATGAAGCCGACAACGCGTTCGCCGAGGAAACTTTCGACCTGTCGTTGATCGAGCTCAATGTGCTTGCTCCAACGATTGACGACGACACGGATCTTCTTGCGTGGATAACCGAGCCGATCGAATATCTCGAGTGTGCGCCGCGTGCTGCGAATGGCATGAATCTCTAGGGTCAACACCACGAGAATCTGATCGCAGTGATCGAGAGCGGAGATGGTGGTTGCGTCAAAGCTATGCGGCGTGTCGATGATGACCGTCTCGAAGCGCTGCCGCAGCAGTTCCATCACTTCGTAGATGTGCTTCGGCTCGATGTCTTCGGCGCTTTCGGCTTTCATCGGCGCGGCTAACAGCGAAACGTTGGGCGAGTGGCTCGTCAGGTAGCTTGCGAGCAGTGCATCGTCGAGGCGATCGCGGTTCTCAACTACGTCCGCGAGGGAAAACTTCGGCTTCACGCCCAACATCACTTCGAGATCGCCGGACTGCAAATTGAGATCGACCAGCACGGTCGGCGTGTCCTGGACCAGCGCGAGATTGGTCGCGATCAGCGAACAACCACAGCCGCCTTTGCTCGAGAAGACGGCGATAGTTTTACCGCGCGTCTTTGGTTCGTCGGTCGCGTGTTGCGCAGAGAACTCGAAAGTGCGATCGATGACGGTGTTGAGTTCGTCTTCTTTGACGGGCAGCCGTATGAAATCGCGAGCGCCGGCTCGCAGACTATGAAGAATCAGATCGGGCGAAGACTCACGCGAGGCGCAGATGACAGCCGTGGCCGCGCACTCCGTTGTCATTCGCTGGACCAGCTTCAGGGCCGGCTCGCCCATGTGACCCAGGTTGATGACCACAGCGGAAGGACGCAGCCGCAGCGTTTCCGTAAAGATCTGCTCGGCATCGTCACTGGTCATCAGCACGCTGACACCGGAGTGACCATTAAACGCACGAGTCATCTCACGGCCTTCGGCAGCGTCTTTCGAGAGTATCAATAGGGTAAGATTTCTTTTCATCTTGAAGGTATTCCCCTCGGGCTCTACTTTTACTTCGTCGGAATGGGAGACGGCACCGCGCCCGCGCTCTCCGCCGACAGGGTCGTTGCATAGTCGGGCATCGCGATCGGCCGGCCGACTATGGGAATTGATAAGTTGAAGGTGTACCCGACGATCTTCACCGATGCCGTTCCGAGGTTCGAACCGAAAGCAGTTTTTTCCGGCGTTTCGGGATCGCCATCCATATCTTCACCTTCGAAAGTGACCTCGACCATGTCCCTGGTCAGGCCGCTGACTAACGGGGCGCTGGTCGGATTTCCGTCGTCGTCGAACGTTCCATTCGCACCGTAAACAACTTCGTTCTGCACCTTGGTTATGTCCTCGGCTGTTGTGCCGGGATGCATTGCTGCATAACGCGCGCCCCGGCGGGTCGCGTCGGCGAGTGCGTTATGCGTGTAGAGCAGACGGCCAAACTCGATGATGCCGAAGATCATGATGAAGAAAATCAGCGCGACGATCGCAAACTCGGCGACAGTCGTGCCTCGTTCATCGGTGACAGTCGCCCTATATCCACTGGGCCAAAGGCCGTACCAGGGGCATAGCCCCATTTCATTTTCACCCAGCGCCGGCGAGGCATAGCCTCGCCGCACATCCGTCGGCAAAGCCGAGGCGGCACTCCTTAAAGCCGATTCAGCAGGCCTCAAAGCCGATTCAGCAGGCCTCAAAGCCGAGGCGGCAGGCCTTAAAGCTGAATCAGCAGTGCTCAAAGCCGATTCAGCAGGCCTCAAAGCCGAGGCGGCAGGCCTTAAAGCTGAATCAGCAGGCCTCAAAGCCGAGGCGGCAGGCCTTAAAGCCGATTCAGCAGGCCTCAAAGCCGAGGCGGCAGGCCTTAAACCTGGGTCAGCAGTGCTCAAAGCCGATTTAGCAGGACTTTTGAAATAAAGCGTCATCTCGATAGTCCTCATCAACCCTCTTCACCGCCTGCTGGTTCGGTCCACATGTAGTACATCGTCGTGCTCGGCTTGATCGGCAAGGCGAGGGAGAAGGTGTTGCTACCCAACAAGGCGCCGAGATTGAACAACGGTTGGAAGTTGTAGTTGACGACCTTGACGGTCACAGTGATTGGATTGCCTTCGCCTCCGGGAGCAAACTCCGGCGTGATGTCGATGTTCGCCGTCGTCAATCCGGCCGCAACCGCGGCTTGTCCGGTGCAGTCCGTCTTGCCGCAAACCGCAACGTTCTTCGCCGAGGTCAGGTTCTTCGTGGTGTCGTTTTCCTCGTACGCGACTTTCGACAGGTAACGCGCCGAGGCGCGAGTCGATTTGGAAAGCGTCGCGTAAGTTTGGAAGAACCGGCCCAACTCGGCGACCGCGCCCACCATGACGATCAGAAACGGAAGCAGGATCGCCAGTTCGGCAAGTGTGCCGCCGGATTCATTCTCAGCCAGGTGACGCGCTCGCTTGTTTATTTGAAGAAGTCTCATGGTTCGTAACCTTGCGAACGCTTACTTGTAGAGCACGGGAACAACCACAGGAGCGTCGTTTCCACCGGACGGATCGAAACCGCCCGCGCCAAGTGCTGGTCCAACGTATTCGACGTAAATTTCGTTGTTCTTTTCGTCGACAAACTTGTTCATGAAGAACTTGCCGACCCTGGTGAACTTCACCTCGTCTTTGCCCGCTTGAAACTCCGACTTGTTGATGATCGGCATGAATATCTCTCGCCGGTGCGGCGAGGACGCATGGGCCGGCGCTTTGAAGTTGACCGGCGGTGTTTGCGTCGCGGTCAGGTAGTCGTTGTACCAGATGCCCGAGTAACTAAATCCTGCCGGTGGTTTCTTTGGATTTGCTGGTCCAAGTCCGGCGTAAATGTTCGGGTCAGGCGGAAACGCTTCTTCTACCGGTTTGGTCTCGCCGCCGATCGTCACGTTGGGCGGGCCGAAGTTGCTGCACGTCACTGCCGGCGGACAGCCGCTGTTTTTGTAGATATCGAAACGTGAATTGAGTCCCTTGGCGATTGGTCCAGTCATGCGGCCTGGTTCCGTCTCGGTGACGAACTCGGCGTTGTCGTTGGAAGTGATGCAGTTGGTGGTGCCACCGGCGATCGCGAGCTTGAGATCTTTTGCTCCGGCGCCGGCATCGAGCGCCTGGTAATTGCCTGGCGACGTGTCCTGCCAGCGGCCTGGTCCAGCTACCATCTTGTATTTGCAACCGGGACAGAACTCCAGCGCGGGATTGCACTCCTCGGAGCCTTCGGGCGGATTGCAATCGTCGTCGTAATTCTTCACGCCGTCGCCGTTGGTATCGAGCCAACCAAGACCGCCGCCAAATGCGCCTTCGACCACGGCGATTGGCACGAAATTACAAAAGACGTTTGAGTTCACTGACAGTCCCGCCGTGGCGCTCGTATTCATCGTGCGCGTCAGGCCGAGAATCGGTATCGAGAAGAACACGTTGATCGGAACGGTAGGAGTTGTCACTCGCACGAAGCGAATCTTCTCCATCGTCGCGGCCGATCCCTCGCTGAAGTAAGGACCATCGAGATTGACGGCAAACTCAACCAAAGCACGCTGATCGGCTTTGGCCAAAACTGCGTCGAACTGTTCGTTGTTGAAGTTGTACTTATTCTTGTTGAGCGTTTCGACAGCGCGATCGGTCGCGGTCGCAATGTTGTTTTCGTGAGGCAACAGCAGCGCCGACGCGCCCGCCAGCGCCGCCGCATCCGCGGCATTCTGCAACTCGGTCTTGACTGAATACAGATGACTCAGGTCGACGCCGAGGCCGACAGCCATGAATAGAAACAAGACTGAAAGAACCGTGTAGGTAAGCACGTTGCCGCGCTCGCCTCGTCGGGAATTTGGTTTTACGGCGCCTGTTGTTTTTTTCATGACATCCTCCTTGAACCGCCCGTGGTTTGCTAGCCGTTTGGGGTGACAGCCGCCTGCCACCCCTTTCAACTTCCGGCATCCACTGCGCACGAGTGAATCAGTCAGCGCTCGTTAGGGCGAATTGCCTTTGTTTGCAGTCACCGGAATGGCTGCGGTTGGCGGGGCTGCGGTTTTCTTTTCTCCATTCTCGCCATTCGTTCCAGTGGGGGTGGTGGCTGTAGAGGTTGGTCCAGTGGAGAAGCCTGACACTCCACTGATGCCGCCGTTCTTCGGTTCAACTCCTAACGGCGAACCGTTCTTCAAGTCGTCGACGCCTTTCATGCGCGGCAGGTCGTCGCGATTGACCGGCTTCACGAGATCGGCAGTGACGATGAACATCAACTCAGTTTCCTGCCTCTGGAATGACTTCGACTTGAAGAGATTGCCGAGAATAGGAATGTCGCCGATGCCGGGAATCTTCGAGATCGACTGTGTTTCGTTGTTGTCGAGCAGGCCGGCCAACGCGAAGCTTTGGCCATCGCGCAGTTCGACGCCGGTACGGGCGCGACGAGTGCGCAAAGCCGGGATCACAAAGCCGTCGAACCTCACGCCATTGGCGAAGTCGATCGTCGAGACTTCCGGTTCGAGCTCGAGACGGATGTGGTCCTCGTCGATGATGGTTGGTTTAAAATTCAGGCGCACGCCGTATTCCTTGAATTGAACACTGACGGCGCCGTTGTTGTTGCCACCCTGGACCACCGGAATCGGAAACTCACCGCCGGCCAGAAAACTTGCCTGTTGGCCGTTCATCGCGATCAGGTTCGGTTCGGCCAAAGCCCGCAGCGCGCCCGAGGTTTTCAGGGCCCGGATGTAAGCGGCTGTGCCGAGACTCTGATTGAACAGAAAGAGGTTCAGTGCGGAACCGGCAAAATTCGTGATCATGTCGGGCAGTTCTGACGAACCCAACGAGCCTGGACCACCGCCGCTGACGAACGCAGACGTTTGACCAGCCGTCGTCCACGACGAGCCGAGTTCTCTCATCTTGCTGCGGCTCACTTCCGCGACGCGAATCGACAGTTGCACCTGCGACATGTTGGTGACCGGCGACTGAAGCATGTTGACAGTCTTGAACCCGGCAGCCTGGACCACCGCGTCGGCTTGTTGTGCTGACTGCGGTTCCGCCACTGTTCCCGAGAGCACCACCGAGCCGTTCGCCTGGCTCAAGCGAATGTCGTCACGCGGGAAGAGCGCGCGGATCTGGGAGTCGATCAGCGACAGGTTGGCGCGCACGAAGACGTCGAAGACGATGAACTTCTGGTCCGACTTTTCCCAGGCGATGAAATTGACCTGGCCAAAAGTTTTCCCGTTGACCAGCACCTGGTTGGGAGAAACCATCACGGCTTCCGCGACTTCCGGATTGGAGATCGAGAAGCGGCCGATGGAACGATCGAAGTTGATGACTCGCGATTGGCCCACGAGCACGTTGATGGGGATCCCTTCCTTGTTCGCGGCGGCGAAGGAAGCGTCGTAAGTCGTCTCCTGCGCGTTCGCGGCGTACGCCAAACCGAGAGCGAGGGTCACGAGCGCCGCCAGCAGGATTTGAATTACAGAGCCCTTGAAGTGTTGATGCTTAACCATGAGTTGAATCTCCTTAACAACCGGATGCGGAGCTGATAACGGGCGCACGCTCATCGATTCAGCACCTCCTGTTAGTAAATCCCTCGCCGTGGATCGTTTATGGAAAGTCCACGTTCTTCTTCTTGGCGCCTTCGATTACCTCGATGGACGGACGCTGCACTGGCGGTTGCGGGGCCGGAGCGGCATTCGCCGACGTGGACACCGCGCGCGGTTTCGGACGTCGAGCTACAGCCGTTTTTGGTTTCTCTCCGTTCTTTGGTCCAAGCCCGGGTTCGGGAACCGGAAGCGCTTGCTCGCCGGCGAGCAACGACGTCTTGTTCGCGCCCGGCGTGACTTCGTCGCCCTGGTCCACCGAGTTGCGCATGACAAGCTGCAAGCGGCCTTCGCTCGACGCCAGCGCCAGCTTCTCAGCCTGCTCCGGCGTGACTTGCAACGTCACGGCCTTAACGCGCTCGGTTTCTTTTTCATTCTTCGGCTTGTCGATGTTCTGTCCGCTCGCAAGCACCTTGATGTTTTGGAGGACGATCTTCGAGACTTTTTCGCGCTGCTTCTCTGTATCAGGCGGAACGATCGTGACGACCACGTCGACCAGAGTTCCGGGCTGAATGAAACCGGAAACGCCGACCACGTCGTCGACTTTCACGGTCATTGCGCGAAATCCGTCAGGAATGACTGACTGCAGACCGCCGGCAGACCCGACCGGTGCCAGGCGTCTTTCGGTGATTGGTTCGCGGGGCGAGATTCTGGCGATGGCAACGCGTCCCACCAGGTTGGTGTCGATCACCGCGAACGTTCCATCAGGCGCGACTGCTTTGGGAAATTGCGCCACACTGAGCTGCTCGGCAACGATGCGGCTGCCGATCGGAATCTCGACTTTCGCGACGACGACGTTACTGAGGTTCTTGGTGTAAGCCTGAGCGCTAGCCAGGTAACGGCTTACCGACACCGCGGCCACCAGGCCAAATACCACCGCCGCCAACAGCGCAAATATCAGTCGTTTGTTCCGCATGATGATTATCTCCATTCAAATCTGAACCGCTCTCGACAAGCGGCGATTTACAAAAGACTTACTTCGGAAAAACGGCGAGGGCGATCAGGCTCCCGAGCATGATCGCGACGCCATAAGGAATCGTGTGACGCCGATCGGGCGGCACCGTAAAGCGCGGCATCTCCCAACCGGGCAGGATGCCGACGAAGATTCGCAGCACGCCGTGCATGGTCGACAGAACTGTGCCTGACCGGACCATCGAGTAGATGGCCAGCAGCCCGCCCATCAACACAACGAGGGCGAAGGTCATAGGCACGAGCGATATGCCGACGACGGCGCCAATGGCCGCGAAGAGCTTGACGTCACCGGCGCCCATCGCGCCGAACACGTGCAGGAAAAGCATCGGCACAAAAGCGACCGCGAGCCCGGCGACGCTGGAAAATGCGCCGGACGTACCGTGGAAACCGATGTTGATTGCGAGCCCGGCGATCAGGGCCGACAATACGAGGATGTTGGGAATGCGCCGGAAGCGAACGTCGTAATAGATGACGCCCACGGCGAGAGGAAGCAGCAACAGTAATTTAATTAGCATCGGCGAAAGGGGCATACTCGGATGTCACTCCAGCATTAGTAATTTGCAAAGCGTCACGGTGTGGCCGGCGGCGGAGCGTCGATGTCGTCGACTACCGCTTGCATCTTGGTGAAAATTGCGTCGCCCAGGATCTGGTAAACGATGATCGCGATCACAACCACGATCGCCGTTCCCACTGCGTACTCCGCCAGTTCCGCGCCACCTTCTGCAAGTAGAAAACTCTCCAGACTTTTCACTTGTTAATCTCCCGTTTGAACTACTCTTCTCCAGAAAACGAACCTTTTACGAAGGTGGTGTCCAGGTGGCGTTGCTAACATCCGCTGCAGTGCCGTTGTTGCTATCGAGGATTGCATCGCCGAGTAAGGCGTAGACCACAACCGCGATTGCCACGACGAGTGCTGCGGCTACCGCGTATTCCGCTACTTCAAGTCCGGCTTCATTGGTTAAGAGGTTCTTAATTCGTTCGAGTGTTTTCACGATCACCTCCAGGGTTGAAGGGAAAAGACACGAGAGGAGACCGCTTGAAAGGGTCTCCTCTCAAAAGTTATTGGTTAGCTTGGCGGGGTGTAAGTTGCGTTTTCGATCTTCGAGCCGGTGTCGGTGTTGGTATTGAAGATCGCATCGCCAAGAACTTCGTACACGACCACGGCGATCGCGATAACGAGCGCTGCCGCGACGGCATACTCGGCTACCTCGAGGCCAGTCTCGTCTCTCAAAAAGCTCTTCAACATGTTCTTTGCTCCTTAAGGTTAAGAATTAAACAGTTAGGGCCTGCGCTGAATCTGCACTTCAGAATTTGACCCGCTATGGAAACTGCACTGAAGTGCAGGCGTCATCTCAGGACACCTGAGCGAGGACGCTTCCTGCCCATCACGGCAACACTTCAGTTTTATTCGGCGCAAAGCGAGGTGCAATGACTGTGCCGTTTTCGTCAGCCGTTAAAGTTGGACCACGATCACAACGCTGTTGCGGAAGGATCGACTCGTAAAATCCGATACGCGCGTGCAACTGCAAGCTGGTCCACCCGGTCACGGGTCTTAGTGTGTTTTGACACTCAGGGTGCTCGCCAGTGAGCACTTGCGACAAAACATCACAGTGTGAGCGCGCTTCAACGGAACAGAAATCAGCTTGTTAGTGAGAGTCTTGAGGCGTTCTGTTGTTGGCATGTTCGTTGCTAAGTTCCGGCTACACGCAGTCTGTCAGAACTCTGTCCAATTTGGGTGAACCGTTTTAAGGGAAGCTGTCGAAAGGAAGTTGCCGTGAAGAAATTCTATCTGCTTCTTACTGCCCTCATCGTTGCCCTTGGCTCGTCTGCGATCGCGGCCGCAAGGCCGATGCCTGTTATGGATGTCACGTCGTTGAGCAACAAGGATGTCGTAACGATGGTGGAGCACAAACTCGACGCTGAGACAATCGTGAAAGCGATCAAAGCGTCGCCCTGCACGTTCGACACGTTTCCCCCGGTGATGAAGGAGTTGAAGCGGCGTGGTGTGCCCGATGAGGTGTTGCAGGCGATGATCGACGCGCCCTATGGTCCGGCAGCGGAGAACCTCAGCACCGATGAGCTTGCTCCGGAGCAGATTTACCACTACACGGAAAACATCAAGCAGTTTCTCTCGCCCCTGAATACAGGGCGGCGACACGGAGCGACGCCATCCAGCACTCGTTCCGCTCGCAGTACGAGAGTGCGCCGCTCGTAAGCTTTGTTAGGAGACCTGCTTTGCCGCAAGTTCGCTGTCATTCTCACCTGGCTAAAGCCAGGTGAATGACAGCAGACTTTTTGAAGCCTAAGAGACCATGATGAAGCGATGTCCCCAGTGCAATGCGATCTATCAAGGCACCGGGATTTTCTGTGAGAACGATGGCCGGCGTTTGCTGGATTTTCCGGGAATCGACGATGAACTCGTGCCGGATGCGCCGGTACAAAGATCGAACTCGGTCGCGGTCGGACTCGCAGGCGTGCTTATCGGGGTCGTGCTTTGTGGTGGTGCTTATGTCGCGTATTCGTTGTTGAAGCCGGAAGCCGGCACAAGCGAGCGCGTTCTTTCACCACACGAAGCGCAAGTGCGCGAGACTGCGCCACCCCGGCCGGCGCCGGCGCGTTCCGTCGAGGCGGAACCCACGCCTGATGAGAGTCCGAGTCCGGAAGAAGCGGAGACTGTTGCTTCGCCTGAACCAGCACCGCCACAGCGAGAAACGGTTGCTGCTGCACGACTCAATGCTGGTCCCGTGAGCACGGGTGGACCGGCGTCAGAGAGTGCGGAGGGTGCGAAAGTAAAAACGATTATCGAGATGCAGGATGGTTCGATCGTGGAAGTCGATGCCGCGTGGAAAGATGGGCAAGGCGTCTGGTATCGGCGAGGAGGGTTGGTTTCGTTCGTGGAGGGGCCTCGCGTAAAAGCAATAACCGCACGCACGGAGCCAAAGACGGCGCCCGCTAATGGTCAGTGAATAAGGTTTAAGTTTAAGGAGCAAAGCAGTATGAAAGGAAGAGCTCTTACGGGACTCTTGCTCGTTTTGGGATTCGGACTCGGAATGATCCTGTTTGTCCGTGACACTACTATCTCGAGAGTCATGGAGCAGTGGGGGGAAATGATCTCAAACGGGCTCGGGTTATAACTCCCACACAACGTGCTTTGATTGGGAGGAAGAAGTCTCCCGCAAAGGCGCAAAGCGCTGCCGCGTTACTAAGGGTTTTCTTTGCGCCTTTGCGGGAGACTCTTTGTGCAAGGTCGCAACTCACAGATCCTCACCGGGGCAAGTAGATCTTGAACGTGCCGATGTTATCCGTCTGATAATATCGCTCGTCTATTGCTCCCACTACGCCTTTCGAAAAGCGCTGCTCGTTTGCCAGCGAGTAGCGGATCACGATCGCGTTGAACTCACCGCGTCTGATGCGCTCGACAAAGCTGCTCTCATTCCATTTTCCGTCCATCGCAAGCGCCGTGATGATCGCCGGTTCGGCAGGCACTTCTTTTCCGGCCTTCATCAGCACCACCATGTCTTCCGAGTAAACCGGCCCCGGCAAAGTTTTCAAAAACTCTACCACTTCAGGTGAGTAATTCGCGGGCGGGTTCGCGTAATCCGATCTGAGCCTGGACGCCATTTCCCGATTGTTGAAGGTGGCGATGATAAACAACGCCATCACCACGACCTGCTGCATGAGATGCCGGCGGCTTGGTTGAAAAGAATCGCGACGCAGTAACCATCCCACGAAGAGCCCAGACAACAAACACATCGCCACGTCCATCTCGAGATAATAGTTGTCGTAAGCGCCAACTTTGCTGATCGTGGCGGCAGCCAGCAAAGCAGCAAACACGAAATAGAGCCCGACGACGATCACGCCTCTTTCAAAGTCACTGCGCGTCATGATGAGCCGGATCGTCTCGCGCTTCCCAAGACCATGACGCATTCGTCGATAAAGCACGGCAACCGGGAAGGTGAACGCGAAGAATAAAGGAACGGCGATCGGCGCTGCGTGCCGGCCGAGTTTGTCGAGGAGTCCGGTGAGAATATACGGGTTCTGGTTGTACGTGATGATGTGACGCAGAAAGAGTCCATCCGTTGCGAACTGGAGCGCCAGCAGGATTACGAGTCCTAATGAAACTGAGAACGCAAGCAGTTTGATCGCGTAACGTGGCTTTTCGATGTAGGCGAGTATCAAGCAGGCTGCGGGACCAGCCAGTGAGGTTTGTTTGCTATAGACGGCCGCCACGAACAGAGCAAAAGCAACAAACCCAAGCGCCTTTCGCCTCCGCGCCGCAACAAACAGCGCCACACCGCAAACCGAAAGAAAGATCGCGAGCGCATCGACGCGCATCAACGTGGCCCAGTACCAGATCGGCGTCATGAACACGAGCGTCCCGGCCACGACCGCGCCCATCATGCGCGCAATCGGATCGCGAGCGGGAGGCAAAACTGTTGCAGCTAGCCATGCTCCGATCAGGCAAGTCCCGATGAGTGACAAAATCGAGGTCAGCCGTCCTGCCACCAGCAAATCACCCGTAAACCGATTTATGAATCGTGAGACGAGGTGAAAGAGCGGCGTGTAGTGAAAGACGTTGTGCGGGTAGTTTTCGATTGGATGAAAGGCCCGGGTCCAGTCTGTGACGTTGGCGGCCTGCCACATAACGATGCCTTCGCCGTAGTCGATCTCTCCGTCGGTGTTCAGCGAAATGCGCGCCTGGTAATAGAAAGCGACAACACCGGCGACTAAGAAACTCACCAGGATGAGATGGAGGACGTGCATTAACTTTGGCATCGTTTAATGAGGCTCCGAAAGCGGTCGAGCGCGCACCAGCATCTGTTTTCCTAACGGTTTAACCGGCGACATCAAGTATAGACGAATCAGCGAGGGCGACACTTTTAGTCTCGACTTCAGCGTGAGCGGCAGAAAGCGTGGTTTGCAAACGAGCACTTCATACGAATTCGCCTGGAGAAAATCGCAGATGCTCAAGTGGGAATAGACTGTTTTGTGCGTGTAATCGTCGAAGTATTCACGATAAGCGTAACGATAGTTTGGCTGGAGCAGAGTAAGCGTTCCGTTGGGCGTTAACTTCCGGCGGAGTTGTTCGAGCACGGCGGCAAATTCTTCCTGGGTGACGTGTTCGAACAGGTTACTGGCAAACACAAAATCGATCGAGTTGTCGTCCAGAAACGAAAGCTCGGTAAGCGAACCGACGTGAGACTCGACCCCCGGTTGGAGAAACTTCGCAAATCCCGGCCAATGATCCTGCGCAATGCGACGCCGCGCGCGAACGTTGTTGATGAAGTGTCCGTAGCCCGCGCCCAACTCCAGCACGCAACCATCCGCTGGAATCTGAGACTGGAAGTAGTGCTGGACCAGTGTGCGCCAAAGGATCTCGCGTCTCGGATCGTGGGCGAAGCGCGTTTCGAAGTATTGATCGCTCAACGTGAGTCTCCGGACCAGCCAAAGAAGATGCCTTTCATCATCCGCAAACCAACCGCCATCGCCCGGCGCGTGTTTACGTTGCCGCCTTTGCTCACGCCCACACGTGGATGAAACGTAACCGGGCACTCGACGACGATCGTTCCGATACGCAATGCCGTGTCGAGAAAATAAGCGTTGAACTCCAGGTTGACCTTCGGATTCAGGTAGGGAAGCAGTCGTTCGAGCGCGTCGCGCCGCAGCACTTTGTAGGTTGTGCCGACGTCGGTAAAAGTGCCGTGGCCCAGGTGTTTCACCTCCAGCAACTTTCCGACAAAGAAATTGCCGTAATACATAAAAGTGTTGAGCTGGGTATCGTACGCTCTTAGCTGCTCGACGATGCGCGTGCCATTCACGATCTCAGCGTGCGGCAGATAGGCCACGAACTTGTCGATGTCGCGCGCGCGGAATGTCCGATCGCCTTCGCAAAGCACAATGATACTGGCGTCCGGAAAGTTCAAGGCTTCCTGATAACAGCGATACACGCATTGTCCGTAACCAGGCTTTTCTTCGTTGAAGACAATGGCGCCGGCCTCTGCGGCGTTTTCCATCGTGCGATCCGCGCTGTTGTTACTGACGACGATTACTCGTTTGACCAGCGGATGCTCGCGAAAGTCCTGCACCGCCGCGGCGATGCTGTCTTCGTCGTTATAAGCCGTGAGCACGACAGTCAGCGGCGACGGCTGAAGTTCACCGGCTTCGTTGCCTTCGACCCAGCGCGGGCTCCGGCGTTTGCGGCCGAGCATGAAGATCAGGTCGACCGCGCACAGCAGCACGCCCACTGTTGTCGGTACTCCACTGTACCAAATGATCTCCTGATTCCAGTCATACACTGCCGGTCCGAGGCGGAGCACGATGCGCAGCATTGATAACAGAATCCCGAGCAGGTAGAGGGCGAACCCGATGATGACGAAGAGACCGCCCCATAAGAGCAAAGGCGCGCTCATCGCGCGATCGAGGCGGTCGATGCGGCGGTTAACGCCGGGCGATTGCGGCATACGTGAGTGGCCCATCTTCGATCAAGGGAGTGATCGTAAACGAGCCTTCGATCTTGTCCCGGTCAGATTTGCGCAGAATTATGTGCGTCAGCTCTGAGGTCGTGCATTCAGTGGTGACGTTGTGTGAAAGTTTGCTGATCGCTGGATCAGTGCATAGTTTACGATCGCTGTAGAACAATACGGTCATTTCCAGGTGCTCGGGATAGGCCATCAGTCCGCTGCCTTCGCGGGTCGCTTGTTTGGCCAGGCGTGCAGCGGCTTCGATATCGGGATCGACAGTCCTCACCAGTTTCAACACTCCATATGTCGCAAACGACCAGGGCAGAATGAACGCCAATACTCCGAGTCTGAGTTGGCGCCGGCTTCGGTCTGCGAAAAAACTGACGCTGAATCCGGCGATGATAATGGCGAATGCCGGAATCGCCGGCAAGATATACCACTGAAATTTCGTTTGGACGATGGTATAGAGAATAAAAACTGTTACGCCGAGAATCACTGCGACGGCTGAACGCCGGCCGCGTTTCAACAGCAAAGCGAAGGGCAGGATCAGGATCCACGGGAAAAAGAAGTTGCGCAGCACGGAAAAGTAGTAGCCATAGCCGCGCTGGAATTCGTTGAGATTGCTTTTGGCGCGATTGATCACGTGCGAGAAAATATACGCGTTCAGAAATGCTCCGCCGTGTTGGCGATACATGAACAAATGCCACGGCAGCACGATAAGAACACCCAAACCGATTCCCAGCCAGAACCATTTGCTGCGCAATGCTGCAACCAGGTTTCGTTCGACGAGCGCCGTGACCAATAGAACCATCGGCGCGATCACACCCGCAGCGCCTTTGACCATCAGTGCCATTGCACACGCCGCGCCCGCGAGCAGCCAGAAGCGATCGTCGTCTTCGGTATTGAGATACGCGTATGCCGACAAGAGAACGAAAAGCGTGAGTATCGTATCCGTAGTTCCGGCCCTGGCGTAGAAAACGAACAACTGACTCGACAGCAGGATCAAAACTGCCAGCACTCCGGCCGCGTGATTATAAATACGCCGCGCGATTAAGTATGACAGTAATAACACTCCAAGCCCGGAAAGTGCAGACGCAAAGCGAGCCCAAAACTCGTCGACGCCGGCGAGTTTGAAGAAAAGCGCGGTGAGCCAGAAGAAAACGGGCGATTTATGAAACCATTGTTGTCCATTCCAATGAGGCGTGAGCCACTCGTTGCGCTCGATCATCTCCTTCGAGACCTGGGCGTAAATTGCTTCGTCGAAATGGAGCGCGCTTCTGCCGAGGCGACCGAAAAGCATGGTGATGGCGAGGATCACCAGAAAGACTGCTGTGAGTCGCTTTAGAGTTGGGGACATCCGGGGATTCTAACAATAGAAACACGGTCCAACGGCTGATCGTGTGACTGATGCCGTTGGACCGTGGCAAAACTGAAGCAGTCGTGTGATTAGAGTTGCTGGCGCTCAATCGCGGCGCGCGCGTCGTTTCCGGAGCAGAAACGCTACGCCTACCACGATCACCAGTATCGCCAGAATGTTTATCCAGTTGATTCTCATGTGCGTGCCTTTGTCTCCGCGAACGATCAATGAGTCGCGGTAGTATTTTTGCCGCCGCGAAATTGCAGCCCGTGTTGCTCTTCTTCCTGGATGAACTTCACGGCCTTCACGCCATACTGTCGCAGCCTGCGATACAACTTGCTGCGATCGATTCCCAGCGCAGCCGCCGCGCGCACCTGATTGCCGCCAAACTGCTGCAACACTGTCAGGATGTAGCGCTTCTCGATCTCCGCCAGCGGGACCGTGTCGTTCATGTATGCCTGCAACACCGATCGGAAATCGTGAAGATCGGTCGGAACGTGGTCGGCTACCTCCATCGGAAGATCCGCCAGACCCAACTCCTCGTCCATGCCGATCGCGAGCGAGTACTCGATCGCGTTTTCCAATTCACGCACATTACCCGGCCACGGATACTCGCGCAAGGCACGCTTCGCATCCGCAGTAAACCGGCGCAACGGTTGACCCATTCTTTCTGCTTTCAATTGCAGAAAGTGATCGACCAACAGCTCGACGTCGTCACCACGCGTGCAAAGCTCCGGTAACTGTAGTGGCAAAACACGCAACCGGTAATAAAGATCCGGACGAAAACGCCCGTCGGCCACCGCTTGGGCCAGGTCGCAATTCGTCGCGGAGATGATGCGAACGTCGATCGCGATATTCGCGCGCGCGCCGATGCGACGCACGGTCCGCTCCTGCAACACACGCAACAACTTCGCTTGTGCCGAAAGCTTCAGGGCATCGATTTCGTCGAGAAAGAGTGTGCCGCCGGACGCTTTTTCAAAGAGTCCACTGCGGTTTTCATGCGCGCCGGTGAAAGTGCCGCGTTGATGTCCGAAGAGTTCGGCTTCGATGAGTGTTTCTGGTATCGCCGAGCAGTTTATGTCGACGAAGGCGTTACCGCGCCGCGGGCTCAGATCGTGAATCGCGCGTGCTGCGAGTTCTTTTCCGGTTCCGGTGGCGCCGGTAATCAGCACCGAGGCATCGGTGGGGGCAACGCGCTCGATGACGGAGAACAGTTTTTTCATCACCGGGGATTGGCCGATGAGTGTTGGTGTTCTCGGGTTGATTGTTCTGGGACTTTTCTCCGCATCAGAGGCTATCGGACTAGATGGGGAGTGATCATTGGTCTGGTTGTTTGACCAACCATCGATAGCAGTGGGAGTAGCAGGGGGCATTAAATACACAAACTCCGTAACGGCAAATCCTCAATCATTCACTACCTGCTTGCAGAGAGAGGCTTCCGCGCGGGATTCGACCTGGGAGCACTCCTTTCCTGGAACTGGAATAGAAAAACTTTTAAACGGGTCGATCTTCCGATTACTTAGAAAACCCGGGGACCACTTATGTAAGAAGCGATAAAAGAGACGGCGACGGTCAAACCTAGTGGGGGCGTGGACTGACTGACCGCAGATTACTTGTGTATTGCTAAGAAGGAAACTAACGAGACCTTTAACGGTTTTGGGTAAAGCTTCAGAGTATTGCTAACTCGAAAGTTCCTCGAATGCTAGCGCCGACTCATTTACCTTCACACACACGTTGTGGCCTCAGGGTTGCCACTGAGTTCCAGCCTTCCATGCGCACGTTGGCAGTCTGGTTTTAACAGTTACGCGTGGCAACCTCCCGCAACTCCGGGGCCACTTCGGGTCTCATCTGAATTTCGTCAAAAATTCGCACAAAACTTATGAGGTAGAAGTGTCGTTAATCCTCAAGCCGTCCAAGATGTGGACGCGGCTTCTAGAATCGAGACTTGCTGGAACACACGCTCGATTGTGTGTTTTTCAGAGAAAAGAGAACTAAGGGATGAACCTGATGGTTGTGAACATAGGGATCAGTTTACTCGCCGCAATCGTGCTACATGAGTTGGGCCACTTCATCGCCGCGCGCGTCTGCTCGGTGCCGGTTAAGCAAGCCGGTCTCGGTTGGGGACCAAAGCTCTACGGCGTGCGACTCAATCAAGTCGACTATCAACTGCGTCTCTTGCCCATCGGCGCTTACATTCAGATGGACATGCTGGCGTTGCAGAGCCGGCCGTTGTTTCAACAACTCTTCATTCTCGGCGCAGGCATCGGTGTGAACCTCACGCTTTGTGTGATGACGTGGGGCTCGATGTTTGGCGCTTTGAATCTGGCGCTCGCGCTCGGAAACCTCGTGCCGTTGTATCAACTCGATGGCTGGAAAGGCGCGATGGTGATTAGCCGGCGAGTATTTGGCCGTCCGAGTCCGCTCGTCGAATGGATTCTCACTCTCGGCGGCGGCGCTATCGCTTTGGCAGTCTTGATCAGGGCGATTCTGAACTTCTAAAACAATGACCTTTTGGGGAGACATCGAAACCCGTCGACTCGCGCGAGCTTACGTCGCATTGGCTTTCGCGCAGGACGTGGCGAAAGGCTATATCAAGGAAGGCTCGGCACACGCCTCACTTCATCCCTTGCTGTCGGCACTCGATATGTCTGCGAAGTTGTTAGAGGAAATACTGGAAGAGGTCCTGCCCGAGGAAGAACTGGTAGAACCACAGGTTACGCAGATCATGTGAGATCTGCGTAACCTGTTTGAGATCTGAGATCTCAGATCTGAGATCTCACATACCCATTCCGCTCATACCGCCCATACCACCCGGCATCGCGGGGCTGCCCTTGTCGTCATCAGGAAGTTCCGAAACCATCGCTTCCGTCGTCAACATCAGACCAGCAATTGAAGCAGCATTCTGCAGCGCAGTGCGCGTGACCTTCGCCGGATCGATGACGCCCGCTTTCACGAGGTCTTCGTACGTTTCGGTCGCTGCGTTGAAGCCGACGTTTTCGTTCTTCTCAGTGCGAACACGTTCGACCACAACCGCGCCTTCTTTGCCAGCGTTCTGAACGATCTGGCGCAGTGGCTCTTCCAACGCACGGCGAACGATGTTCACGCCGATCTGCTCGTCGGGATCGCCTGTGCCATCCGCGCTGACGCTGTACTTCTCGAGCGCCTTAGCGGATCTCACGAGCGCAACTCCACCGCCAGGGACGATACCTTCTTCGACCGCAGCGCGAGTCGCGTGCATAGCATCTTCGACGCGGGCTTTCTTTTCCTTCATCTCGGTCTCGGTCGCAGCACCGACTTTGATCACAGCCACACCGCCGACGAGCTTCGCGAGACGTTCTTGCAATTTCTCGCGATCGTAATCGGACGAGGTGTCTTCGATCTGCGCGCGCAGGGTCTTGACGCGGCCTTCGATGTCCGCCTGCTTACCAGCGCCTTCCACGATCGTGGTGTTGTCTTTGTCGATCGTGATCTTCTTGGCGCGGCCGAGGTCTTCGATCTTCACGCTCTCCAGCTTGATCCCGAGATCTTCGCTGATCACTTTACCGCCCGTCAGAATCGCGATGTCTTCGAGCATCGCTTTGCGGCGATCGCCGAAACCCGGCGCCTTCACGGCGGCGATGTTCAACGTGCCACGCAGCTTGTTGACCACGAGGGTTGCCAACGCTTCGCCTTCGACATCCTCGGCGATGATCAACATCGGCTTGCCCATCTTCGCAACCTGCTCCAACAACGGCAGCAGATCTTTCATCGAGCTGATCTTCTTCTCGTTGATCAGGATGAGGGCATTGTCGAGCACCGCTTCCATCCGCTCCGGATCGGTCACGAAGTAGGGGCTGAGGTAACCGCGATCGAACTGCATTCCCTCGACAACCTCGAGCGACGTGTCCATCGTCTTCGACTCTTCGACGGTGATGACGCCGTCTTTACCGACCTTGTTCATCGCTTCGGCAATGATGTTGCCGATCGTCGTATCGCCGTTGGCCGAAACAGTTCCGACCTGCGCGATCATATCGCCCTTCACCGGCTTTGCGAGACGCTTGATCTCAGCCGTTGCACGCTCGACAGCCTTGTCGATGCCGCGCTTGAGGGCCATCGGGTTGGCGCCTGCGGCGACAGTCTTGACGCCTTCACGGAAGATCGCCTGCGCGAGCACGGTCGCGGTGGTCGTGCCGTCGCCGGCAACGTCCGAAGTCTTGGAAGCAACTTCGCGGACCATCTGCGCGCCCATGTTTTCAAGCGAGTCTTTCAACTCGATCTCTTTGGCAACGGTGACGCCGTCTTTGGTGATTGTGGGTGAGCCAAACTTTTTGTCGATCACCACGTTGCGGCCTTTGGGGCCGAGGGTGATCTTCACAGCGTCGGCGAGCTGGTTGATGCCGCGCAGAATCGCCGCTCGCGAATCTTCACCGTGGATAACTTGCTTTGCCATCTTTTACTTTCCACCTTTCTTTCCGCTGCTCGCCGCGCCGGCTCGTTCCAGGATTCCGAGAATCTCGTCTTCGCGCATGATCAGCAGTTCTTCGCCGTCGATCTTGATTTCCGAGCCACTGTATTTTCCGAAGAGCACGCGATCGCCCGCTTTCACGTCGAGTGGGTGGCGGGTGCCATCGTCTTTGTACTTGCCTTCGCCAACGGCGACGACTTCGCCTTCCTGGGGTTTTTCCTTGGCAGTGTCGGGGATGATGATGCCGCCCCGGATCTGCTCGCCTTCTTCGATGCGCTTGACGATCACGCGATCATGAAGAGGCCTGATATTGGTTGCCATACCTTGGTCTCCTTTCGGTTTTCCGTGGGAAAATTTGGGTTCTTGAATTTATGAAAACATCCGTGCTTAGCACTCTATGAGATTGAGTGCCAAGAATAGAGCGGGTATACGGCGGTTGTCAACCGGGGAGTTCGCAGGCAGATCCCAAGCCGGAATGAGTCAACTTGTGATTAAGGCAAACGGCTGATTTATGAAGTGCTCACCAACTGCACATAATAAAGCAGGCGTTGTGACATAGCGTCCGGCTCTGCTCGCAGTGGCTGCCTTGCTCGAGACACAGTTCATACGCTGTCTCGCAGTCGTCATGACACTGCTGGCAATCCTGCTGGGCAGCGTGTTGAGTGGGGCTGGTGAATGTGAGCACTGCGGTCACCAATACCATGAAGGCCATCAGGAACAATCGCCGGTAAGTTTTCTTGGACATATTTCACTCCGTAGGGTGAATTGTGGAGTTGAGACGACAATGGAAAACGAACGCGTTTGACGATACGCCGGGGAGTACAAGGTGTCAATGGTTACTAAGCGCCGCGATTTACCTTGCGGCGCGTTTGTGGGTGCGATGGCCGTTGCGATCCTGCTTTTCGTAGGTGGCGACGCGCTTCGCGAGGGTGTTGCGATGGATCCCGAGGACGACGGCGGTATTCGAGAGGTGCTGCTTATGTTTCGCGAGCGCCTTCTTTATATAGAGCTTTTCAAACTCTGATATCGCTTCGTCGAGAAGGATATGGCCTTCCAACATCTCGTCGATTAGGGATTCGAGACGGTTGTGAATCAAAGCTCTTTTCCTGTCAGCAATCTATACGCTTCGAGATAACGGGCAGTGGTGGCGCTGGCGACTTCGGCAGGGATCTCCGGCGCCGGCGGCTTTTTGTCCCAGTCGAGTGTTTCCAGGTAGTCGCGGACAAACTGCTTGTCGAATGAAGGTTGTGAACGGCCGGGTTCGTATTCGCCGGCCGGCCAGAAGCGTGACGAGTCAGGCGTCAGCACTTCGTCGATCAGCAACAACTCACCGTTCTTGTCTAATCCGAATTCAAATTTGGTATCGGCGATGATTATGTTGCGTTCGCGAGCGTAGTTGTGCGCTTCGGTGTAGAGACGAAGCGACGTGTCGCGCAGCAGCGCAGTCTTCTCTTCGCCGATCAGTTCGCGCACTTGATCTTCGGTGATGTTCTCGTCGTGTCCGACTTCTGCTTTGGTTGAAGGAGTGAAGATGGCTTCGGGCAGTTTCGCTGACTCGACCAAACCTTCCGGCAGTTTGTGACCGCAGACTTCGCCGGTGCGTTTGTAGTCTTTCCATCCGGAGCCGACAAGATAACCACGCACGACGCACTCGACAGGGAAGACTTCAGCGCGCTTAACGAGCATCGATCGTCCGGCGAGAGTTTGTGCGTGACGCCGCAGTGCTTCCGGCATGTCGTCGATCTTGCTGGCGACGAGATGATTGGCGACAACGTGTCCCAACTTCTCGAACCAGAATTCGGAGAGCGCGGTGAGCACTTCACCTTTTCGTTCGATTGGCGTCGGGAGTATGCAGTCGAACGCGGAGATGCGATCGGTGGCGACGACGAGCAAGTGGTCGTCGTCGACGGCGTAAACGTCGCGCACTTTTCCGCGACGGACCAGCTTTAAATCAGACAGCGATGTTTGCAGTAGAGTGGCAGCACTCATGATTGATAGCTGCCTTATGAAGCAGCGCAGAATTCAATTTTGTAGAGTCATTCGGATTGTGCTCGCGCTAAAACACTTTGTCAAGACACACTCCGATTTAAGTATCGCGAAGAGGCACAAAAGGAGATCACAAAGAGGCACAAAGAAGGTTTGTGCCTTTTAGTGGTTCAATGCGTCACGCAATCTACGGATCTGCGCGGCGTGATTGTGTGCATGGTTTGCGTAGATCGTGAGCCAGTTTTCGGTGGTGTAACGACCGCTTTCGGTGTGCGTGCCGACGCGTTGCCAATCTTCTTCCGACATCATTTGCAGCAGCGGCACAGTGCTCTCGCGGGCGGCGCGAAACGCTTCGAGCGCCGGGGCCATGTCGCGCGTGTTGTAGTGCAGACGCGTCGCAAACTGGTCCTGATCGTAACCTTCGATGATGGCGTTATCTTCGACGATCAGTTTGCGTATGCGGAACGCGGAAGTGCTTTCGCTGTCTCCGAGATGATGAACGATCTCGCGGACGCTCCACTTGCCGGGAATCGGATGAGCAGCCAGGCTCTCGGCGGGAAAACCATCAAGCGCGTGCATCACTTCACCATAGCCGGCAGCATACATCGCAATCAGCTCGTTTCGTTCTTCCGGGGTCATGTTGTTCTCCTTTGTAACGCAGCATAGCAGATCCTCAGCGATCTCTGCGGTCCTCTGTATTCTCTGGGTTGGACGGGCCCGGGATGCTGGTATAACGCAAAGAACGCAGAGGACCGCAGCGAGCACAGAGGACTGATTTCACTTGCCGGAACTTTGCACTTGTACACCGGACCAATTCTCCTGTAGTATCACCGCTGAACCGAGTGCGCCGAAAGACCCCATGGTGCTTGCCCTCTGAGCCTCCTGCTTGTCAGTTCTTATCGATTAATTACTCTGATGGCTACTGCT
>DATELZ010000013.1:0-76021 GCA_035276045.1 Pyrinomonadaceae bacterium | reverse complement strand
AATTCGTGAAATACTGAATCCGTGTTCAGAATAGGAGCCCCGCATGACTAAACTTCTCGTGGGAGTCTTGGTCCTGGTCCTTTTGTTCAGTGGACTTCAACCACCTTCCAATGATTACAAAGCGCAAGCCGTCGCCGACATCAACGGCATGTCGAAGCAGGCGCAGGTGATGGTCGATATGGTCTTCAGCTTCGCCGAGCTGGGCTTTCAGGAAGTCGAAACTTCGAAGTACCTGACGGGCGTGCTCGAGAAAGAAGGTTTCAAGATCGAGCGCGGCATCGCAGGCATTCCGACTGCATGGATCGCGACTTATGGTTCGGGCAAACCGGTGATCGCGCTCGGCTCCGACATCGATTGCATTCCCCAGGCGTCGCAGAAACCCGGCGTCGCTTATCACGACCCGCTGATCGAAGGCGCGCCCGGACACGGCGAGGGCCACAACTCCGGCGTGCCGTTGAACATTCTCGCCGCCATTGCCGTCAAGCGTCAGATGGAACGCAACAAACTTCCCGGCACGATCAAGCTCTGGCCCGGCGTCGCCGAAGAGCTTGTCGCCGGCAAGGCTTACTTCGTGCGCGAAGGTGTTTTCAAAGACGTGGACGTAACGATCTTTACGCACGTCGGCAACAACCTGAGCACGTCGTGGGGCCAATCGTCGGCGACCGGTTTGGTGTCGGTCGAGTACACGTTCAAAGGCGAAAGCGCGCACTCGGCGGGCGCGCCGTGGCAGGGACGCAGCGCGCTCGACGCGGTTGAGTTGATGGACATTGGTTGGAACTTCCGCCGCGAGCATCTGCGCTGGCAACAAAGATCTCACTATGTGATCACCAACGGCGGCGATCAGCCCAACGTCGTTCCACGTCTTGCGAGTGTCTGGTACTACTTCCGCGAGCTCGACTACGACCACATCAAACGAATGCGTGAGATCGGCGATCAGATCGCACAGGGCGCGGCGATGATGACCGACACGACCGTGTCCTCGCGCGTCCTGGGCTCGGCGTGGCCGCAACACTTCAACCGGCCCGTCGCCGAAGCGGCTTATGAAAACATCAAGCAGGTCGGGCTGCCGCAGTGGAGCGAAGCCGATCAAACGCTGGCTAAAGCGTTGCAAAAAGAACTCAAATCACGCGAAGAAGGGCTCGCCACAAAGATCGACTCGCTCAGTGGTCCAGTGCCTGAAGAACAACGAACACGCGGCGGGTCCGACGACATCGGCGACGTGTCATGGAACGTTCCGACTATCACCATTCGTTACCCGTCAAACATTCCAGGACTGCCGGGTCACAACTGGGCCAACGCCGTCACGATGGCGACGCCGATCGCGCACAAAGGCGTTGTCGCCGGCGCGAAAGTCGTCGCGTTGACGATGATCGATCTGTTGACGAAACCGGAACTGGTGGACCAGTCGTGGAAATACTTCCGCGAGGTGCAGACGAAAGACACGAAATACCAGCCGCTGATCGCGCCCACTGACAAACCACAGACGTGGATGAACAAGCGAATCATGGACACGTATCGGGAGCAGATGCGCAAGTTCTATTACGATCCTTCGAAGTACGATACCTATCTAGAGCAGTTGGGGATCAAATATCCGACCGTCAGGTGAAACACATGGCCGAACTGAAAACTAAAAAGACCGCAGCGAGCGTGGAGAAGTTTCTCAACCAGATTCCGGATGAGACGCGACGCGAAGACTGTTTCCGGATCGCGCGCATGATGGAAGAGATCACCGGCGACGAACCGAAGATGTGGGGACCGAAGATCGTCGGGTTCGGGTCGTATCACTACAAGTACGCGAGCGGGCACGAAGGCGAGTGGCCCATCACCGGCTTCTCGCCGCGCAGCCAGGATCTGACGCTTTACCTCATGCCCGGTTTCGCCGAGTACGCCGACTTGATGACGCAACTGGGCAAACATCGCACCGGTAAATCGTGTCTCTACATCAAGCGTCTCTCCGATGTTCACCTGCCGACGTTGAAGAAACTGATCCGCGCGTCGGTTAAGGACATGAAGAAGCTGACGAAGAAAAAATCCGGCTAGTCCGGCTTGGACAAAAGTCTCCCGCAAGGGAGCTTTGCCCCATATAGAGCACTAGTCTGTAGTGTTAACACCCGTCGTCAAATCGATCCTGGCGCCGCCGCAATGCGCCGCGCCAGCTTCGATCGGGCATGGTCCAATGTCGTCGACCCCGATCTCTGTGAGCCAGCGTGTTTTTCTTGTCTGCTGGTTCATTCGCGCGAGATAAGCTAACGCTCCGCGCCCGTCACTCACTTCGTAGAGCAACAACACGTCGCCCTGATACTCGCCAAAGTAAACCTGCTCGACGCGGCCGGCCATTCCCAGTTTCAATTGGAACACTCGCCGTCTTCCATTCAGCGAAACTTCGCCGAAGCCGTCATGGCGAATGGCGTACTTGCCTGTCGCAGTTGAAAACAGAAAGAACGATCGCTGGTTGGCTTCACCAATACGCCTCGCCTTTTCGAAAGTGCGGGTGTCGGGAAGCGCGATTGATGGCGAAACGGTCAGCACCACGAGGCAGATCACAGCCAAGAGCGTCATTGCTGCTTCTCCTTTCGGTGGGGCGGTGAGTTATTGCAGTTTACTACATGCCGGGAACAGGGCGATTGTTTCTTTCAAACCACCCGATAATCTGCGGATAGAGGTCGGCGAGGGTAGTACCGGCCGGGCGTGTGCGATAGAGGTTCACCAGGAACTTGTTAAACTCCCCGAACATCGGAAAGCCCCGGCGCGTGGTCATCATCCGCTCGACACTCGCAATCATCCTCGGCTGCTCGTCCTTCGGCGCGTAGTCCAACAGACGCAGGCTCACGAGGCCCCAGTTCAGGTATTCATTGAACGTTGCGATGCCCGCGTAGTAACCCGGTCCACGACCGCCGTCGACCCAACGCTCGCGGTTATTGATTGCTTTCATGATGCGCTCGGCATACTTGTCCGCTTCCGGGTTGATGTAGCCGTGATTGATCTCGGTGAAGACGATGTTGCCGCGAAAGACGTTCTGGCCCACCTCGGTCCCGGGTTCGTAAGAACGCTTCACGTCCTGCGGATAAGGAAAGTTGACGTGCGGTTGCAACTCGCGAAATCCGTTGCTGTCAAACCACGTCGTCGACTGGTTGTAAGCGACGAGCGGCGAGAAGACGATCTTATATGTGTCGTATCCGCTTTGGTTCGGGAAGTTCTTGTCGAGCCACTTCTTCATCTCGGCGATGTTCGCCGTGTCGCGATAGAAAGCGATCTGCTCCTGGTAAGTTGCCGCGTTCTGTTTATAGAACTCGCGAAAGTTCGTAGCGTCTGAGAAGTCCTGCAACTGCGCCAGGAAAGGACGCAGCGTGTTGCTTGCGTCTCCCCTGAATCCGGTGCGGTCGTAGATGCTGCTTTGCACGATGCGGCCGCGCGCGTCGAACTCGAATGCGTAGCCGTTCATCTTCAATGAAAAATAGCGTCCGAGATCCTGTCGCAGTTCTGATTCGAGCGCGGCGAGCAACGGATGCCCGCTGAACTTGTCGAACCAGTCGCGCATGCGCTTGTAGTAGTCCGACTCTTTGTAGACGAGGTTTTTATCTTCGATTCCGATCGGCGTCATCGCGATCGCGATATTCACCAACTCATAAACTTCCGGAATTTCGATCGACATCTTTCCGCGATACGCCGCCTGGTACTTCTGATCGAAAACAGCCGCGGGCACGTACTTCACGCCGACGATCTGCGTGTAGCAAAGGTCGTCGCCGCGTTGAATGATGAAATCGTATTTCTTGCCGAGTTCGACCCAGAAACTGATCGATTCGAGGTCGGTGATGAAAGTGACGCGCTGCGGTTTGCCGTCTTTTAGCTGCGACTCGTAAACGTCGGGTTTGATTTCCGGGACGAGTCTCCAGATGTTTGGACGGTACATGTCGCCGTCCTTGATGCTGACTATCGAGCTGGTCGACCTGATGATCGGGAGTTTGTCCTGACCATACACGACGCCATTCGCCGCAACCGCAAAAAGCGCCAGAATAAATGTAATTACTAATTTCATGTGCCTCGCTGACCGAACACCGCTCGGAGCCGGTTTCCCACTCCGAGATCAAGACACCGAGAAGCCGTGAGATATGACACCGAAGATTTGGATGTGGGAGACGCCTATCATGCCAATGATGCGGCTTCTAGACAAGCCGGTTGGGACAAGAACGCCATTGCCCTCGCTCACTTGCAAGGCGCATAATCATGCCTGCTAATTTTTCGGGTTCAAGGGGGCAGCATGGAGAAGCACCGGTTACAACGCATCGAACAATACATCCTTGGCTTCTTTCAACGGCGGCAACAGGGGCGGATTTTAGCTAAGGAGCTGTTTGACAGTACCGCCGAATTTGCCAACGCCGATCTCGTGCGAGCGCTCGAAGAGCTGGAAACGAAAATGCGTCTGCTGGTGCGTTATACGGATGAAGGCAACGACTACGTTGCGTTGACGCCGCAGGGCGCGATCGAGATCGGGCTCGATCCGACAGATATAGAAACTGACAACTCGGCGATGCCGCACCCGCCGAAGAGTGCGACCGGTTGATACTTTCCGCATGCCTCCACATTTCCTCCGTCTTCATTCCTGTTTGAAACTTGGGTCTGCCGCTTTTGTGGTGCTCTTTGCGTCTCTCGTCGTGATGGGCCAGCCGGCCGCCGGCGCCGTTGTTAACCAGAATGCTCATGCGTTGATGGATTTACGCGACAAGCAGCGGGCGTTGTTGGTCGTATTCAAGTCGCGGGTGATCAGTGTCGAGGATCGTGATCGGGCGATTATTGAGGATGTGTTGAAAGCCGATCCGCGGCCGAATGGACGTTATCGTTGGGTCTATAACGAGATCGCCAAGAAGCTGAACAAGTACATCCGGAAGTACGGGAGTCTGACATCGGCGGCAGATTTAACAGACGCGGAGTATGTGATCTTCTTCAACGTGGTCGAATTTCGCCGCATCCTCAACGCCATCTATCCCTACGGCGAACTCTTCGTCATCATCAAAGGCTCCCCCCAGGATCTCAAACCACCGCGAATAGTCTGGCGAGCAAAGAAAGTGATGGTCTCCACCGACGCCATCGGCGACCTCATCAAAGAACTAAAAACGCTACGCGGCGAGAGTTGAGCGTGGCGTTCACACGCGTCGCTTCCACGTCCGGTCATGCCGCGCAGCGTGTAGCACAGCCGCGACGACCACAGTCTTCTCACGTTCGATTACTTCATAAATCACCCGGTAGGGAAAGCTCTTTGGGTAACGCCACCGAATGTTCTTGTGCGGGTGACGACGGCAATTAAGCAGAGGGTTTACTGCAAGTTCGTTGAGTACAATCAGGACTTCTTCGACAAATCGATCGCCAAGACCCTCGCCGCGGGTGTCATACCACGCTGCAATTTCGATAATGTCGTTCTCTACTTCAGGCCGTGAGGCAACCTGCCAGGTCATTACTTCTTGCGAGATCTAAGACGTTCTTTTAGTTCTTCAAGGGGCAACGAAGATGTGGGATCGGAATAGTGCACCGCCAAGCGCGATTCGATTAGAGTCTCTTCCTCGTCTGACAATGGAGGATCATCCAATTCGATGACGCGACGAATGAGTAGCTGGCGTTCTTCAAAAGTGAAATCCGGCAGCGCCTCGAGAACTTGGGTTAAGCTCATGGAAAAGAGTCTAGCGTTAGTCCACCTTAGTTTTCAACGTCCTCGGGCCATGCTCTAAAACATTTTAGAGATCTGATCTGTTAACAATTGAAGTAAAATGAGCGGCCCAGTTTGAACACTCAACCTCCCGTAGACAATCTCAATTCAGCAACTGGAGGCGACTGCATGAGTAACATTCAAGGATTGAATGCGGTGATTGACCTGTCACATTACAACACCGTGACCAGCTTCGCGGACATCAAAGCGGATGGCGTCGTGGGCATAATTCATAAAGCCACGCAAAGCACTAATTGGACTGACTCAACCTACGCGAGCCGTAAGCAGCAAGCCGAAGCGGCCGGTCTCTGGTGGGGCGCTTATCACTTCGGCACGAACACCGACGGCACGGCCCAGGCGCAGTACTTTCTTTCAGTAGTGAAACCTGGCCCCAACGATCTATTGGCCCTCGACTTCGAAGAAAACCCCTCGAGCCAAATGAGCATCGCACAGGCTGAACAGTTCGTAACGGAAGTTTTCAATCAGACAGGACGTTATCCGGGATTCTACTCTGACGCACTGGCAGGAAATATGTTAGGCGGCAAGACAGATTCTATCCTGGCGAATTGCTGGTTCTGGCGCGCGCAGTACGGCACATCAGCGCCTTCAGTGCCGCCGGCATGGCCCACCTGGACCATGTGGCAATACACCAGTTCCGGCCCGGTAAACGGCATCAGCGCCCCTTGCGACCGGGATACTTTCAACGGCGACATCGATGCCTTGTCGCGCCTGTGGGGCTACGCATAAAACCCTTTGAGAAGTCAGCAATGAACATCTTACGAGCAGGCGCAGTTGCTTTACTGGTGATCATCACCATCGCAGTCGCGAATGCTCAGGTGCCCTCTGTCCGGAAGCGCATGGGCTTGAACGGACCAGTTCTCACTGTGCGCCTGGAAATCAACCAGTACAGTTGGCAGGATTCACGATGGGAGCATGGAGCGAGCCCGATCGCGGCGTGATTCGCTATGATCGTCAGGGACGTTGTCTCACACCACACATCGATCCGGGATCGGGTTGGCGTCAGTATGGCCTGCCCCTGCCGCCGCTTATGGCGGCGCCATCCCAGCGATACGAAACAGTCCGGAAGCGAGCTAATGGAACGGGATGGAAGACTGTGTGGCTGTTCGATAAAGCCGGCCGGCTCGAACGATTCGAGGCGTATGCCCTTTACGAGCATGGTCCATCGCTCGCGAACTGGCACCAGTATTCTTACGATTCCCAGGGGCGCGTCGAGGAGCTGACGTATTGGGCCGATTGGGGCCGTCATCCGAATCAAACTGAGCCGTATCCTCCCGTTCGGCTCAAGTACTGGTTCGACTCCGCCGGACGAATCGGAGGATGGACCAAGGGGAACGATCCAAAGAGCCGGTCCAGTCTGACCTATGATGAAAAGGGACTGCTGGTCAAGCAGGTAGACGAGGACGTAGACGGAAACATCACCTACATAACAACGCAAACCTGGGAAGGCTACGACCAGCAAAGCAACTGGACGGTTCACACCTTTACACAGACGTGGCGCACAAAGGATGGCGATGAGCCACATGATAAGACCGTCACGCGGCGTTCGCTGAAATACGGGCGCCGCTCAACTTGAATGTGTCAAATGATTTCGAACTAACCTCTTCTCTTCAAAAACCGTCTACTCAAGACTGTCATTCCCAACCCCGATCCCAGCAGCAACAGCGTCACCGGTTCAGGCACGGCGACGAGTTCTGCGTTGATATCAACCAGCGCATTCGTGTTCGGAATAGTAAAACCTGAGAAGGTGTACACGATGTTGTCATAGCTGAAAGGATTCGGGCCTGTAGGAAACTGAATATGATCGGAGCCAAATGGAGCGAACACCAATGAGGTTCCACCGCCGGGTCCACTCAAAAAGGCGCGCTCTCGTGTGCCGGCAGTTGGCGAAGATTGTGTGACCTGCAGATTGAGCCGCACCAACGCTACGTTGGGATTGCTGTTTGCAGGGAAAACAAACCCCGATCCAGTCGTAACTACCTGAATCTGCCCGGCGACTGTTGGCACGGCACTGCCGCCAACGAGGATCGTTGTGTTGACCCCGATAAAGGTAAGCGTCAATGTATTCGCGCCTGAACCGAAGGTTATGGAACTAGTTCCAGAACCGCTACAGAACGCACACGTGAAGCCACCTTGCGTGGTGAACGAGGTGTTGAACGCTAATTCTCCATTGGGAAGAATTACGAACGGATCCGCCTGGGCTGAAGTTGTGATGAAGAGACAGAACAGCGCAGATAGAAATATCCTTCGCATCGACGTTTCTCCTTTCGAAGTCACGACAAGCTGAAGGGTGGAGAGAGTCTATCCTCATGGTCAGGCGACGTCAACGTTTTTGCCGGCCTGGATCTTCGTCCATAGGTGTGGTCAAAGCCGCAGTGTGGAAAGCCACACCGATCGAAGTGGCGTGCCTGCTTCGGTTCGATGTGTCAGCTCATTAAACTCAGTCGCGTTCATGAAGCGACTGCTTATCAACACGCTATGCTTTGCCGTGGCAATGGCGACCGGCGTCAGCATTTCTTGGTGCTGGATCTTGTTGCGCTCAGACCGAGGCTACATACCGGCGTTGCCCGTCGAAGAAACGCAACCAGGAGCACCCATCGTCATTCCCAAATCATCCCCAATTCGCGAGATCGATTTCGCCAACTTCACCTACCCATCGCAATTCGTCGGCAAAGCTGACGGCTTCAAAGTGCGTGACGGAGCACGTTTGCCGAAGCGCAAGGACAAAATCGGTCGCCCCCTCGACTGGTGGTTGAGTCTGGGCAACGTGACCTACGGCGACGTCACCGGCGACGGGCTGGAAGAAGCAATTATCGAACTGTGTTGGATTACAGGCGGCACGGCGAGCCCGGACCTTTTTTACATCTATGGCTTACGCAAAGGAAAGCCACAGTTGTTATGGGCCTTCGAGACCGGGGATCGTGCTGACGGCGGGCTCAAGAGAGTGTTTGCTGAAAACGGCGAGCTGGTAGTCGAACTGCATGGCAAGGGCAAGATCATCGGCCGGAACCTCTACGAGGACGACGGCACCGATACTGGCGACTGTTGCCCGACCCACTTCACCCGCACGAGATACACATGGTCCCGCAATCGCTTCCGCCAGAACGCGCCCGCAGAAGTGCTGCAGTTAGAAAAGTAATCGCTAGTAGATGATTGCCGCAAAGTTTTTCTTGTCATAAATCCACTCAACGCACATAGTAGGGAACAGATTTGCCGGTCCTGCGTGTAAGCGTCCGTAGTATTCGGGTCCTGGAATTACTGAAACCTTTTACCGCCCAGACTCACTAACGTGAGAAAGGATCGAACCCCCATGCTGCGTTGCCTATTGCTCCTCCTTGTCTTCGTGTCGACTGTCCCGGCTCAGCAAACATCCGGGACATTGAAGGGCACCGTCACCGATCAGCTCGGCAGTCTCGTCGTCGACGCTAAAATAACCATCAAAAGCGCCCGTGGCGTTATCACGACGGCGAATTCAAACTCTTCCGGCATCTACGAATTCCGCCGAGTCGAACCCGGCACGTACGAGATCCGAGTCACGGCCCCCGGATTCAATGCCTTCGCAGATAAAGAGATCGAAGTCCGATCTCGTGAGACCACGACGTTCGACACGCAACTGACCATCGCGCTCGAAGATCAACAAGTCACCGTCGACGATCGCAGCCTGAGCACTGACTCCGACAACAACGCGAACGCCGTCGTCCTGCGCGGCCGCGAACTCGAAGCGCTGCCAAACGATCCGCAAGCCCTCGCATCCGCGTTGCAAGCGATGGCTGGTCCACCCGACCCGGAAAACGGCGGCACCCAGATCAAAGTCGACGGTTTCTCCAACGGCCAAATCCCGCCCAAGGAATCGATTCGCGAAGTTCGCATCAACAACAACCCGTTCTCGGCGGAGAACGAGTTTCCCGGTTTCAGCGGCATCGAGATCTTCACGCAGCCCGGCTCGGAAAAGTGGCATGGCGCGTTTAGTTATGATTTCAACGACGAAAGCCTGAACTCCCGCAACCCGTTCACGACCGTCCGCGCGCCGTATCAAATGCGCGCCTTCAACCTCAACCTGAGTGGTCCAATCGTGCCCAAACGCGCGTCGTTCTCGGCTTACTTCGGACGCTACGTCAGCGACGCCAACTCGGTCGTCAATGCGACCACGCTCGATCTGGTGACGTTGAAGCCATTCATCGTGAACGAAACGTTCATTACTCCGGACACAAACACGTACGGCAACGGGCGCCTCGATCTTAAAATCAACAAGAAGCACACGGTCGTCGGACGTTTCAACTTCAGTAAATCAATCCAGGACTTGCAAGGCATCGGAGGTTTCTCGCTCCCGTCGCGCGCTTACAGCGGCCGCCGCTCAAACTTCACTTTGCAGCTCACCGAAACAGCACTGCTCAACGAGAAGACCGTCAACGAAACGCGATTCCAGTACATTCGCAATCGCTTCAATCAAACAAGCGTGGTCGACGCGTTTGCGCTAAACGTGAACGAATCCTTTCTAGGCGGCGGCTCGCAGGTGGGCGCGTCGTCAAACATGCAGAATCGCGCGGAGTTAACAAACTTCACGTCGTGGACGCAGGGCAATCATTTTCTGAAAGTCGGCGCGCGCGTAAGGCACGTCAACATCGAAAGCATCTCTCCGGGAAACTTCGGCGGCACGTACACGTTTGGCGGCGGACTCGGTCCGCAACTAAATGCAAACGATCAAATCATTCCCGGTCCAAACGTCGAGATCAGCAGTCTCGAACGTTATCGCCGCACGCTCGTGTTTTCCCGCGCAGGATTGAGCGCGACCCAGATCCGCTTGCTCGGCGGTGGCGCCACACAGTTTTCGATCGCAGGTGGTAATCCGGAAGCGACGGTGAAGCAAACAGACATCGCGTTGTACATCCAGGACGAGTGGAAACTGCGGCCCAACTTCACGATCTCGCCAGGGCTGCGTTACGAAAACCAGACCAACATCGACAGCAACTACAATTTCGCCCCCCGTATCGGATTCGCGTGGTCGCCTGTGTTTGGCGGTGGAAAGAAAGCGGCGCCAGCGAAACCGGCCGCGACACCCGCTGCGCCAGGTACAACTGCGACGACGACGGCCGCAGCTACGCCGGCAGCACCAGCCGCGGCAGCAGCCCCGCCTGCTGGTCCACCGAAGACAGTCTTTCGCGGCGGCGTCGGCTTCTTCTACAACCGCTTTACCGAAGACGTCACGTTGCAGACGACACGTTTCAATGGCGCCAACCAACAACAGTTTCTCGTAGAGGATCCAGCGATCCTCGATCTGTTTCCGTTAGTGCCGCCGATCGATCTGCTCGACACGTTTTCACAACCGCAAGTTCGTCGTGTGATCGACGACGATCTGACCACGTTGCAATTTTTCCGCGCGATGTTCACCGTCGAGCGCACGCTGCCGAAGAACGTCAAACTCTCGGTCACTTACTTCCACACACGAGTACGACACGCTCAACGCATTGTGAACATCAACGCGCCACTCGGCGGCACATTCATTCCCGGCATTCCCGGCTCCGGCGAGCACCCGCTTGGCGACGCCGCTGGAAACATTCTCGAGTACCAATCGAACGGACGGTCTGTGGGTAACAGCATCAACGTAAACCTGAACGGTACGTTGAAGAAGATCAACTTCTGGGGCGGCTACAGTCTCAGCAAATCGCGCGGCACCGATTCAGGCCAGAGCGGCTCGCCGTTCGATGCTTACGATTACAGCAACGAGTTTTCCCGCACGCCGTTCGGCGCGCTGAGTTTCACGTACTTCGGCGGCAGTTACACAGCGCCACTCGGATTAACCTTCAACTTGTTCGGAGTCGCTAGTTCGGGCCAGCCGTTCAACATCACCACCGGCCGCGATACGAACGGCGACACGTACTTCAGCGAACGCCCGGCATTCGCCACGGACCTGAATGAACCGGGCGTGGTTGTCACACCATTCGGCGCTTTCGATCCGACTCCTTCACCAGGCCAAACAATCATCCCGAGAAACTTCGGACGTGGACCAGGTTTCTCGTCGGTCAGCTTGAACATCGGCAAGTCGTTCAAGTTCGGCAGAGCGATAGAACCCAAAGCGCCTCCGCCGGGCGCGCCGCGCACCACCGACGCGAGCGCGCCGCAAACACCACCTAAACCCCCGCCGGTGCAAAGACCCTACACTTTGGCGCTCAGCCTGAACGTCAACAACATCTTCAATCGAACGAACCCCGGCTCGCTCGTCGGCAACATGGCATCGCCCTACTTCTTGAAATCTCCGTCCGGTTCTTCTAACTTCTTCTTCGGTCCGGGCGGCGGCGGTTCCAGTGGCAACCGCGTGATTGCCTTGCGAGTAAGAGTCAGCTTCTAAGTTCACTCTAAAGAGCGTAAAGGAAGTTTCCCGCAAAGGCGCAAAGGCGTTAAGTTAGGTGCAAGGTGTTTTCCTCCTTGCGTCTTTGCGCCTTTGCGGGAGAGAAATGAAGATCTCGAAAAAGAAGCTCATCGTTTTAATCGTCTTCCTTGTTCTGCTGCTTTCGCAGATCCCTTTCGCCTATCGTCGTTACAAGTTGAGACGGCTGAACGCCGCGATCGCGCGTGTGAATGCTGAACGCGCGATCCCGCAACCGGATGAGCGTTTCACCGAGTACCAGGGAGTGGCCCACGTGCATTCTTTCCTCGGCGGACACAGCGCGGGGACTTTCTCGGAGATCATAGAAGCGGCGAAAGCCAACGGACTCCAGTTTGTGATCATGACCGAGCACACCGAGCGAGACTTCGACACTTCGGCGATGACGCTAAGCGGGGTACATGCAGGCGTGCTCTTTGTTAACGGCAACGAAGTGAGCACTGCGAATGGCGATCGGTTGCTCGTGCTTCCGGGTGAAGCATCGCTGGCGATGAGCCCGCCAACGCAAGACGTCACACGCGCCGCTGGCGAACGTGGATCGGTTGCGCTCGTGGCCTATCCGGAAGAGTTCAAGAGTTGGGACGTGAGTGGTTTGCAGGGCGTGGAAGTGTTCAACGTCTACACCAATGCGCGGCGCATCAATCCGGTGGTCGCGTTCTTTGACGCATTGTGGTCCCGCCGCAGTTATCCCGACCTCTTGTTTGCGCTTTATTACCAACGGCCCAACGAGAGCCTGAAGCACTGGGACCAGGCGTTGACGCGTTCGCGATCGACCGCGATTGCCGGCAACGACGCGCATGCGAACATCGGCGTCAGCCTGCGCGACAGTTCCGGCAAAACGCTCGCCGGAATTCAACTCGATCCGTACGAGACCAGTTTCCGCCTGGTCCGGATGCACGTGCTTATCGAGAAGAGTAAGCCCCTCGATCAGGCGAGTTTGCTGGAAGCGATAAAGGCCGGTCACTGCTTCATCGGTTTCGATTTTCTTGGCGACACGTCCAGCTTTTCGTTCACAGCCGAAAGCGATGGTGAAACACGCATTCAGGGCGACGAGATCACCCTTGGCCCAAATACGAAATTGAGAATTAGAATCCCAGTTTCCGGTCGCGTGTTGTTGTTCCGGAACGGGGGTCAAATTCTGGATGAAAGTGGAGTGACGATGAAGGAGATTTCCGTGACGGAGCGAGGTGTTTATCGAGTTGAAATCTACTTGCCGCAGATTAGCGAGCAGCCCTGGATCATCTCAAATCCGATATATGTCCGGTAAAAACGGTTGCGCCCCACCGGGTGCCCTGCTAGCGGCCCTGTGGGGCGTCGAACCTCGCCGGAAAGCTCCGGCTTCACTTGTTTTCGGAAGCGGTGCGTACGTCACCGGAGTACTGTTGGAGGTCTCGTGTTAGACCTCGCTCTCCGCACTCCCCTAGTGTATTGGGGATTAGGAGTACAGCCTTCCACACACTGTTTTTTCAAGTTCGATCAGTCTAGGCTTGGCATGAAAAACTGTCAAGATTCAGCTTGACCGAACTTGAACCATACAAGCTCTAATTCGTTACAATTTCGACACTAACATTCGACAATAAACACACATGGAAATAACGATTCCCACGCCGAAAAACTTCAGCTTCAAACGGACCGTCATCAGCCACGGCTGGTGCGAACTGCTTCCCTTCTCCTTGGACCAGGCGAACTGGGTCCTGACCCGTGTCATGGACCTCGGCGACAAGCCGCCTGTAACCGTAACCATGACAAGCGGTAAGGACCATGTAGCGGTAAACGCGTCTCGCCGGCTCGGTAAAACCGAGGCCGCGAGGGTCCTCCGGGACGCCCGTCATATCCTTCGCCTCGACGACGATCTCCAGCCGTTCTATACCGCCACGGGAGAGGTGGCGGAGTTCGCCTGGATAGGAAAACAGGGCGCCGGGCGGATGTTGCGCTCGCCGACCGTCTACGAAGATCTGGTAAAGATGATCTGCACGACAAACTGTTCCTGGTCGCTGACCGAGAAGATGGTCACGGGACTGGTCCAGGGTCTTGGCCGTGAAGGCAAAGACGGGAGAAAGACATTTCCGACACCGGAGATGATGGCGTCGATGCCGTTGCAGTTCTATGTGGACGAAGTGCGGTCGGGTTACCGGGCGCCGTATCTGAAGGAATTGGCAGATCGCGTGGCGTCAGGGGAGTTAGATGTCGAGAGTTGGCTGACGAGCGACTTGTCGACCGCGGAACTCGTGAAACAGATCAAAGGCGTGAAGGGCGCGGGTAACTACGCGGCTGAGAACTTATTGAAGTTACTGGGGAGATACGACGGACTGGCGCTCGATTCGTGGACGCGAGCGAAGTTTTTCAAAGTGCGGAACAACGGGCGCAAGGCAAAAGACAAGAAGATCGAGCGCTACTACTCACGGTTCAAAGAATGGCGCGGCCTCGCGCTCTGGTGCGACGTCACAAGGGATTGGCTTGACTGAGGGTTCCCAGACGCAAAGGAAGACAACACTGCAAGACAGCAAAGAACGTGAAGGCGCAAAGGTCAGTTCGACCTCTGCGCCTTCTGTCTTTGCGCCTTTGCGCCTTTGCGGGAAACTAGTTCTTAATTCTTAGTAAACACCCACGTCGAGTCCTGCGCTCCACCGCGGCCCTCCATGTGACGCGAGACGGTCAACGTCTTGCCATCTGCCGAAAGTGAAAGCTTGTCGCTATTGTTCGTGGTGACCTCACCATCCTGTCTCTGGAACGTCGCCTTGGTTGCGAGTTCGAGCGTCTTGCCCTCGCCGGACCATGAAGCTTTACGCACGAACTTGGCCGGTCCCATTTCGCCGGTGGTTTCGCTGCCGTCGAGAGTGAACGTTCTTGGACCACCCATTGCGCCGCCCATGCCACGGCCAGGACCGCCACCTTGACCGCCGCCTTGTCCACCAGCGCCGCCTGGAGGAGGACCACCTGGACCGCCACTTGGGGGTTGTCCGCCCGTGTACTTCTCTTCGATCGTGATCTCTTTGTCAGTTTGTGTGATCGTCCAGGCAACGCTTTCCGCGTTCTGGGCTCGTGGTGAGAGACCCTGGCTCTTGCTCTTATCAAGACTCCAGGTGCCAGCAAAGCTGGTCGGTGCAGCCGCCTGCACGGCCAGCGCGAATACGAGTGCGCTGATTAGACTAAGAGCGCAAAGCAACTTTCTCATTCAAGATCTCCTTAAGCAGTGTGGTTGAAGAGTGGGCGCAGTCTAGCAAAATGAAGTTCAAGATACTGTAAGGAAACGTAAAGATTTGTATAGCTGAAGTAAAGCCTGCGTAAATTCTCTTATGTTTATTACGAGAGACATTTTTTGTCATTGCAACGAGGGAACCTTTCAGAGTTTGAAAGCGTAACAGCCGCCGGTGTTCGATTTGCTTCTTTGAAATTGGGCGTTCGCGGTTGTCCGAGAAAGTGCATGTGGCGACGATATTGTGAACGCCCAATAAGCAAATAATTTTTTTGTCATAACGCGGATGCGAGTGGTGTTTGTTCGCAGAGAGCGGTTAACGGAAACGCAAACGGATCGTTAAGTAAGCAGGACTACTAATTAGTAAGGAGAGCTGTGATGAAGTCAATCGTGAATCGGATTATGGTGGTTGTGATGGTGGGTGCGCTCGCCAGTGTTGCTGCGTTTGCCAAGACGCACAAAGAGAAAGTGAACTTCGAGAACGACATCAAAGTGAATGGCACGGTCGTGGAGAAGGGCTCTTATGATCTCAAGTTCGACGACGAGACCGGTCAGTTGTCGATCAGCAAGAACGGTAAAGTTGTCGTTCAGGCGATGGCGAAACTCGAGTCGCGCACCAAGAAAGCAAAAGGTTTCCAGTTGCGCTCGGTCGGCGCTGGTGAAGAAACCCAGTTGGTCGGCGTTACCTTTGGTGGATCGGACAAAGACGTCATTATCACCAGTGGCGGCGCGGTAACCACAGGCAACAACTAAGCTTCTGTTTTTGAGTAGTGTTCCCCTCTACGCCCCGGGACTTAGCGTTCCGGGGCGTAGCGTTTTTAGATCCTTGTTTGCTGAGTTACCATCCCCATAAACCACAATCACACGGAGAACACGGATGAGATACAGGCGCTTTGGTCGCACGGGATGGGAAGTCAGTGAGATCGGTTATGGCATGTGGGGGATGGCTAGTTGGTCCGACTCTAGTGATGACGAGTCGCTTCGTTCACTGCAAGCATCGATCGATCAGGGCGTCAACTTTTTTGACACTGCTTATGCTTACGGCAACGGACACAGCGAAAACTTGTTGGGCCAGATCGTCAGGGCCAACGCGAATCGGAAGCTCTACACCGCGAGTAAGATTCCCCCAAAGACACTGAAATGGCCCGCGCCTGCTGACTCCACACTCGCGCAAACGTTTCCTCCGGACCACGTCGAAGAGTACGTGCATCGCAGTCTCGAGAATGCGGGACTCGAACAGTTTGACGTGATGCAGTTTCACACGTGGACCGACGAGTGGATGCGCGACGATCGCTGGTTTTACAAACTCGACGATCTGCGCAGTCAGAAACTGATCAAGGCGTTTGGCATCAGCATCAATCGCTGGGAACCATGGAACGGATTGCGGGCCGTGCGCAGTGGACAGATCGATTCGGTTCAGGTCATCTACAACATTTTCGATCAGAATCCGGAAGACGAATTGTTTCCGGCGTGTCGCGAAATGGACGTTGCGGTAATTGCGCGCGTGCCGTTTGATGAAGGAACGTTGACGGGAAATCTGACGAAGGACAGTACCTGGCCCGAAGGCGACTGGCGCAACACTTATTTCGTTCCCGAGAACCTTATTCCGGCGGTTGAAAGAGCCGACGAGATCAAGAAGCTGCTCGAAGAGTGGAACCGCGAACACGAGACGCGGATCACGATGCCCGAACTCGCGCTTCGTTTCATCCTCAACAATCCGGACGTCAGCACGATCATTCCCGGCATGCGCAAGCTCCATCACGTCGAAGCAAACGTCGCCGCCAGCGAAGCCGGCCCGCTCCCCGAAGAGTTGCACAAAAAATTGCGCGTGTTCCGCTGGGTCCGCAAACCTGCGCCGTGGTCGCAGTGATCGATGATGGCAGTGCGCGCCAATGATTCAGCGCCGGAGGCGCGGCCAGAAGGTAGCCAGGGGCAAAGTGCGAGCGAAGCGAGCACGCCGCCCCTGGAGCAATAAGGAGCAGTCGATTGAGCACCGAAGGTGCGACACAACTGCTTTGTTCTGTCGCTCTTTCAGAGCTTGTCGCGCTTTTGCAAAATAGACCAGAGGCTACGCGCTTCGCGCTCGCCACTGGCTACCTTCTGTCCGCGCCTTCGGCGCTCCACCACTGTCCGCGCCGCGCCTTCGGCGCTCCTCCAATTGCGCGCCGCGTCTTCGGCGCTCCACCACTGTGCGCGCCGCGCCTTCGGCGCTCAAAGCAAAGCGGCGGTCACGCAACTTGCGCCTCAATATCGAACATCTAAGGGGTTTGTAAACGGCTAGAGGAGAATGATGTTTAGCTTTAACACACTTAAGACAACACTTTTATTAGGCGCGTTAACTGGGCTGCTCGTGATCGCGGGCGGCGTGCTTGGCGGTAACTCGGGCATGATCCTGGGTTTTGTCGTCGCCCTCGTGATGAACTTCGGCAGCTACTGGTTCTCAGACAAAATCGCGTTGAAAATGGCGGGCGCGAGGGAGGTCTCGTACGCCGAGGCGCCTGAACTGCACGACATGGTTGCACGTCTCGCACAAGCGTCGGGACTGCCAAAGCCACGCGTCGCAATCGTCAACGCCGACGCACCAAACGCTTTCGCCACCGGACGCAACCCGAGTCACGGCGTAGTCGCGGTGACAACCGGAATCATGCGCATTTTGAATCAGCGCGAACTCGCCGCAGTCATCTCGCACGAACTCGGACACATTCGCAATCGCGACATCCTGATCAGCTCGATCGCAGCGACATTCGCCGGCGCTATCACGATGCTCGCTCAAATCGGTCAGTTCGCGATGATCTTCGGCGGCAGAAGCGACGAAGACGACGATGGTGGCGGATTGTTTGGAACGCTGTTGATGATCATTCTGGCGCCGATTGCGGCGACGATCATCCAGCTCGCAATCTCGCGCTCGCGTGAGTTCGGCGCGGATCGCACAGGCGCAGAGGTCGGCGGAGATCCGGAAGCCCTTGCCTCCGCCCTCGAAAAACTCGAAGCTTACTCGCGACAGATACCGCTCAACGTGAACCCTGCTGCTTCGCACATGTTCATCGTCAAACCGCTAACCGGTTTCTCGATGCAGAGCTTGTTCAGCAGCCATCCACCAACCGAGCAGCGCGTCGCGCGCTTGCGTCAAATCGCACAGGAACAATCCAAGCTCGGCGGTGTCCGCGTACACGGATCTGCTTTACATATTTAACGTCTTCACCAGGAACGCCCACCGATCTGCGATCTCTTCGATCGTCTTTGAAGTGGGCTTCCCGGCCCCGTGTCCAGCCTTCGTTTCAATCCGGATCAGAATCGGCGCATCACCACCCTGCGCTGCCTGAAGCGCAGCGGCAAACTTGAAACTATGCCCCGGCCAAACGCGATCGTCGTGATCGGCGGTCGTGATCATCGTCGGCGGATACTTCATTCCCGGCTTGATGTTGTGCAGCGGCGAGTACGCGTAGAGCGCTTTGAACTCTTCGGCGTTCTCTGACGAACCATAGTCAGAAACCCACGCCCAACCGATCGTGAACTTCTGGAACCGCAACATGTCCATCACGCCAACCGCCGGCAACGCCGCGCCAAACAAATCCGGCCGTTGCGTCATCGCCGCACCGACAAGTAACCCACCATTGCTGCCACCGCCAATCGCCAGCTTCGGCGCCGACGTGTACTTATTCGCGATCAACCACTCAGCCGCGGCAATGAAGTCGTCAAACACGTTCTGCTTCTTCAACTTCATCCCGCCCTGGTGCCAGTCTTCACCGTACTCGCCGCCGCCACGCAAACTCGGCTGCGCATAAACGCCACCCAGCTCCATCCAAACCATGTTTGCGACGGAGAACCCAGGCGTCATCGAGATGTTGAAACCGCCGTAACCGTAGAGATAAGTCGGATTATTGCCGTCGAGTTTCAACCCTTTCTTGTGCGTGATGAACATCGGCACCTTCGTGCCGTCTTTGCTCTTATAGAAGACCTGCTTCGTTTCGTATTGCGCGGGATTGAAGTCGACCTTCGGCTCGCGAAAGACCGTGCTCTTGCCGGACGTCATATCGTAGCGATAGATCGTGGTCGGCGTAGTGAACCCGGTGTAGTAGTAGAACGTCTCTTTGTCCTTCGCTTTGCCACTAAATCCGGAAGCGGAGCCGATGCCCGGAAACGAAATCTCACTCACAAACTTGCCGTTCGTGTCATGAATCTTGACCTGGGTGTATGCGTCTTTCAGGTAGTTGAGAATGAACTTGTTGTCTACAACACTGGTGCCCTGTAAAGCTTCTTTCGTTTCGGGCACGATTAGTTTCCAATTCTCTCGTTCCGGCCGGTTGACGTCGATCTCGACGATCTTGCCGCGCGGCGCGTTCAGGTCTGTCTGGAACCAGAATCGCGATCCCTGGTTGCCGATGAAGTTGTAAGCCGCGTCGAATTCGTCGAGCAGTTTGACAACCGAGGCGTCGTCTTTCTTGAGATCTTTGTAGAAAACGCGGTTCCTGGTGTCGGTGCCCTGGAAGGCGGTGATAACCAGGTAACTTCCGTCTTCGGTGACGTTGCCGCCGAAGAGCCAGTCTTTCTGATCGGGACGTTCGTAAACGAGCACGTCTTCCGTTTGCGGCGCGCCGATTTTGTGAAAGTAAACTTTCTGGAAGTAGTTGATGGCTTTTAGCTGGTCGCCCTTGGGCTCGTCGTAACGGCTGTAGAAGAACCCTTTGCCGTCCGCCGTCCACGAAACCCCGGAGAACTTCACCCACCTGAGATGATCCGAAAGATCCTTGCTCGTTTCGACGTCGCGGACTTTCCACTCCTGCCAGTCAGATCCCGAGGCTGAAATACTATAAGCGAGCAGCTTGCCGTCAGGACTCGGCTGAATCCCCGAAACTGCGACCGTGCCGTCAGCCGACATCGTGTTGGGATCGAGAAGCATTTGCGGCGGCGCTTCGAGGCCGGTGACCGTGTAAAGCACTGACTGGTTCTGCAGCCCGCTGTTGCGGTAATAGAAGTAACGGTTCCCTTCCTTGAAAGGCACGCCGTACTTTTCGTAGTTCCACAGCTTCGTGATGCGATCCTTCAGCGTTGCGCGCGCCGGAATACCGGCGAGGTAACCAAAGCTCAATTTGTTTTGGGCTTCGACCCAGGCTTTGGTCTCGGTGGAGTCGAGATCTTCGAGCCAGCGATAAGGATCGGCGACTTTGATACCGTGATAGTCGTCGACCTGATCGCTCTTACGAGTTGGGGGATAATTATTGGATTTGATCATCTGCTGAGTTGTCAGTACGGCGAACAGGCATACGACTGCCGCAAAACTAATCAGTGGGTGCAAGGGCATAAACAACACTCCAATCGAGAGTTTTGCGCATTATATCTGCGTCATCGGTGTTCGCCTAAACCTCCGATGAATTTCTGGTTGACAACTACTAGCGGCATGCGCGAATCTAAGCCAACGCTTGCCGCCCCCCGGCCGTGTTGCGGATCCAAATCGCTCCCCAAGAAAGACATTTATGAGAAAGTATTCCCCTATCGCTCTTTTCGTCGCCGCACTCATATTTGCTTCCGTTCAGGTTCGAGCACAGGAAACGCCCGGCACGGAGAAGTCCGTGCGCCCGCGTATCGTTACGGCGCCAGGTGCCGAACCAGCGAAGCAGAACCCACAACCACCAACCGTGCCGAGCACAAGCGCGGCCGCTGCCGAAGAGCCGCAGAAGCTGACGACGCACGGACCGGTTCAACACCTGACGCCTTCGGTCATTCAGGGACGGATTTCCGAAGCCAAGCGAATGCTCAAGATTCGGCCGGCGCCGACCGCGATGACGACTCCGTCGATCGAGTTTGTAACGATCGCGGCGCTCGAACGCGAAACAGCGAAGACCCACTTCATCACGCTCTCGAAAGAGACGTTTCTGAAAAAAGGCGCCGAGCTGAACACCGTCACTTCGTTGGGAACACCGGTAAACCTGCGCGTTATTCGGGCCAACGGCGTGAACACCGCGCTGACAATCATCAAGACGGACGGCAAACCGCTCGCTCCGTTGACTGTCGAGTATCCGATCGAGAAAAAGGGAGTGTTTCGCGAGATGGCGTACTACACGTCCGCACATCCCGAGCTGCTTTCGAAAGATCTCGTGCGTTCCGGTCAGGCGTACGTTCGCAACATGCTCGATCTCGCCGTCAAACGTTTGAGCGAGAAAGGCATCAGTGTTTCACCCGACCTCGTCGACATCGCCGAGCGTCTCTGCGTTGTGGAACACGTCGATCACGAACGGTTCCGCAACGAGAGCCGTCCCGCGCTCTACGACGAGATCTATTCGTTGTTTGCGTTGAATGAACTCGACACCTATCGCTTTGCGGTAAGCACGGCAGGCGCCGGCGGCATGGTGCAGATGATTCCGTGGGCTTACAACCTGCAACGGACGCGCTATCCGGGCGTGGGCTTGATGCCTGACTTCGTGGCCGGCATGCGCAACCACGGCAACGCGCTGCAGGCGATGCTGCTCTACATGCGCGACGTGTGGGCCGATCTCGAAGCCAACGACGAAGTGCAGTACGCGCTCAACGCAAAGCTCGCAACGAAAATCGAATTGATGGCCGCGGGTTACAACTCCAACGCCGCCAAGCTTCCCGGTTATCTCAAACGCGGACGCGACAACTGGCGCAACCTGATCCCGCGCGAGACGCAGATGTATTTGGCTATCTACAAATCGTTCGACGGTATCGTGGCTTTGCCTACGCGAGCGTCACGCGTCAGTCGTTAACACGGATTTGGGATAATCCGCATACTGAAGTTTATATAGTTTCCAATAAAGACCGCGGTGCGCGAGCAGTTCCTGATGCGTTCCCTGCTCGCGGACCTCGCCATGATGCAGCACGATGATCCGGTCGGCATTCTGAATAGTCGATAAACGGTGCGCGACGACGATTGAGGTGCGATCCCGCATCACGCGTTCGATTGCGCGTTGAATCAGTTGTTCGGTTTCCGTGTCGATCGAACTGGTGGCTTCGTCGAGAATCAACAACGCCGGATCGAATGCCAGCGCGCGCGCAAACGAGATCAGTTGCTTCTGTCCGACTGACAAGCCTGCGCCACGTTCGCGAACTTCCGCCTGGTACTCATCTTTCAAACGCCGAATAAACTTGTCCGCATGGACCTCACGCGCCGCCCAGCGCACTCGCTCCGTCGTGATCTCCTGGCGGCCAAGTCGAATGTTCCCTTCAATCGTTCCGCTAAACAGAAACACTTCCTGCAACACCACAGCGAAGTTTTGCCGCAACGCTTTCAGGTCCCAATCGCGGATGTCGACGCCGTCGAGCAATATCTTGCCGCGTTGAATGTCATAGAAACGCATCAGCAGGTTCGTGATCGTCGTCTTGCCTGACCCGGTGTGGCCGACGAGCGCGATCGACTGGCCCGGTTCCACCGTGAACGACACGTCCTTCAGCACCCAATCTTCGTCTTTATAAGCAAACCAGACGTTCTGAAACTCGATGCGGCCACGCGCGCGTTCGGATTTGAGCGGCTCTTCGGGACTCGTGATGGCAATCGGCAGATCGAGTGTTTTGAAGAGCCGGTGCGAGGCGACGACGGCGGCCGTGAGCACGTTGTATTTATCCGAGAGATCGCGAATCGGTTGAAACAATGCCTGCGAGTATTGAATGAAAGCGACGAGGGCGCCGAGCGTCAGCACCGTGTTGCCTTCCGTGTTTTGCATCACGCGAAAGCCGCCGTACCAGATGATCAGCGCGATGCCGACCGCGCCGATCAGATCGACGAGCGGGAAGAAAACGGCGTAATAAAAGATCGTGTCGATATTGGCGCGACGATATTCTTCGTTGATGCGATCGAAGGTGCGGAGCGATTTTGTTTCGGCGTTGAAGATCTGGACGGTTTGCGCCCCCGCGAAGTGTTCCTGAAGAAACGCGTTGATGCGGGCGAGGCGCGTGCGCACGAGTTCGTAGCCACGGCGCGCGCCTTTGCGAAACCACGTGGTGGCGGCGAAAAGCAGCGGCACAGTCAGCAACGTGATGAGCGTCAGCTTCACGTCCATCCACAACATCACGACGATGATCGTCGCGATGATCACGAGATCGCCGAGCAGATCGGTTACGCCTTCCGTGAACAACTGGTTGAGCGCGTCGACGTCGCTGGTGAGACGCGTCATGATGCGGCCGACGGGGTTACGATCGTAGTACGCGACTTCCTGGTGTTGCAGTTTGTGATAAAGCTCGCGCCGCAGGTCGAACATCGTGTATTGCCCGACGCTGTTGACCAGGATCGATTGAAAGTAAGAGAAGATCAGCCGCAAGACTTGCGAGCCGAGATACAGAGCGACGAGCAGTCCGAGGCCTTCAGTCGTTCGCGGCAGGATGTACCAATCGATGGCCCATTGCGTGAACTTCGGTTGCAAGGTGCCGAGCCAGTTCAAGGCGAGGGTAAGCCCGATAGCGCCGACAAGGAGCCGGCGATAAGGCTTGAGATAACGCAGCAACCGGCGCGCGACCTGAAAGTCGTAAGTCTTTCCGATCGCCTCTTCCTCGTGAAACTGTTTTACCGCCGTCGACATTTATGTTGCTGCCAATTCTTCTTCGAGCAATTGCCGCTCATGAAGATCCGCGTATGCGCCATCCAGCCGGAGCAATTCCTCATGAGTTCCCTGTTCGACGATCCGGCCTTCGTCGAGCACGCAGATCAGGTCCGCATCACGCACCGTCGAGATGCGATGCGAGATGATCAAACTCGTGCGATCGCGCATCACGCCGCGCAACCGGCCCAGGATCTTCTCTTCCGTGTACGTATCAACCGACGAAAGCGCATCGTCGAGAATCAAGATCCGCGGTTCGCGCAAAACGGCGCGCGCGATCGCAGTGCGTTGCTTCTGACCGCCTGACAAAGTAAGTCCACGTTCGCCGACAAGCGCTTCAAAACGGTCCGGAAAACCGGCGATGTCATCCGCGAGGCCCGCGATCTCCGCGGCTTCCTCGACTTCGCTCTGTTCAGCTCCAGCAACACCAAACGCGATGTTCTCCTTCACCGAGTCGCTGAACAGAAACGTTTCCTGCGGCACGTAACCGATGCTCGATCGCAATTGGTCCAACGGATACTTGTGTATGTCAATCCCGTCGATGAAGAGCGTGCCCTCGGGCGGATCCACCAAACGCGGAATCAGATTGGCAATCGTCGACTTCCCACTCCCGGAACGTCCGACAAAAGCCACTGTCCGTCCCGCCGGAACCTTCAGGTTGACGTCATACAGCACCGGTTCGCTGTTCGGGTGATAACGGAAAGTCAGATCGCGAAACTCGATCGCGCCCTTGATCGGCGGCTGTTCGACCGTGCCCGGTTCATCGGCAATCGACGGTTTGATCCGCAGAATCGCATTCAGCCGTTTCAAGCTCGCCGTGCCGCGCTGATAGAGATTCACCACGTAACCGAGCGCGATCAACGGCCAGATCAGTCGCGTCAGGTACAAGTTGAACATCGTAAACTCGCCGACGGTGATCTCGCCGCGCACCGCGAGCGGCACGCCCTGCCAGATGATCAGCACGTAACCAAAACCGATCAGAAACGTCATCAACGGGCGCATTAACGCTTCGACGCGAACGAGCGCAAGATTTCGTTCCGCGTATTGCGAGTTGAGACTGTTGAAAGCCTCCATCTCGGCATCTTCCTGCGCATACGCGCGCACCACGCGCACGCCAGTAAAATTTTCCTGCGCGCGCGCCATGATGTCGCCGAAGAACGCCTGGATCTTTTCGAAACGCGAGTGCACCTGCTGGCCGAAGAACTTCACCGTTAACGAAACGAACGGCATCGTCACAAACAGCAACAACGTCAGCCACCAGTTGAGCACGAACATCAACGGCAGCACGAGAACGACGACAAACACAGTCTGCAACGTGTACATGATCATCGGCCCGGCGAGTTGTCTCACGGCCGAAAGATCGTTCGTCGCGCGCGCCATCAGGTCGCCGGTGCGATGTTCGTGAAAGAAAGACAGCGGCTGGCCTACGAGGTGCTCGTAAAACTCCTTGCGCATGTCGTACTCGACGTTGCGCGAAACACCGATCAGAATTCGTCGCTGGAGAAAGAGAAAGATGCCGCTGATGAGGCTCGCGCCGAGCACTTTCGCCGCCGCGATAGTGAGACTCGACCATGAGACCGACGTCCAGTTTTTATCAACTGCCTGGCCGACAAAAAGTGGAATAAAGAGACCGGCGACGGTGCTGGCGAGGATGCAGAATATGCCGATACTTAACTGAAGTTTGTAAGGACGGAAATACCGCGCGAATTTTCTTAAGTCATCCATTGCCGAACACACAGACTAACACGAATGGGTGTTATTCCGCGTCCGGGGTCAGCCGCAAATAAGTGCTGACAGCGCTTGCAACGAGGCGTTCGTTCTGATCCATCACTTCCGCCGAAACGGCGATCACTCTGCGCCCGGCTCGAACCACGCGCGCCGTCGCCTTAGCCTTGCCTTCGGTCAGCGGACGCAGGTAATGGATCGTGAGATCGACGGTGGTCGTGTGTTCGTTTTCGGCCAACATCGGAATGATCGCGAACGCCATCGCCGAGTCGATCAACGATGCGATCGCGCCGCCATGAACGACGCCGTGATTCTGTTTGTGATCGTCGCGGATGGGCAACGACATCACGGCGCGTCCCGGTTCGACGGATTCGACGTTCAATCCGAGCAACCTCGCAAACGGAACGGCGTCGAGCGCGCGTTCGATTCGCTCGCGTTGCGCTTCGGTCAATTGCGGCATTGAGATTGTCACGAGCGGTAAGACTCTCCCGGATTTGCCGGCTCGACGATCACAGCCGTGCCGTAGCAAAGCACTTCGGTAACGCCTTGTGACAATTCGGTCGTGTCGTAGCGTGCGCCGATCACTGCGTTTGCGCCGATCTCCGTCGCGTGCTGGATCATGATCTCGAAAGCGTCGGAACGGGTTTGTTCGCAAAGCGTGGTCCAGACGGTGATATTGCCGCCGACAATCGTCTGGAGCCCTGCGCCGATGGTGGCGAAGATATTTCGCGATCGCACCACGATGCCGCGCACGACGCCGAGGTTTTGCACGACGCGATAATTCGGCAACTCAAACGCGGTCGTGACCATTTGATGCGAGACTGAATAACGCGGCGGACTGACGGCGTAAGGAGCGCGGGCAACGGGATCAGTGCTCATCGTTTTCCTCCTCGGGCGGAAGATTTGGTTTTATACAAGCTCGTTTGTGCGTCCGGCTTCTTCGACCTGGTTCTCGGAATATGCAAGTACGTCTGCAAATCGCAACGTCCACTGTTGTCGAAAACAACGCCTTCCTGTTCCAGCATGCGTTGCTGCTTGTCGTGCGGCAACACGAGACGGCCAGTCGACGTTTTGCCCTGCGCGTTCAGGACGCGATGCCACGGCGTGCCGTCCGGCGAAGCGTGCATCACGAAGCCGACCGTGCGCGGCGTGTAACCCTCGCCGAGCAGTTCCGCGATCTGGCCGTAAGTCATGACGCGGCCCGACGGAATGCGGCGCACGATTGTGTAAACGCGTTCGCGGTACTTTGGGTTTTCCTGTTTGTTCAAATGGTTCCCTCGAGGGTTCTTAGTACGGCTCGCGCCGGAGCGCCGTCGCCCAACGTGCTGCGCAAACGCAACGGCAGGCAGATCAATTCGTAGCTTCCGGCAGGCACTCCGGTGAGATTAAGACCTTCAAGGATTACGACGCCTTTTGAAAGCAGCGCCAGGTGCACTTCGTGGTTTCCCGATTTGAATCGTTCGATCGAAAGATAGTCGATGCCGATCAGTTTTGCGCCCTGGTCGCGCAGCCAAACGGCTGCTTCAAGGTTCAAGTGAGAAAAGTCAGTGTGAAACTGTGGCGGCGTCTCATTCCAAAAAGCGGAATTGCGCGTTTTAAAAAGCACGCGTTGGGTTCCCGGCATCACGTGCCTGGAGACGAAATCTTCGTCGATAACGACATAGCTCTCAGGAACTTCCACGACCACAGCTTCGCCGATTAGAGAATCCAGCGGCACCCATTCGATCGTTTCCGCGCCTTCGATGAAATGCGCCGGGGCGTCGACGTGCGTTCCGGTGTGCGCGCCGAAGTTCACCAGCGAAACGTTCGCGCTGTCGCCTTTCGCGATGGCGCGCCAGTCGCCGATCTGAACGCCCGGATCGCCGGGATACGTCGGCAACTCATTAGACAACGGAACGGTCACATCGTAGATAGGCATGGTCGATAGTAGTTGTCGTTAAAGACGAGTGTCAATTCAGGGGTGCATTTGTCGTTTTCCATTCTTCGTTTGTCATTTTTCATTTCCTTCGCCGCTTCATATACTTGCGAGTTCTCAATGACAAATGGAAAATGACAAACGGAAAATGACAAATGCCCGCTTTCGGCTCGCTGCTTCAACTTACTTAAACTCAGCGCCACTGATTTGGAGTTTTCTTCATGGATCGAAACGCGGCGCCGTGGATTTTATCGACGCCGTTCCTGCTCGTTGCGCGCAAATGTTGTCGCAAAACGAAGTCGACGCCGCGCTGGTTCCGGTGATCGAATACCAGCGCATCCCGGGCGGCGCGCTCGTCCCTGATGTTTGCGTGGGATCGCAGAACGAAGTGCTCAGCGTGGTGCTCGTCTCGAAGAACACCCAACTCGAAAACATTCGCTCCGTGGCTTTGGATGAATCGTCGCGCACGTCGGCTACGCTCGTGAAGGTGATCTTTCGCGAGTTTCTCGGGCACGAAGCGGATTGGACCACTCGCTCGCCGAATATCGAAGAGATGCTCGACCGCAACGATGCCGCGTTGATCATCGGCGATCCTGGTATGACGTTTCCGCGCACAGGCTTGAAAGTGTGGGACATGGCCACTCTGTGGCGAAACTACACCGGGCTCGGATTCGTTTTCGCTATGTGGATGGTGCGAAACGAAGAGATCGACGTGGATTTTGCGGGCGCTCGCGACGAAGGCGTAACAAGCATCGAAGAGATAATCGACGCTTACAAAGATCAAATCCCGATGGATTTAAAAAGATACCTGACCGAAAACATCGTCTATCGAATCGACGATCGGATGCAGCGCGGGCTGCAACTTTATTTTGACCTGGCCCACAAACATCAGTTAATTGAACACGTAAAGCCGTTACGGTACATTTAGGACGATGAACAGTATTCAACCGATACTCGATCGAGTGCTCGCCGGCGAGCGCATGTCCGTTGCCGAGTGCACGACACTACTCGAATCGCACGACATCGCCCGCATGGGCGCTGCTGCCGATGAAATTCGCGCGCGCCGCCATCCGGACAACATCGTCACTTACATCATCGATCGAAACATCAACTACACGAACGTCTGTAACGTCGTCTGCACGTTCTGCGCGTTTTATCGCCGGCCCGGCGCGCCCGACACTTACGTGCGCACGTTCGACGAGATCTCCCAGAAGATCGACGAAACGATCGCGCTGGGCGGCACCGGCGTCCTGATGCAAGGCGGACTTCACCCGGACTTCGGCATCGAGTGGTACGAAGATCTGCTCCGCCAGCTAAGCGCAAAGTATCCCGGGTTTCAGTTGCACTGTTTTTCACCACCCGAGATCCACAACATTCACCTGATTTCGAAACTCGACTACGAAACGATCATGGCGCGCCTGAAAGCCGCAGGACTGTACAGTCTTCCCGGTGGCGGCGCGGAGATCCTCGACGACGAAGTGCGCAAGCGAGTCTCGACGAAATGCACGACCGACGAGTGGCTCGGCGTGATGCGCGCGGTCCATCGCGTCGGACTGCGCTCGACGGCGACGATGATGTTTGGCATCGGCGACACGATCGAGCATCGCGTCAAGCACCTGCAACGTATCCGCGACGTGCAGGACGAAACAGGTGGCTTCACGGCGTTCATTCCGTGGACTTTCCAACGCGAGAACACCGCGCTCGGCCGCCGCATCAAGGACGAACCGACCGGCGTCGATTACCTGAAGATGCTCGCAGTTTCACGGCTCTTCTTCGACAACATCGAAAACTTTCAGTCGTCGTGGCTCACGCAGGGACTGCGGCTTGGACAAGTCGCGCTGCGATTCGGCGCGAATGATATGGGTTCGATAATGATCGAGGAAAACGTGGTGTCGGCGGCAGGCGCTCACAATCGCGCCGACGAGAAGATGCTACAGTTTCTGATTCGTGAGGCAGGCTTTATTCCGCAACAGCGCGATATTTTGTATCAACACGTTCATCGTGCCGATCTCTGTACGTCTGTTGCCTGAATGATTCACGGACGAGGGCGTTGAACTTTTCCGGATGTTCCTGTTCGGGCAACACGCGGCAGAAGTCAAACACCACCAATTGCGCCCGCGGATTCGATTCGATCAACGCCACAGCTTTCGACACGGGCGTGCTCACGTCCTGTTTTCCCCACACTAAAACCATCGGCTGGTCCAGGCGAGAAAACGCCGGTCGCATGTCGCAGTTCAGATAACCGGACATGAAGGCGGCGATCGCGTATTGCGCGCCAGGCTGGTGGCTGGTGGCGTAAAGATGCGCGACGAGTCGATCGGTAACGCGGCGATAGTCATAGAACAGCGTGCGGCGCGCGTAATCGCGAATGCTTCGTTCGCTCGCCATCACGTTGTAGAACGACGTGCCCAACACCGGCGACTGCAACAGTCCATAGAACGCTGCTCCCGCCATGCCGGGCCGCGTATTCATCGTGTCGTAACCGGCCGGTGCGTTCAGGATAATCGAGTTGACGAGTTCCGGATGTTCGTCGGCGACACGCACGGCATACGACGCGCCCAACGAACTCGCGACGATATTGGCGCGTCCGCCGGCAACTTCGCGAATGAAATCCGAGATCAGTTCGACGTAAAGATCGGCCGAGTAAGGCGCGGCCGAAGGTTTGTCGGAGAAGCCGAAACCGAGCAGGTCTAAAGCAAAGACGGGAAAATCCTTTGCCAGGTCGTCGAAATTCTTGCGCCACATAAAACTGGAGACGCCGGCGTCGATGCCGTGAATGAAGACGATAGGAAGGCCGGGATTGTGGACGCCAGCCTCCTTGTAAAAGATCTGTCCGTACTTCCAGGTAAAGAGTCTTGCTTCGCCGCCGAGCGCAGTGTCGTCAGGATCGAGCGCGCGGCGTTGAATCGAAGCGTTGACGGCGGCGAGAGCGGCAACACCCGCGCCTCCCGCCAGCAAGGTCTTCCAAAGATTGCGTAGCTTGCCCATGTGTTTGACAGTGATCTTTGATCTTTGATCTTTGATCTTTGGTCTTTGGTCTTTGGTCTTTGGGCTTTGCCAAGGCCTAAGACCCAAGGCCCAAGACCTAAGACCTAAGACCTAAGACCTAAGACCTAAGATCTAAGATCTAAGATCCAAGACCTAAATGAGCGCAAAATCAAACTGCTCCTGATGTATGCGCTCGTCGCTCGTAATATCAATCGGCCCGAGATAATCTTCAATCTCCAGCAACACGTCACGCTCGGTAGATCGCAACGCCTTCGCGACTTCCGGATTGATACGCAGCGTGACTTGCTTGTTATCGCCGTCGCCGTTCAATCCCCGCGCCAGTCGCCGCGCTTCTTCGAGCAACTCGTAACAGATCGTTTGCGGCGATTTGATCAATCCAGCGCCCTGGCAGTAATAGCAAGGCGCGCACAGCGTCCGCTCGAGCGACTGCTTCACGCGCTTACGCGTCATGATCACGAGTCCGAAGTCGTTGAACGAAAGCACCTTCGTCGGCGACTTGTCGTTGCGCAACGCGTCCTGCAACGCCTGCATAACCTTCTGCCGGTTGCGGCGTTCTTCCATGTCGATCAAGTCGAGCACGATGATGCCGCCGAGATCGCGCAAGCGAATCTGCCGGACGATCTCTTCGACCGCTTCGAGGTTCGTGCGCGTGATCGTGTCTTCCAAACGACCGCTGCCGCGTCCGACAAACTTTCCGGTGTTGACGTCGATCGCCACGAGGGCTTCGGTCTGGTTGATCACGAGATAGCCGCCCGATTTCAGCCACACGCGCGGTTTGATCGCTTTATCGATCTCCGCCTGCACGCCGTAGGCTTCGAGTATCGGCTGGTCCTTCGTGTACAACTTCACGCGCCGCACCAACCGCGGTTGAATGCGATTGATAAACTCGACAATCGCCTGGTACTCCTCTTCGGAGTCGACGCGGATCGATTCGAAATCTTCCGACAACTGATCCCGCAACAAGCGTTGCACGAGATCCAGGTCGCGATGGACCAGCGCCGGCGCTTTCGACTTCTCGGCCCCGCCGCGAATATCGAGCCACGTGCGGACGAGGTATTTCACGTCGTCGCGCAGTTCCTTTTCGCTGACGCCGACGCCGGCCGTGCGGACGATGAAACCACCGGACGGTATGTCTTCTTCGGCGCGGATCGTCTGGATCAACTTCCGCAGCCGGTGGCGTTCGTTGTCTGACTCGATCTTGCGCGAGACGCCCACGTGCTCGACGGTCGGCATGTAGACGAGGAAACGGCCCGGCAGCGCGATGTGCGACGTAATGCGCGCGCCCTTTTTAGCGATCGGCTCTTTGGCGATCTGGACCAGTATTTCCTGACCTTCGCTCAGCAGGTCGGTGATCGCGGGTTGATAACGTTCGCGGCGTGACTGTCCACGATGGCCTCGCTGCTCTCGTTGTTCGCGATGTTCGCGTTGGCCTCGCGGTTCTCGCGGTTCACGATGCTCGCGAGGTTCGCGCGGTTCGCGATGTTCACGGGCACGAGATTGACGGCCGTCTGAAGACGGCGGTGGCGGCGCGACGACTTCTTCCTGTTCGACGAATTGCGCTTGATCGACGTCGTCGTCCTGACCGTTCGAGTTTTCTTCTGCCTCGGCCGGAGCCGCCGCACCTTGCTTGCCCTTGCTGGGACGGCGGCGTCTTCGTCCACCGCGGCGCGTGGCGAACTCGGCGCGTGATTGACTCTCATCAACGCTCGCGTCCGAGTCTGAGTAGGCGTCGAGACTCTGCTGTGCGGTCTCAGAAGTTGCCGTTGCAGCTTTCTTCTTTGAAGATTTTTTACTCGACGATTTCTTCTTGGAGGCAGCCGCCTTGGTTGTCGGGCGCGAACGTTTCTTGGCTGACGATTTGCGCGCACGTTTTCCGGTGTCGGCTTCTACCGCCGGCGCAAGCGCTTCTTCCTCGTCGTCGCTGATGCGTTCGAAGCCGGCGCTGTGCAGCGGTTCGTCGGGAACGTCGTCGATAAAACTCGAAACGTGCGCTTCGCGTGGCCGTTGTCCTTCGCGGATGACGGGTTCGGCATCAGACTCGTCGTCGTCGATTCGTTCAAACGCATCATCTCCGAGTCCGCCTGAAAGCAGCGAACCGACCTCGGCATGATCGAAGTCGTCTTCGAGATTGAACTCGACCGCGTGAATCTGATCGAAGATACGTTCCTGGAGCCGCGCGTCCTTGAACATCTCGCCGTTGACGGCCGCAGTCTCTTCTTCGTCGACGATGCGTTCGATTGAAGGATCGCCGGCGACGAAAGGCGTGTCCGGAACGTCGAACTCTTCCGACTGCGGCGCTGGAGCGGCGACCTCGTCCGACTTCTCCCAACGTCCGCGACGCCTGCTGCGGCGACGGCGCCGTCCGCCATCCGCTGCTTCCTGTGTCTCGTCGGTTGCGGCGACTTCCGGGGCTTCCGGGGCTTCCGCGACTTCCTGAACCTGGACGCGTTCGTAAGTCTCTTCGATTCGCTGTTCGCGTTCCGCGCGATTGTGAGCGACTTCTTCGGCCGCCGCGTGCTCGGGTTCCGGAGTCCCCTTCTTCGACTTGTCGATGACGATTCGCTCAAACTCTTCTTCTTCGTCGAAGAAGTCGGAGACGTAGAGGAACGCGTCGCGTTCGAGCCCGATGTCGACGAAAGCCGACTGCATGCCGGGCAGGACGCGCATTACGCGGCCCTTGTAAATGTTGCCGACGATGCCTTGATGCTGTTCGCCACGTTCAATGTAGAACTCGGCGACCTTGTCGTCTTCGATGATCGCGATCTTTTTCTCGCGTCCGTTGACGCTGACTATTAGTTGTTTTGCCATTACCAGCCTTTTCGAAAAATTGTTGACGGCGGAGTGCCTGCTAGCCCGCGGGCGAGGCGTTTTGCTCTGCACAGAAACAGCGACACGAGTAACCGGGTCGCCACGAATTGATGAAACGAAACCTGGCCGGGGATGGAATAGTTCGTTACCGGCCGATTGTGGGTAGTTTTGGAACGGGGCGCGCTGAGGCGCACGGTTCTTGCCGCGAGCGGATCAAGTGCGTCCGCAACACGACCGCGAATTCTTTCTTTCAACAGAAAACCTGACTAGCCGCAAAGCGCTCTGGGCTGGAGACGGATAACCGGGAGCACAGGCAATGAAATTCGCTGCCTGTCTGCTCTGAACCTGGTTAATAAGTCTCGCGGAGCCGCTTGGGATTTTGAGGTCCTTTACGCGCCTGGTTGAGCTTGGCCAAACTGGCCAGGTCAGCGGCTGCAACGTAGTTAATCTAAACCGTCCCTTGGACGATTATAAAACCGGGCCTCGCCGAGTCAGTGCGAGCAGCACGTTTGACCTTAAGCGCCTGATAAAAGCGGGCGGGGCTGCGGGGAGTATAGCAAAGGACACAGATCCATGAAAATCCGTGATTCAACTTGAACCTGGACTTCTATACTCCTTGTATTTCGGCAACGACTCGATCAGGTAATCAAAACCGAGCCAGAAACTCCAACTGTGATGATAAAACGCGACCGGAAAAACGAGCGCCACTGCGAACAGCAACACGAGCACGCTGTCGTAATCGGCGCCTATCACGAGTAGCACGAAGAAGCAGAAAACAAGGATTACCAACTCGGTGATGACGACGTTCGCCAGTATCGCGCCGACAAAGAACCCATCTTCACGTTTGAAAAGCGAGAGACAGACAGGGCAATGATGGCGGATGTGAAAAGGCCGGTCCAGAATTGACGATTCGCCACACGCCGGACAGCGCAGTCTGAGGCAGCGCTTCAACACCTGTATTCCTTGTTCCTTATCGGCTTTCACAGCGGTCCCGGTATTCTAAGCCCATTGCGGTCCAATGGGGAAGTGTTTAGGAAGGCGTCGGGCCAGATCGACACCGGAGGTGCGACAGAAACACCGCATTCTATCGCTCTTCCAGAGCTCTCGCGCCTTTTCCTAATGGATCCAGGGGCTTCGCTTCGCTCGCCCCTGGCTACCCTTCCCGCCGCGCCTTACGACGCTCAGATCCTTCACAATCACACTCGGCGACAAATGTCGCCAAGGCATTCCGCTTGACATACACAAATCGGTTTAGTAAATGATCGGCCCGAGTCCTCGACTGCTCAAAATTACCAGAGTTATAAGGATCAGCGAACGATGTCCTGGCAAAAAATAGTAGTCCCTTTCACCCTTGATATTAGTCCCGATTTGGTTGAAATCGGGAAACGCGCCTGGGAATGTTACCGGAACGAAAAACAACCCGAAGGCTTTGCGATGTTTCACGCGACGTCAGGGCCCGGTCGAGGCGACGACGACGATCGCTTCATCGTTTACTTTTCACCCGTCGCGGCAACCGCTTGCAGCAATGCTGTGGTGGACGATTACACGATGGAACCCTGTGAGGCGCCATACCACAACGAACCGAATATTGCCTTCGTTTTTGGCGACCCGAAGGTCATGAACGCGCTGCGATAACTCGATCGATCTTGCGCAGTTCCTCACCGGGCCAACTAAATCCACTGTTTGAGGTGGGAAATTGATCACCACTCTCGGCGCCATTGGCTTCGGCCTGGTTTGGGGATGGTTACTCGGTCTCTACGACGTCAAGCCCGACCGGCTGCCCGCCGCAGTCGCTGCCTTGTCGAGCGCTTCCGTGCTGGGCGCCGGCGTTACCGCATGGCTCGGCGGCTTCTCCGCCACAGCGCCATTTTCTGTTGCCACACTCGCAGCTCTATTCGTGCATTCTCAATGGCGTAGCGAACTCCGCAAACGCTACCGCAATTCCACCACCCCTTGAAAAGGAGAAACTCATGCTGCAAGGTTCTGCTGAACCCGTCGAAACCGCTGCCAAGACGATTCAACTCATTGGTGCTGGAGGTTTCGGAGCAGTAGTCGGCTGGTACGTTTACTACATCAATCGGTGGCGCAAAGACGACGTGCAATTGAGCGACATCGTCACGCTCCTGGGCGCAATTGGCGGCGCGGCGGTCCTGGCGCTCTTCCCGGCAAAGAGCGATCTGTTTGGCGCATATGGCATCGGCCTGGCAGCGGGCTTCTTCCTCTATTTCTTTATCCTCGTGGTCCTGGTAAACAAAGCACCCGGTTTCACCGCAGGTTGGTTCCTCGACGGCCGCGCGCCAAAACTTTCCGGCGACGAGATCAAGACGGAAGGTCACGCGATGTCGCGCAGAGACGAGCGCGAAAGTTAACCCAACTACGTTCCTCATAAGGTTTGAAGCACATGCCGCAAGATCCACTGGAGCGGGTCAAAACTCTACTTTTTGCAGAACGAGTCGACCCGATCGGTCTACTTCTCGACGTGACCTCGATGTTGCCCAAGAGCCTGCTCAAGCGGGCGATCTTGTTGGCGCAGAACGCGAGTGAAGAGGTGCTGCGAGCATTTCTCCTCGCGGCGCTCGCGAAAGAGTTTCCGAAAGAACGTGACCTCATCAAGTTGACGAAAGAGCATCCGATTCCTCCTGGCTGGAGAATCGAGACAGTAACGATTCCTCAAGGCAAGGAGTTGGAACGACTTCTTGCGCGAGTCGCCGAGCCTGAGCGTCAACAACTGCTCCGCCGATGGTTCGACAAGATCGAAACCGAGCGAACAGATGAGCCACCTCATTCCGCTGCTGGAAGCGGCAGAAGCGCAAAGAGGGGCAAACCCAAAGCCGCGACGATCGAAGAAAGCTGGACGTTTGATGTCGATCCTTCAAAGTCACATAGAGGTGAGACGGAAACAACCAGATTCGCAGACTTCCTCAAGGATGACGACGCCGAAACGACTGACATTAGGGCGGGCGGCTCGGTGTTTCTTGGCCCAGTCGATCTCAAAGGAAACCCGATCAAGAGCAAGAGCGGCTCCGCTGCCAGTGTGATTCGCGTTCCCAGGTCGCCCACGACGTCCACGTTCGAGGAACCGACCGTAGAAATCAGCCGCGGCACAGAAGAACGCAACGACATCGTAAATCTCGGCTTCTCCCACGCCAACGCCGCCGATAAAAGAGTGCCGCCGGACGAACCGCTGCAACCGGGACGCCCTTATTACTTCTGGCTCAACATCGGTCGCGAGCTTAAGGAAGCTATCGGCCCGGCAATACCACTCGATTTCGACAAGCTTCCGGAAGAAGCTGTCCTGACAGTCGCTATTTTCGGTTTTGAGAATGAGATCCTAATCACTCCCGGACAGGATGTCGGCGAGTTACAGATTCAGGAAAACGCTCCGAAAAAAGAGAGTCCCGTTAAAGTGCTGCGCAAACCGACCGGCAAGACGTCGATTGCATTATCTGCGCGTGCGCCTAAAGATTTTCTGAAAGACTTTCTCCTGTTCCCTGTCAGCGTCCCTGAGAAAGAAGGCACGTACCGCCTCCGCTGCAACATCTACTGCTCGCAGGTGCTGGTCCAATCGTACGTCGTCTCTGCCAACGTCAAGACGAGCGCGACGCCAGTTGCCGAGGCGTTTTCGAAGAAGCTCGACTACGTGTTATCGCAGAGTCTGCGCGCAGGCCATCTCGCCAGCCTGACAAAGGAGCCGCACCTTCTCAGCCTGATGGTGAACAACAACGGCGATGGCACCCACAGTTTTCGCTTCTTCGGCGGCGACGGCGCTGAACGCTACAAAGACGATGCGCAAGTGGATGGACAACAACTCGCCGGGTTTCTCCTGCAAGCCCGTCGAGCGATGCACAAGGTTTCGTGGGGAGACGAAAACGAGTGGGATCCGGCGAAGAAACTAAACTATCGCTACCAAACTCCGGCTTTCGATACGAAGAAATTAGCGAAAGATCTTGCTTATCTCGCCCGGGCCGGCTGGCGCATCTACACAGGTTTTATTGCCCACTTAACCAAACCGGAAGACGAGCTTAAAACGTTGCTGGCCAATCCGGGATTGGTCCAAATCGCTTTGAAGCTTTCGCCGCGCGCCGTCGTCCCCGCCGCAGTTATCTACGACTATGCCTGGCGGCCGGAAAACTTCGATTTCGAAACTACAGAGTTTGAACTGTGTCCGACTTTCGCTGCCGCCATCGATAATGCGCGCGCCGGTGGACCACCACTCGAAGACTGCGACTGCTTTAAAAACGGCTGCGCGCTCAGCGCGATGATTGCCGAGATCCAGGATCCCGATTCAGACAAGACACTCGAAGATCTGCCGCCGATGATCTGTCCGAGCGGATTCTGGGGCTATCGTCACTCGCTCGGCCTGCCGCTTACGCTCGACGGCACCAACAAAGACATCCCGCCCGTCATCGAGTTGAAAGACGATCTGCAAGTGATCGCGTGTGTTTCAACGGATCCGAAGTTCGTCGAACGCGATCCTCATCTGGGGCGGCTGAAGGCGTTGAAGCGCGCGCTGAAGTTTGAGCGAGACGAAGGTTACAAAGCCATCGTCAAACGACTCAAGAAGACAGTGCCTCACTTACTTTACTTCTATTGCCACGGCGGCATTCGCGCGAATACGAATCTTCCGTATCTCGAGATCGGAGCGAGCGATAAGTTTGGACCAGAAGCGTTGATCGGCGAACGTATTTCGTGGAAAGGACCGAATCCCCTCGTCTTCATCAACGGCTGTCACACTACATCGCTGAATCCAGAGATCACACTCGACTTCGTCAGCTCGTTTGTGCAACAAAACGGCGCGGCGGGCGTCGTCGGCACGGAGATCACGATCTTCGAACCGCTCGCGGCGAAGTTTGCCGAAGAGTGTCTATCGCGATTCATCGGCGCCGCGCCGCATAACGAGAGCATGCCGCTCGGCAAAGCAGTCCGCGGCGCGCGGCTGGAGCTACTGAAACAGGGGAACCCGCTCGGGCTGGTCTATATTCCCTACGCCGTCGGCACCTTGCGATTACAGCAACAGAACTGAAGACTCTCCGCGCTCTCTGCGGTCCTCTGCGGTCCTCGGCGTTTCACACTGGCGGCTTATACATTAACGCAGAGAGCCGCAGAGTTTTACCTCACAAAACGATCGAACCATGCAATCGTGCGTTCGAGCGCGTCGATGCGGTGCTTCGGTTCGCGCAGGCTGTGGCCCTCACGCGGGTAACGAACAAACACAGTCTCAACCCCGCGGCGCTTCAACGCCATGTACATCTCCTCGGCCTGCGTGATGTGCACATCGTTGTCCAACTCACCGTGAATGAACATCGTCGGCGTCTGCACCTGTCTCACGTAACGCAGCGGCGACCACTGCCACAACACCTCGAAGTTGTCCCACGGATAACCGCCAAACTCCGCATGGATCAGATCCTGGTACAGCGACGTCGAATAGAAACTGATCAGGTTGCTGACACTCGCCACCGCAACCCCGGCACGAAAACGCGGTGTCTGCGTCACGATCCAGTTCGTCATAAACCCGCCGTAACTGCCGCCCGTCACTCCCAGACGATTGCCGTCAATCCACGAATTCTTCCGCAGCGCTTCGTCGACGCCGGCCATCAGATCGCGATAGTCGGCGCCGCCCCATTCACCCAACGTCCCATCGGAAAACCGCTGTCCGTACCCGTTCGAACCACGCGGATTCAAGTACAACACGCCGTAACCACGCGCGACATAGACCTGAAACGACGCATTGAACGACCAGCCATACATCCCATGTGGTCCACCATGAACGCTCAGGATCAGCGGACACTTCCGGTCGCTCGTGCAAGCTGGCGGTTTCATCAACCAGCCTTGAATTTGCGTGCCGTCAAAGCTTGGATAATTGATCTCTTCCGGCACGACGAGTCGCAACGATCTCATCAGCGTGTCGTTGTGCGCGCTCAAGCGGCGCATCGGAACTGAGCTTCCAAACCCGGCCCACACTTCGGCCGGACGCACCGCGTTGCCGAATGTGACGACGAACGGAAATGAGATCTCGCGCCCGATGCTTTGCGCTCGATTGCTGAAACTGAAGCTGGTGATCTGAAACGGAATCGTGCGGCTCAACGGTGAACCGGCTTCCGGAACGAGGTTTGAACCAACGTCCGTAAAACCACCAAGGATCTCGCCGTGCAGTCCGTAGACAAAGAACCGGCTCACCTTTCCGCCCTCAGCCGGAACGCGAAACATCGTCGTGTAACCCCGATCGCTCGCGAGATACATGATCGAGCGGCCGTCGGCAGACCAGCGCGGATCGCGCACGCGTCGATCGTGATCGATGGCGAGTTCCCTTACCGATCCACCGGCAGCCGGTATTACGAAGAGATGCGTGTCTTCGGCGACGCTGTCGATAGTCGTGACCTCGCGTTGCGTCGCGGTGTAGGCGATGGACCGTCCGTCCGGTGACCAGGCCGGATCGTATTCGCAACCCTTTGTTTGGGTGATCTGGCGCACTTGTCCGCCGAGATCGACGGCGAAGATGTCGGAGTTGTTCAAGGCGTCGGGATCGGGTTCGTGATTCGACAGAAACACGATCTCGTCGCCGCGAGGACTGAAACTGACAGCGTGATCGTAGAACGCGCCGGACGTGAGTTGCAGCGGCAGCGGCCTGTCGACTTCAACTACCCAAACGTGCGTGCGCCGGTTGTCTGAAAAAGAAGTGCGCGACTTGTACTGGATGCGATCGATCACGCGTGGATCGTCCGTGCGTCGATTGCGATCGGGTATTTCGCGTTGCTCGGCTCGCGCGGAGATGTACGCGATGCGTTTCGAGTCAGCGGACCACGAGAACGATTCGCCGGCGTAGGCGATAAAGAAATTGGTCTCCGTGATGGACGCGATGAAACGTGGCTCAGGCTTGTCGAGCCGGACGACCCATAGGCCGTCTTGTTCCTCCTGTTGTGAAAGAAAAGCGATCGAGTTGCTGTCGGGCGACCAACGCGGTGTCGAGGCGTTCCAACCGGATGGCAACAGTAATCGTGGGGCCGAACGAAGCTCCGGCCACTCGAAATAAGGCGCCGGGCGCTGCGTCGGCGTACGCGGTGTCGGCTGCGCGGTCGGCTGGATCGGCGTCACCTCCGGCAACAAACGCGCAAGCCACAACGTGCTCGCCGTCTTATCCTCGACGACCGAACTGACCGTATAGACCACCAACTGTCCATTCGGCGAAACCTGCGCATCGGTAACATTCGCAACCCGCACAACATCCGCCGGCGCCATCACCCGTCTCGGCTGCGCACTGTTCGAAACAGCAAGGCTGACGAGGAAGAGAAATATCCCGCAAAGGCGCAAGGGCGCAAAAGAAGGCGCTATCAGACAAGCACCGTGGAAATGCGCACCTCTTAAAAGACTGTAGAACCCACATCTTCCTTTGCGCCTTTGCGCCTTTGCGGGAGTCCTCAACTCATTCCACCAGCCTATTGGCAACCCTTTGTATTCCATCTCGAATTAACTCCACGTTGAAGTTGATCAGTAACCCCAAGCGCTTATCCATTAGTCGCAAATAGGTGTGCAACTGCTTCCTATGCACTGGGACTAATCCTTCCACAGACTTGATTTCAACAACCACCTTATCTCCAACGAGCAGATCCACACGGAATCCCAACTCAAGTCTTACTTCTTCGTAACAGACCGGGAGAGCTAGTTGTTGGGCCACACTCAACCCTCGTTTCTGTAATTCAAAACTAAGAGTTGCCTGATAGACCGATTCCAGCAGTCCAGGACCAAGTGTCTTATGAATCTTCAGTGCGGCGTCGACAATAACAGCAGCTATTTCATTTTCGTTCATGTGAGGAATTTCCTTGTGAGGTTAGGAAATGTTTGGTCTTGAGTTTTACGGTGAATTACGGTTTTGGTGAAGGAGACGCTGCTGGTTTTGGATCCTCGACTTTCAGGCTCGTGCGAATCTGGTCCCAGACGGGAGCGAATTGTTTGATGTCCGAATCCGGTCCAAAGAGCGTCAGGACGACGACTCGTTGGCCCACGAGGGCCCAGTAGATCTTTGCTGCGCCCGTGACACCGCCGAGCGAGGCGGTGAGGTTCACGCCGTCAGCTTTGACGCCGCCGATCTCGGAAGCGTCGGGCGACTGCTTCGGCTCCGCGCCCATCGCGACGAACTGTTTGCTGTTCGCGGCAATGTAAGGATCGATGAAAGCTTTCTTCGCGTCCGGCAACTTCTCCAGCGTGATGCGTCCTTTGTGCACGAAGACTTTTATCTGGAGGTCCCTATCAGCCCGCGAGAGCACGACATCCAACGCGTCGTCGTTATTCAACTCCTGCAACGTCCAGCCATTCGGGTAATCAAACGTGACTCCGCCTTTGGCGAAGTTCTTTCCTCCAGCAGGAGTTTGCGCGGAGGCAAACACGCAACCAAGAACGATGATTAGCGACAGCTTAACAATGAGTTTCATGTCTACCTCCGCAATATTGAAGCAAAGACTTAAGGAGCGGGCGTGCAACCGGGGCGCGCTGTGCCGGCCGTATCCTGATTTCCCGCGGCGATCTGTTTCACGTTATCGCCGGTGCGTAAATCGACCGAACCTTTTTTGACCGAGATAAACGTGTTGCCGCAGGTCGTGTCGACGATAAACTCGTTTCGTTGTTTATTGGTTGTTCTGATGTTTCCTTCCGGGGTGTTGACGGAAGCGTTGACGCCGGATGACGACGAGACACGAACGCGTCCCGCCTCCAACATCGCCACCGAAACACTCGGATCGCCAAAGGTCAGCTTCATCGTCGAACTCGGAAACACTTCGACGCGGCCGAGTTTGCCGAGACTAACCACCGCACTCGATCTTGCCGCCGTGGTCATCGTGCTATCAGAAAAAACGGTCGCACCGGAAATCGCTGCCGTACCGTTGACCGTAACCTCGCCCTCGACCTGTAGCAATTTCGCCACGCCCGCGCGCGGGTTCTGCTGACTTCCAGCGACGATAACAGATCCGACAACCAGCGTGACCAAAACAACCGCCACTAACCGCTTGAGAGGTAGGTGAGCCATATTTATCTCCGTTTGTTTGTCTATTTAACTGACTGTAATTGTTGGTTGAGCAACTCCCACACTTGCCACACATGTTTTTCCGTGGTGCGAATGTTTCCGATGGCCAACCGCAACGTAAGTTTATCGTTCAAACGCGTGTGTGAAAGAAGCGCGCGGCCGGTCGCATTCGCGCCGTGCATGATCGCTTCGTTCAATGCGTCCAAAGCTTCCGGCGCTACGTCTTTCGGACGGGCTCGAAAACACACGAGGCCGAGCGGCACCGGCGCGAGCACTTCCCAATCATCCGATTCATCCACCCACGAAGCAAATAATCGCGCCAGCCGGCAGTGCTCACGAATGCGCGCCGCAAGACCATCGTGACCGAAGTAACGCATCACCATCCACAACTTGAGCGCGCGGAAACGACGGCCGAGTTGAATGCCGTAATCCGATCCGCTTCTTACCTTTTCCTGTTCCGGCGTGCGCAAGTATTCCGGCACGAGCGAGAACGCGCGCCGCAACAGATCCATGTGACGGCAATAAAGCACCGAAAGATCGAAAGGCGTGAACAACCACTTGTGCGGGTTCATCACGAGGGAATCAGCGCGATGACATCCTTCGAGGATGTGACGAAACTCGGGAACAATCGCCGCCGAACCGGCATATGCCGCGTCGACGTGCAACCACATCGCGTGCTCTTCGCCAATCGGCACGATCTCTGCGATCGGATCGATGCTCGACGTTGACGTCGTTCCCACAGTCGCCACGATGCAGAACGGTAAATAGCCGTTTCGTTTATCTTCCGCGATCGCGTCGGCGAGTGCTTTCGCGTCCATGCGAAAAGCGCGATCGGTCGGAATCTTGCGCAAACCTCGTTGGCCCAACCCAAGCGTGATCACTGCTTTCTCGATCGACGAGTGCGCGTGTTCGGAAACGTAAACACGCAAGAGCGGCAGATCGGTTCGCCCGCTCATTCCCTCTTCGCGAATGCGTTGCTCGACGCCTTCGCGCGCCGCAGCGATCGCATGCATGCTGGAAACTGACGCGGTGTCGTAGATGATGCCGATCATTCCCGGATCGAGTCCCATCATCTGGCGCAACCAGTCGAGCGACACTTCTTCGAGTTCGGTTGAAGCAGGCGAGGTGCGCCAAAGCATCGCCTTGTTATCGAAAGCGGCGGCGAGCAGTTCGCCGAAGATGCCGGGCGCGGAAGTTGAAGTCGCGAAATAGGCGAAGAACGAAGGATGACTCCAATGAGTCAGCGCGGGAACGATGAGACGATCCAGATCGGCGAGGACCTGGTCCATCGATTCGCCGTGTTGCGGCGGCGCAGTCGGAAGCTTGGCTTTCAAGTCGCCCGGCTCGATTGCCGCCAGCACGGGTAGATCTTCGATTTTCTCGAAATAGTCGGCGATCCAGTCGACAAACTCGTGGCCGAAGCGACGAAAGTCTTCCTTGTTCATGTCGCCGAAGTCCGGCGCGAAGCCGGTTTTGGCAGGTGTGGAGTGGCTCACGGCGCCCTATCTTACACGCGCACTCTTCGACTGCGGAAGTAAAAGCGGCTCAGAGCAGTGTCTAATCTTGGCTCTGCGTTCTCTGCGTATCTCGGTGAGCTCTGCGTTTTATATTTGGCAGTCAGGTTTTACGCAGAGTTCACCGAGATACGCAGAGAACGCGGAGTTGAAATTAAGATACCGTCGCGGCTCAGCTTTCCTGCTGCAAAACCTCACGAAAGTTTTGCCACTCACTATCAACCTGAGTGGTCGCGCGTCTTACTCGCACCAGATAGAACAGCAGCCGCCCGGATTGAAATAGCCAGAACATGTAGAGGATGAGTAAACACTTCAGGACCAGCGCCGCGTTTATGACAACCGCCGCACCGGCCAGATCTTTACGCATTTCGCCTCCATAAAAGAGGTAGAGCGCCTGGATTACCGTGTAAAGAAAGAGAATAGAAACCAGCCACGGCGGTGACTGAAGAAACTTGCTCTGGAAGCGGCCGACGAACAACGCCATCGCTACTCCGCCGCCAAGGCCGCTTACAATTTTAAAGATGTAATGAACGTCCACTTTTGACGACAGCCATAGCTCGAGAATAAACAGGAAGATCATCACGATTACGGCTGGAATAAGACTCGCCGGCCATCTCCGGCCCTCTGCGACTGTTATCGCTTTCTTGTCTTGAGTTTTGTCCTCTGTAGTGATCGGCTCATTCAGGATGGCAAAGCACAAACCGATAGCTAAGGTATTGAGGTTGTTTGCGAGGGTGAGAACCGAAGCCACTATAGAGCTCTTTTCAACCAGGCTTACCAACACAACTGAATAAAGAAACAGCCAGGCAAATAACAACCACACGAAAGCGTCGCGGTAATGTTTCAGCGACTCCTTCGCTATCTCCCTTGCTCGTCTCCAGTCGGATATTTTTTCATACCCGGTGGAGTAGGTTATGTGCGACTTCAATCGACCTTCAGCTTTGTCGTATTTGAGAGGACGAAATCCCTGCGGCCCCGGATTCTTCCGGAAATACCAAAACGCGATAAAGATCATTATTAAATGAAACGCACTTCCAACCGCTTGAGCAGAGCGCGCTGCAATTCCAACATTCAACGGTTGGAAATAATAGATTGTTAAAGCCAGAACTGCCGCGAGCACACAACTAAATACAGAGCCACAAAGAAGAATTGCCCAAATTTTCGCCCCGGAAGTTTTTCTCCATTCCTTGAAGGGCTCGACTGCTTTGGTAGCTGTCTCCGGACTGGTTTCAAGGTCATGCGCGAATTCACGCATCGTTTGATAACGTTTGTCGCGGTTCTTCTTCAACGCCTTCTTAATAATCGCATTCACACTCTCCGGCACTCGCTGGCCCAACGGCGCAGGGTCATCTTTGAGAATCGACGCGAAGGTGTCGATCGCTTTTTCGCCTTTGAACGGCGGCGTGCCGGTCAACATCTCATAGAGGCAAACGCCTAAACTCCAAATGTCGGTACGCGCGTCAACTTCCTGTCCCCGCACTTGTTCCCAGGACATGTAATTCGCCGTGCCGAAGCCGGCCGCTGCTTCCTCCTGCATTGACCACGTCGGCTTGAGTTCATCATCAGTCGTTCGTCGCTCGGCCAGTTGGGCAATACCGAAATCCAGCACTTTCACATGGCCGTTTTCTTTCACAATGACGTTTTCAGGTTTGACGTCTCTGTGAACGATGCCTTTAGCATGAGCGGCTTCGAGAGCTGAGGCTATTTGGCGAGTGATTTTCAGGGCTTTGGATAAACCGAGTGGTCCTGCTTTCAGCTTCTTGCGCAGCGTCTCGCCTTCTATGAACTCGGAGATGATGAAATTCGTGTGGTCTCCGTAAACGAAGTCATGCACGGTGAGAATGTTTTGGTGATTCAACTGCGAAACCGTGCGCGCCTCGTTCTCGAAACTCTTGACCTGCTTCTTGTCCTGGCTGAACTTCTCTGCCAGAACCTTCACAGCGACATTCCGCTTCATCGTAGTGTCTTCCGCTAAATACACGTCGCCCATTCCGCCACTGCCTATCATTTCGACGATCTTGTAGCGGGCACTTATTACGTCACCTGGCAAAAGGCCACCACAAATCAGTTCCATGATTTTTAAACGGACGCTCTCTTCCAGAAAATCTTCGTCGTGCGAAGCAAGCAGCGATTCCACCTCGGCGCGCAGCGCCGCATCGGCGCCACACTGACTGGATACGAAATCCGAACGCCGGTCGTAAGGCAGTTCCAGCGCGTCGTTGAAGATCTCCTTGGCTCTTTGATGGTCGAATGACTTCATCGTTTCACCTCCCTCCGCAGCCACGCTCTTGCGTGCTCCCACTCGCGCTTGACAGTGCTGTCGGAGATACTCAGTAGTTCCGCAATCTCTTGATTCGTCAGGCCGGCGAAGAAGCGATACATAACAATGTCGGCTTGCCGTTCGTTTAATTTCCGCAGGCGGTTCAGTGCTTCGTCGAGCCGGATCAATCTCTCGTCCTCCTCACCTGGATGGGGAAGGTCGTTGAGTTCAAGTTCCTCGGGCACACGGCCCTCATTTCGTTTTGAGCAGCTTCTTCTTCTCGCGTGGCTCACCAGAATATGGCGCATCACCCTGGCCGTGAGATTGAAGAAGTGTTCTCGGTTTGCCCAATCCCTGGAGGAGCTGCCGGCCAGGTTCATATAGGCTTCATGAACCAGGGCGGTGGTTTGCAGCGTGTGGCCTTGCCGTTCGTGCCTTAACAGGTTGTGCGCCTGCCGGCGAAGCTCGTTATAAACAAAGGGCCACAGCTCATCCTCAGCTTCGGAATTCCCGCCGCGGACAGCCTCCAAATACCGATCTACTTGTTCTCTTCTAGTTGAGGATTCTTTCATAGAGGATCCGACCGCAAATGTGAGTTAGTCCAAAAGCGTATTGGAGCAGATTCTCTCCAATTAAGAGAAACGCATTCTACTTCGAAAACAGATCAAAAAATTTTTGACCCATTTCCCTTCGAAAATACACATCCGTAAGTGAGGCGTTGCAGTCATGGCACGCACTCAGTCTCGACCGAGACATTTGCATCGCATTGAAGGTTAAATTTGCTTACGTGATTTGCGTAACAAGCTCCTGAAAGCTATTATTCAGCGCGATTACAGCAGGACATCTAAGCTCTGGTCTACCTTCTGCGATATAAGACAAAGAATCAGTCCCAGTTTTGATTCGGACTTAGTTCGCCAGAAACTTCTAGCCCTGTGAGGACCAAATGAAACGCACGATACTCGCTCTTTTGCTGATTACCACTCTGTTTGTCACCTTTGCCTGCGAACGCCGCGGCGTCAACACCAACGCCAGCGACAGCGGGCCAATCCTTGTCGGCTATTACGGCGATCTCTCGGGAAATACTTCGAGCTTCGGCCAATCGACCAAGAACGGCGTAGAGATGGCCGCCGACGAGATCAACAAAGCGGGCGGCATCAATGGACGCCAGATTCAGATCGTCGTCGAAGACGATCAGGGCGAACCCAATAAGGCGGCGACCGTCGTCAGCAAACTGGTCAACCAGGACAAAGTCCAGGCCGTACTCGGCGAAGTAGCCTCGTCCAATAGTTTGGCAGCAGCTCCAAAAGCTCAGGAGGCGAAGGTCCCGATGATCTCGCCCTCTTCCACAAATCCCGGCGTAACGCAGGTGGGCGACTACATCTTCCGCGTCTGCTTCATCGACCCGTTCCAGGGTGAAGTGATGGCGAAATTCGCGGCCAACAACCTGAAAGCAAAGCGCGCCGCCATTCTTTACGATTTCAATTCCGATTACAGCCGCGGCTTGTACCAGTTTTTCAAACGCAGTTTCACATCGCAGGGCGGTGAGATCGTTTCGGAACAGTCTTACACCCAACGAGATCGCGATTTCAGCGGCCAGTTGACGGCCATTCGTTCCTCGAATCCTGACGTGATCTACGTTCCCGGTTATTACGGCGAAGTCGGCGTCATCGCCAATCAAACCAAGCAGCTCGGAATCAAAGCCCCATTGCTCGGCGGCGATGGTTGGGATTCGCCAAGACTGTGGGAGCTGGGTGGACAGGCTTTGAATGGTTATTACATCTCGAACCACTACTCAGTCGACGATCCATCACCCGCGATTCAAAAGTTCGTCGCCGATTACAGAACGCGTTTCAACACCCTGCCCGACGCTCTCGCAGCGCTCGGTTACGACTCGATGAACGTGCTCGCAGACGCGATCAAGCGCGCCGGCGGCACTGACAGCGCGAAACTCCGCGACGCCATCGCGGCAACGAAGAACTTCGCCGGCGTGACCGGATCGATCACGATCGACGGCGATCGAAACGCTGTGAAACCGGCCGTCGTGTTGAAGCTTCAGGACTTGAAATTCGTCTACGACACCACGATCTATCCGGAAGGTATGACACCGCCGGCAGCCACGTCCGGGGCTTCACCCGCGACATCGACGGCGTCACCCGCGACGACGGCGCCAGCCGGCGCGGCTTCGCCCGGCTATCCTGCGCCTCCTGCTAAAGCAGCCAGCCCGGCCCCAACAAAATAGCGGAGCAGCGTCTCAATGGATACCTTCGTTCAGCAACTTATCAACGGTCTCAATGTCGGCGCCATTTACGCCCTGATCGCCCTCGGCTACACGATGGTGTACGGCATTCTCAGGCTGATCAACTTCGCCCACGGCGACGTGTACATGGTCGGCGCGTTTGCCGGGTTTTACATCGCTCTGTACGTCGGGCTCACCGGTCCATCGTTTCTTTCGCTGACGATTGTTTTGGTGGGCTCGATGACTGTCGCCGCGATCGTGGGCATCGTGATCGAACGATTTGCTTACCGGCCCGTGCGAAAATACTCGCGCATGACAACGCTGATCATGGCGATTGGCGTTTCGTTGTTGATCGAGAACCTGTTTGTGGCGCAGATTGGCGCGGCGCCACGCGCGTTCCCCGACTTCCTTGGCTCGCAGAGCGAAGCGCCAATTCGGCTGTTTGGCAACGCCGCGATTTCCAAGGCGCAGATCGTCATCTTCCTGGTGTCGATCGCCTTGATGGTGCTGTTACAGTGGATCGTGTTCAAAACGAAGGTCGGCACCGCCATGCGCGCCGTCTCGTTCAACCTGAACTCGGCGAAACTGATGGGCATCAACACCGACGCGATCATCAGCCTGACGTTCGCAATCGGCTCGGCGCTCGCCGCCGCGGGTGGTGTTTTGACCGCGCAGTACAATCCAAACATCGATCCGCTGATGGGAATTCTGACCGGCTTGAAAGCGTTTGTGGCCGCGGTGCTCGGCGGCATCGGTAACATACCCGGCGCGGTGCTCGGCGGCCTGCTCATCGGCGCTGCTGAAACATTTGTCGTCGGTTACGGGCATCACATCGGCCTCGCGTCCACCTACCGTGACGCCGTTGCCTTTGCGATCCTGATCCTGGTTCTATTGCTTCGCCCGGCAGGTTTACTCGGTTCGACCGTACAGGAAAAAGTCTGAAGAATCACGAATCCATCCACTGAATGCCAACCTTCGTTAAACGGATTCTGGGTATAGTCTTCGCGGTCTTACTGCTCTTCGCCGCCAACGCGATGATGAGCAGGGACGGCCTATTTGGTTTTGGAATACCGTACTACTACGCCGAGATACTCAGTCTCACGGGTATCAGCATCATTCTCGCCGTGTCGTTGAACCTGATCACCGGATTCACCGGGCAGTTCTCCATCGGACACGCGGGATTCATGGCCGTCGGCGCTTACTCGTCGGTATTTCTCACCGTTTACTATTCGCAGTCGTGGGAAACGGCGTTGACCGGGATCCTCGGGCCGACAATCGCGCAGGCGATCGTGTTTTTGATCGTCCTTATCTTTGGCGCGCTGGTCGCGGCAGGGGCCGGATTGCTGGTCGGTATTCCCAGTTTGCGCTTGCGCGGTGACTACCTCGCGATCGTCACTCTCGGGTTCGCCGAGATCATCCGCATCATCATCCTGAACATCGATCGCGTGGGCGGCGCAACCGGTTTCCGTGGCGCAGTCGCGCCGTGGGAAGGCCGCGCGATCGTTCCGTTGTGGGGAAACTTCATCTGGATCGGTGGCTTTGCTCTCATCACGATCGTCGTCGTCTACAACATCGTCAACTCCGACACCGGCCGCGCGTTGATCTCGATCCGAGAAGACGAACTCGCCGCCGAAGCGATGGGCATCAATACGACCCGTTACAAGGTGCTGGCATTTGTCATCAGTTCAGCCTTCGCAGGCATCGCGGGCGCGCTGTTCGGTCATTTCCGGCAGTTTCTCCACACGAACGACTTTCAATTCATCCGCTCGATCGAGATCATCATCATGATCGTGCTCGGCGGCATGGGATCGATTACCGGTTCGGTGTTGGGCGCGATAGTGATCACAGTTCTGCCCGAGTTATTGCGCAAACTGCCCGGAGATCTCTACGGCTACCGTCTCGTTATTTATTCGGGCTTGCTCATCGTGATCATGTTGACGCGGCCGCAGGGCGTGATGGGTTCGAGAGAGTTTGGCATTCCGTGGTTGAAGCGCTCGCAAAAGCGTCCCGAAGGCGATAAACCGGCCGGCGAAAAAGGCGTGCCCATCGCGCAACAAGGTTCCTCTCCCGCGTTAGACGAATCGAAGAGGTAGAACAGGGATGGCGGAAGAGAAAAAAACAGCAAACGGCGATCATCGATTGCAGACCAGCAAATGCACGATCCGCTTTGGCGGTCTGGTCGCCGTAAACGAGCTCGACATGAATGTGCGCGACGGCGAGATCTACGGCTTGATCGGACCGAACGGCGCAGGCAAGACCACGATCTTCAATCTTTTAACCGGCGTCTATACGCCGACTTCCGGCGAGCTTTATTTCCAGGGCGAACGCATCGACGGCTTGAAGCCGTACCAGATCTCGCGGCGCGGCGTGTCGCGAACGTTTCAAAATATCCGGCTGTTTCCCAGCATGTCAGTGCTGGAAAACGTGATGACTGCCTGTCACCGGCACGCGCGGCAAAACCTGCTGGACGCCGTCCTGCGACTGCCGCGTTTCGAACGCGACGAGCGCGAACATCGTGAATTTGCGATGGAATTACTGGAAATTTTCGACCTTGCGCGTTTCAAAGATGAAGGTGGGACTAGTTTGCCCTACGGCAGCCAGCGACGACTCGAGATCGTTCGCGCGCTCGCCACGCGGCCGAAACTGCTGTTGCTCGACGAACCGGCCGCCGGCATGAACCCATCCGAACAGGAAGATCTGATGAACTTGATCAAACAGATCCGCGACCGCTTCGGATTGACGATCCTCCTGGTCGAACACAACATGAAGGTCGTAATGGGCGTGTGCGAAAGAATTCAGGTGGTCGATTACGGTAAGTCAATTGCACTCGGCCTGCCCGAAGATATCAGGAAAGATCCGAAAGTGATCGAAGCGTATTTGGGAGACTAATCATTTTCCATTTGTCGTTTTCCGTTTGTCATTTTTCATTGGTTGAAATGACAGATGAGAAGTGACAAATGGAAAATGGAAAATGCATGCTTTCACTCGAAAACGTCTCAGTAAACTACGGCGCGATTGAAGCCCTGACCGGCATTTCCATGCACGTCGAAAAGGGCGAAGTCGTGACGCTGATCGGCGCTAACGGCGCAGGCAAAACAACCACGCTCCGCACGATCACCGGCCTGTTGCAACCGCGCCAGGGTAAAGTCATCTTCGAAGGCGAAGACATCAGCGCCAAGGCCACGCACAAACTGGTCGCCCGCGGCATCTCGATGTCGCCCGAGGGACGCGGCGTGTTTGCCAACCTTTCAGTCACCGAAAACCTGCAAATGGGCGCGTATCTCAAGAAGAACAAGTCGGAGATCGCCGCCAACATGGACCGCGCCTTCAAAATGTTTCGCCGTTTGAAAGAACGCGAACACCAGAAAGCCGGCACGCTCTCCGGCGGCGAGCAACAGATGCTCGCAATCGGACGCGCGCTGATGTCCAACCCGCGCCTGTTGCTGCTCGACGAACCGTCGCTCGGCCTTGCGCCGCTCGTCGTTCACACCATCTTCGAAGCGATCGACGAGATCAAGAGCAAGGGCACGACGATTCTGCTGGTCGAGCAGAATGCGCACGCCGCCCTGGGACATTCCGATCGCGCTTACGTTCTGGAAACCGGAAGAATTGTGATGGAGGGTCCGTCGAAGGACCTGGCCAATGATCCAAGGATTAAAGAAGCCTATCTCGGTGAGTAGAACACACCTTCGTAGCCAGCTAGTCTCTACATTCCCTCGGCCACGACAGACAACTCTAGGACTACAAAAAGCGCTTCTGCCCTTCGCCATCGTCCTTTTCGCGCTCGCGTTCTCCTGCTCGCGCCAAACTGAAATAACAAACCAGCCCGACCGCAGCACCATCAAGATCGGCTACTTCGGCGATCTCAGTGGTCCAACTTTCAACTTCGGACAATCGGCCATCAACGGCGTGCTGATGGCGGCCGATCAAACCAACCAGGCCGGCGGCATTAACGGCCGGCGTCTCGACGTGGTGATCGAAGACGATAAAGGAAGTCCGGAAGAAGCGGCGCGGCTCACCGCGAAACTGATCGAGAAGGACAAAGTGGTCGCGATCGTCGCGGGCGGCACGTCTGGCAACAGCCGCGCCGCCGCTCCGAAAGCGCAATCGTCGCACGTGCCGTTGATCTCGCCGTCGTCTACCGATCCGGCCGTGACGATGATCGGCGACTACATATTTCGCGCCTGTTTTGTCGACGAGTTTCAGGGCGAAGTGATGGCGAGTTTTGCCATCAACACGTTGAAGGCGAAGAAGGCGGCGATACTTTTCGATTTCAACTCGTCGTACGGGCGCGGTCTGACCGACTTCTTCCAGACCAGTTTCCGCAGGCTCGGCGGTGAGATCGTCAACGAACAGTCGTACACGCAGGGCGACGCAGATTTCAAAGGCCAGTTGGCTTCGATTCGCGCGGCGGAACCGGACGTGATCTACATTCCGGGTTATTACGGCGACGTGACCGTCATCGCAAAGCAGGCGCGGCAACTCGGGTTGATGCAGCCGTTGCTCGGCGGTGATGGCTGGGACGCGCCGGAGTTGTGGCAGTTGGGTGGCGATGCTTTGAACGGCGCGTATATTTCGACGCACTATTCAGTCGACGATCCTTCGCCTGCGATTCAGTCGTTTGTGCAGGAATACAAGCAGCGTTTTGGCAATCTCTTGCCTGATGCGCATGCGGCGCTGGCTTACGACGCGGCGTTATTGCTGTTCGACGCGATCAGGCGGGCCGGCTCGACTGACGGCGCGAAACTGCGTGACGCCCTCGCGCAAACGAAAGACTTCAAAGGAGTGACCGGCACGATCAGCATGGACGCGCATCGCAATGCGGTGAAGCCGGCGGTGGTTTTGAAACTGATGGACGTGAGATTTATTTACCAGGAGACGATTCAGCCAAACGCCGTGAAGCCTCCGCCAACGCCTCATGAACCAAGCCCCGCGCCGTCCCGCCGATCTGCGACTTAGCGTCTAACGTCCTTTCGAGCGACAGCGCCTCGTAAACATCAGCCTCAATCAATATCGTAAACCGCTGTAACTCGCCAAGACTCATTTCTTCAATCTGTGTTTCTAACTCAAGCGCACGAATGACGACCCTCCCGACGATTTCATGAGCGTCGCGAAATGGCATTCCCTTTCGCACTAGATAGTCGGCAAGTTCGGTCGCATTCATGTAGCCACCCAACGAAACGCTGTTCACCGTTACGTTCCGCAAAACCGTGGCCGTCACCACCAAACAAGAATTCACCGTGTCGAACGCATCGAACACCGCTTCCTTGTCTTCCTGCATGTCCTTGTTATAAGCGAGCGGCAGTCCTTTCAACGTCGCCAACAACCCGAGCAGATCGCCAAACACACGCCCGGCTTTTCCCCGCACCAGTTCCATCGAGTCGGGGTTCTTCTTCTGCGGCATCAGACTCGACCCCGTCGCAACGGCATCGCCCAGTTCAAAGAAACCAAATTCGGTTGTGGCGTAAAGAATGATGTCCTCCGCGAGGCGCGAAAGATGGACCATGATCAACGAACACGCGCTCAAAAACTCGACACAGAAATCACGATCGCTCACCGCGTCGAGACTGTTTCGCGTCACGCCGGCGAAACCTAGCGCCCGCGCCAACGCCTCGCGATCGATCGGAAAAGATGTGCCTGCGAGTGCCGCCGATCCGAGGGGCATGACATTCACACGTTGGCGAGTATCTGTAAGCCGTTCACGATCCCGCGCCAGCATTTCGAAGTACGCCAGGGCCCAATGGGCCAGCAGCACCGGCTGCGCGCGTTGCAAGTGCGTGTATCCCGGAATGACGACCTCGCGATTAGTCTCGGCGAAATCGAGTAACGCCCTTTGCGTCTCGCGCAGCGTCACGCCGAGATCGTCAATGGCCTGGCGCAACCAGAGACGAAAGTCAGTCGCCACTTGATCGTTGCGGCTTCGTCCGGTGTGCAGCTTGCGGCCGGTCGCGCCAATCAACTCGACGAGCCGCGTTTCGACGTAAGAATGCACATCCTCGACCAGCGCATCGTCACCACAACCGTTATTGAGAATCGTTTCCAATCCCTGACGGATCTGCGTGCCCTCTTCCGCGCCGATCACCTTCGCATCTTCGAGCGCCTGGCAATAAGCGATGCTGGCGACGACGTCGACCTCAAACAGCCTGCGGTCGAAGCCAAACGAGCGATTGAACTCCGCAAAACTCGCGTCAGTTTTACCCTTAAACCTGCCACCCCACATAAATCCTGCGTCTCCTTGACCACGTTCCAACTCGCGTGGTAGTTTATGCATCTATGCAATGATTATGCAAGTCATCTGCATAAGTGAATTATGAATAAGCGCGAGCGGCAGCAGAAGATATTGGGCCTGATCCAGGCCAAACCCGTCGGCACGCAGGAAGATTTACGCGCGCTGCTGGAAATGGCTGGCGTGCCGGCGACGCAGTCGAGCGTCTCGCGGGACCTGGAAGAACTGGGCGTCGTCAAGCATCACGGCCACTACACGCTGCCGCGCACAAACGGCGCGGCTGCGCGCGGCCTGCTGAGTTTAGACCACGCGGGCGACAGTCTGGTAATCGCCCGCACCGTGCCGGGACTCGCTTCGGCAGTTGCGGTTGAGATCGACGCGGCGGCGATCCCCGAGATCGTCGGCACGATTGCCGGCGAAGACACGATCTTCATCGCCGTGCGCGACCAGAGATCGACGATCAAGAAGGTTTGGAAGTTGTTTGAGATTAGAACTTAGTTCTTTGTGCTTTGTACTTAGTTTAAGAACCGCACCAAGCGGCAAGTACAAAGAACCAAGAACAAAGCACAAAGACAAAATGAACACCAGCATAAACAAAATTGTCCTGGCTTATTCCGGCGGACTCGACACTTCAGTCATGCTTCGCTGGCTCAAAGAGCACTACGACTGCGAAGTGGTTTGTTACTGCGCCGACGTGGGCCAGGGCGCGGAGTTGTCAGGTCTCGAAGAAAAGGCCCATGCCACGGGGGCATCGAAACTCTACGTCGAAGATCTGCGCGAAGAGTTTGTGCGCGACTACGTTTGGACCGCGGTGAAAGCGAATGCGATCTACGAAGGCGTTTACCTGATGGGCACGTCGCTCGCGCGTCCGGTGATTGCGAAGCGACAGATCGAGATCGCGCAGAAAGAAGGCGCTGACGCCGTGGCCCACGGTGCTACCGGCAAGGGCAACGATCAGGTGCGTTTTGAATTGACTTATTACGCGCTGCAACCGGACATCAAGGTGATCGCGCCGTGGCGTGAATGGGAGTACAAGGGACGCGCCGACCTGATCGCGTACGCGAAAGAGCACGACATTCCGGTGACGGCGACCGCCGAGAAGCCGTACTCGACCGATGCGAACCTGATGCACATCTCGTACGAGGGCGGCATTCTCGAAGACCCATGGGCCGAACCGCCTGAGAACATTTTTCAACTGACGCGCTCGCCGGAAAACGCGAACGCCGAAGCGCAGTATGTCGAGATCTCGTTCGATAAAGGCGAGCCGGTGGCCGTTGACGGACAGAAACTGGACCCGGTCGCGTTGCTCGAAACGTTGAACAAGTTCGGCGGCGAGCATGGAATCGGCCGTGTCGACCTGGTCGAGAATCGTTTTGTCGGCATGAAGTCGCGTGGTGTTTACGAGACGCCGGGCGTCACGATTTTGCACGCGGCGCATCGCGCGCTCGAATCGATCACGTTGGACCGCGAAGTGATGCACTTGCGTGATTCGCTGGGCGTGAAGTTTGCCGAGAGTGTTTACTACGGCTTTTGGTTTGCGCCTGAGTTCAAGTTGATGCGCAAGATGATCGACGAAACGCAGGTGCGGGTGAGCGGCGACGTTCGTCTCAAGCTCTATCGCGGCAATGTGATTGTCGCCGGCAGGCGTTCGCCGAATTCGTTGTATGACGAGAACATCGCGACGTTCGAGGCAGACACGGTTTACAACCAACGCGATGCCGAAGGATTTATCAAGCTCAACGCGTTGCGGCTGAGACTCGGAAAGGGGTAAGTGCAATGACAATAACTGTTGTAGACGTCGACAAGATCGGATCGGCCACGTCGCCGCTCGGATTGTCGAAGACTGCCGGCATGGTCGCGTCGTCTTCGTCGCCACGCGCGGGAGACGTCGTCGTCGTGCGCGCGCTGACAGACAGCGCGACTTACAACATGCTGGAGTTGCCTACCGGACGACTGGCGAAGATCAATCCGGGCGATCTGTTGATTGGCGTGCTCGGACGGCGTCGCGCGTTGAAGGGTTTTGTTGGGGACGTTCCGGCGACGGTGAAAGCCGGTGACGAGTTGCATCTGCTCAACATGGGCGGCGTGATCGGTTGTTGCACCGGGCGTCATTCGAGTCTTGGCGATGCGATCAAGTTGGAAGTCATCGGACTGGTCTGCGACGAAGCCGGCCGCGTGCTGAACATTGCGAATGCGGCGTTGCCGTCGCGGCTTACGCTCGGCGAAACAGCGCCGATCGTGATGATTGCCGGGACGAGTATGAACAGCGGCAAGACTTACGCGGCGACGGAGTTGATCAAACAAGCGACGCGGTCGGGAATGAAGGTCGCAGCGGCGAAACTGTCGGGCGTGGCTTGTCTGCGCGATACGCTGAACATGGCGGATCACGGTGCGGTGGCGACGGCGAGTTTTCTCGATTGCGGTCTGCCGTCGACGGTCGACGTCGAAGATCTCGCGCCGATGGCGAAGGCGATCATTGCGCGCTTGAATGAGATCTCGCCGGATCTGATCGTGATCGAACTCGGCGATGGGATTCTGGGTGGTTATTCGGTCGACACGATTTTTGAAGATGCGGAGTTGCTTGACGCGATGTCGGCATTGGTCTTCTGCGCGTCTGACTACGTTGGCGCGTGGGGCGGAATCGAGTTGCTTCGTAGGCGTGGTGTCGCAGTCGACGTGGTTTCCGGATCTGTAACCGACTCGCGGATGGGCGGCGATTACATCACGACTCAGTTCAACGTGCCTGCGGCAAACGCGCGTCGCGAAGGCGAGACGTTGTTTGAGTTGGTGATGGCGAAAGTTGGAGCAGCTATACCAGTATCATGATGAACAAAATCCGTGTTGCTATTTTTGGCGGTTCGGGATACGGCGGCTCGGAGTTGCTGCGCATCCTGCTGTTTCATCCGCAGGTCGAACTGGTCTTCGTCACCGCCAACGAACACGCCGGCAAGGCCGTGGGCCAGGTGCATCGAAACCTCAACGGCTTGACGCACCTGAGCTTCGTCCCGTCGCCGGAGAATGTCGAAGACGTCGATTGTGTTTTCCTCGCGCTGCCGCACGGACAGGCAATGGACGTCGTTCCGCGTCTGCCGCAAAGTGTGAAGGCGATTGATCTATCCGGCGACTTTCGACTGCGCGAGCGGGAAGTCTTCGAAAAACACTACAAACAAACGCACACCGCGATGGAGTCGCAGGCTGAGTTTGTCTATGGCCTGACTGAAACGAATCGCAAGGAAATCCGAAACGCGCGCCTGATCGCGAACCCTGGTTGCTTCGCCACTGCAACGCTTCTCGGGCTCGCTCCGCTCGTGGCGAACGGGGCAATTCACGGGCGCGTGATCGTCGATGCGAAAACCGGATCGTCTGGCTCGGGCGCAAAAGCGGCTGCGAACACGCACCATCCACAGCGTATGAATTCGTTCTACGCATACAAGCCGTTTACGCATCAGCATGTGCCGGAGATCGAACAGGAACTCGCACACGTTGGCGACTGGACCAACGAACTCGTCTTCATGACGCATTCACTGCCCGTGTCGCGTGGCATCTTCGCCTCCATTTACGCGGAGACAAAAACTGATTTCGGCGAGAACCAGTTGCGCGAGATGTTTGGTGAGTATTATCGCGACTCATTCTTTGTTCGCCTCGTCGACGGTTCGCCAGACATCAACTGGGTGAAGACGACCAACTTCTGCGACCTCGGCTTCGCGGTGCGCGGAAATCAGATCGTCGTGTTTTCTGCGATCGACAATCTCGTCAAGGGCGCTGCCGGCCAGGCAGTGCAAAACATGAATCTCATGTTCGGTCTCGACGAGAAGACCGGTCTTTTATTAATAGGAACAAATCCGTGAATTCAGTGGTCGAGATCGAGGACCAGTTTCAACTGGCCACGTACAAGAAGATGCCGATCGCCGCTGAGCGCGGCGAAGGTGTCTGGATCTACACCGGCGACGGCGACAAGTATCTCGATCTCTACGGCGGACATGCTGTTGCCGGCACGGGTCATTGTCATCCGCATGTGGTCCAGGCGATTCGCGAGCAGGCTGAAAAGCTGTTGTTCTATTCGAACCTCGTCTACTCCGGCGCGCGGGCGCGGGCGGCGGAGAAACTGGTCTCGATCGCTCCGGAAGCGTTGACGAAAGCGTTCTTCTGCAACTCCGGCACAGAAGCGAACGAGAACGCGATGCGGATGGCGCGCATGTCGACCGGACGGGAGAAGATCGTCACGTTTAGCGGTGGATTTCATGGCCGCACTGCCGATGCGATCAGCGCGACGTTTCTCGGCAGGTATCGCGAGATCGGAAAACCTAATGTTCCCGGCCACCTGGAAGCAGTGTTTGGCGATATCGAATCGGTGCGCGCGCTCGTCGACGACAGCGTGGCCGCGATCATGCTCGAACCGATCCAGTCGATGGCCGGTGTCCGGATGGCCCAACCCGGGTTTTATCGAGCACTGCGGGAGTTGTGTGACGAGCGCGGAGTAGTTTTGATCTATGACGAAGTGCAAACGGGTGTGGGACGCACGGGTGAATGGTTCTTTGCGGGCAGGGCGGCAGGCGACAATGTTGTTCCCGACATCGTCACGTTAGCGAAAGCGCTTGGTAGCGGTGTGCCGGTCGGCGCGTGTCTCGTGACCGAAGCGATCAGTTCCCACATTAAAGAGAACGATCTCGGCACGACGTTCGGCGGCGGCATGTTGGCAATGGCCGCCGTGACGGCGACGCTCGAAGCGATTCAAAACGACGAGATGCTCGCAAACGTCCAAGCCGTCGAAGCGCATCTGCGGGAGCGTTTGCGTGAGATCGAACAGGTCGTTGCTGTGCGCGGTCTTGGCTTCTTGTTGGGGATCGAATTTGCTGACAAAGCAGCGCCGATTCACAAAGCGCTGCTCGAACGAAAGATCATCACCGGAACGTCGAGCGATGCAAACGTCTTGCGCTTGTTGCCGCCGCTCTGTCTAACTAGGGATGAAGTCGATCTGTTTGTGACGCAGCTAGAAGAGATATGCACTTTCTGAGCACCAAGGGTGTCGATCTGAATCGACTGATCGAGTCGGCGCTGCGCTTTAAACGCGGCGAGGACCGTTCGCAAGCGCTGGCCGGTAAGTCGGTGGCGCTGGTGTTTTTCAATCCCAGTCTCCGGACGCGCGCCTCAATGCAGGTAGGCATCTACGAGCTTGGCGGCAATGCCGTCGTGCTCGAACCCGGCGGCACGAGCTGGACACTCGAGCATCGCGAAGGCGTTGTGATGGATGAAGGCAAGACCGAACACGTCGCCGAGTTTGTGCGCGTGCTCGAACGATATTGCGTCGCCATCGGCGTGCGCACGTTTGCTTCGTTGAAAGACTGGCAGGAGGAACGAAAAGATCCGGTGCTGAACGCCTTTGCGAAATACGCGTCCGTGCCGATCATCAACCTCGAATCGGCGATGCATCATCCCTGCCAGTCGCTCGCCGACATGATGACGATTCGCGAAAAGCTCGGCGCGGGACGCAAGCGCGTCGTGTTGACCTGGGCGTGGCATCCGAAGCCGTTGCCGATGGCGGTGCCAAACAGTTTCGCCCTCGCCGCCGCGCAGATGGGCCACGATCTCGTGATCGCGCATCCGCCGGGTTACGAACTCGACGAAGAACTGATCGACGATTCGCGGCAATTGGCAACCGGCGCAGGCGGCAGTTTGCAGATCACGCACGACATCGACGCCGCGTTCACCGGCGCGGAAGTGATCTACGCGAAAAGCTGGGGCGCAAAACAGTTCTACGGCCGCGACGAACAGGACACGATCACGCGCGCTCAGTATCGCAACAAGTGGATCGTCAACGAACGAAGAATGAACCAGACCGACGACGCCATCTTCATGCACTGTCTCCCGGTGCGCCGTAACGTGATCGTCACCGACGCCGTCATCGATTCGCGTTCATCCGTGGTTATTGACGAAGCCGAGAATCGTCTGCACGTTCAGAAGGCAGTAATCAACGAGATCTGTGGTCAATGATCGATAATCAATTACGTCTCGATCTACTGCGCGAAGCGCTGCCGTACATCCAGCGCTTCAAAGGACACACGTTTGTCGTAAAGCTCTCCGGCAAAGTAACCGAAGAGCAGGGAAACCTGATGTCGCTCGCCGAAGAACTCGCCCTGCTGCACCAGGTCGGCATTCGCCTCTGCGTCGTCCACGGCGGCGGAAAACAACTCAGCGAACTCGCCACCAAGCTCGGCGTCGAACAGACGATCATCGAAGGCCGCCGCGTCACCGACGATGCGACACTCGAAATGGCTAAAATGATCTTCGCCGGCAAGATCAACACCGACATTCTGGCGGCGCTTCGCCAGCGCGGCATCGAAGCCGTCGGCCTCTCGGGAGTTGACGGCAACATCGTGCACGCCGAACGACGCCCGCCGAAAGAGATTCTCAATCGCGAAACGGGCGTGCGTGACAAAGTCGACTTCGGACACGTCGGCGACGTCGTGCAGATCAACTCACGACTGTTGACGGTCCTGTTGGACCACGGTTACCTGCCCGTCATCTCATCGCTCGGCGCGGACGACGAAGGCATGGTCTTCAACATCAACGCCGACACGATCGCCGCCGAGATCGCCGTGCAGTTGCAGGCCGAAAAGTTGATCCTGCTCAGCGACGTCGACGGTCTCTATCTCAAACCGGGCGACGAGCAGACGAAGCTGTCGCGCCTCACGGCTGCCGAAGCTGACCAACTCGTCAACAACGGCGCCGCCACCGGCGGCATGATTCCCAAACTTCAGAACATCACGACGCTCTTGCGCCGCGGCGTTCACAGCGCACACATCATCAGCGGCTCCAAGCGCAACGCGCTCTTGTCCGAAGTGTTCACCGACAAAGGCACCGGCACGATGTTCGTCGCTTAAAAGGCAGTTTCCTCTTTCAACCAAGCGGCGACTGCGGCAAAGATCGGTCGCGATCATGCCGCGGATCCTCATGTTCCGGGATCGAATCGTCAGGCCAGTCGCGTGCCCACTGCTGCCGGTGCGTCTCATTCGCGTAGAACTTCAGATAAGTCTGGTTGTCTTTCTCACTGCCACTTCCGGTGAGGTCGATCATGTACGCGTAGCTCGGGTTCTCGGGAAAGAGCACCGCCTCTTCACGCAAGCCATCGGAATAAAGATAGTGGTACAGCTCGCGATCGGTCAGGTGGTCCGTGTGCAACAGGTACGCGCCCATCGACGCCATTCGCTCGACAATGTCTTTCAGCTTGCTCGCGAGCGCCTCGTCGTCGAGTTCATCAGGCGCGGGAATCTCCAAACCGGAGTTTTCGAGGAGGCGAAACAAACTGATCGGTTCAGCGGATTCATATTCGAGCACTTGCCGGAGAAACTCTTCCTCCATGTCCGCGGGCATCGACTCCAGCGAAACCGGGTTGCCCCCGAGTTTCTCCAGTTCCTGCCGCAGTTTGGCGATGCGTTGTTCCTGATCGGGTTCGTCGGCGAATTGTATGAACGTCATGCTTGGCTCCTTAAGAAGTCGAGAGGTTTAAGGTTTTGAGGACGCCAGGAGGCAGTGAGATCCTCGTTTAATAACTACCTGTTGGGTGGGTGAGCGCGCATTGTGCTGCTTGCGGCGCAAAAAGTAAAGCGGTCTTAAATCTTAGGCGGGTGCAGGTGCTGTGAACGCTTCGAGACTATTCAAACCGAGACTCGTTTCGATCTCCGCCATTCTCGCTACCGCCGATTCGAAACCGTTGTCGTCTCCGAAATGGTCCGCTTCGACTTCTTCAAACTTCGCGCCCAGTTCGTCGAGTTCAGCCTCGCCAAGCAAGCCCTTCCACGTCGGAAAGACCACTGTGTCTTCAAGCGCCGAGTGATACTCGTACATGCGCGCAAACGACTCCATTGCACTCGCCAGGCCAACTGCTGCGTTCGAAGAAATGCTGTCCGCCTTCGTGACTGACAGGATGTAATCAGTGATCTCACGTCCTCTTGCGTGTTGGACTATGAGCGCGTCGACATACGGCACGGCCGGACCGCGAAATCGCTTCAGCACCGGAAAGATAAAAGCCTCTTCGAGTTTCGTCTCGTGATAATCCTCGCCGAAGACGCGAACCAGTTGTGCTGTTTTTTCCAGCGCGTCGAGCGGCACGGCGGACGCATTGGCTCTTAGCATCGCCGCCGTCTCGCGATAGACAAACAGCGCGCGCCGCAAAACTCCGTGTTCCCGCATCAGATCTTCGGTGGCCGTCACTTCGGCTGGCGCAGACTCACTCGGCCCCGGTCCTTCCTGATTTGTTTGGTTCGACCTCCTACGGCAGCCGATCAGCAAAGCCCCCGCACCGGCGATTGAAATCCCGGCCAGCAGTTCTCTTCTTGTTTTGTTCAACTCTGGTCTCCCCAAATGAAGTCAAAAGGCGAAGCCCTTTGATATTACTCTGCCCGCGACGGTAGACTAAGCAAAATCTCAAACTGCTGAATCGATCAATGGACAACGAAGCCATCGCTCGCCGTTTTTATCGTCTTGCCGCGTTAATGGAATTGCGTGGCGACGATCCGTTTCGCTGGCGTTCTTATCGCAACGCCGCCGAAGCGATCGAAGTCTGGCCCACGCCCTTGAAGGAGATCGCCGAAAAGGAAGGCATCGCAGGCTTGCAGACGATACCCGGCGTCGGCAAAGCAATTGCCGGCAAGGTCGTCGAACTGCTCGAACGCGGGACGTTTGACGCGTGGGAAAGACTCACCGCTCAAACTCCCGAAAGCGTCCTCGAACTGATGGATCTCCCCGGCATTGGTCCAAAGACGGCGGCGCTGCTCCATCAACGCTTCAAAGTCTCCTCACTCGACGAATTGAAAACCTTCGTCGCCGGCGGCGGTCTCGACCTGGTCGATGGCATCGGCCCGAAGACGGCCGAGAGGATCAAAGAAGCACTGGAAAATAACTGAAAACATTGATGACACGAAAGCAAATTTCGTGATTGAATTGGGCCACCATGACCAAAAAAATCAAACGCCGTGATTTCATGCGCACCGGTGCGGTTGCCGGTCTGACGCTCGCCGCTGCCAACAAAGAGATCGCCGGGTTTCCGACGATTCTCACACAGAGTGCCGTCAAGCCACTCGTCATCGCGTCGGCGAATGGCAATCGTTTCAAGAACGGCGGGAGTGTCACCGCGGTGGTGAAGGCGTTCAACATGATGAAAGGCGGCGCTGACGTCCTCGACTCGCTGATCGCGGGCGTGAACATCGTCGAACTCGATCCACTCGACGACAGCGTCGGTTACGGTGGTTTGCCGAACGCCGACGGCGTGGTCCAACTCGACTCGTCCGTCATGCACGGTCCAAAGAAACGCGCGGGCGCGGTCGCCGCACTTGAAGGCGTGCGCACACCGTCGCTGGTCGCGCAAGCGGTAATGGAGAACACGGACCATCATTTGATCGTCGGCAAAGGCGCGCAGGATTTCGCGCGCAACATGGGATTCAAGATCGAAGACGACATCAACACCGAGAATTCGCGCCGCAAGTGGCTCGAATGGAAACGCAGATCAGATCCCGAGCACTATCTCGATCCGAAGAAACGCGCCGAAGCCGGACGAAAAGCGGCGTTGGATATGTTGGCGGCTGGATTGATCCGCGAAGAGAACATGCACGGCACGATCAATTGCGACGGGATCAACTCCAAAGGCGAAATCTGCGGCGTCACCACCACGAGCGGCCTCGCGTGGAAGATTCCGGGACGCATTGGCGACTCGCCGATCCTCGGCGCCGGACTCTACGTCGACGGCGCAATCGGCGCGGCTGGTTCCACCGGTCGCGGCGAAGCGAATCTTTTCAATCTCTGTTCGTTCGTGATTGTCGAAGAGATGCGTCGCGGCGCTCATCCGAAAGACGCCGGCATGGAAGTCTTGAACCGGATCAAGAACAACACGATCGAGAAGCGGCTGCTGAACAGTCGCGGTCTGCCAAACTTCGGCATCACTTTCTACATGCTCAACGCGAAAGGTGAGTTTGCGGGCGTGGCTATGTACGAAGGCACTTCTTTCGCGATGTGTAACGAGAACGGCCCGCAAACGTTGAAGTGCGAAGCGTTGTTAACGGGCCGTCCCAGCGATTAACCACGGATCTCAGGCGCCGGCATTCGGATCGTTTTGCATCATGCCGAAGATGTTACCTTCGGTGTCTTTGCAGTAAACGAGCCATCCCACTCCGGGAATCGGCATCTTCGGCACGACAACCTGTCCGCCATTTGACGTCGCGGTGTTTGCCGCAGCGTCGACGTCCGCCACATCCACGGTACAGACATAAGCGATCACCGCTTGCCCGTCGATCTCACCCTGGCGACGCACCAGTCCGCCGTTGATCCCCGGCTGATCGTCTGGTCCGGTGATGACCATCCAGTAATCCATCGGGCCTTCCCATTTCTGAAACTGCCAATCGAAAAGCGATTTGTAAAAGCTGACGGCGCGCTCCGGGTCGGCCGCGTGAATCTCAAAGTGCACAACTCTAGGCATTTATCCATCTCTCCTTCTGAATTAATGAAAGTGTTAATTGTTTGCAGGCACTGCCGGCTTGCCGTATTTCTGCGTAGCAAAACCGACGATCAATCCGACGAGCGTTCCAGGCAAAACGATCTCAAAGTAGTAACCGCCCTGCATCAACGCAGTCAGGAACGCGAGAAACGCGCCGACGAGAAGGCCGAACACGATTCCGAGCGGCAGCGAGTGAAACTTCTTCGCAAAGAAACCGATCGCGATGCCCGCGATGATGCCCTTGATCGTCGATCCGATCACGATGCCGCCGAGTTGATCGCGCACGGCCGGCGTGAACCACGCAGTCAGACCATCGAACGCGCCGAGGACAGCGCCGAGGATTACTCCAATAAGCGGTTTCGACATGTGTATCCCCTTTTCATTTATCGTTTGTCATTTCTCGTTTTTCATTTGTCATTTACCAAATGAAAAATGACAAACGACAAAAGACAAACGATCAATGCCCCATCCTTCTATTAAACGTCGTGGGCGATTTCTTTAACTGCGCGAAGTGAAAATGAAAAAAATTCTCATCAGCAGGTAAGCGAGCACCAGAAGAATCAAAAAACGGTTCTTGCCCACCCACCGGCTGAGCTTCTCGTAGGCATTTTCCCGGTACGCTGAAACGGGCTCGGCATCCAGCAGGCGGCTGACGTCGGCGGATACCTCGGTGGCGCCGGCATATCGATCCGCGCGCTCGCGGGCCATTGCTTTCAAACACACTGCCTCGGCTGGTTTTGTGACTTTCGAGTTGATGCTCCGGGGACGTGCGTCGCCGGGCGCCTGGTTCGTGAGCAGGAAATACAGAACGGCGCCGAGAGAGTAGATGTCGGAGCGGGCGTCGAGTTGATCGATCTCGCCGCGCGCCTGTTCCGGCGACATGTACTGGCGCGTCCCGATGATCGTGCCGTGACTGGTGTCGGCGATCTTCTCCGTGTTCCGGGGCGGAAGCATGAGGGTGTCAGCTTCTTCGGATGAAACTGTTCGCATGATCTTGGCGACGCCCCAGTCGAGCACGAGCACCTCGCCGAACGATCCGATCATGATGTTCTGCGGTTTCAGGTCGCGATGAATAACACCGTGCGCGTGCGCGAAGGCGACTGCGTCACAGACCGCTTGAAACTTCCGCAACCGATCCCGGATCGAATCATTCGAAGCAGCGTACTCGTCGAGACGAACGCCACGCACAAACTTCATCGCGTAAAACACGCGCCCATCCGGCAACACGCCCACGTCGTGAACGGGAACGATGCCCGGATGCTCGAGCCGCGCGATGATCTGCGCTTCGCGAATCATCCGCCGGCGAAGATCTTCGGTCAACTCCGGCGTGCTGAGCACTTTGATCGCAACCTGTCGATTCAGCTCCGCGTCGGCGGCGAGATAGACAGTGCCCATGCCGCCGCGCGCGAGTTCTTTGACGAACGTGTACTTGGTCGCGCTGAAGTCCGGTTCGGCGGCGAGCGCCTGCAAGTGACTCACTTTGCTGTCTGACAGCCACTTCATTTCACGTCGACTCCAAGCAGCGAACGCGCTTCGGTGCGAAACTCTTCGTCGGTCGCGGTGATTTCGCGCAGTTTGTCGAGGACGATGCGGCGGAAGTCGCGGCGCATGGCGGCGAGATAGTTGTTCACAGTCGCCTGGTCCAAACTGAACGTCTTCGCCAGCGAAGCGTATGAAACACTCGTATCTTCGTCGCGCAGATCGTAAGCTTCGAACAGTTGAAAGTGAATTCGGCGTCCGGAGACTTCGCAGCGCTGGCGCAGTGTGTCGACGGCGATCGTAAACATCCAGCGCACCCACTCGCGATGGAAGTAGTCTTCGGGACTCAGATCGACATTCGCCGCGTGCATCGCAAGCTCGTCTTCCGCGCTAAGGAAGTCGAGTTGAAAATGGTTGGCATCACCGCCGCGCTTCAGACGCTTGCCAGCCTTACGCTCATTTGCGATAAAGCCGTCGAGACACGTGCGCAGAAACGTTTGAAAGCTGGCTTTGCGTGCGTCGTAGTTGGCAAAATGATTCTTCTCGAAGGCGTTGGCGAAGAATCCTTGCGTCAGATCTTTAGCGTCTTCATTGTTTGCCTGCCATTTGAGGCGAATGTATTTATAAGCGGGTTTCCAATAGCTGGTGAGGATCGTGGCAAACGCACGTTCCCGCACCGCATGATCGTCGCTGCGCGCGGCGACAATCGCCGACTGATTCGTAACGGGGAAACGTTGCTGCGCGCCGCCGATGTCGGTATCAGGGTCCATCGCTGCGACTCATAACGTAACACGGATTAGAAATATGAAGCGATTCCACATAATCTTCGGTCTGGCAGTGGTGATCGTATTTCTGCTTACGGGCCAATACATGGATCGGTATCATTACCACCTGATGTACATGAGCGATGGTCCAAGAATGCTTTATCGCACGCGGCACATCTTCATTCTGCTGGCCGGGTTGCTTCATCTCGGGGTGGGCACGTATTTCACCTATCGCGTCGGCGCTGTCCGCCGCGCCTTACAAATCGTCGGGTCGGTCTTGATCACTGTGGCCCCGGTGATATTCACCATCGCGTTCTTTTACGAACCTCACCTGGACGATCTCAATACTCCTCTTTCGCTTTCGGGAACGATCCTGATAGCGGTGGGCACCTTATTACATTTATTCAGCGGAGCCGGGAAGCGGAATTAAAACAATTAGCTAATGAAGATAGCTCTTCTTTCGATCGAAGATCTGAGTGGTTACGTAACAGACGACAAATTACTTATCGAGCCATTACAGGACCTGGGCCACATCGTCGAATTCGTGCCGTGGCAAGCCCGGGTTAAGTGGCGGACTTATGATGGCGTCGTCATCCGTACTACGTGGGACTATCAGAACCATCTGGCCGCATTCCTGCGCGTCTTGCGGAGAGTTCACAAAGAGACACGTCTCGCGAATCCGCTCAAGCTCGTCGAATGGAACGTAGAGAAGAGCATCTATCTGACAGATCTCGAGCAGCGAGGCGCCCGAATCATTCCGAGTATCTGGCGCCGCGGCAAAATAGAGCGACGCCAGATTCGAAAGTGGTTCGATCAGTTACAAACCGACCAACTGGTCATAAAGCCAACGGTGGGCGCGAACGCGCAGGATACGCTGATAGTGAAACGAGACCAAGAGAATATTCAGCGGTTGAAATTAACTTTTGACGACCGTTCTTGCGTGGTCCAACCGTTCATGTCGGGAATAGTCAGGGAGGGAGAATTCTCCTTGTTCTATTTCAACGGGGAGTACAGTCATGCCATTTTAAAGACTCCGAAACGAGAGGATTTCCGAGTCCAGGAAGAACACGGAGGCAGGATCAGAGCGATAAAACCTTCAGCTAACCTCCTGGCAACGGGCAAAAAAATACTGAACCTGATCTCGCCGATACCGCTTTTCGCGCGAGTCGATCTTGTACGAACCGAAGATAACGACTTCGCAATTGTGGAACTGGAATTGATCGAGCCATCCATGTACTTGCGTAAATCAAAGCGGGCGCCATATCTGTTCGCCAAAGCAATTGACGAATGGCTGCTTTCATGAAGTACGGGACGATCAGCGGCGGTTCTGGCGCTTCACGATCACGAGCGTGATGTCGTCGGCGGCGCTCGTGCCCTGGGCGAATTTCGTCAACGACGACTCGATGCGGTCGCGGATGCCCGCGGCTGAGGCTTCGACATTTCGCGAAACGACTTCGTAAAGCCGCGTTGGACCAAACTCTTCACCCGTCGGACTGACAGCTTCCGTAACGCCGTCTGAATAGATCACGAGCACGTCGCCAGGCTGCATCTGTGTTCGCCCTTCGCGATACTCCGCATCAGGTTTGATCCCCAACGGCAACCCGCCCGAAGCAAGCTGCTCGACAGTCCCCGCGGCATGAACGATGAGCGGCGGATTGTGACCGGCATTCAGAAATGACAATGCTCCCGAATCAGGATCCAGTTCCGCATAAAACAACGTGACGAAGCGATTCGCCGGAATGTTATCCGCGAGATAACGATTAACAGCGGAGATCGTCGCCACGAGTGAATCATGCGACGCAGACTGCGCATGGACCGCCGCGTGCAGCGACGACATCAACAACGCTGCCGCAGTTCCCTTGCCCGAGACGTCGCCCAGCGCGATCACCAAACGTCCATCCTCGCGCTCGATGAAGTCGTAATAGTCGCCGCCGATCTCGTAACAGGGAAAACTGATCCCCTGCAACTCGTAGCCGTCGACATGTGGCGGCGCAGTGGGTTGAAACCGTTGCTGGATTTCGCTCGCGAGCGCCAGTTCGCGTTCCAAACGTTCGCGTTCGAGTCTCGCTTCAACCAGTCGCGCATTCTCGACACGAATCGCGGCAACAGACGCGAGCGTCGTCAAAACTTTCAAATGATCTTCAGTAAACCGGCCTTCGGCGATCGGCGAATCCGCGTAAATGATGCCAAACACTTTATCGGAAACACCGAGCGGCACGGCCAACACGGAACGAACGCCTTGAAGCACCATCGTGCCACTCGCGAATCGCGGATCGTGTTGCGCATCGGACGTCAACACTGACTTCCCGCGAATCACGACCTCGTCAAGCACATTGCGGCTGACACGAATCTCGCCCACTTCGCCAACGCGATCTCGCAACCGCGCTACGGCGACGCGCAGGTCTTCACTGCCTTCGTCGCGCATCATGATCAAACAACGATCGGCAGGCACCGCTTCGAACACTAGCGTCACGATCTGTTCGAGCGTTTCATTCAACGTGGCCGACGCGAGCAGCGTGATGCCCACTTTGCTGATGAGCGCGAGCAAGTCGCCCTGCTTCGCTTTCGCCGGCGCAACAGCCGTCGCCACAGCTTCCGGTTTCGTGCGCGCGCCTTCGATCGCTTCGAGCAGTCCCGAGGTGGTGCGGTCTCCGGAGGCAAGCGCGATTGTTTCTTTCGGCAACTCCGTTCCGGAATTGTCGGTGATCATCGTCGCGCCCATCGCGGAGTTGTAGGAGCCATCGTCAAAGACGATCTCCGTCTCGCCGATCTGGATGCGTCCACCGGAAGTCAGGTGAATCGCGCCTTCGACAGTCGCGCCGTTGTAGAGCGTGCCATTTGCCGAACCGAGATCCTGAAGGACGTACTCGTCGCCTTCCCGGCGCACCTCCGCGTGTACGCGCGAGGCGAACGGGTCGGGGATACAGAGATCGTTTCGGGCCGAGCGGCCGATAGTGATCCGTAAACGACCGAGCGGGAAATGGTCGGGAGTGCGATCGGGGTACTTAACGATAAGCTCTGACATTGTTTAAGCAGACCTGAGATCTGAGATCGTAGATCTGAGATCTCAAATTGAACCTTCACGAACGACAATTGTGCCGGCAATCATATCGTGCAAGCCCCGGCCATGCACGGACACTGCCGCTACCAGGAACCCGATACCGAAAAGAGCGAGCGAAATCGGATAACCGACGAAGTGACGCAGAAACGCGCGTCCGATCCCGATACTTCCGCCGTCGTTTCTCTCGATCCGCAAGCCGGTGGCCCATTTGCCGATCGTGAAACCGGTCAGGCCTGGGAGTATGCCGAGATTCAGTATGGCCATGACGATGGTCATCACGATGCCGGCAGTTTCGGCGGAACTGCCAGCGGCACGCGCGCCGCCACCCAACATGCGCGCGATCAAAGTGCCCATGACGAGCAATCCGACGAGTACGATGTAGTCGATTAGAAAAGCGCCGCAGCGGAGTGGAAACGGGGCTCGTAGCCGTTTACCAGCTTGTCTGGCGGCACGGCTTCGTGATTGGGGACGGGGCAAACCCTGGGCAGCAGTCATCTTTGAACTTTGTGCTTTGTGCTTGGAACTTTGTGCTTGTACTAAAAACAAAGTACAAAGTTCAAAGCACAAATCACCCAACTAAGAAATGCAGCGTCGTCTCTCCCACACGTAACTTATCACCACTATCCAACACGCGTGGTTGGCGCGGCGCGAGTCTCACCGAATCGTTGATCACCGTTCCATTCACCGATCCCAGGTCTTCGACGAGATAAGTTTCGCCTTCGAGCCAGATACGCGCGTGACGCCGCGAAACCTTCGTTTCCGGATCGAAGCGTGAAAGATCGATCTCGGGAAAGATGTTTGAATGCGGATCGGTTCGTCCCAGCAAATTACTTTCTTTCTGGAGGATGAACGACGCATCGAGTTCGGTGGTTCCGGTGACGACGAGTTTCGCCGTCGGCCGCGACGCGTGCAACATCGCACTTGCGCCGACGGCTGCCAGCGGTTGGCGCGCGCCACAATGCGCGCAGAAGACGTCGTCAGCCGCGATACGCCCACCGCAGAAACCGCAGTAAACAGTCTGGACCTGGACAGTCTCGGTTCCCAGCGCCTGCGCCGGCATTCCGTAACTGACCTGACCGTTGATCAGTTTCTCGAGATGGGTCGCGAGCACGTTTCGCAAATCATGAGCGGAACGATAGCGATCGTCGGGCTTGTACTCGACGCAACGCATCAGGATCTGCTCCATCTCACTCGAGACGGAAGGCGAAATCTGTCGCGGCCGCGGGTTCTTCGAGAAGTCGAATATCAGGAGCGGATTGTCTTGTGGATCGGCGCCGGTCAACAGGTGAAACATCGTCGCGCCGAGGCTGTAGATGTCTGAACCCGCTTGCACGCGTCCGCTAAACAACTCCGGCGGCGCATATCCCATGGTGCCGACGGCGGTAACGCCTTTTTCCTGCTGCGAGACCCAACGAGCGATGCCGAAGTCGATCAGCATCACGCGACCGGTGTTGCCGTCGATCATCAGGTTCGCAGGTTTCAGGTCGCGATAGATGATCGGCTTGGGCCGCGAGTGCAGATAGTCGAGCACGTCGGCGACTTGCATGCCCCAATCGGTGACAGTCTTTTCGTCGAGTCTGCCGCCGATGGCCGAACGCATCCGCGAGGCGAGATCGCCGCCTGAGATGTACTTCATCACGAGATAAAAACGGCCGCGCGTCTCGTCGTAGAAATAATCGTAGATGGTTGGGATACACGGATGTTCGAGCGAGGTGAGCAACAGCGACTCGCGTTTGAAGTCGCCGATCGCTTTCTCATGTTGAGTCGGATCGAGATGTGATTCGACCATCTCTTTGACCGCACGCGGCGCGTCGCCGAGGTTGCGGTCTTTTGCGAGGTAGACCGCGCCCATGCCGCCACCGCCGATGCGGCGCACGATCTCGTAGCGCCCGTTCAAAACGGTGTTCGAAGGAAGTTGGGAGACGCTGGGGCGGTGTCCGCCGGTGGAACCGCGATGTGGCGTGCTGGTGCTCGTTCCCTGTGCGATGTTGTCGGTATAGGAGCCGCCGAGTGAATCGGAGGGATAAGGTTTCGGTTCTTCTGGTTTCGGTTCTTCAGCAGGGGCCACGGGTTCGTCTTCTTCAACCGGAGTTTCGCGGGTTTCCGGATCGTCTTCGATTGTAATGGCAAACTGAGCAGAATTCGGCACGGGCACGTCGACCGGATCGCCGACAGTGGCGGCCATCGTCTTGAGCTCAGGTGAACTCGGATCTAGTTGGGCGCCGCAGTTACCGCAGAAATGCTCACCTGGGGAGTAGCTGGCGCCGCATTCACTACACTCTGCCATCTTGATTCGTACTACGTCCTTGGTTCCAGAGTTGAACGCGGCTCCCCTGGGTACAGACGCTCGGGACAGGCATCTACTTCACGATGTGAAAACGCAGAAACGTTTTGCCGACGATGATCTCGTCGCCATCGCACAACGCCTGGCGCTGTCCTGGGGGTAACCTCTTACCGCGATTGATGAACGTACCGTTGGTCGATCCTAGATCCTCGAGAAAGTATTGGCCGTTGCTCAGAGTGATGCGAGCGTGACGGCGTGAGACTTTCGCTTCCGGATCGTCAGTGTCAAGGTCGACGTCGGGGAAGATGCCGCCATCGGCGTCCCAACGTCCAATCTGGGCTTCAACATCACTCAACATGAACTGCTTGCCGCTCGAACGTCCGCGTTCGATGACTAACCTGGCGTGTGGTTTCGGTCCCGATTTCAGCCCTGAAAGACTCAGATTAGCGGAAACGCGCCCGCTGCCGCCGGCGAATTCCTGCCGTGGATTCGGCGCAGGCGCATGGGAACCATTTTGCCCCTCATGACCATAAACGGTGTTGCGTGACGGGGAACGGCCGTTGGGTCTCAACGGAGCGCCGCACTCGTCGCAATACTGCGATCCGTCGAGGTTCTCTGTCTTGCACCGGTCACAAGTAATCATCTGGGAATTCTATACAGCCGCGCGAGCCCCGCAAAAGCAACACATTTTAGCGCGAAACTCGCTCGCCGCGCCAATCTGTTCTGATCCGTGGTTCAGTTAATGAATTGCGAACCTTTTACGTCTTATTGGTGTCTAAACCGAGGCGCGTTGGTTGCTCTTAAATGAAACAGTTTGATAAGTTCTCACGTAAAAGCAACTTCGAGCGCACCGGTTTGGCACGAGCGGTCCCGATTAGAGCCACTACCTCGTTCAAGCAACAGTTTTTAAGCCCAGTCGAAGGAACCTAAAGCATGGCAGTTACTCGTAAAAAGAAGATAATTATTGGCGTGGTTGTGGCCGCAGTGCTGGCAATCGTCGTCATCGTCAGCGTAATCGCGAGCCGCAAAGAAGAGCCCGAGGTAATCACCATCAAGCTCGCCTCGCGGCCCGAACTAAAACAAACGGTAACTGCCTCGGGCGAGGTCCGGCCGATTCGCTATATCAAGCTGACGAGCGAAGTCCCGGGCCGAATCGAAGAGATCTACGTGACCGCCGGCGACCTCGTCATTAAAGGCAAGCCGCTGGTCCGGATCGATCCAACCGAACTTCAGTCGAGCCAGGAGGCCCAATGGGCCGCGACCCAGGCATCGATAAACGATGTGCAGAACGCGCGTAACGCAGTTAATTCAGCGCAACAGGCGTTAGTTGTCGCGGAGTCTTCAGTAGCCGCCGCGCGGCAGCAGGTCGTCGCCATGCAGACCGCTGTGGAGCGCGCGCAGGTTGATCTGAACAGCGCCCAGCGTGAGCTCAAGCGCTACACAGAACTGATCGAAGCCGGTGTTTCGTCACGCCTCGAATACGACCAGGCTCGCGACCGTTTCGATACTGCCAAGATCGCGCTCGAGACCGCGAAGTCGAATCTCGAAGCACAGAAGATCGCGGTGAAGGAAGCCACCGAACGCGCCAATCAACAGAAGATCGCGGTAAAGGATGCGCAGACCAGCATCAAGTCGTCTGAAATGCGCGCCGCCCAAAACCAGGCCATGTTGCGCGGCCAAACAATTCGCCGTGATAAAGCGACGCAGTTGTCGCCGCTGAACGGCGTCGTCGCCGATATTCCGACGCGCGTCGGAGAGTTTGCCGTCGCCGGTCTATCGACCACGCCGCTGATGACGATCGCGGACATGTCGCAGATCAACGTCGAAGTGAACGTCGACGAAACGGAAATCAACAACGTCAAGGTGGGCCAGGAAGCAAAGGTCAAAGTCGACGCGCTCGGCGACAAGGAGATCAAAGCGGTCGTCACTCAGAAAAACCCGCTGGCGATTTCCAAGTCAGACACTACGGGCGGCTTGTCCAATCGCGTCAACGTTCAGGAAGCGAAAGAGTTCAAGGTAACATTGGAACTGCGCGAACTGCCGGATGACATTCAAACTTCGCTGCGTCCGGGCATGAGTTCGACCGCGACAATCACCACCGACACCAAGCAGAACGTGCTCGCAGTGCCGCTCGAATCGATCGTCGAGAAGCAAGCGACTCCGGCTGCTTCGCCGGCGCCGACCATCGCCGGCAGCGTTCCGTCCGCGTCGCCGGAGAAGCCCAAAGCTCAGAAGGGCGTTTACGTGATCGAGAACAATAAGGTGAAATTTGTCGAAGTCACCACCGGCATCACGGGTGAAGCCGATATCGAAATCACGAGCGGCCTGACATCCAACGCGGAGATCGTGCGTGGGCCAAGCCGGGTGTTGAAGACTCTCAAGGACGGAATGACCGTAACCCGTCAAAAACCAAAGCCCAACGCAACTGGAAACGAGGGCAGCTAAATGAGCGATGCGACTCTCACGTTGTCTCCCACGGAGAACGCGATCAAAACCGAGACCCCGGTGGCCCATGCGGCCCAGGTAGATGGACATGATCCGTCCATGCTCATCTCGATGCGCAACATCTGGAAGACCTACCAGATGGGAACTGAAAAGGTCCACGCGCTGCACGGCGTCTCGTTTGACATTCCCCGTGGCGAGTACATCGCGATCATTGGTCCATCAGGTTCCGGTAAGTCGACGCTGATGAATTTGATCGGCTGTCTCGACACGCCGTCGCAGGGTGAATACTGGCTCAACGGCAAGAACGTTTCCGACATGGACGACGACGAACTGGCGCGTATACGCAACCAGGAAGTCGGCTTTGTCTTTCAAACGTTCAACCTGCTGGCCCGCGCCACCGCGCTGCACAACGTCGAGTTGCCGCTGATTTACGGCGGCGTCAGCGCCTCGCAACGGCACGAGATGGCGAAAAAGGCGCTCGAGGCAGTCGACCTCGCCGAGCGCATGACGCACAAGCCCAACGAACTTTCCGGCGGTCAACGGCAACGCGTTGCCATCGCGCGCGCGCTCGTCAATCATCCGTCGATCCTGCTGGCCGACGAGCCAACCGGCGCTCTCGATTCGCATACCAGCATGGAGATCATGGATCTCTTCGAACGATTGCACTCCGAAGGCAACACGATCATCGTCGTTACCCACGAGCACGACATCGCGAAGCGCGCCCATCGCGTTGTCTCCATTCGTGACGGACTAATCGAGAAGGACGAACGGATCAAGTAGGAAGCGTCTCTCTTGAATCGGCTTCGCCGCCGTCTTGAATCGGCTCTGCCGACGCGGCACGGCACAAAGCCAACATGGTGCGGCGCAAAGCCGAAGCAGCGTGGCACAAAGCCAACCCACTGAAGCGCAAAGCCGAAGCGGCATCACGTCATTTTCACGTTTCCGTCTCACAG
>DATELZ010000012.1:0-47716 GCA_035276045.1 Pyrinomonadaceae bacterium | reverse complement strand
CGGGCGGTGGCTTGAATATGGCTTGCGTTGCGTTTCGCTGGTGAGATGGGGGGAGGTGGGATGGGGAGACGGGGGGATGGGGAGACGCGGGGACGGGGAGACGCGGGGAAAATTTCTCCCTCTCTGCGCGGCTCCCCATATCCGACCGTCCATTCTTTATTTACGGATCGAATCAGAAAATACCCGGCGGATCAGAATGTTTTCTATTTTCGTGCGGGTAACGAATGGCAGGGCATGTCGTGGGGATGGTTTGAGCAGGAGACGTTTGAGTTCGCGACCGCGCTGTTGTCGCTCGATCTGAAGCGTGGCGGATCCGTTTGCATACTGATGGGGAACGTTCCCGAGTGGCCTATCGCGGACATCGGAACGATCCTAGCAGGCGGTGTCGGCGTCGGTCTTTATCCGACCATCTCGGCGGAACAGATCGCCTACATCGTCGATCACTCCGACGCCGAGTTTGTCCTCGTCGATTCACGCGAGCAGCTTCAGAAAGTTCTCGAGGTTCGCGAGCAGTTACCGAAGTTGCGGCACGTCGTCGCGCTCGATGCGGAGACGGCGAACGGCGTGACGAGTTATCAGGATTTCATCGCTCGCGGCTGTGCGGAACGTGCCAGTTTCGCATCGACGTTGCAAGAACGCGCCGAAGACGCGAAGCCTGACGACGTCGCGATCATGGTCTACACTTCGGGCACGACTGGCCGGCCGAAAGGCGCGTGTCTGAGTCATCGCTACATCATCCACAGCGTCGAGTCGTTGCGACAGACGACGCCGATCTACGATACGGACGTCTCGTTTTCCTATCTGCCGTTCTGTCATGTCGCGGAACGAATCTCCGGTCTTTACAACCGTCTCTACGCGGGCGCGCCGGCTTACTTCGTCGACGATCTGGCGCGTCTGGGCGAATACATGCTGGAGGTCAAGCCGACGGTTTTTGCCAGTTTGCCGCGATTTTTCGAGAAGATTTACGCGCGCGCGGTTTCAGATGGCGCAACGCGTGTGCAGGATTATTTCGGTGGCCGGATTCGTCTCCTGACCTCAGGCGGAGCGCCGCTGCCGTTGGAAGTCGCAAACTATTTCGCAGCGGCTGGTCTGCCGATCTTGCAGGCTTATGGTTTGACCGAGAATGTTTGCGTTGCGTTCAACCGTCCGGACAATTACAAATTCGGCACTGTTGGACCACCGATGCCGGGTTGTGAGGTTCGCCTTGCGGCGGACAAAGAGATCCTCGTTCGCAGTGAGATGATGTTCAGCGGTTATTACAAAGCGCCGGAGGAGACTGCGAAAGTATTTGACGATGGCTGGTTGCTGACCGGCGACCTCGGCGAGTTTGACGCGGATGGTTTTCTGCGGATCATCGGGCGCAAGAAGGAACTGATCGTCATGTCGACGGGAAAGAAAGTCGCGCCCGCGATGTTGGAAAACATGTTGAAGGAGCACCACCAGATCAGCCAGGCGTTGGTCTATGGTGAAGGCCGCAGCTATTTAGTCGCTTTGATCACGCTGAATGAACCGGTGTCGCGCGAGACGGTTGAGTCGATCGTCGACAAGGTGAACCACCGGGTTTCGTCAACTGAATCTATCAAGCGCTTTGCCATTCTCGATCGTGATTTTGCGATCGAACGCGACGAGATCACGCCGACGGGAAAGTTGAAGCGCGACGTTATTACCAATCGATTTCAAGAGGTGATCGATGACATCTATGCTTAACATCACGCGACTGCTTTTACTGTTGTTGGTCGCCAGCGTGACTGCGGCTGCGTCGCAAGCAAACGCGCCCGTCGCGAAGGAGACACTCGTCTTCGGCCAGAAGATCCACTACCTGGAAGCGGGTTCTGGTCCAACCGTGATCCTGTTGCACGGGCTTGGCGGCTCAGCACAGGCCTGGAATTTCAATATCGCCCCGCTCGCCGAAAAATTCCATGTCGTCGTGCCGGATCAGATCGGCTTCGGCAAATCAGACAAGCCTTTGGTCAACTATCGCATTCGCACTTACGTCGATTTTCTCGATCAGTTTTGCAAGCAACTGAAGATCGAGCGCGCGACGCTGGTTGGCAGCTCGATGGGCGGATGGATCGCGGTGACTTTCGCCTCCGCGTTCCCGGATCGCGTCGACAAACTCGTGCTCGCCGATGCCGCCGGCTATCTGCCGCCGAATCATCTCGACGTAAACACGTTCTACGGTCTAAATCCCACGACGCGTGAAGGCATGAAAGTGCTGATGGCCAAAGTCTTTTACAACAAAATGTTGCAGACGGACGCCGCCATCGATCAGGCGATTGCCGCCCGGATGGCGGCGGGCGACGGCTTCACGATCAAAAGCATCACCGAGTCGATCATCCGTGGCGAAGACTTCATCGATGGTTTCATCAAGTCGATCAAGACGCCGGCGTTGATCATCTGGGGACGTGAAGACGGCCTGACGCCGTTGGCTGACGGCGAACGTTTTCATAAAGACATCGCCGGTTCAAAGCTGATCGTGTTCGATCATTGCGGCCACGCGCCTAACCTCGAAAAAGCGGCGGAGTTCAATGCCGCGCTGCTCAAGTTCCTGACTGAAAAATGAAACTCAACGTTGGCGACACGGCCGAATTAACGAGAACGATCGAACAACGCGACGTCGAAGCGTTTGCCGAAGTCACCGGCGATCGCAATCCGATTCATCTCGACGACGCGTTTGCACAAACGACGCGGTTCGGGCAGCGCATCGCGCATGGAATGTTGACCGCTTCGCTGATCTCGTCGGTCCTGGCTAACAAACTTCCGGGCGAGGGAAGCGTCTACCTGGGCCAGTCGCTACAGTTCGTTGCTCCGGTCTTTTTCGGCGACGAAGTCACGGCCCGCGTCACCGTTAAAGAGGTTCGCGAAGACAGGCCGATCGTTAAGCTCGAAACGATCTGTGTCAATCAGCGCAACGAGATCGTCATCCGTGGTGAAGCAACCGTGCTGGTCAGTTAACCAATGAAAGAAGAAAGCTCCGTTAGCAACTATTCCTGGTATGCGCTTGCCTTACTGACGCTCGTTTACGTCTTCAACTATCTCGACCGCACGATCATTTACATCCTCCTGCCGTTGATCAAAAAGGAGATGGCCTTCAGCGACTTGCAGCTAGCGATGCTTGGCAGCATGTCGTTTGTCATCTTCTTCACTGTGCTCGGCATTCCTTTCGGCCGGCTCGCCGATCGCGCGGTGCGAAAGAACATGATCGCCGTCGGCCTTGCGGTATGGAGCCTGTTTTCAGGACTGACGGGATTTGCCACCGGCTTCTGGTCCATCTTGATCTGCCGCATGATGGTGGGCGTCGGCGAAGCGACACTTGGACCAGCGGCGCTGTCGTTGTTGAGCGACTACTTCCCGCCGCGTGTGCGAGCGACGGTCCAGGCCGTCTACTCTTCGGGTATCGCCATTGGCGCCGGTCTCGCTTTCTTTCTCGGCGGTTGGTTGGGCCAATACTACGGTTGGCGCGTCGCCTTCTACGCGCTCGGTTTTCCCGGAATAATCATCGCCGTGCTTGTTTACTTCCTGCGGGAACAGCCGCGCGGCAGAACTGAAGTCGTCACGCCGAAGCACACCGCGAGCGATTGGAAGATCCTCTTCAAATCAGTGCCGCTGCGTTATCACTATCTCGGTTACGGTCTGTTCGGCCTGGCCGCAAACAATCTCTCGTTCTGGGGACCGACGTTCGTGACGCGTGTTTACAAGCTCGACTTATTGACGATCGGTTTCTATGGCGGACTGCTGACGTTGATCGCAGGCGTGCCCGGAACGATTCTCGGCGGTTACCTGGCTGACAAGTTTCTGCGTTACGGGCGTGGCGGGCGGATGTTGTTTGGCGCGCTGGCGGCGGCGATCGCAGTGCCGTTTTGGTTGTTGTTTATCTTCTCGGGAAATCTCTTGTTGCTGCTGATCGCAAACCTCGTGTTGCTGGCTCTGTCACTGGTGTGGCTTGGTCCAGCCGCAGCGGACGTTCACGATATCGCTGGTCCACAATTGCGCGGTCTCGGCATCGGCGTTTACTTCTTCGCCGTGATCATCGCTTATGGAATCGGGTCGTTGGTGATCGGGCAGATTAGCGATTGGCTTGGCGCTGCTGTTACACCGCTCAACATGCGCTTCTCGATGTTGCTCTGTCCGATTGCGTGTTTGTTCGCCGCGCTCAGCCTTTGGAGTGGCTATCGCGCGGCGAACAAATCGTTTGCTTAGGCGGCGCGGCGAATGACAGGTTCCGGCATGCGCGGTGTTTGAGTCACTGCTGGCTTAGTCGATCTCGAAAAAGCGGAGACGATCTCTCGCCAGTTGATCGCGATGTCGCCCAGCACGACCGAGAACACGAGGCACGACCAGATCACAGCCTGCACGATCTCGACACCGTAGGTCTCCAATCCCGTAACTCCCATCACTAACCGCGCGGCGATAAACACCAGCGCCACGGCATAACTGCGGATGGCCCATTGGCGGTGCACTGCGATCTTGCGCCGAAAGGCGAAGAGCCCGGCGAGTGCCGTCGTGCCTATCAACAGCGTCGCATCGACGACGGCCAGCACGGTGAATGAACGTGGCGCTCCGAAGCGTTCCTGGTAGTACTGGATGTAAGCGCCCGTTGGCGCGAGCACGAAACATCCGAGCACGTAAAGCCGGCCCATCACGCGATGTGCTCCGGTAAAGCGCTGGCGGAACCGATCCGAAAACTGAAAAGGCGCAAATAGCAGAACGATCGTGCCGAAGACGGCATGTGGCAGCAGCCACCATTTGAATGATTCATAGCGTTGCCACGCCGGATGATCCGGATCGACGACAAAACGCTCGTTATGATACATGACGTAGAGAGTTGCCAATCCGATCGCTAAGAAGACGACATGCTTGGCTTTGATCTTCATCAACGGACTCCTTCTGGTTAGCCTTCAGAGCCTAACCTGATAAATAACGCGAAGTCCGGGGTCGTTTAGGGCCACAACGAGGTACACAAAAAGGCACAAAAGAAGAGTCACAGAAGGCACAAGAAGAAATATCCATTCCAGGATTGGCCTTTTGTGTTCTTCTTTTGTGCCTCTTCGTGGCTCAGGTCCACCCGCGGAAGCGGGCGTAGTCGACGATCTCGGCCCGGCTTTTCAGGTCGAGTTTCTGCATGGAGTTGGTTTTGTGGCTTTCGACGGTCTTGACGCTGATCGCCAGTTCGTTGGCGATCTCTTTGTTCGTGTAGCCGTTGGCGACGAGGGACAGGACCTGGATCTCACGCTGCGACAGCGGTTTCCCCTGCGATTCGCCTTTGTAGACCTTATGATCCAGCGGAGCGTTAACCATGGAATCGCGTGAGGCGCGATCGATGTAGGTTCCACCCTTGGCGACGATCTGGATCGCGTCGATCAGCTCGTCAATCGCAGCTTGCTTGAGAACGTAGCCAGACGCACCGGCTTTCAACACCTCACTCAAATAAGCGCTCGCACGATGACCCGTCAATGCGATGACCTTGACGTTCGGACATAACTCCCTGATCTTCACCGTCGCTTCGGCGCCGTTTAGCCGCGGCATGGTGATGTCCATCAGAACGATGTCCGGCTCCAGTTCTTTAGTCCTCTGCCACGCCGCGATGCCGTTATCAGCTTCGCCCACCACTTCCATGTTGGGCTGCTCGTCGATCAACCGCTTCAATCCTTCGCGCAGAATGCGATGATCTTCGGCCAGAAGTATTCTCACCTTTTCCATGCCACAACCTCTGTTGCTGGAGACTCACAGAGAGGAATGGTGACTACAATCGTTGTGCCTGCGCCTGAATCGATCTTGAACTCACCACCTACGAGCTGCACTCGCTCCTGCATGCCCATCAATCCCAATCGTCGATTCTCGACCGGGCTGCTCATAAACTTCTCCACGTCAAAACCAACGCCATCATCTTCGACGATCACCCGCACCTGGCGATCGTCGCCTTCGAGAATGACGCTTACAACTTCCGCATTCGAATGCCGCGACGCATTCGTCAGCGCTTCCTGAACGACTCTGTAAATCGCGACGCCTACGTCAAATGAGAGTCGTTCGTTTGGAGTCTTGAACAACTTGCTGTTGAACTCGACCCTGATCCTTTGATCGTGCCGCTTGGCCCATTCTCGCGCGAAGCTCGATAACGCGGCTTCCAAACCATGATCGTCCAGCGTCGTCGGCCGCAACTCGAGAGCGACGCTGTGAACGTCCAACTCAAACTGCTTGGTGGTCTCTTTCAAATACGCCAATTCTTCTACAGCGGCGGCCGGAAGCCCCGGCACGCGCGCGACAGACTCCAACCCGAGCAGCAATGCTGAAAGATACTGACCGATGTTGTCGTGCAACTCGCGTGAGAGATGGCGTCGCTCGTCTTCGTGAGCGGTCATCAAACGTTGTAGCAGCCGCTTGCGTTCTTCTTCAGCGCGCTTTCGCTCGGTGATGTTTTGACCGATGCAAACAGAAGTGCCATCGGAGAGGCGCGTCACGGCCCAACTGGTATCCAGCCAACGGCCATCGCGCGCTTTGGATTTAAAATCGATCCACTCGGAGTTTGCGGCCTTAATAAAATCCTGCGCCTGGCGACGAAGATTCGGGTCGGGATACACCTCGTGCAAGATATCGGCGTTGCGTTCCTGCAAGTCGGCTAAGGTCCAGCCATATGTGCTTTCCCATTCCCGATTGACCAGTTTCAAGCGGCCATCCTGGTCACGGAAGGTGATCAGGATGGGAATGTGGTCGATTATCTTCTGAAGGATCTCCGATTTTTGTTTGAGTTCCGCTTCCGCTTGTTTCTTCTGGGTGATGTCAAACATGATTCCGCGTAGATAACAATAACCACCAGGTTCTTTTTGGACTGAGACGATGTCGTGTAACCAGACCACGCTGCCGTCGGCTGCGATCATGCGATATTCGAATTCGTGGTCCTCTGCCCGCCGGGTGCAATCTAAACAATAGGCGGAACACCAATCGGCGTCTTCGGGGTGAGTGTGGTTACGCCAGAAATCGGGCTCCAACCATTCCTTGATTGGATAGCCCAGGATCTTTTCCGCCTGTGGACTGACAAACGTAAACTGGAAGGTCTCGCCGTTAGCTTCCCAAACTATGCCGTCGAGTGAGTTAACCAGCTTTGAATACAGTGTGGGACTTTCTTGCATAGGCTTTCTTGCATAGGTTTTTACCCGTAAACCCGGGACAGGCCGCTAATTATACTACTATCCGGCTCACCCGATCCGACCACTAAGGGAAAACCCTGATATTCGACCCGGGCAACGGCAAATAAAATCGGCGGCCGAGGTGCGAGATTACCTAGTTCGTTGTTGCAAAGCCGCGCGCGAGCTTGGTGATTGTGGTTCGTCACCCAACTAGAGTGAGCGAAGCACTCCGTTTCGCGTGGGGTGAAGGCACGTGAACCATCGGGGCGGGGACAGTGGGAGGTTCCCCGCCTCTCTCGCACAACCACCATTCCTCAGAGAATCCCTGATTGACTTTCCCTCTCTGTTAATACTAAAAGTACGCTGTTTTATCGAATCAAAGCATCGCAGGCGCTGTAAACCTTCCGGCCAATCCCAAGGCTCGCCTGCCCACCGTTAAGTTTAGCGTCAACCCGTAAATTCTCATACGAGTTGATCGCGTTCTGAGAATCGAAATGAACCTCTATACTCACTGCTCACGCTTCCAACGCATCATGTTAATTATGGTGATTGTTAGTTTAGTTACAACATTCACCGTCATCGTTTTCGGCACTGTCGCCGCGGCCCAGAACTTCGTCGTCACGAATACCAACAACGATGGAGCCGGATCGCTGCGAGAGGCGATCGTCAATGCCAACGCGACACCCGGGACTGACACCATCAGTTTCAACATCCCGGGAACCGGTGTACAGACGATCAGCCTCGTCACCGCGCTTCCGGACATCACCGATCCGGTCGTAATCGATGGCACTACTCAACCCGGATACTCAGGTTCGCCACTCGTCGAAATTAATGGCCTGGCGATCAGTAACCAGACCGGTCTCGGCATCCGCGCCGGCGGCAGCACCGTACGCGGACTCGCCATCGGTAACTTCAGCAGTAGCACGGCGATCGCTGTCTCAGACTGCGATAACAATGTGTTTCAAGCAAACTACATTGGCGTCGACGCCGCAGGGACAACTGCGCGGCCAAATGACACCGGAATATCCTTGTCCAATTCCAAAAACAACCTCATCGGCGGCACGACAGCCGTAGCGCGCAATGTGATCTCCGGAAACCACAGCCGTGGCATCTTTATAAACGGCAGCAACAACGTCGTACAGGGCAACTACATCGGCACCAACGCCGCCGGTACGGACTCCTTTGGTTTCGGAACCAGTGGAATCGATCTCTCCGGCATCTTCGTGGGAAACAACTTAATCGGAGGCACAGCATCGGGCGCCGGTAACCTAATCTCCGGATTGTCGCGCGGTATCTCGATCTTTGGCTCGGGCACAACTGTTCAAGGCAATTTGATCGGCACCGACGTCACTGGAACAAAGAAAATTTCAAATACCAACAACGGTATCCTGACGTTTGAGGCGACCAACACGATCGTCGGCGGTCTAACGCCGGGCGCGAGAAACATCATTTCCGGCAACAGCACCGGTATTCGCGTGAGCGGCGCCGGCAGCAAGGTGCAGGGCAACTTCATCGGTACGGACATCACCGGTACACAGCCTTTAGGCAACAACGGCTCTGGCGTGTCTGCCGCGAACGGCGTGTTGGTCGGTGGCGCCACGCCGGAGGCGCGAAATGTGATTGCCGCAAATGGCGGCAATGTCTCGCTGGGCGAAAACAACTCCGGTGTGGGGGTGACGGTACAGGGCAACTACATCGGGACCGATGTGACCGGCACGAAGGCCCTCGCGTCCAATACCCTGTTCGGCATTTCGATCTCTACTAATGGTCACTTGATCGGCGGCAGTGCTCCGGGTGAGCAAAATGTTATTTCCGGCAACATGATCGGCATCGCCGTCGGCCGCGTCCCGGGGCCTGCTATCAGTGGCACTGTCATCAAGGGCAACATCATCGGTCTTAACGCGCAGGGCACTGCTCCACTGCCGAATACTCAACTCGGTGTTCAGTATTCTACGGCGCAAAACAATACGCTCGGCGGTGTCGAGAACGGTGCAGCCAATAAGATCGCTTTCAATGGCGGTCCAGGTGTTCTCGTCCTCAACGGCACCGACAACTCCATCAGAGGAAATTCCATATTTTCGAACACTGGCTTGGGAATCGATCTCAATGCGGTGAGCGGTACACCAACCGGAGTTACTCCCAACGATCCCAATGACACTGATCTCGGCGCAAATAACCTGCAAAACTTTCCGGTGATAACGACGGTCTCGTCCAACGCGAGCAGCACTACGATCCTGGGGAATCTGAACTCTACGCCCAACACGGTGTTTCAGATCGACTTCTACTCGAATGCCGCCGTCGATCTGTCCGGAAATGGCGAGGGTGGTCTCTTCTTTGGAACCACCGCCGTAACTACGAACGCCAGCGGCAACGCAGTGATCGACGTGACTTTCCCGATCGCTTTGCCGGCCGGTCGAGTTATTACTGCAACTGCAACCGATCCGAATGGCAACACTTCGGAGTTTTCGGCGGCCGACCCAACGGGTGCTATCGGAAGTGTGCAGTTTAATTTCAACTCGTTCTTCGTGATCGAGGATGTCGGCGTGGCGACTGTAACTGTCGAGCGCACCGGTGGCAGCTCGGGTAATGTGAGCGTTCAATTCGAGACGACCAATGGCACCGCGACTGCCGGCCAGGATTACACCGCTGCGTCGGGCACGTTGAATTTCGCGAACGGTGAGATAAGCAAGACTATTCAGATCCCGATTGCGAACGACGACACGACCGAACCGGATGAGACTTTCACCCTTGCGTTGAAGAACCCGTCGAGTCTCGATGTCTTCGGTTCGCCGATCAGCATGACGATCACGATTCAGGATCGGACCACAGTGCCGGCGCTATTAGTTTTCAGCACGTCCGTGACTGAGGGAAATCTTGGCACAGTGACGGAATCCCGTTTCGAGGTGCGTCTCTCGGCTGCAACCGGACGTACCGTGACTGTTAGCTATACTACGAACATTGGCAATGCTCATGGCGGCGCTGCGTGTGGAACTCCAGGCGTCGATTACCAGTCGACTTCTGGCTCACTAGTATTCCAACCGGGTTCGTTCCAGAAGTTCGTTCCGGTAAATATCTGTGGCGACAATAGCGCGGAGTTGAATGAAGGGTTCTTCTTCGATATTTTCAACCCAAACAACGCCACGATCGCCGACACCCCGGCCCTTGGCACAATTCTCAACGACGATGAGATCCAGTTAGTGCTCGAGGAGTCGAGTCCGATCGTCAATCACGCCGCAGCTCTTGATTCGATCTTCTACCTCAGAGATCCGTTCCGCGTCGTGAGTGTGCCGGAGTTGTTTGCCACCACGAGCGGCGATCGAAATACGCGAGTGATTCTGTTCGTGAGAAATCTGGAATTGAATCCTGGTGAGAACTCATCCGTGTTGATCGTGAGACTGGTCTCCAGTACCAATCTGCCTTTCGATGTGTTTGCTGAAGACTTTAGACCGGTTCCAAATACTGACTTGATGCAGCTCGTCTTCCGCGTTCCGACTAATTTTCCGGCCGGAGCCAGCACGATATTCATCAGGGCGCACGGAAGGATCAGCAACCTCGGCACGATCAGGATCGCACCGTAGTGGTTTCTATAGTTGATAGCGAGTGGGAGACCGAGCGAAGCGTCGGGTAGAGGGATTGGTACTGGCGATAGATCTCGTCATAACGATTATTGGTTGCGGCGTTGGGTGAGACGCCGTCGTTGACGCGAATCGTTTGCGCGCACGCTTCGTCAACATTGGACCACGTTCCTGCCGCAACGCCGGCGAGGAGTGCCGCGCCATAGGCAGCGCCTTCAGTCGTGTTGACGGTGACGAGTTCGGTTCCGAGTATGTCCGCGAGAATCTGCCGCCACACGACACTCTTCGCTCCCCCACCGGAAACTCTCACTTGCTCCACCTCACCTGCGCCCACGCCCTGGATCAACGAAAAAATATCTTTAATGCCAAACGAGATCCCTTCGATCACCGCGCGCGTGAGATGCGCGCGCGTGTGACGCATCGTCAGACCAACCATCGCGCCACGCGCTAGTGGATCGGGGTGCGGCGTTCGTTCGCCACACAAGTACGGAAGAAACAACAGTCCATCACTTCCGGGCGCGATGTCGTTAGCTTCATTCACCAACTCGGCAAAACTCACATCCGGCGCGAGCGTGTCGCGATACCATTGCAGGCTTCCGGCGGCGCTCAGCATCACGCCCATCAAGTGCCAGCGTCCCGGCACAGCGTGACAAAACGCGTGCAGCCGTCCTTCGGATTCGATCAACGGCGACTCGGTCGCGGCGAACACGACGCCTGACGTTCCGAGCGTCACTGCGAGAACACCCGGTCGAATAGCGCCGACGCCAACAGCCTGCGCCGCTTGATCGCCGCCACCCGCGACAACCGGCGTTCCTTCTCTTAATCCAGTTGCGCCAGCGGCTTCCCGTGTGACGCGTCCGGTGATTTCCGGACCTTCAAACGTTCTCGGCAACCAGGCGGCGGGAATATTTGCCGCAGCCAACGTCTCGTTGGACCAATCGCGCTTTTCGAGATCGAACAGCAACGTGCCGGAGCCGTCGGCTTTGTCCATTGCGTATTCGTGAGTCAGTTTGTAACGAAGATAATCCTTTGGCAGCAGTACGTGGTGCGCGCGATCGTAGATCTCGCGCTCGTGTTGCCGGACCCACAGAATTTTGGGTGCGGTAAAGCCAGTTAACGCATCATTTCCCGAGATGCGGATCAACCGTTCCTTGCCGAGACGCGCGCGAATTTCGTCACACTGATCGCCGCACCGCTGATCGTTCCACAAGATTGCCGGCCGCAACACTTCGCCATCGTCGTCGAGCAGGACCAGGCCGTGCATTTGCCCGGTCAATCCGATCGCCGCAATCTCTGCTGCATCGGTCTCGCTGAGGACCTGTTTGATGCTGGTGACGGCCGCTTGCCACCAATCGTGCGGGTATTGTTCGGACCAGAGCGGCTTCGGAGTTGATAAGTGAAGCGGCGTAGTGGCGCTGGCGACGATCTCGCCGTTGTCGTCGACGAGCAATGCTTTGACGCCGGTAGTGGAAACGTCGATGCCGAGCAGTGTCATCTGAGATCCCAGATCTGAGATCTCAGATCTCAGAGGTGACGCAGAGAAAAAAAGTCTACAGCGAAACGGTCTGTTCGGCCCAGAACTGAAACTCGCGGTGCTTGTGCTCTTCGGCCTTGGCTTGTTGTCCGTTTGCTACGGTGACGATGCGTTCGAACACGCGTTGGCCCACCTCGTCGATCGTCTCCGTGCCGTCGATAACACCGCCAGCCGACAGGTCCAGATCATTAGCCATGCGTTCGAAGATCGGCGTGTTTGAAGCGAGCTTGATCACCGGCGTGATAGCGTTGCCGATCGTCGTGCCGCGTCCAGTGGTAAAGACGACGACAGTCGCGCCCGCGCCGACCAGGCCCGGTGTCGACTCCTGGTCGTAACCCGGTCCCTGCATCAGGTTCAAGCCACGCGTCTTTGGCGTCTCCGCGTATTCGATCACGCCTTCGACGCGCGTCGTGCCTGCTTTCGCGATTGCCCCCAGCGATTTGATCGTGATGTTGAGCAATCCACCCGCGACGTTGCCGGGACTCGGGTTGTTGTTGAGCACCGCGCCGAATTTCGAGGCGTACTCTTTGTACCAATCGACGAGTCGATAAACGGCGCGCCCGGTTTCGACATCCTTCGCGCGAGTCGCGAGCAGATGTTCCGCGCCGCAGAACTCGGGCACCTCGGTAATCAAAACTGTTCCGCCAGAACGAACCAGAAGATCCGCAGCGCGCCCGAGTGATGGATTGGCCGAGATGCCTGAAAAACCGTCCGACCCGCCGCACTTCACGCCGAGCACGATCTCGCCAACCGAACACGATTCACGCGCGGTCTCGTTAACCATCGGCAGCATCTGCTCGACTTCTTTCAACCCGCGTTGAATTGCAGCCTGCGTGCCGCCGACTTCTTGAATGCCGATCTTCGCCACCGGCTTGTCGAAAGCTTTCTCGCGCTTCAGCAGGTACTTCTCGACCTGCGCGAGGTTCGTCTTTTCACAACCGAGATCGATCAGGACGACGCCGCCGACGTTTGGATGGTCCGCGTAGTTTGAAAGCGTGCGCAGCATCACGTCTATCGTCGAACCTTCCTGGCAGCCACAACCTTTGTTGTGTGGAATCGCCACGACCCCGTCGACGTTCGGATACTTCGTGCGATCGAAAAGCGTGAACTCGGCGATCGTCGAAATCTGCATCGCCTCGTGGCTGGCGCACATGCTCGTCGGCACGATCAGCACGTAGTTGCGTGTGCCAACTCGGCCGTCACGGCGGCGAAAGCCCATGAATGTCCCACGCTCGTCGATGGGGAAGTAATCAGGCGGCGCGGTGTGGAGGGTTTCCGGAAGTTCGCGCACGATCGGAACTTCGTCAGTCATGTTGTCGTGCGTGATCTGCTCGCCTTGTTTTATTCCGAGTGATGTTCCGATCGGTTGGCCAAACTGAAGCACAAACTCGCCGGCGTCGATGTCTCGCGTCGCGAAACGATGCCCCGGCGGCACGGCTGTCTGAAGTTCGATCGACGTTTCGTCTGACAACAACAACTCGAGACCGGACGTCGTCGCTTTCTTCACGACGGCGACGTTGTCCTTCGGATCGACGACAATCGCGAACTCACTCAGCAACGATGGCGTTTGAACGCTCGACATAAGGTTGGTGCTTTTGTACTTAGTGCTTTGTACTTTGTTTTCGTACAAGCACTAAGTACAAAGATCTAAGATCCATCTTCTAAAACGTTTTCCAATATCAGCGAGCGGACGTTCGGATGCACTCGCAACCAAAGCCCGGGATTCTGATCGAATTGCTGCTGCCGTGTCTCAGCATCGGCGGCGATCTGTGTGTTCAATAACCGGCGATAACTCTCGCGCTTCGCGGGCGCCGTGTCGGCATCTACGATCGACTGGACCACGCGACGCGCGCCGAGAATGGCGGCTGGTCCAAGCGTCAGAATGTGTTTCGCGGCGCGGCATTCGGCTTCGTCCGCTTCGGTAACGTTTGTGCCGCCGGCCTTAAACTTATTGATGTGATGTTCGAGGATCGACTCGGAGAGTGGGATCAATCCACCGACGTCGTTGTAATTCGCGCCCGAGCCCGGCTTGATGTAGCACAAGTGCGACGCGGCGCCTGCTTCCGGACCGAGTCCGAGGAAAAACAGATCGATTCCGCCCAGCGATTCGAGCCGTTCGACGTACGCGGCGAGTTCAGCTTCGAGATCATCGGCGTCGGTGCGTATCGACGTGAAGCTCTTCACCTTGCGAAAGAAATCCTCACCCAACAGCCGTTCGAAATCACGCACGAAGCTCAAACCGTTGTCCATGCGCAAAGGCGCGAGTGCGTCCTGCGTGAACACGTGCAGACGGCCGAGCAACGCATCGTGATCGCTAACAGTGGCGGTCGCGCCCAGCATCCGGTGCAAAGCCTGACCACCACGTCCACCGACGATTACGATCACGAGCGGGCCTTCTTTCGCCTCGGCCGCGCGCCTGATCTCGTCAAACATCAAGAGTCCAACACCTTCTTCGGAGGGAACAACTTCGTATTGCAGGTCGTGCACCGGCAGGCTGGCGAGATAAGCGGGGTCGGCCTCGCCGTGAGCGAGCCAAACAGGCTCACTTTCTGGTCCGCCCACTAAACGCCGCCTGATGATCTGTTTACTGGTGGCTGACATTTGGTATTACCAATTGCAAAAAGGAAGCAAGACTTTACCACGCAGAGTCCGAGTACACAAGCAACATTTTCCCGCCAAATGGATGCGGGAAACGTCTGCTAATCATAAATCAGAACGCGACTTTTTGTGCTTGACGGCAGGAGAGTGCCAGTGATAAACAGTATCCGCACTTTTCTAAAAGTGGTCTAACCTTTTCCAATTCGGCCCGAACGCAATCCGCATAGATTGCATAAGACAAACCCCATCTGATCGCAGATCAGATTCGGGGATGGCGGAAATAGTCCAATTCTATGACTTATTCACCTTTAGAGCTTAAAGGCAAAGTCGCCGTCGTGATCGGCGGCACCTCCGGCATCGGACGCGCCATCGCGCATGGGTTCGCCCAGGCCGGCGCCGACGTCGTCCCAACTTCGCGTCGCGCCGAACAGGTCGAAGCCGCTGCAAGCGAGATCGAAGCCTTCGGCACACGCTCGTTACGCGTCACTTCAGACGTCTCCGATCGCGCTTCGCTGGAGCGTGTCTTGAACAATAGCGTCGCGGCCTTCGGTAAAGTCGACATCCTCGTCAACTCCGCTGGTCGGACCAAACGCGCTCCCACCGTCGATTTTCCGGAAGACGAATGGACCGCAATCATCGACACCAATCTCACCGGAACGCTGCGCGCCTGCCAGGTCTTTGGCAAACACATGCTCGAACGCGAGTCGGGCAGCATCATCAACATCGCTTCGCTCTCGACGTTCGTCGCCCTTTATGAAGTCGCCGCTTATTCGGCGAGTAAGGCTGCGGTTGGTTCGCTTACGAAGTCGCTGGCGATCGAGTGGTCCAGTCGCGGCGTTCGCGTCAACGCGATCGCTCCCGGCGTGTTTCGCACTGCGTTGAATCACAAGTTGTTGGACGAGACGGAACGTGGCCGCGAGTTTCTGCTGCGCACGCCGATGCGTCGCTTCGGCAACGTGGAAGAGTTGGCGGGGGCTGCGATCTTTCTGGCTTCGGATGCGGCAAGTTTTGTTACCGGCGAGATACTCGCCGTCGACGGAGGTTTCCTGGCAAGTGGCGTTAATCAATAAAACTCGAAGGAGTCTTGAAGATGGACGAGACCGCGAATGGCGCTGCGTTACCAAAGAACTCGGCTGACGCCGCGGATAAGACGACTGCGCCCGCGCTCGCCGTCGAGACGGTGGGCCAGCGAATCGGCCGTTATCGTTGGGTCATTTGCGCTCTTCTGTTCTTCGCCACGACTGTCAACTATGTAGACCGCCAGGTGCTCGGCATCCTCGCCAAAGATCTCAAGACTTCGATCGGCTGGACCGAAGTCGACTACGGAAACATCGTCGCCGCATTCAACGCCGCTTATGCGTTTGGCCTTTTGCTCGCGGGCCGCTTGATGGACCGCATCGGCACCCGCGTCGGATACACGATAGCGATCATCTGGTGGAGTTTGGCGGCGATGGGCCATGCCCTCGCGCGCACGCCGTTTGGTTTTGGCGTTGCGCGTGCGGCGTTGGGAGTTGGCGAGGCGGGAAACTTTCCGGCGGCGATCAAGACTGTCGCCGAGTGGTTTCCGAAAAAGGAACGCGCGTTTGCGACCGGCATCTTCAACGCCGGTTCGAATGTCGGCGCGATTATCGCGCCGTTGACTGTTCCGTGGATCGCGACGAATTACGGTTGGCGCTGGGCCTTTATCCTGACCGGCGCGATCGGTTTCATCTGGTTGTTGTTCTGGCTGCCGGTGTACAAGCGGCCCGAGCAGCATCCGAAGGTGTCGCGCGCGGAGTTGGCCCACATCCAAAGCGATCCTCCCGATCCGCCGGCGGCAAGCATTCCCTGGATGCGTCTGATTCCGCACCGGCAAACTTCGGCATTTGCTATCGGGAAATATCTAACCGATCCGGTCTGGTGGTTTTATCTCTACTGGATTCCCAACTTCTTCCGCGACCAACACGGACTAGATCTCACGACGATTGGCTTGCCGCTGATCATCATTTATTTGATTGCCGACGTTGGCAGCGTCGGCGGTGGTTGGCTGTCGTCGACGTTCATCAAACGCGGTTGGACCATCAACCGGGCGCGGAAGACGGCGATGCTGATCTGCGCTCTTGCCGTGACGCCTATCATCTTTGCTTCGAACGTCAAGAACCTCTGGGTGGCGGTGGCGCTTATTGGATTGGCGGCGGCCGCTCACCAGGGTTGGTCCTGCAACCTTTTTACGACGACGTCTGATATGTTTCCGCGTCGGGCGGTCGGTTCGGTTGTCGGAATTGGCGGCATGGCGGGCGCTTTGGGTGGCGCGACGATGGCCGTCGCGACGGGTTACATTCTGCAAAGCAGCGGACAGAATTACTCGATCGTTTTCACGATTGCCGGAACTGCGTATCTCATCGCGTTGGCGGTGATTCACTTGCTGTCGCCACGGCTCGATCCGGTTGAGGATGTGGATCGTGTGCCGCAGATGTTCTCGGCAGGCACGCTCGTGGGCTTTGGTTTTGTCGGTCTCATCTTCGGATCGTTTATTGGTTGGTGCGTGGGATTGATCTCGCGCGTGGCGGGGCATACGCTGTTTGGGTACATGATGTTGGCGGGCGCGATCGGTATCGGCGTCGGCGTTCTGATCGGTCTTCTGTTTAGCCACAAAGAAGCACAAAAAGCACATTGAGCCAGTTTGAAATAAAAGATAAAGCGCAGTGCCGGTGGGACGTGGTGTCGCTGGGCGAGGTGATGCTGCGGCTCGATCCGGGTGAGGGACGTGTGCACACGACGCGCAGTTTCCAGGTTTGGGAAGGTGGTGGTGAGTACAACGTTGCGCGTGGGTTGAAGCGTTGCTTTGGAATGGATGCGGCAATTGTCACTGCGCTCGCCGACAATGCGGTCGGACGATTGGTCCAGGATCTGATCTACCAGGGCGGCGTGGACCAGTCGCACTTGAAATGGGTGGGGTTCGACGGCGTTGGGCGCACTGTTCGCAATGGTCTCAATTTCACCGAACGTGGTTTCGGCGCGCGCGCGGCTGCGGGTTGTTCCGATCGCGGTCATACAGCAGTGTCGCAACTGAAGCCCGGCGATATTGATTGGGAGCAGGTGTTCGGACGCGGAGGAGCGCGGTGGTTTCATACCGGCGGAATCTTTTGCGCGCTTTCAGAGACGACGCCGGCAGTTGCGCGCGAGGCGATGCAGGTCGCGAAGCAGCACGGCACGATCGTTTCGTACGATCTGAATTATCGAGATTCGTTGTGGCGATCGATCGGGGGCAGGGAACGGGCGATCGCGGTCAATCGTGAACTTGCGCCGCTCGTCGACGTGATGATCGGCAATGAAGAAGACTTCACTGCTGCGCTCGGTTTCGAAGTTGAAGGACTGGACGAACATCACGCGAAACTCGACGTTGAGAACTTTCGGCGCATGATCGAAAAAGCGGTGGCCGAGTTTCCCAACTTCGAGATCGTGGCAACGACTTTACGCAACGCGAAAACGGCGACGGTGAACGATTGGGGCGCTGTTTGTTATGCGGATGGCGAACTCTACCAGGCGCCGGTGCGCGAGAACCTCGAGATATTGGATCGCGTCGGCGGCGGTGATTCGTTTGCTTCCGGGTTGATCTATGGGTTGTTGACGGAGCGGGGACCACAGTGGTCGGTTGAATGCGGCGCGGCGCATGGCGCGCTCGCCATGACGACGCCCGGCGATACGACGATGGCAACGCTTGCGGAAGTGGAACGTGTGATGAAACGCGGCACTGCCAGGGTGGATCGATAATGTCTGATAAATCCGCAGTCATTCAAACAATCCGTGATACCGGCATCATTCCCGTCGTGCGCGCGCAGTCCGCTGACGAGGCGATAAAGGCCATCGACGCGATCCGTGAAGGCGGCATCTCGATACTCGAGATCACGATGACCGTTCCCGGCGCGATTGGCGTTATCGAACAGGTGTCGGCGCGTTATGGTTCGGATGCGCTGGTCGGCGCGGGCACAGTGCTCGACGGCGAAACGGCGCGTGCTTGCATTTTGGCCGGCGCACGTTTTGTCGTGAGTCCTTCGTTGAATGTGGAAACGATCGAGGTCTGCCGGCGATACGGAATCGCAGTGATGCCCGGTGCGTTGACGCCGACCGAAGTGGTCCAGGCGTGGTCTGCCGGGGCTGATTTCGTGAAAGTGTTTCCGGCGGGCGCGGTTGGCGGCGCGAGTTACATCAAGTCGTTGAAAGCTCCGTTGCCGCAGATCGAACTTATTCCGACGGGTGGCGTGTCGTTAAAGACGGCGGCGGATTTCATCAAGGCTGGAGCGAGTGCGTTGGGTGTCGGCGCAGATCTCGTCGACGTGAAAGCGATTCGCGAAGGCCGGCAGCATGTGATCACTGAACGCGCGCGCGAGTTTGTGAAGATCGTTCGGGAAGCTCGAACCTGAGCCACGAAGAGGCACAAGAGCAGAACACAAAAGGCACAAACTCTGTATTTGTTTTGTGCCTTTTGTGATTCTTCTTTTGTGCTTCTTTGTGGCTAATTCTCTTCTTCTTGTTCCTGGGCCTTTTGGGCCAGCATCAGGTGATCGCGCATTGCGTTGCGTGCGGCTTCAGGATTGCGATCGCGAATCGCGCGATAGATCGAGCGGTGCATCTCCGCCGACTCTTTCAAGTCGCGCGCGCGTTTCACAGTCTTGCTGCGCACTTCCAACAGGATTGCCGCGACCATGTTCATCAACGCCGTGAGGATCCGGTTGCCCGAGGCCGCGGCGACCGTTTGATGAAAGCGCATGTCGTGAACGAGAAACTGTTCCGGCTCGTCGAGCGACGCAAACATGCCGGTGATCTCTTCCGACATCTGCGCCATCTCTTCACCGGTCGCACGCTCTGCCGCCAACGCCGCGATCGCCATCTCCAACGAGCGACGAGCTTCAAACATCTCCGCGGGCGTGAATCGTTGCAGCGAAGCCATCAACCGCAGCGGACTGCTGTCGAGCGCCGGTGGACCTTCAGCTTCGACGACGAAAGTTCCCGCGCCGCGCCGCGGTTGCAACACGCCCACCGCCGCCAGCGAACTGATTCCCGCGCGCAGTGTCGGACGGCTCACGCCGAGCAGCTTGGCTAGATCTCTTTCCGGCGGCAGTCGATCACCCGGCCGGAGCTCACCCCGATGAATCATTTCGCGAAGCTGGGAAACGACTTCGTCGAAAGTCGTCCCGCGCTTTTCCGCGTCGATAGTCTTGAAAATGTTGGCGTTTGATTCGCTCATTGATTACTGACCTGATTGTATGTTCCTAGGTGCGTCCTTTGCTAGTCGATTGCCGCGCGAACGCTTCCATTTCGGTGGCCGCGAGCAACAGCGCGCCGACTCCCTTCGGATCGTTCGTGACGACCTTCTCGCTGAGGTAATACTCGTAGCTGCCATCGCGATACGGGTTTCCGCCCAAACCGGCAACGCTGACAGTACCTTCGAGATTCGCGCCGCCACTGGGCGGGAAATTGAGAAACTTGTCTATGATCCCGCGATAGCCTTTCTGCGCGACTTCAAAATAACTGCCCGCGAGGAAGCCCTGACGCACGCCCTTCGCCAACGCGTAAACAAACATGCACGCCGCCGACGATTCCAAATAATTTCCCTTCGCGCCGGCTTTGTCCAATATCTGATACCAGAGCCCCGAACGCGCATCCTGGTACTTCGCAACCGCCTCGGCCAGACGATTGAGAATCGCAACCAACTCGCCGCGCTGCGGATGTGTTGGCGGAAAGTAGTCGAGCGTATCGACGAGGGCCATTGCAAACCAGCCCATCGCGCGTCCCCAGAAATGCGGCGAGCGCCCGGTCTGCGGATTGGCCCAACGTTGCTGACGCGATTCATCCCAGCCGTGATAGAGCAGCCCGGTTTTGTCGTCGCGCGAATGTCGCTCCATCAGGACGAACTGCTTGGCGATGTCGTCGAGCGCTGCGTCTTCCTTGAACGTGACGGCCCACTCGGCATAGAAAGGCTCGCCCATGTAAAGACCGTCGAGCCACATCTGGTACGGATAGATCTTCTTGTGCCAGAAGCCGCCTTCCGAAGTGCGTGGATGCGTCTTCAACTGTTCGCGCAGGAGCGCCGCGGCCTGGCGATATTTTACCTGGCCCGTTTCTTTGTAGAGCAGGAGGAGAATTCGTCCGGGAAGAATGTGATCGATGTTGTACTCGTCGATCGCATAGGTGCGAATGGAACCGTCGTCGGCGACGAAGTGGTCCATGTTCTGCTTGATGAAGTTGAAATACTTGCGGTCGCCGGTGTTGTTCCAAACACGTTCGATGCCTTTGAGGACGAGGCCGTGATCGTAGGTCCACTTGACCGGGTAGCCTGTTTCTTTCTTCGCTGGGTCGCGCCAAAGCGCCGTCATCGCAGTGATCGCGGCCTTTTCAGAGATCGGCGTCGTCGACGCGAGGTTATCGACCTCACGGCCATTGATCCTGACCTTGTCAATCGTCGCGTCTTTCACGTTCTTTACGATGCTGCCCTCGGCGACGTTGTCGAAGGTGCAGTTTGTCAGACGCAGGTTGATGACCGGCGCCGCCGGCAAGCCCTGAACGTCAAGCGCGTGTTTACTCTTCGTGCTGCGAAGGTTTTCGACAGTGTAGTCGCGAACGACAGGCGTGAACGATCCTTTCGCGCCTTCTTCGTAGTTGAAGTCGATGGTGATGACGGCATGGGCCACCTGGCCCACTTCGATGTTGCGGAAGTGGAGGTTTTCGAGGAGGCCGCCGCGCATCGCGTTGTTCTTAACTCGCAAAGCGTGATCGAGGTTGGGACTGTCGAGCTTGCAGTTTTCCGCAAAGAGATTGCGCACGCCGCCCGAGATCTCGCTGCCGAGCGTTATCCCGCCGTGACCGTCTCTCATCTCGCATCCCTGGATGACGATGTTCTCGGTGGGCGCTTTCAGCCGCCGCCCGTCGGCGTTGCGGCCTGACTTGATCGCGATACAGTCGTCGCCCGTGTCGAAGTAACAGTCTTTGATCAGGACGTCGGTGCACGATTCAGGATTGCAACCGTCGTTGTTTGGACCATGAGTGCTGATGTGGACGTTCTGCACAGTCACGTTTCGGCAGAGCACGGGATGAATTTCCCACATCGGCGAGTTTTTGATCGTGACGCCGTCGATCAGAATGTTCTGACAGCGATAAGGTTGAATGAATTGCGGTCTCAGGTAATGACCTGCGCCGAAGACGCGTTCGCGAACCGGCACGCCTTTTTCCGCCATTGCGAACAACGCGTTGCGATCCGGACGCTGGTTGCCCATGCCGTCTTTCCAACCGTAGGAGGCGCGTCCATTCCACGGCCACCAGTGTTCGTGATCGCTTTGTCCGTCGAGTGTGCCTTTGCCGGTGATGGCGATGTTGCGTTGCTCGAAGGCGTAGATGAAAGGCGAGTAGTTGAACACTTCGACGCCTTCCCAACGCGAGAAAACGACCGGGTAGTCTTTCGGGTTGTGACTGAACTTGATCGTCGCGCCTTCTGACACTTCCAGGTTGACGTTGCTTTTCAAATGGATCGCGCCGGTGAGATACGCGCCCGCGGGAACGACCACTCTGCCGCCGCCCGCTTTCGCGCATTGATCGATCGCGCGACGAAATGCGGCCGTGCAGTCGGTCCGCCCGTCACCTTTCGCGCCGAATCGATTGAGATAGAAAGACCGGTTTGGAAAGCGAGGCGGTTTGATGCGCGCGAGAATCGCAGGCATCATTCTTTCCCATGGACTTTCCCACGGGCTCGCCGCCGCGGCCGCGATCAGACGCGGTGCGATCGCGATCGCAGCTCCGCCAAGTAAAACGCCTTTAATGAATTCGCGCCGTGTTGTCATGCTCGTCCGTTTTTCTTCCGCCAGTCAGGATAATCTTTCTTCAATAGTTTGGCTGGTTCGTCAACGTACCACGCGTAGTTGGTGCGCCGCTCGTCTTCGATCTGCATCACGTCGTATTTAACGACTCCGTCACGTCCGACGAAGATCGGACGATTGCCGTCGATCTCGTAGAAGCGCGCCCAGATCGATCCGCCATCCGGATCTTTAACGACAACTGAATCAACCCACTTGATGCCTTTCAGTTGTGAACGCTCGAACCACGCAACCGCAGATTCAATCGCTTCGACGATCTCCGGCGATGGGTTTTTGATCGACATCAGAAAACGCACGATGCCGACGCTTTCGCCACCGCTCAGCGATACCGGTTCAAACTTTCGCGCCGGCGCAGGACCGAGGTTAACTTCGTCGTGTTGCGCGCACCAGACGGCGCGCTTGCCGTTTACGACCACCTGCGTCTTCAGTATGCACTCGATTCCTTTTTCAACTGCCTTCGCCGCACTCGCGCGCCGGGCTTCGTCGACAAACGCATACGCAGGCTTTGCGGCTGCGACGTCACGCAGCAACTTCATCACGCCGATCATGGCGTTGTCGTTGAACGTGATGTGCTTGTAGTAACCACTCAGATCCGGGTAGAACTGCGGCCAGCCCCCATTCGCGTACTGCGCCTTCAATAAGTAATCCAAACCTTTCAGAAACGACTCGCGATGTCGTTCATGCTGTTGAGCCGTGTAGACCCGCGCCAGAAACGATAACTGCGTGTAAGTGGCGCCGTTGTCGATCGTCGAATCAATCTTTTTCTTTTGCGCGGCCAGCGTTCGCCGATCGTTATCGTTGAGCGGCTTTGCCATGTCGATATTCTTGGGCCAGCCGCCGGAGTTGCGCTGATAAAGCAGCAGGTTGTCGGCGATGCGCAGCGCTTCGACGGTGCCGTACCATTCCTGTGGTTTATCCTGTGCGTCGTTCCAGGCTATAGTTCCGACTGCCTGGTTGAACTTTCCGGTTAAGCTGCGCGGCGCGCCGGCAAAGAACCGCGAACGTGAAAACGCTGCTGCTTCGGTCGCGGTCAACTGTTTGGACCAGGCGACGCGAGCAGTTGGATTAGCGCCAGGCCCTGTCGACTTGTACTCTGCGAACGAGGCCGTTTTCTCGCGCGACGGATCGCGCCAGTTGTCCCAGCCTTCCGGCCTGATGTGCGAACCCAACCAGCACTCGACAAAAACAACACGCGCAAAGGCGCGCCACGGCCGTCCCAGAAAAACTCCCTTGCCAGTATTCGCGCCCGTCAAACGCGAGCGTACAAAGACGAAGCCGGTGTTCTCCTCGTCGTTGGTGCGATAGTGCGCGGTCACATAGCCTTCGCCCTTGCTGTGAATCGTGCAGTTTTCAAAGATCGCGGACGCGCTCCCGAAAATGAAATCGACATGGCCTTCGATGTAGCAGTCTTTGAAAGAATGCCGCGTGCCGTTGACGAACAACGTGTCCTGCCAACCCAGGAAGCGACAGTTCCTGAACTCTGCGCGATCGGCGTCGACGAATAAGGCGACGGCCTGCGAACCGATCCCAAACGTGTTTTCAAAAGTGAGGTTCTCGGCGTGAAAGTTGCCGCTGTTGACGTAAGCCGTGAAGGCGAGCCGCGTGCTGCCGGCTTGCAACGCGCTCACGTGATGAGTGATGACAGTCTTGAGTGGATCTTCACCGCGAAGCGTGACGAGACGTTTGTCGATGCGTAACTGTTCCTGATACACGCCCGGTTTGATGTGAATGACCACGCGCCGATCATTATTCGCGGGAAGGTGATTGATGGCCTGTTGAATGCTCCTGAAACTACCCGACCCATCAGTTGCTACTACCACAGTCTGGCCGTTTGCGGTGGCAGCAACAAGGAGCATGAACAGCGCTATTTTGGAGACAAATAGAAACACGGATAACTTGGATTAGAGCTCCCGACAAGTCTGTAAGCGCCGCAGGCGCGACAAATGGTTCTGGGCGCCGCAGGCGCGACAAATGGTAGCCAGGGGCAAGTGCAAGCGGAGCGAGCACGCCGCCCTTGGATCACGACGAAAGCTATTTCGAGCACTGAAAGTGCGATAGAACCAGATGTTTTCTGTCGCTCTTCCAGAGCTCTCGCGCCACTCCAATTAGACCAGGGGCTACCGGCTAGCGCGCCTCCGGCGCTCTGTACCATGTTCGCGAGCACAAGGCTCTACCTCTAGAACACGAACTTCGCGCCAAACTGAATATCGCGCGGGTTGTTGCGTTGCGTTGTCACGATACCGAAGGCAGCGTTCGGTGCTCCCGTTGGTCCGGGATTGAGACCGATGCCCGCGCCAAAGTACGGATGATTGAACGCATTCAACGCCTCGGCGCGAAGCTGTAGCTTCTTCGTTTCGCCAAACTGGAAATTCTTCGTCAGCGAAAGGTTCGCAACTGAGTACGGCTGGTTACGCAGGTTGTCGAGCGTCGTCGGAACGTTGCGTATGCCAAACGCCGTCAGTGCAACCAGACCCGGCGCGTCGAAAGCCGAGCGATCGATGCCAAACTTGCCGCCCTGTCCGTCGCCGGATCCGAGCTGGCTGGTCATCGTCGTCGGATCGCCGGGGAAGAACAAGTTCGCAGCCGTCAGCAGAAACGGCTCGCCACTTTGCCATTCGTAAGTGCCGTTCAACTGCCAGCCGCCGATGACGGCGTCGAGAACGCGATTCATGTCATTGCCGAATGCGCGTCCGCGGCCGACCGGCAACAGGTAAACGCCCGCAAAGGTAAAGCGATGCGGACGATCGAACTGCGAGATGCGATCTTCGAGAACCGTGTCGCTGGGATTCAGGTAGTTCACTTTCTCGCGCAGGTTCGAATAGGTGTAAGTCGCCGTCAGCGTCATGTCAGTCGCGAAGCGCTTGTCGACCTGCAACTGGAGCGAGTTATAGCGATTGGTTCCGTTGTACTCCTGGACCCAAAGATTGGTGAACTGCGGATACTCGAGCAGCGATTGCGCGCGCGTAATCGTGGTGGCGGTGTTGAACGGACTGCCGCCGGGAATGAGATTGCGGAACGGGTTCGGAATCGTCGCCGAAAGGAACGTGTTCGCCGCGGTATCCGTCGCCGGAGTGTCGCCGAGGAATTCGCGCGGAACGAAATTCAAGTTCCGGCTGACGGCGAGATCGTAACCGTGGGCGTGGATGAAGTTTGCTTCGACGACCATCTGGCCCGGCAATTCGCGTTGAATACCAAACACGACGCGAGCGAACTTCGAATTCTTTCGCAGCAGACCGATGATCGGCGCCGTGTCGCTAGCCACGTCCGCGCCGATTCCCGTCAACAATCCGAGACTCGATCCAAACGAAGGTTGAACGCCGGCCAGTCCCGCTGGGAACGGATTCGTCAACGTCGCGACAAAAGTCAGGCCGTTGTTGTTCGAAGGAACGAACGGCGTCGTTCCGGCGAACCCGATCTGTTGCGGCGGCTCGATCATGAACGGCGCCATGAAGATGCCGAAGCCGGCGCGAACCACCGTCTTCTCGTTCAACTGGTACGAGAGACCAATGCGTGGTTGAAAGTTACTGCGATCCGCTTCCCACACGTTGCGATTGTTGTCGTCGGCGAAGGTGTAACCACCAAGCACGCGAAATTCACTTGGCGGCACGGGGAAGTTTGCCGGATTTGCGTTGAAGGCCGTGGTGTAAGCCGCGCGCGCCTGTGCTTCGATCGGACTCGGAGTGCCGAGATCGAAGCCACGCAGGATGCGGTTGTAACGTTCGGTCAGACCTTGTTCGAGGTCGTAACGCAAACCGAGATTCAAAGTGAGCTTTCGCGAGACGCGCCAGTCGTCCTGGAAGAAGAAGCCGTGATAGAGCGATTGGACCGAATAGTTGATCGAGTTGTCGATCTGGCTTGCGTTGCCACCGGATCCTGTCGTCGGAACGCCGAGCAGAAATGCGGCGACATCGCGGCCGAAGACGTTTCGCAGCGCGGTCGACGAGTTTGAAGCAGGCGCGGTGAACAGGCCGTCGAAGAAGAACTGTCCGCCTTTGTAAGCGTCGGTGCTGAAGTTCTCGCGCACGACGCGGAAGTCGTAGCCGTACTTCATCGTGTGATTGTCGACGACGTGGGTGATGGTCGGTTGGACCGAGCCCATGTAGAACGGCCGAATGCGGCCTTCGTTCCAATCCGAACGCGTCGAGCCGAGCGTCGATCTGATGGGACGCGTGGCGTCGAGGTTTCTGATCATGATGCGCGGGATGTATTGATAGCCACGCATTGCCGCGAGCGACGGCGCCGCAAAACCGAGAGTCGACGGATCGAACGGCTCGGCGGGCCGTCGTTCCTGCACAAAGCGATTGAGGCTGACGCGAATGTCGAAGACGAAGTTTGAGTTGATGGCATTCGTGTAATCGATGTTGCCGCCGTCGTTGGTGCGATACTCAAAGCCTTGCGTGATCGGAAAGCCGTTTACTACGCCGGCCCAGTCCTGGCGATCTTCCGGATTGAAGCTGTGATAGTACTTGCCGAAGATCGACTGCGTCGAACTGATGCGGTGGTCGATGCGCGCGAGCCAGCCGCGATAGTCCTGGTGCCGGAGTTGATTGGAGAAGAAGTTGTTCTGCGTTCCGTTGGCGACGCCTTCGATGTTCGGCAACGGATAGAACTTGACCAGGTTCGCGGCGACCGGATTGATCAGGTTCGCAGGAATGATGTTGCAGGTCGAGTTTACCGGCAGCGCGCCTGACGTCGGACAGTTGAACGACGAGCGCACCACGTTGTTGCCGCTTTGGACGCCCGAGAACGGATTGAAGATCACGGTGTTTGCGGCGTTGGCGATGTTGTTGCGATTGACGATCAACGCCGAGAAGTCGCCGCGCCGCATTCCTTCAGTCGGCACGGTGAAGATCTGCGGTTCGGCGATGTTGTCTCTGAGACGTTCGTACGAGACGAGGAAGAACGTGCGATCGCGCCCGTTGTAGCCCGGCATCACGACTGGACCACTCAACACGCCGCCGAAGCGATGATACGTCCTGATCGGCCGCGACTGGTTGCTGCGGTTACCGAAGAAGTTGTTCGCGGTGCGGCTGCGATCGCGATTGAAGTACCAGCCCGAGCCGTGCAGGTCGTTGCTGCCGCTCTTCACCGCGACGTTGACGGTTGCGCCCGCCGAGTAACCTTGTTGCGCGTCGAAAGTGTTTGTTTGAACTTTGAATTCCTGCACCGCGTCGGACGGAGGCGAGAAACCAACGCCGCCGTCGAATGCGTAATTCGGCGAACCGTCGAGAGTGATCTGGTTGGCGCCGGTTGCGCCGTTCGAGCGGAACGCGGCCAGGTTGCCGTTCGACGTTGGCCCGGTAAAGAGAGGATTGCCTGTGTAAGCAATACCGGGCGCCAACGTCGCGAGTTGGTAAGCGGTGCCTTCGGTCAACGGCAGCTCGCCGATCTGTTTGCCGGTGACTACAGTGCCGGTATTGACCGTGCCGGTGTCGAGTGTCAGCGACGAAGCGACAGTGGTCACCATCGCGGTCACGCCAATTTCCAACTGCACGTCGAGCGTCAACCTGTCCGCGACGCGAACTGCAATGCCGTCGCGCACGGCGGTGTTGAAGTTCTCCTTAGTTACTGTGAGTTGATATTTCCCCGGTGGCAGCAGGGGAAAACTGTACGCTCCATCTTCGCCGGTGTTGGCGGTGGAGACGATGCCGGTCTCGACATTTTTGATTTCGACCTTGCTGCCGGGAACGACGGCGCCGTTTGGGTCGGTGATCTTGCCGGCGAGTGATCCTCTGAATTCCTGAGCGGTGACAGTGAGAGCGGCGAGGATCAGGAGCAAACCAGCCCAAAACACTCGTCGGTTCGGGTTCTCTGTAAACATGACTTTATTCTCCATCAGCGGGGCGGCTGAATCGGCACGCTCGCCGGCCCGGTTATTTAGAGTGGTAAGACCAAGAGTTAATGGCAGTGGTGTATGGCATAGCCGAAGGACCAAGAGTAGTTGTGGCTATGGAGATCCATTTCAGAGACCACCCAAACTCACTCGCTTGTGTTTATTCCAGTGAATAGACGAGGCTTCGGCCTCATCGCTGATTTGCGTTTGTAGGCGGCGTATTCTGCCTCAGAGGCGTCTGGGCTGTCAATAGTAAATTATTACCAATCGCAGCCCGGCCATGCTTGCGGTAAGACCAATTTAGGAAGGTGTTGATGGTTGAGATTTAATCATCAAAATGCAACACAGATGTCATTGACACTTGTGACTGAACAAATCTAAATTGCTGCTGCTTCATTATTTCATTCGCTACTCGCGAAAAAACCCTCCCACACTTAAGTAGTTTGTAATTGTCTGAAGCAAGCGGTCAGTAGGTCGTTCCATCTTCAGTACTCCCGGTACAGATCACTCCGGACACTGGTTGTCCGCAGAGCGGGACCGATTCTGCCTGTTACGTGGGGTGGCTTATGGCAACAACAGAAAACTATTGGGGAAGGCACCATCTAAGAGGACGCGTCCGGTCTGCCCATTCCGAGGTGGCAAATCTGGCGTACAACGCTGGAGACTGGCAGGAGGAAGACCGCCGTCCTCTCAGAACGATCACGTTCAATGAGAACGGCAATGTCATAAAGGAACTAATCTACGACCTTCATGGCAGCGTTGCGCAAGTAGGCTCCAAGAAGTACGACGCCTACGGCAACGAGACGGAAGTGCTTTTCCAGAACTCAACCGGAGGAGTGCTGAGTTCATTGGTCTGTCGCTGCGATGAAACCGGACGACACCTCGAGTGCGTGTCCACGCAAACGCACGAGTCAATCAGCAGGCAAAGCTGCATTCCGGTGTACGACCGGGCGGGCAAGAAAATCGAGGAAGAGTGGTTTAGCGAAGATGGGACGTGCAGCCGGAAGTACGTCTACCGGTATCGCCTGACGGGCGAGGTCGTGCAGCAACTGCTCTATAAGTATGCCGGTGATGGCTCGCTCGAAGAGAAGTGGAGCACGCTCTACGACGAGAAGGGCAACGTCATCGAAACAGCGTGCTTCGACGAGCAGGGGCAGACCATTGCCGGACCGACCTGGTACAAGTACAACGACTGTGGTAATGAGATCGAGTCCGCCACCCGTGGCCTGAGAGGCAATCTCTACAGCATCGCCTGTTATTCCTACGACCTCGACGCACTCCGAAACTGGGTCAAGCGGCTGGAGGTCTTCAGGATCACCAGCAGCGGCTTTGAAACCCGCGTTATTACCTATAGAAGGCTTGAGTATTACTAGCTGACGGGGGATGCGGGGACGGGGAGACGCGGGGAAGCGGGGACGGGGAGACGGGGAGACGGAGTGACGCGGTGAAGGGGCGATGGGAAGATTAAAGATCATCACCGCGTCACCGCGTCACCGCTTCTCCCCGTCTCCCCGTCTCCCCGTCTCCCCGTCTTCTTCTCCCCTCCGTCACTGCTGGCCCGACGTCACATTAGCCGGCTCGTCGACGTATTTCTTAAGCCAGCCGTAGACTTCCTGGTACCAGTAGCGGCTGTTCTCGCCTTTTAAGATCCAGTGATTTTCGTCGGGCCAGACGATCAACCGGCTGGGGATGCGGAGACGTTGGAGGACGCTCCAGTTTTCCAGTGTTTGATTGAGTGGGACGCGGAAGTCGTTCTCGCCAACGGAAAGCATGATTGGAGTACGGAAGTTGGCGGCGAACCTGATCGGGTTCTGCTCGCGCCAGACCGGACCTTGTTCCCACACCGGCCCGCCGTTATTCAGCTCGCGTGAATAGATCGTGTCGCTCGTGCCCCACTGCGACTCGAGATTGATCAAACCGGCATGACTGATGAGCGTCTTGTAGCGCGTTGTCGTCGCTTGCATCCAGTTCGCGAGGTGACCGCCGTAACTTGCGCCAGCCGCCGCTTGCCGCGAGCCGTCGACGAATGAATAAAGCCGGATCGCTTCGTCGGCGCCTTCGTTGATCTCGTTGGCCGGTCCTTTGAACGGATCGCCCTGGATACTTTGCGCGAATGCTTCGCCGAAACCAGTCGAGCCGGAATAGTTTGTCAGCAGCACGACGTAGCCCGGTTTAGCCAGCAGGAAGTAGTTCCAACGGAGTCCCCAGTTGTCGCGCCACATGGTGTGTGGACCACCGTGCAGCAGCACGAGCAGCGGATACTTGCGGCGCTCGTCGAAGTTGGGCGGCAACGCGACCATGTTGTGAATGCGTTTGCCTGCTTTGCTGGTAAACCAGAAATGCCGTAACGGTTGCCAGTCGATCTTTGCCACTTGTTCGGCGTTGAACGACGTGAGTGGTTGTTGAGTCTTCGAAGTCAGATCGAGACGAAAGACTTCGGGTGGATTGATCGCGCTTTCCCAGTTTGCGATCAGGATCGGCGACGCGGCCTTGGCCGGTATGCGCAGGTTTGTGTAGACGCCGCGCGTCATGTCCATTGCGAGCGTGACTTCACCGCCGTCGGCCGGCATCGTAAAGAGTTTCTCGTTTCCTGCTTCTTCGGCAGTGAGATAGATCGAGCGACTGTCGGGAGTGAAAGCGAAGCTGCCGATCGAACGATCGAAGCGCGCGGTGAGCACTACAGGTTCACCGGTATTGGGCCAGGAGAACTTTGCGAGTCGACCGAGATTGTATGTCTTCGTGGTGCTTTCGACTTCGGTGGCGGCGTAAAGCGCTTTTCCGTCAGGGCGGAATGTCGGGCGTGTGAAACTGTCGGCACTGGTTGTGATCCGCACCGGCTCGCCTCCGTTCACGGTCGTTCGGAAGAGCGACGTGTTTGTGTTGGCGTATGCGGCGCGATCTCTGTTCGTGCTTGCGACGAAAACAATGGTGCTGCCGTCAGGCGCCCACACTGGATCGAGTTCTTCGCCTGAGTCTGTCGCGCGGCCGGCGAAGCCGCGTTCGCCGGCGAGCTTCGTTCCGGCGAGCAGGTCTTTCGCCTTCGCGCCGGGCTGCAAGTCCTGGATGAACAGATGGACTTGTGTGTCTTCAAGCCAGCGGTCCCAATTGCGAATCGGAAACTTCTCGTAGACGCGCGCGCGATATTTCTGCGCTTTGCGTTCGGCGGCGATCTTCTTGTTTGCGTCGTCGTCAGCCGCGCCAGGATAGACCGTGCTGACGAAAGCGAGCGCCTTGCCGTCCGGGCGCCATTGCGGTCCGCGTGCTCCGGTGGAGAGGGAAGTGACGCGCACGGCCTCGCCGCCGTTCGCCACGTCCAATATATATATCTGACTCGCTTCGTCACCTTCGCGCCGGGCTGAGAAAGCGATTTGACGGCCGTCGGGACTCCACGCGACACCACTCTCGCCGCCTTTAGTCGCCGTCAAACGCCGCGGCTTTGCGCCGGGTTCGGTCGACACGATCCAAAGATCCGAAACCTGGTCCTTGTCGTCGTAGGCTGGTTCGAGGAGGGAAAACACGACCCATTTCCCATCCGGACTCGGCATGGGCGCGCCAACGCGTTTCATCAGCCACATCGATTCGTGTGTCAGCGGAACTTTGTTTGTCGCTGTTTGCGCCTGCGCGACCAGCGCGAAGGTAATGAGCAGGAACAAAAGAGACGCAGATTTGCGGAAATGTTTAGTGAACATTGAGTGGTCCTCCAACGGATAGAACATTATCGCCATTTTCTTATGAGCGGATTGTATTGAATCAGCAGTATAAACGTAGTGCTTAACAAGGGGGTAGGGCTATGACCACGGGAACCGAGCGCCGCACGACCCACCGGCGAACTGAGGACATTTACCGCAAAGCCATCGAAGACATTCGGGATTACGCCATTTTTGTAATGGACGCGGATGGATTGGTGACCAACTGGAACGTTGGCGCGCAACACATACTCGGTTATTCCGAAGCAGAGATCATCGGCAAAGACGCCGCTAAGTTTTTCACCGCCGAGGATCGTTCTCGCAACATTCCTGAGAAAGAATTGACAACAGCCGCGACGACCGGACGCGCGGAAGACGAACGTTGGCACGTGCGCAAAGATGGTTCGCGCTTTTGGGCCAGTGGCATAGTTACGCGAGTGTGCGATGAGGCCGACAGGCTGATGGGTTTCTCGAAAGTCATGCGCGACATGACTGAAAGAAACAAGTTAACCGAAGAACGCGATCGGTTTTTTGCTTTGTCGATGGACATGTTGACTATCGTCCACCTGGACGGGCGGTTTCAACGCGTGAATCTGGCTTTTCAGGAGGCGCTTGGGTTTTCTGAGGAAGAGTTGCTGATGACTTCGGTGTTTGAGTTGGTCCATCCGGACGATCTGGCAATGACACTCTCAGAGTATGAGAAGCTTACTGCTGGTTCGCCGGTTCACTTCATGGAGAACCGTTTGCGCTGCAAGGATGGAAGCTACCGGTGGGTAGCCTGGAGCTATTTCCCGGTGCCGGAGGACGGCCTCGCTTTTGGCGTGGGCCACGACACGTCTGAGCGGCGGCAGTTGGAAGAAGTGTTGCGCTTGCGAGCGGAAGAGCTGGAGAACGCTAATCGCATCAAGGATGAGTTTCTCGCGACGATGTCGCACGAGTTGCGCACTCCGTTGACGTCGATACTTGGCTGGGCGCGGTTGTTGGATTCAAACCAACTGAGCGAGACGGAACGGGAGCGCGCGGTCAATGTTATTCAACGCAATGCCGAGGCGCAGTCGAAGTTGATCGAAGACTTGTTGGACGTTTCGCGCATTATCACGGGCAAGTTGAAGATCGATTTTCAGCCGGTGGCGTTTGCCGCTATTGTCGAGAGTGTTGTCAATTCACTGCGTCCCGTGATCGACGCGAAGCATCTCCGCTTCGAAACGAAGATCGATCCGGCTGCTGGTCCAATTCTCGGCGACCCGGCTCGTCTGCAACAGATCGTCACGAACCTGCTCTCGAACGCGATCAAGTTTACGCCGGGCGGGGGCAGGATCGAAGTTTGTTTGCAGCGTCATGCGACGTATGTGCGATTGAAAGTGATGGATACTGGTTTGGGAATTGCCGCGGAGCACTTGCCTTTTATCTTTGAACGATTCCGGCAGGTGGATTCGTCGAACGTGCGGTCGCATGGCGGGCTGGGGCTGGGATTGGCGATTGTCGATTACCTGGTGCGGCAGCAGGCGGGAACTGTTACCGCTGAAAGTGAAGGGATTGGGAATGGATCGACTTTCACGGTCGAGTTTCCGTTGACGTCATCTGAGGTTATTAGCACTGACTTGGCAAAGGCGCCGTCGTTCATTGGCGTCGAAGCTCAGTTATTGGCCGGGACTGACGAACTGTTGGCGGAACCACGGCTCAGGAAGCACCACGTTCTTCTGGTGGAAGATGATCCGGATACTCAGGATCTGATCGGCACGATGCTGCGGCGTCATGGGGCGAGTGTGACTGCCGTCGCTTCGAGTGCCGCCGCTTTGGTCGAACTCTCGCGCGTCAAGCCTGACGTGATCATCAGCGACATCGGCATGCCGGCTGAAAACGGATACGAGTTGATCAGGAAAATCCGCGCGCTGGCGCCGGAAGAAGGCGGACACATTCCCGCCATCGCCCTGACCGCCTACGCCGGCGCCGTCGATCGCCGACGCGCTCTATTGGCCGGCTTCCAAACTCACCTCGCCAAACCCATCGAGCCAGATGACCTGGTGGCAGTGATTCTGAGCTTGACGTTTCAGCAGGAGCCGAACGCCGAGCATGACGAGTGTTGAGGTGCTCAATGTTCTAGCAGTCGACACTGGGAGATCACAGATTGTGACATCCTCGACGGTCACGTTCCCGCACATCGTAGAGAGTGCCAGAGGCGCGGCAGTTGGTAGAAAGCACCGAAGGTGCGGCATCTGGTAGCCAGGGGCAGGCGCGCAGCGCATAGCCCCTGGTCTGATGGGGGAAGCATGGGAGCTCTGAAAGAGCGACAGAAAACATTCGTTCTATCGCACCTTTGGTGCTCGAAAATTTGCTTGTCGTAATCCAGGGGCGTCGTGCGCGCTCCGCGCGCACTTGCCCCTGGCTACCATTTATTGCGCCTTGCGGCGCTCAGAACCCTCAAATACCGTGTGTGCTAGTTGGGCTAAAGAATTAGATACCGTGACTTAACCGGTGATCAAATTGCCCGAGCCGGTGGGGGAGAGAAGGCGGGCGATGAGCAGGTGCATGCGGTCGAGGTCGATTGGTTTTGTTAGATAACCGGATACGCCGGCGTCGTAGGCGGCGCGCTGGAAACCTTCGGTGCCAAAGGCAGTGATTGCGACTACCGGCACTTCTCGCAAGGGAGCTTGTTCGCGAATCCGGCGGGTGGCGCCCAGGCCATCCAGCGCCGGCAAATTGATGTCCATCAAGATCAAGTGAGGCAGCATCTGCGCTGCGACGGCGACGGCGTCTTCACCGTTATTCGCCGTCACCACGCGATAGCCCTGTTGCTGCAAATCCAAACTGATGAACGCGAGATTATCAGCCGAATCGTCGACGACGAGGATCAGGTACTTCGGCTCGATTGGTTGACCCTCGTTCGAGACCTTGTTGCGATTGAATGTCGGCAGTCCCGAAGTTGCTAACGGGTCTTTGTCTTTCATATGGTGAAGATTATAGTACCAGTTCTATGGACGCAAAGTTTCACCCCGCTATGGCGGCGATCGCCGCCGGCAACCTCGAAAAGTTCAAGGCCGTAGTCGCCGCAGACCCTTCGCTCGCCACGTCGCGCTCGACCAGGAGTCATCCAACATTGCTTCAGTGCCTCGTGTTGGACGGCAAAGATAAACCGCATCATCTGGAGATGATCGAGGTCTTGATCGACGCCGGCGCCGAACTGAACGAGCCACTCGGCGCAGCCGCAAGTATCGACAACAGACCGGCAACCGAATTGTTACTCGATCGCGGCGCAGCGATCGACGGCGCGGGCGGTTGGACGCCGTTGGAAGAGGCGCTGTACTGGAACAACAAAGACGTGATTGCTTTGTTAATGGAACGCGGCGCAAAGATCCAGAACCTGCGCACTGCGGCGGCGCTCGGACGCACCGATCTGATCGAGAATTACTTCAACGCCGATGGCACCCTGAAACCAGAGGCGGGAAAAATCGACTGGCCCTTTGGCGATCTTCAAGTAATCACCTGTTCGAACCTGAATGCCGGCGTGAAGCAGTCGTTAATCGATAACGGCAGCAAGTGGTCACAGGACCAGCAGGGCATCGTCAACAACGCCTTCGTCTATGCGTGCATGCACGGCCACCTCGACGCCGCGCAACTGCTGCTCGACAAAGGCGCGCAGATCAACGTCATCCCCGGCGGCTTTGACTACGCCGGCACAGGCTTACACTACGCCGCGATGAACGGCCATCGCGCGATGGTCGACTTTCTCCTGGACCACGGCGCCGATCGAACTATCAAAGATCCCAAAGTCGGCTCGACGCCGTCCGGTTGGGCCGACCACGGCGGCCATCCCGAACTGCGCGATCTCTTGCGTTAACCCTTTAAAGAGGCGAATCATGAAAAAGAATTTCCTTATGCCCCTGAGACTGGCGATCTATACAGCGATCCTGCTGCTCGGTTTCCAACACGCCGCGCTGGCGCAGGACCACGCGGCGAAGATTCAGGAGGTGCTGACGCTGGCGCACAAGTATCGCCAGTTCAACGGCTCGGCACTCGTGGCGGAGAATGGGAAGGTCATCTACAAAGGCGGGTTTGGGATGGCGAACATGGAATGGGAAATTCCAAACGCGCCCGACACGAAGTTTCGCCTCGGCTCGATCACGAAGCAGTTCACTGCGATGCTGACGTTGCAACTCGTCGAGCAGGGAAAGATCAAACTCGACGCAAAGATCTCCGAGTACCTGCCGGACTATAGAAAGGACATCGGCGAGAAGGTCACGGTCCATCACCTGCTCACGCACACGTCCGGCATCCCGAGTTACACGAGTCAGCCGGGTTTCTTCGCGAACGTCAGCCGCAATCCTTACAGAGTTGCCGATTTCGTGAAGACGTACGCCAGCGGCAACCTGGAGTTCGAACCGGGAACGAAGTTTTCCTACAACAACTCCGGATACTTTCTGCTCGGCGCGATCGTCGAGCGCATCACCGGCAAGAGTTACGAACAAGCGCTGAAGGAAATGATCTTCGATCCACTCGGAATGAAGAACACCGGCTACGATCTTCACGATCCGCTCTTGCCGAAACGCGCTTCCGGCTACGTGAAGACGGCCAACGGTTACACGAACGCGCCGTATCTCGACATGTCGATCCCTTACGCTGCCGGTTCGATGTATTCAACTGTCGAAGATCTCTACCTGTGGGACCAGGCGCTCTACACTGACAAGCTCATCACGCCCCAGTCGAAAGAGTTGATGTATAAACCGTTCCTGCAGGACTACGCCTACGGTTGGGCCATCGTCAAGTCTTCTTTCAAAGTGAACGATCAGCCGGTGCCGATCATCACGCACGGCGGCGGCATCAACGGCTTCGCCACGACGATCGTCCGCTTTCCGAAAGAGAAGAACCTGATCGTGATCCTCGACAACACCAGCAACCCAAATCTCAACCGGCTGAGCGACAAGCTCGGGAGAATCATCTACAACCAGCCGTACGATCCGCCGAAGCAGTCGATTGCTGAAGTGATCGAAAAGACGATCGGCGACAAAGGCATCGACGCCGCCTTGGTCCAGTATCGCGATCTGAAAGCGAAGCAAGCTGCGACTTACGACTTCGCGGAACCCGAGTTGAATGCACTCGGCTACAGGCTGATGGGCAGCGGCAAAATGAAAGAGGCGATCGAGGTGTTCAAGCTCAACGTCGAGGCGTATCCGCAAGGTTTCAACACGTACGACAGTCTCGCCGAGGCTTACATGAACAACAACGAGCGCGAGTTGGCGATTAGCAATTTCAAGAAGTCGCTGGAGCTGAATCCAAATAACACGAGCGCGATCGAGAACTTGAAGAAACTGGAAAAGCCGTAGGTTATTCGATGAGATCGATCTGGCAACTAAGCGTAATTGCGTTGGTATTGATCTGTGTGTCCGTTGTTGCGCAGGGCAACACAAAGCCGTGGCGCGCGATACACCTGCTCGACTACAACACCGACAGCGATCTCGAAGCGCTCGGCAAGAATCTCGAAGCGCTCGCGAAACAGGGAATCAACGTCATCATTCTCGAGGTTGATTATAACTTCGCGTTCAAGTCGCATCCGGAGCTGCGGCGCGGCACGAACCCGATCACGCATGACGGCGCGCGAAAGTTTGCGGCGTTGTGCAGGAAGTTTGGCATTCGACTGATACCGGAGTTTCAGTCGGTGGGCCATCAATCGTGGAAGGCTGAGACGTTTCCGCTGCTCACCGTCTATCCGCAGTTCGATCTCACGCCGGGAGCATTCCCTAAGAACGAAGAGATCTATTGTCGCGAATGGGACGTGCTCAATCCGGAAGTCTGGCGCGTTGTCTTCGAGTTGATGGACGAGATCGTCGACGCGTTTCGCGCGGATGCATTTCATGTCGGCATGGATGAAGTATTTCTGCTCGGCTCAGACAAGTCGCCGTCGACAAAGGGCCAGGATCCGGGAGTGCTTTTTGCCAAAGCGGTCAACGAGCTGCACGGCCACCTCGTGCGCAAACGTCGCGTAGAGATGTTGATGTGGGGCGATCGCTTGATCGACGCGGCAAAGTACGATTACGGCGAGTGGGAAGCGGCGAAGAACGGCACCGCGAAAGCGATCGATCTGATTCCCAAAGACGTCATCATCTGCGACTGGCACTACGAAGTCAGGGAAAGCTATCCGTCGATCCCGATGTTTATCGACAAAGGCTTTCGCGTAATACCCGCGGGTTGGAAAAACGTCGACGCCACGAAATCATTCATCAACTACAGCCGAACCCAGGCTGGTCCCAAAATGCTCGGCTACATGTTCACCACCTGGGGCGTGAAGAAAGACGCGCTCCTCGACTTCCCGCCGCTGATTGAAGGCTTGAGTCTATTGAGGGAGCGCCAGTAACGTCAGAGCGTTGCCGCCAAACAATCCAACTCGCGATTGATAGAGACAACATAGATTCTAAGATTGGCCATTGGAGTAGCTCATACCAGGTATTAGGTGCATTGAAGACTCGAGCACTCCCATAAATTATTACAAAACCCGCTGCGGCGAAGATGAGATTCCAAATCGTAGCGATCGGTAATAGACGTACGCTACCCGTTAGCACGCACATCGCAAACGAAACCAGAACGAAGAATCCAATCAGGGCTACGCGAATATCCCCCATCAATGGAGAGATAACCTGTAGGAATGGTGTTGCCAGGCCAATAACAAGTGCTGCGACCGCGAGACGGCGTCTTGAACGAATCGGAGCGAGCCATTTGCGCCAACGGGAAACTGAGAATCCTGCTACCAGTCCTAATAGTTGAGTCAGGCTAAAGGCGAACCAATACGTATAACGAGGGATCAAAAACTTATCGCCCTTGATATAAAAGAACGACTGCAACTCCGGCGTACTAATAAGCCAACCAAACATCAACCCTGAAAGAAAACCAGAAATCAGAAACATTCCGAGCACCAACAAGTGGGCTTTATCACTTGAGCGGGTCGTGGTGTTTTTGACAACTCGGCGGCCAGAGAAATTCATGAAGAATCAGACGCCGAGTTCAAGCAATAAGTTCCCATTCTTCCACGAAGGTCCAAGTGGGAAATTTTGGGTTGACAAGCGCCGCCGGGCTAGTTCGCTTTCTTCATCTCAGCCACGGCTTTGCGAAACTCGGCGATCGTCGTCGGCGTGCCGTGCACGGGGATCGTCGTTTCGACGGCGAGTTTCTTTGTGTCGATCCAGTTCAGGAAATGGACCGAGGTGTCGTTGGCGATTGGATAGTCGCCATTCGACGGGCGGTTGAGCAGATCGCCCTGGTAGATCAACTTGTGATCCGGAAAGTAAGCGACCAGCATCTCTTCAGCGTGTGGTCCCTTGCCGATGTCGTAAATCTCAACCGTCGTCGTGCCATCGGTGAGGACGCGCTTGCCATTCTGCACCGGCTCGAAAACCGCAGCGCGCGGATTGCGAGTCAACGCATCCGGGTCTGCTTTGTAACGAAGTTCGCTCACCTTCTTGAAGAACGCCTGTTCGCTCGGAGCGACGATCAACGTAGCGCCTTCGGCCATGTACGTGCGAATGCCACCGGCGTGATCGTCGTGATGATGCGTCACGGCAACGTACTTGATCGGCTTGCCGGGAATCGTCTTCTTGATCTGTTCGATAGCCTGTAACGAAACGCGATCGCTGCCCGGCGCTTCCATCACGAAGATGTAGTCGTTGAAGTCGACGAACAAAACGTTATAACCGCCCGCGCTCGTCGTGTAGATCTTCTCGGCGTGTTTTGTAACCGGTGTGGGCGCAGGGAAGGTGACGGCGCGAAAACCTTCGGGCACCTTGAACGTCTCGGGACGCAGCTCGGTATTGAATGTGACCTCGGCAAAGCGGAAGTCGTTCACCACGACGTCGCCATCCATCACATGCACTCGCGCTGTAGGAACGATGTGATTTCCAACCTTCCGTTGTCCCGGAAAACGCGTCTCCAGAACCGTGTCGCCGGAGAAACGATCGGTGAACATGATCTCAAACTTCGACAGGAAGCCTGTTTGCTCGTCGATATAAAGCGCGAACCGCGAGTTATCGGGCGACACGTAGTCAATAACGTCGTGACGGCGCTTTTCATGAAAAGTTTGGCCGAGATAACGCAACGTATCCGCTCTTTCCAGCACGTTCAGCAGGACGAATTGCGGCAGCCAACGAATGATTCCGCGAAAGACAGCAGGCGTAACCGGTCCCGGCGGACTCGACGTTTTGCGAATCAGGTCGAAACTGGTGCGATTTCCGCCGTCGATCACGAAGCCGTTGTGCCAGTTGAAACCACCGGGATAGTGACCTTTTTGTGTTTGCATCGCGCGGGAGTTCTTCACGTCGATCACAAACTCGCCGCTGTACGGGGTTCGATCGAGATCTCCCGGTCGGCGACTCTGATTCCGGTGAACGGATTCACCCTCGATCCGGATGGAGACGTTGGCAATGGAGTTCAATGCTTCACGTCCGCCGTAGGCCGTTATCGATCGATCGAGCAAGCCTTTCGCTTTGTTGAATGAGTCGAGGGTGAAACTCTGCGGCAGGGCGGTGATGGCGGTCGCCAACACCGTAATCAATATCGCAAACGATTTCTTCATTGGGGCTCCTCCGGCGTGGGATTGTACCTGTAGAACACCGCGGAGCCCCAATTTGTTACTCGTACCTGAGCGCGATGAGCGGCTCGACCTTTGCTGCGCGCCGGGCTGGGATGTAACACGCGAGGAACGCCGCCAGCGAGAGCAGCAACGAAATGACGATAAACGTGATCGGATCCGTGGCGCTGGTGTTGAAGAGCAAGCTGTGCATCAAACGCGTCAACGCTATCGCGCCGCCGACGCCGATCACCACGCCGATGATGGTCAACTTCATGCCGCGGCCGACGATGAGTTTGAACACGTCCAGCGCCGTTGCGCCGAGGGCCATGCGCACGCCGATCTCGTGCGTGCGCGTTTGCACGAGAAACGCCATCACGCCATAAATGCCGATCAGCGCGAGCACTAACGCGCCACCGGCAAACACTGCAAACAACGTCGCGTACAAACGCGGCTGCCAGATCGATTCCGCCACGACCTGTTCCATCGTCGCTATTTCGCTCATCGGTTGATCCGGATCGATCTGCGCCACTTCACGGCGAATCGCTCCGACCACTTGCAGTGGATCCGCCGAGGTTGTCCGGGCCACGAGGGCCAGGCCGGGCACTGAAATTTGCATGTGAGGCAGGTAGACGCTCTTCTCGGTGTCTTCCTGCATTCTTTGATGACGAACAGTGCTGACCACGCCGACGATCGTGTGCCACGGTTCGTTATTCTCAGGTGGTCCAAAGCGGATACGCTTACCGATCGCGCTTTCGTTGGGCCAGTATTGGCGCGCGAGGCGTTCGTCGACGATCGTTACTTTGAGTGAGTCTTTCGTGTCGGAGTCGTTGAAGTCACGTCCGGCAAGGACCGATATACCCATGGTGCGGAAGTAGCCGGGCGTCACCACGGTGTGTTGAATCGACGGGGCCTGGCCCACGGAAAGGACCGGATAGCCCTCGACGGTCAGACTTCGGCCCCAGTTACTTCCGGTCAACGGCAATGTCGCGGTCGCGCTTGCGGCTTCAACGCCAGGCAGATTACGCACCCGGTCGAGCAACTGTTTGAAGAACGCCGTCCGTTGCTCCGGCGCGCGATACTTCGCCGACGGCAGGATCACACTGGCCGTCAAAACGTTCTTTGCGTCGAGTCCGATATTCACGCGCCGCAGACGCAGGAAACTCTGGATCATCAAACCCGCGCCGACGAGCAACACCAGCGACAGCGCAATCTCCGTTACGACGAGCAGGCTGCGCGAACGGCCGCGAAATCCACCGGTGACGCGGCCGCCTTCTTTCAACGTATCGTTGAGATCGACGCGCGAACTTTGCAGCGCCGGCATCACGCCGAAGACAGCGCCAGTCAATAAGGTGATGCCGCCGGTGAATATCAACACGCGGAAGTCGATGCCGAAGTTCATCCAGAACGGAAGCTGGATCGGAATCGCGTTGAGCAACAAGTGCAGCGCGAGGAGCGACAGCACAAAACCCAGAACGCCACCCGCCAACGCCAACAACAAACTCTCCACGAGCAACTGGCGCATGATCCGCCAGCGACTCGCACCAAGCGCGGCCCGCAACGCAAACTCTCTCTGCCGCGCGGTGGCGCGAGCAAGCATCAGGTTTGCGACGTTGACGCACGCCACGAGCAACACACAACCGACCACGCCGAGCAGGATCAACAGCGCTTCGCGATAGTCGCCGGTAAGGTTGTCGTGCAGGCTCGACACCTTCACGCCGAGACCCTCGTTAGTGATCGGATTCTGTTGTTCGATACGCGCGGCGATGTTGTTCATCTCAACCTGCGCGGCGCCAACGGTCACGCCGTCTTTCAAACGCGCGATCGAGCTCAAACCGTGATCGGTGCGGGTAAAGGTCTGCGGCGTCAGCGCGAGCGGCACCCAGAGTTCGGAGATCTCAGGAAAGCGAAAGCCGGGCGGCATCACGCCGACAACCGTGCGCTGGCGATTGCTGAGAACGATCTGCTTGCCGACTATCTGCGGGTCGCCGCCGAAACTCCGCTGCCAGAGATCGTGGCCGAGGATCACGACCGCGTCTTCGTTGGGACGATCTTCGTTGGCGGTGAACGTGCGGCCCAGTTGCGGCGCGACGCGCAGGATCTCGAACGTTCCCTGTGAAATGCGCGAGCCGCGAATCTCGACCGGCTCACCGGCGCCGCTCAGGGCAAACCGGCTCGTGCCGAAATAGGTTCCGATGTCTTCGAAGGATTTGTTCTGCTCGCGCCAGTCGAGAAAATTCGGATACGAGACGCTCATCGCATCGATGCCGCGTTTGATTGCGGTCTCCTGGATCACGGCCAATCGATCCGATTGAGGGTAGGGAAGCGGCCGCAGCAGGATGCCGTTGGCAAAACTGAAGATCGCCGTGTTCGCGCCGATGCCGAGGGCGAGCGTCAGGACGACGACGATCGTAAACGCGTAACTCTTCAACAACACACGCACGCTGAAGGTGATGTCGCGCAGAGTGTTTTCGAGTGGTCCAACGCCGCGCGCGTCGCGGCATTCTTCTTTCGATTTGTCCATTGCTCCAAACGCTTTCAGCGCCGCGTAACGGGCGTCTTCGGGAGTTGTGCCGTTGCGGACGTTTTGTGCGACGTCTCGTTCGAGATGGAAACGCAGTTCTTCGTCGAGTTCGTCTTCGAGTTGCTCTTTGTGAATCAGGGCGCGCCAGCGACGCGCCAAACTGCTTAAACTCACCGGAATAAAACCTCACGCATTGTTCAAAATCAGAGCGACGGCGCCGGAAAATCGTTCCCACTCTTTGCGTTGTGTTTCGAGTTGTTTACGTCCGCGTGCAGTCAGGCCATAGAACTTGGCTTTGCGATTGTTGTCGGACGGGCGCCAGGTGGCGGAGATCAGGCCGCGTGCTTCGAGCCGGTGGAGTGCGGGATAAAGAGCGCCGGGCGTGACGCTGAGCACTTCAGCGGACGTCAATTGAATACGCTGCATGATGTCCCAGCCGTTGAGGGTGGTGGAGCTGAGCAGTCGCAGGATCAGGAGTTCGAGCGTTCCTTGTTTAAAAAGGTCGGCTGTTTGTTTGTTCATCAAGCACCTCTAGACGGTCGATAGGAGCGGAGTCTAGTCGTCTCTCCTATCGAGTGTCAATAGGAGCAGGCACGCAAAACATCTCACCGCATTTGTTGTTCGAACGTTGTTACCTTTCGAGCTCGCTACTTCAACACTGGAACCGGGTAAGACCGACTGGAAGTTCCGCTGATGTCCGCTGCACTAATGGAGCGCCGAAGGCGCGGAAGAGGGTAGCCAGGGGTGAGCGAAGCGAAGCCCCTGGATCTGTTTAGGAAGGCAGCGCGAGCGCCGAAGGCGCGACAGAAGTCGCGGCAATCTATCGCACTTTCAGTGCTCGGTTTCTTGTTTTGTTATTCCAGGGGCGTCGTGCTCGCTTCGCTTGCACTTGCCCCTGGCTACCATGGCCGCGCCTTCGGCGCTCGCGAATCACCGGCTCGCGCGAGTTGCTCCGTCGGCCAAAGGCAGTCTGAACGCTGCCATTTCTTCGGCATTGCGAACCAATAACAAGTCGCCGACGAGCACCGGATGGTTCCACGTTTTGCCTTGTATCGCCGTGAACTTCGCCACTTCCGTAAACTGATCCGGCGTCGCCTGAACGAGCGCTAACTCGCCTTCTTCCGAGAGCACCAACAGCAGATCCTGATCCGATAACAAGACTAGCTGTCCATTGCCGTAACGCCCGCCTTTCCACTTGCGCTGTCCGTCGTTCAGATCGACGCAGGAAAGAATGCGGCCGTCGAAACCGAAGGCGTGTCCTTTGTGAATGACGAAGTCGTTGAAGTAAGGCTTGAGACCGTTTGAGGTCCAACGTTCCTGGATGGACCATGCGCCGGAGGTTTGCGCCACTGCGATGCGGCGAATGCCGGCTTCCTGACTGGTGACGAGGACGTTGCCGTCGCTCATCAATGCCGGTTGCACGATCGTGTTGGCTGCCCACTGATGTTGCCACAGTTGTTTTCCGTCGGCGACGGCGACGCTGGTCAACTCTCCGTCGCTGGTGAGCAGCACTTGCGCGACGCCGTTGATCGTCACGAGTTGCGGCGAACTGTAACTTCCGCCGTTGGCTGGACCAACCCAGCGCCGATTGCCGCCGGCGATTTCGTACGCGGCGAGTTGTCCTGCCGCGGCGACGATCACGGTGTCGCCGATCACGAGTGGCGAACTCGAGAAGCCCCAGACCGGGATCTTAGTATTTGTTTCGGCGGCGACGTTGCGCGTCCAGATGATTTTGCCGTTGCGGGCGTCGAGTACGTTCAGAATTCCGGTTGCGCCGAAAGAGTAGACGCGGCCGTTGGCGAGCGTCGGCGTGGCGCGTGGGCCAGCACCACCGTTCGATTCGAAGAAGCGGGCGTTGTCGCTGTGAGTCCAAACAGGTTTGCCCGTCGACGCTTTGTAACAAGCTACGACTTCGCTGTCGCCGCGTTGTTCCTGCGTGTACATCAGATCGCCGTCGACGGCGAAAGAGGACCAGCCTGGTCCAACCGGACGACGCCACACTTGCACCGGTGGCGATGCTGACCAGTCAGTCTTGATCTTCACGCCGCGCACGATGCCGTCGCGTCTCGAGCCGCGGAAGCCGGCCCACTGTGCGCTTGTTTCGGTTGTTGCAGGTGCGGTTGATTTTGGTGTTTCGGTGGCGGGCTGTGTCGTTGGCGGAGTAACGGCTGGGGCACCGGCTGGAGCAACGGATGGTGCCGCTGTTGGCGCGGTGGCTTCAGCGGGGGCTGTTTCCGTTTCGGGTTGTTGAGCGAGGAGTCGTTCCTCCGCGCTTGCCGACCAGCGCCAGCCGAATGTTGCGTTATGATCTCCGTTGATGCCGTTTTGTCTTAGTAATAACCAGCCGCCGGTAGCGACCGCGATCGATGCCACCATCGTTGCGTGCCGCAGGTTGTCGGGGAGACGGCGAGTCGCGACGGCCCAGATGACGAATGCAAGACACAAGACGGGAACGGCGTACGCGAGGAGCCATGCCAGCGACATCGATTCGTGTTTGAGAAACCAGCTTGCGGCGATGGCGACCGCGATCACCGCCAGCGCGCCGAAGCGTTCACGCCACCGCGCGCGACTGAAGAACATCCACCACAGCAGAAAGATGGCGGCACAGGCGAGCGAGCCCATGACTGCGTAACCGAAGCCGGTTATTCCGGGAAAGAGTTCTTTAACACCGAAACGGAAGATCCATTGCAGCACGACGGCGGCCACGCCCGGCCACAGTCTCAGCAGGTTCTGGGGATCCTGCTTCCCTATCTGTGTGGAAGTCATGGGGGACTATACTTTCGCGCCCCGCAGATTGTTCCGTTGTTGTTTGCGAAATGAGGGTTCCGTCGCTCTTACAGAGCTTGCTTGCTTTCGAATAAGCCCCAGGGGCGCGCGCGCCCCTGGCTACCTTGTGACGCGCCTGCGGCGCTATCGCTTGTTACGTGCCTGCGGCGCGACCGCCTCCGGATTGGGCGCTACAAACTTCGCGCGCTGAAGGTGTCGCCCTGGCGCATGTCGCCGGTGTCGTAGCCTTTCTTGAACCAGCGGAGGCGTTGTTCGGAGGTGCCGTGGGTGAAGGAGTCGGGGACGACGTAGCCCGTAGTCTGGCGCTGGATCTGATCGTCGCCGATGGCGCTGGCCGCACGTAGTGCTTCCTCGATGTCGCCCGGTTCGAGCACTCCCTGATCACGCACGTAACGCGCAAACACACCCGCAAAGAAATCAGCCTGCAACTCCAACCGCACCGACAGTTGATTCGCTTCAACTTCGCTCACCCGGCGTTGCATCGCATCGACGCGATCGGAAATCCCGAGCAGGTTCTGCACGTGATGGCCCACCTCGTGTGCGATCACATACGCCTGCGCAAAATCTCCCGGCGCATTGAACCGCCGCCGCAGCTCTTCATAAAAAGACAGATCGATATAGACCTTCTCATCTCCCGGACAATAAAACGGACCAACAGCAGCACCCGCCATCCCACACGCGGATTGTACCTGGTCCGTAAACAACACGAGCGTCGGTTCGCGATACTGCCGTCCATTCTGACTGAAGACGTTGTTCCAAACGTCTTCCGACTTGGCGAGAACAACCGAAACGAATTGCTTCAGCTCTTCCTCTTCGGGATTCACCGGCCGGGAGCTTTGAACTCCTGACGACGGATTGTTCGGAACCTGTTCGAGAAGTTGACGCGGATCGGCGCCAAAGAGCAATGCAACTATCACTAACAGGATCGATCCCAGACCACCGCCAACCGCAACCTTGCCTGCCGACATTCCACGCCGATCCTCAACGTTGCTGCTCTGCCGCTCACCTCTCCAACGCATCGTCTGCTCCCTCCACAATTTCCCGATGGCGGGAGATTTCCAATGCTGTGTGTCGTGGAAACGATCCTTTAGTTGTTTTTTAGTCACACGAGGAATGAACTTAGTTTGTGTGTGAAGAGGGCGGCACGTAAACTGAACCGCCTTGCGCGAACGCTATCGCGAGCGTGCGGAGGCGGCGGAGCAGTATGTCGATGCTTATCGCCGCTACTGCTGGCCCGTCCAGTCACTTGACGATTTGAAGCTCGCGCCGTTTCATCTGTTGGCGACTGAAGGAAAGGTCCACACCGATCGCGATCACGTCTGGCACATGGACACGCTCAAGCGGCTTTGCGCCGCCGGCGACGGGTTGTTGTTCGCCACGCCTTACCTGGTTGTCGACGTTACCGATCCGGCGAGCGAACAAAAGGGCATCGAGTGGTGGCAGGAATTGACCGGACGCGGTGGCGAGGGCATGGTGGTCAAGCCGTTTGACTTCATCACACGCGGATCGCGCGGTTTGGTCCAACCGGCGATCAAATGCCGCGGCCGCGAGTATCTCCGGATCATCTACGGCCCGGAATACACCCTGCCCGAGCACCTCGTCCGCTTGCGCGAACGCGGCCTGAGCGGTAAACGGTCGCTGGCGCTGCGCGAGTTCG
>DATELZ010000011.1:0-80251 GCA_035276045.1 Pyrinomonadaceae bacterium | reverse complement strand
CGCCACGCGCATCCTGACTATTGATGCCGCGACCGTAGTTGGCATAGACCGTGACCGGCAGGCGATCGGAGATCGTATACGCAGCGGCCGCCTTCGGTTGGAAACGAGCGGCACGTTGCACGCCGCCGAAGACATCCCGCGCAGCAGGCGTTTCGTTGCTGCCGTTCCTGACGTTGAAGCGAAAGTAATCCCAGCGCAGACCGCCTTCCAAATGCAAGCGACCATGCAACAGATCGATCGCTTCCTGCGCGTAGCCCGCGAAGTTGGTGATGTTTGCCTGCGCGTTGGTTTGCAACACGCCGGGATTGTCGATTCCCGCCGCCTGGTTCAAGGCCAGCCGGTTAGGATTGCGTTCGAAGGAAGGGAAGAGACCGAGCTGGATCTGACTGGCGTGAACATTACCGCCAGCGGTTAGCAGCGCTTGTCCGCGAAGAAATCTGTGTGGCTTCAGGTACTGCGCGTTTACGCCCTCTTGCAGCCGCGAGTCATGTTGCTGGATCTCATCGCCGAAGACAGGATCGTTAAGAAAGAAAGTGAAGTTTGAGAAAAGGTCGAAGAGCGAACGGCCGAGGAACCCGTCAACCTTGAGCACTCCTCCCGAGGCCAATTCCTTCTTGTAGTAAGCACTCAATATTCCTGTGCGTGCGCGGCCGCCGTTGAAGGGGTCGATAAAGCCAAAGCGATCGAGTCTTCCGGCAGACACTTCGTTCAGAGGAATCTGGCCCGACGAAAAGAAGTTGTTACGTCCCACGTTGAGCTTGAAGCTGAGCGATTGCTGACTGTCTAAACGCCGCGTGTAGTTGCCGGTGAAATTGTCACGACGATAACGTCCCGGGTTGAGAAATGGACCATCAGTGTAAGCACTTTCATACGCAAAGAACGAATCGGTCTGCGCTATTGCGGGACTGTACGCGACAAAGAGGCGCCGTGAATTGAAATTACCGCCGTGAATTCTGAGAGTGAGTTGCTCCGGCAATGACTCCTTGAGGTGAATATGCACTACGCCGAGGCCGGAGAAGTCGCCGTAGTGCGCGCTGAATGGTCCATTGAGAATATCTACGTCGTCGATCAACTCGGGAGTCAAACTCTTCAACTGGCCCAGGTATCCCTGGCCGTGTCCTTGCGAACCCTGGTTCTGTTGCACGTCGTTAACGAGCACTTTCAAGCCGCCGTTGACGCCGCCGTGATCGAGGTTGTAACCAAAGCGGCGAATCTCCAGCGATTTGCCGCCACCTTCATGTTGGCCTGCGTTGATGCCGGCATTCAGTCCTTCAACCAGTTGGTCGTCGCGTTCGAAGAGGGTGTTCTTGTAGATCGTGTCGTTGCGTTGATCGATCGTTGGGTTAAGTGTTGTGTCCTGAATGACCACGCTTTCCTGAAGCGGCGCGATCAGCACGTTGATCTTGATCTCGAGGTTCTCGCTTGACTCATTGCGTCCGATCTTCTTCTCCAGGGGTTGAACGTTCTTTCCCTCGAAGCGGAGTGTCAGGTCGCCGATCGGGACGTCGATGCGAAAGTATCCTTCGCGATCGCTGATCGTGTGTGTCTCCCAAAAAGAACCGCGGACGATTACCGTGACTCCAGCCAGCCGCTCATTTTGTTGCGTAAGAACGTAACCGGAGACTGTGCGAAAGTGCGGCGCCGCTAAGCAGTTGACGGGGGCGTTGATGATGAGCAGGACGAAAGAGGTTAAAGAAAGCTTACGCAACATCAAGCAGAGTTTCCGCAGCATCGGCATCTTGAACCAGATAAATGAGAATCGAGAAGAGCTGCGGATTCTATCTGAATATGTGAGCCTGGTTCCAGCTTACTGCTTCGTCTTCGCCGATTCCTCGACCATCAGCAGCACCCAGCGTGCGAGTCGCTCGTCAGGCAGCAAACCCTGGGCGCTCATCTCGTAGTTGAGGCCTTCGAGACGTTTCCGGACGCCCTCTTCAATGCCGCCATATGAGAGCAGCAGCGGCACGATCAAGACCTTGTTCTGCTCGCCAACTGCGCGCTCGACGACTTTGCGCAGTTCAGCCGTCGCCTGCGAGCGAACCGGCTCTTTCGCGTCATCACGCACGGTCAGGCGCTCGATGCGTTTGAAGCCGGAAGCAGCGCGCATCCGTTCGACAAGCACTCCCATGTCTGCCAGCCAGAGATTGTTGTTGTCATCCGACACTGGTCCATGGGCCACGACGACGACAACTTCACGCGCCGGCTCGCGGCTGATGCTTTGCGCGCGCGAGAGCAGAATATCGGCGACAAGGTGATGCCGATCGAGCGCAGCAGTCATCCTGATCGGTACAGGCGATTTCACGGGCGTCGTAGGATCAAACGAGGCATGCATCGCCGTCGGGTGGTCGTTCTGCGGCGTGTGGTGGTCCATTTTGGCGAACATTGCCAGGTCGGCCGGGGCCTCGGCGCGATGGCCCAGGAGGAATTGCGTGGAAGTGATGACCGAGCTGTGCGAAGAGATGAAAAGCGGCACGGCTACGATTTCGCGGACGTCGCGTGCAATGAGCCGATCGATTGCCGGTTGAATCGAGCGCTTACTCGCCATTCCGAACGCGACTTCCGTAGGCATGGTTTTGTCCAGGTGAGCCACCAGCTTATTCACTTCGTCATTCCAGCCCTGACGGCCTCCGTGGGCGAGCAGGAGAATGCCGGTTGGTTTTGTGTCCGTATTACTTTTTAGCTGGTTCGCGTGCGGGTGTTGCGCCATCGTCAAAGCAGATAGCAGCGTAATCACTCCAACAATGATGACGAACCTTGCCATGCTGCGGCGGTACATATGGACTCTCCTGGTTGTTGTTATTCGGAGGTTTAAGTTAGTTGAGAGTGTCGCTGTGCGGAATAGCAGCTAACAACTCCACGGGTGTGTCGTCGGTGACTAAGTTCCGCAGCCCGTTTTCCCAGTAGCAGTCTGAAACGGAGTTAGAGAATGCCGCGAACTCTGAAGGCGTGAAGGTTAGCAACACTCCGGTTGCTCGAATATGGAAACAGTGACACCCGTCGCAATGCCAAACATGGACATGATCAGGAGTACCTTTGTGCGAATCATTCATTGGTATGGCTGTCATCCTCAGCTCCTCATTGCCCGTCTTGGAGATTCCATGAAATTGAAAATCAATTTCAGGTTGAGCAATATAGAATCCCGGAGTAAGGTCTGTCAACTAATGTTTCACCAGCGCCACCTGATGTTGTAGGCGATTGCGAGCCGGTTGAGATCGTTTCTGACAGTAGCCCAGTCGGCTACTGCTCGCGCGCTAAGACGATGCGATCGCATGAACGTGTTGATGTATCGGGCGCGAGTCAGCACTTCACGAGCGACGCCTGGCGCAGATTCTCGATCCTCTGCGCGGCCGCGAAGTCGATCGGTCGCGTCTTCGAAGCGTTTCACGTACTCGTTGATCTCGTCTTCAGCCTTGGTGCCATTGAGCTGGCTATCGTCGAGTGCGCTGTCGAGTGATGGCTTGAAGCGGTCGGTATCTGTCTCCAACTGCCTGATGATCTCGCGGACATTGACGCGGGAGGCACGTTGGGCCTGCGAGTCTTGAATCAAGCAAAGTGTAACCATCGTGCTTAGGGCGATGAGTATCATGATTCGTTTCATTGGCTGTTCTCCTTTTGGGGGACGTGAGAAAGGGCTGACTTCACAACGGATGGCATGCAACTCTGTACGGAGGGATGATAACGATCCGGTGCGTCTGGACCAGGTCGTTATTTCGATTGCCGGGCAGTCTCGGCATCCAACGTTTGTCGGAGTCTATCACCATTGTTACGCAGCAGCCGGGACTCTTTACTGAGTTCCTCACTCTCCTGCTTCAGCAGATTCGACGTCTCGAGGATTTGTGAGTGCGCCTTGCGCAACCGATTGGACAGTTCTGTAAGCTCAAGCCGTCTATCGTGCAGGGACGTGTCGAGGGGAATAGTAGGCGCGATCGTCACTTGACGGGATGTTACGCGTAAGCCGCGCCCGCCGTCAAAACTTGGCGATCGAGGTCGCCGTGAATTGATTAGACCGTTAGCGAACCACGGAACGCCCTGGCGGCATAGTAAGAATCAGCGCCGTTGTGATAGGTGAAGACCTGGTTGTAGCGGCGATCACAAAAGATCGCGCCGCCGAGTTTTCTAATATCAGACGGCGTTTGAATCCAGCTCGACGTCTTCGTGTCGAAACTCCCGAGCTTCTGCAAATCTCGATACTGCCCTTCCGTTAAGATCTCAATGCCCATCGAAGCGGCCATATTGACAGCACTGTCTTTGGGTTTATTTTCCTTCCTTGCATCCAGCGCTTCACGGTCGTAACAAACACTTCGGCGACCCTTGGGACTTTCCGTTGAGCAATCACAAAACGTGTACTCGCCCGACTTCTTATCGTGAGCGACAACGTCCGGTTCACCGCCGGTACTCTCCATTTCGTTGAGTGACCAGAGTTTCTCAGCATTCGCTTCCAGCTTTGCTTGTACCTTGGTCCAGTCAAGACCTTTATGGCGGTTCATGTTCTTTTCAAAACGGGTCTTCAATGTTGTGAGCAGTTCTTCACGTTGTGCTGGTGACAGAGTCTTCTTATTGGTCTTGGTCATGGTTTTATATTACGTAATATCGCGGAAATCACCAGCGCAGGTTAAGCTTCACGCAAGATGACCCCGAGGAGCACATCAACCTACAGTTACCCGCTACTGTTTTCCATCACACTTTTCACCAGCGCCGGCTTACTGTTTTGGATTCAACCGCTGATTGCCAAAACGCTCTTACCTCATTGGGGCGGGACGCCGGCGGTTTGGAATACGTGTCTACTCTTCTTTCAGACCATGCTGCTTGTCGGATACGTTTACGCCCTCGCGTCAAGCAGATGGCTCAGTTTGCGGGTGCAGGCGGCAGTGCACGTGCTGCTTATACTATCGATTGCCATCTACCTTTTCCGCTCGACGGTTCAGACGGCGCCGGTCATAACTGGACCACAGGAAAACCCGACACTAAGCGTTCTTGAAACTCTGCTGTTCTCCATTGGATTGCCATTCTTCATCATCTCCGCGAGCAATCCGCTGCTGCAAAGCTGGTTTTCAAAGCTACAACACTACCGCGCTGTCGATCCGTATTTTTTATTTGCGGCAAGCAATGCCGGCAGCCTGATCGCGCTCGTTGCGTTTCCATTTGTTTTAGAGCCAAGTCTCGGTTTGAACGAGCAGTACAGGGCGTGGCGAGTAGGGTTCGCCGTTTTAGTCACGCTCATGTGTGCGATCGCCTTAGCCTTAACACCTCCAGGCGCCATCACCAGAAATGCCGCGGTTACGGAAGACGTTCCGAATGAACGGCTTTCCATGTTGCGCCGGCTTCATTGGCTGGCACTGTCGTTTGTCCCTTCAAGCCTGATGTTAGGAGTCACGACTTATATAACGAGCGATGTCGCCGCGGTGCCGTTGCTTTGGGTCATACCGTTAGCTCTTTACCTGCTGACTTTTGTTCTCGCGTTCACGAACAAACAATTCGCATCCGTAGCAACACTGCGACGCATCATGTTCGTTGCTGCGCTTGTCGTAACACTAATTCTTGCTTCAGGCGCGACAGAACCGGCGTGGGTGTTGATCCTGGCCAATATTGGCTTTTTCTTTGTGGCAGCAATGATGTGTCATCGACAACTGGCTGACGACCGGCCGTCGACGAGACATCTTGCCGAATATTACTTGTGGATTGCGGTTGGCGGCGCGCTAGGCAGTTTGTTCAACGTCTTGATTGCGCCGATCTTGTTCACGTCGATTGTCGAGTATCCATTAGCAATAGTGCTGGCCTGCATGCTGCAACGCAGTGATGCTCGCGATAGCGAGCGACAAACTAATTATCTCGATGTCATTTATCCTTTAGGTCTCTTTGTACTCGCTTTGGGACTGACAGTGCTGGTCCCTTACGTGCGCACCAGTTCTACGACGATCAAGTTATTGATCGTTCCAGGTATTCCGTTGATCCTTATCAATCATTTCTTTAGACAGCGCCCGATGCGTTTTGCTTTGGGTTTATGCGCGGTGCTGCTCGCCAGTATTTATTCAACTGTAGACACAGGCCGAACGCTCCACGTTGCGCGAAACTTCTTCGGGACCATTCGCGTCACTGCCGATACGATAGATCGAGTTAACAACTTCTACAGCGGCAACACTGTGCACGGCCGGCAGTTTGTCGATCAGTCTCGACGCTGCGAGCCTATTTCCTACCATCACGAGCATGGACCATTGGGCCAGGTGATGGCGGTTTTCAACGCCGCTCCGGTCAGTCCTCATGTAGCTGTCGTCGGGCTCGGAGTTGGCGCGATGGCGCCGTACTCCAAACCCGATCAGCAGTGGACGTTTTACGAAATCAATCCGGATGTCATCAGCCTCGCACGCAACTCCGAACACTTCACGTACCTGCAAAACTGTGCCGGGGGATCGGTAAGCGTGGTTGAAGGTGATGCGAGGCTAAACCTGCAAAACGCGCCGGAAGCTCACTACGGATTAATTGTCTTGGACGCTTTCAGCTCCGATGCGATACCTGTCCACCTCGTTACTGAACAGGCGCTCGATCTTTATCTCTCAAAACTCGCGAAGGGTGGGATTCTGGCGTTCAACGCATCGAGCCGCAGTCTGAACCTGAACCCAATCCTTGCCGACCTCGCAGCGAGCCGTAACCTCATCTGCATCGCCTTTGACGACACGAAACCTGATTCTGTTGAAGGCAAGGATCCGTCTCACTGGGTTGTGATGGCCCGCTCCGCGGAAGAGATCAGTTATCTCTCGATCAACTCCCAATGGCAACGGCTCAACGGGAGGCAAGGAACGCGTGTGTGGAGCGACGACTTTTCGAATATCCTGCGCGCGATCAAATGGCAGTATTAGGTGGTGGTGTCTTAATTTCAACTCGGCGTTCTCTGCGTAGCTCTGAGATCTCTGCGTAAACACTGACTTCCAAATATTTAACGCAGAGTTCACCGAGGGACGCAGAGAACGCAGAGCCAAAATAAGACACTACTTATTAGGTTCTCTCAATTTGTGAGACATCAGAGTAATGATCGCCTCAACCTGATCGACTCGCTTGCCACCACCTTGCGCGAGGTCAGGTCTGCCGCCGCCACGGCCGTCCAACAACGCGCAGGCTTCGCGCATCAGGAGATTCATGTCGCCGGGAGCGTCGGAAGAGCGGGCGAAGACGAGGCGGGCGGTGTCTTTGTCACGTGAACCGAGCAGGGCGATTGTTCCGGGAGTTGCGATCAGTGCCTGGGCCAGCTTCTTGAGGGATTCTGCGTCGCGGCCTTCGAATACTTGAGTTACGACGCCACCGGCGGCATTAACCAGTAACTTCTCAGCCTCAACCCCCGCGGCGATCTCTTCAAGCAGACGGATTCGTCGATGGAGATCTTTGTTTTCTTCGAGCATCTGGGAAGCTAATTGAGGTCCATCGTCACGGCCGGAGCTGAACAACGCCGCAACTTCTCGCGCAGTGCGATTTGCTTTTCGATAATCCGCAAGCGCACGCGTGCCTGCGACAAACTCGATCCGCGTCAATCCCTTCGCGCGTTCCCACGAACGCACCGCGATCATCCCGACTTCTCCCGTGCGATACGCATGCGTTCCCCCGCAAGGTGTCAGATCAAATCCTTCGATCTCTATCAATCGCAGTTCGCCTTCACGCGACGGTTCTTTGCGCAGCGACAGTTCAGCGGCCTCTTCAGACGTGACGCTCTGAATCGTTATCCCTCGATCTTCCCAGATGACGTTGTTCGCAAGCTCCACTGCGCGTTCGATCTTCTCCGCAGTCGGCTCGTTCAACTCGACGTCGATCTCGCACGATGCGTCCAACACACGAAAGCCTCGCGTCGCCGCGTTGAAGAGCGTGACGAACGCCTGCGAGAGAATATGTTGTCCCGTGTGTTGTTGCATGTGATCGAGCCGGCGCGGCCAGTCGACACGACCGTGAACGATCACGTCCTTCGCCGGCGTGACGCCCTGGACCACGTGCAGCACGCCACGATCGCCGTCGTCGATACATTCAACCACGCGCAACCCGTCGAGCGTGCCGGTATCACTCGGCTGACCACCGCCAGTCGGATAGAATGCGGTGCGGTTCAGAATGATCGCAGTCCAGCCGCTGACACGTTCAGTAACATCGACGACCCGAGCTTCAAACTCGATCAGGTGTGAATCGGAATAGTAAAGGCGTTCCGTAATAGCCATTTGTGCTCTCAGATTTGTAAGATAATCCGCCCATGACTGCTTGTCCACGCAAACTAATCGTCGCCCTGGCGGTGATAGCGTTCCTGAGCGGCGTCGCCGTCGCCCAGAACGATCCGCCGCTGAAGTCCATCAGCTACGACCTCGCGATGTCGCGTCCGACGTCGCACCTGTTCGAGGTGGCAATCACAATCGAATTGCCCGAACAGTTGAGAAACAAGCCGCTGCAATTGCAGATGGCGAAATGGTCGCCGGGCCGCTACGCGGTTTTCGACTTCGCGAAGAACGTTCAGGAGGTTCGCTCCAAAGGCCGAGTGACGCGCATCGACGGTCAAACGTGGAGCGTCGAACCGGTGGGGACGAACATCGTCCAACTTTCCTACAAGGTATTCGCCAACGATCTTTCCGGCACGTTTTCCCAACTCGACGAGCGACACGCAAACTACAACGGCAACTCGATCTTCATGTACGTCGTCGGCCATAAATCCGATCCGGTGAAGTTGACGATTCAACCACCGGCAGGCTGGAAGATCGTAAACGGCCGCATGGACCAGCCGGGACAGACGCAATGGCAGTTTCCGAACTGGGACGAGATGGTCGACACGTCGACCGAGATCGCGCCCGACTGGACGCAGGACACCTTCGAAGTCGACGGCAAACGGTATCACGTCGTGGTCCATTCCTTCGGCGCGGAAGGCGGCAAGCGCCCGTCGCTCGTAAAAGACATCGAGCGAATCGTGCGGGCGCAGGTCGCAATGTGGGGACCGCCGGAGTTTACCGACTACACTTTCCTGATTCACTACGCTGCCGACGATCACTCCGGCGACGGCATGGAACACCTGACTTCGACGCAGATCATCGAACCGGGCGCGCTCGGCGAAGCGGGCGTTTACGAAGAAACACTCGGCACTGTCGCGCACGAGTTTTTCCACGTCTGGAATGTGAAGCGGCTGCGTCCCGAAGAGCTTGGACCATGGGACTTCACGCGCCCGTTGCGCACGCGCAGTATGTGGATTGCGGAAGGTTTTACGAACTACTACGGCCACTTGATGCTGCGCCGCGCGGGCATTTGGAGTGACAAGAAGTTTCTCGATCGCCAGGCGCAGACGATCGAACGAATCGAGAACGCGCCGGGCAGCCGCCTGATGAGCGCCGAAGAATCGTCGTTGTCGGCCTCGTTTATCGACGACGCGGCGCACGCACAGTTAACGAACCTGCAAAACACGGCGATCAGTTATTACCCGAAGGGGGAGCTGATCGGCATGGTGATGGATCTGCTGGTTCGTGGCCGCACAAAAGGGAAGGCGTCGCTCGACGAAGTGATGCGCCAGATGTACGACGAGTTTTATTTGAAGAGCCCGAACAGCAGTTACTACCTTCGTGGCCGCGGATATCAACCGGAAGATCTCGAACGCGTCGTTTCGCGCGTTTCGGAAACGGACTTCGGCGATTTCTTCAAACGTTACGTGCAGACGACAGAGGTTTTGCCGTACGAGGAGGCTTTTAGTTACGTCGGACTGCGTTTGGTGAAGTCGCAAGCGAAGGAACCGTTTGATGCCGGATTGACGCTCGAGTTTGAAGACGAGATGGCGATGATCGAGAACGTTCGCAACGGCTCACCCGCGGAAGAGGCGGGATTGCAGGCGGCCGACGAGATCGTTTCGCTCGCTGGAAGAGAGCCGGCGAAGAGTTGGTTGAAGACGCTGGCGCGTTACAAGGCGGGCGATTCAATCCCGATCACGGTCAAACGCGATCGACGCACTATTAAAACGAACCTCGTGTTGAAGGAAGCGGAACGTTTTGAATATCGGATCGAGGAAGATCAGCGGGCCACGGTTGAGCAGAAGGCACTAAGAAACGCGTGGCTGAGGGGAACACAAAACTAAGGCACGATGACTTCGAGTGACTCCGGCGCGATCTCGAAACGCATCGGAAGATCACCAATCAATTCGCCATCAATCTGCACATGGGCGTTGCCGCGCGCCAGGACACGGGTTGTTTTTACAAACTTCACTGAAGGATTATCTCGCGGCATGCCTTCGCGCATCGCGTACGACAACAAGCGCAAATAACGAAAGCGGCTCGAAGTCTCGATAATACAAACCTCGAATTCAGGTTGGTCCAGCTTTGCGCCGGGCGTGATAACGAGATCGCCGCCGTACCGCGCGCCTTTTCCAATCGCCGCAAACGTCCCCGTGTACTCGCGTCCATCGATCTCGAGTGTGAACGGATGCGGGTTCCACGTCGCGAGATGGCTCAACCCGGAAACCCAGAACGCGCCTTTGCCGATTCGCTTCTTCAACGACGGTTGCACGCGCCGAACAATCGACGCGTCCAGTCCGATGCCCGCCATCAAAGCAAAGTGACGGCTATTGCCAGTCGTCTCATCAATCGCTAAACCGAGATGAATCCGGCGCGACTTTCCACGCGCTGCTATGGTCGCCGCTTGCTCTTCGTCGAGTGGCAGACCAAGTTCACGCGCCAGCACGTTCGCGGTGCCGCGAGGAATGATTGCGAGACGCGCTTTCGTTCCCGCCAAACCCTGGATCGCTTCGTTGATGGTCCCATCGCCACCGGCGACGATCACGTCAGCGGAGCCGTTGTTCGCGGCGCGCGCTGCAATTTCTGTTGCTTCATGAGGCCGCGTCGTCAGTTTTAACTCGACGTCGAGACCGAGTGATCTCAAGTGGGTGAGAGTGTCTTGAATGGGGCGAAGTCGACGCGATGCATAACGACCGGTCTTCGGATTTGAAATTAATACAGCCACAGACCTTCACATTACTCCAACCGGTAATTTGGCGCCTCCTTCGTGATGATCACGTCGTGAACGTGCGACTCCTTCAAGCCGGCGGAAGTGATGCGCAGGAAACGAGTCTTCTCCTGGAACTCGGCAATCGTGCGGCAACCGGTGTAACCCATGCCGGATCGAAGCCCACCCACGAGTTGGGTCACCATGTCGGCAAGCGTTCCTTTATAAGGCACGCGGCCCTCGATTCCTTCCGGAACGAGTTTCGACTCACTCGCCGTCATGTCCTGGGCATATCGATCGCGGGAACCTTCTCGCATGGCGCCGATCGATCCCATTCCGCGGTAGCTCTTGAACGAACGACCCTGAAACAAGATCACTTCGCCAGGCGCTTCCTCAGTTCCGGCAAACAACGATCCAATCATCACCACGTCAGCGCCGGACGCGATTGCCTTAGCAACATCGCCGGAAAACTTCACCCCGCCGTCGGAAATAACCGGCACGCCTTTGCTGCGTGCTGCCTTAACACAACTTGAAATGGCGGTTATTTGCGGCACCCCTGCGCCGGTCACGACGCGCGTCGTGCAGATCGATCCCGGACCGATGCCGACTTTGACCGCGTCGACGCCCGAGTCGATCAGTTCCTCAGCGCCCTCAGTTGTGCCGATGTTGCCGGCGATTAGATCCGTATCCGGATGGCGGCGTTTTATTTCTTTTACTGCGGAAATGACGCGTGACGAATGTCCATGAGCGGTGTCGATGACCAGACAGTCGACGCGAGCTTTCACGAGTTCGTCGGCGCGTTCCTGGTAATCTCCGGTAGCGCCGATCGCTGCTGCTACGCGCAGGCGTCCGAGGTTGTCCTTCGCCGCCGACGGATACTTGATCGCTTTCTGAATGTCTTTGACTGTGATCAGACCTTTGATGTGTTTGTCGTCGTCGACTACGAGCAGCTTTTCGATGCGATGTTTTTGGAGCACGGCTTTCGCCTGATCCAACGTCGTGCCGACCGGGACGGTGACGAGCGGCTGCTTAGTCATCACGTCGGCAACAGGAATGTCGAAACGAGTTTCGAAACGAAGATCGCGATTGGTGATGATGCCGACGAGGTGACCAGTTTCGTCGACAACGGGAACGCCGCTGATGTGAAACCGTTCCATCACCTGGAGCGCTTCGCGCACCGGTCGATCGGGACGAATCGTAACCGGATCGACGATCATTCCCGATTCAGATCGTTTTACTTTGTCGACTTCTTCTGCCTGCCGTTCGATGCTGAGGTTTTTGTGAATGACTCCGATGCCGCCTTGCTGCGCGAGCGCGATGGCGAGCGAAGCTTCGGTTACTGTGTCCATCGCCGCCGAGCACAGTGGAATTTGCAGGCGGATATTGCGTGTGAATTGAGTTGCGGTGTCAGTTTCGTGAGGGAGAACGTCAGAGCGAGCGGGGATTAAAAGTACGTCGTCGAAGGTCAGTCCTTCGTAAATATCGGATGTGATCATGTGTTAGTAATGCTTCCTGGTCAGATTCCAATGACGCTAAATGATTTGTTGTCGGTGAACCGACATTATACATAGATCCGTAATATTCGCCGTTGTCGGGGACGTGGTTCTCAGCGCGTTTTTGAACCCAGTAAAGCGTGGCGAGGGCAGCCGCGGTCAGGATGGCGAGAATCAGGATTGCTAAGAAGACAGTTAATAAAGGAGAACGCGTCGCGGGCGTGTCGGTGTAGACCTTGGAATGCAGCGGGTGCGTGTTGACGTCGTCCGTCGATTCGCCATGCTCGCGCAGGTAACGCGTGTAACCTTCGATCGCCTCGCGCTCGTCGTAGCCGACACAGCGGGCGTAGGCTTTTATGAAACTACGATTGAAGACACCTCCGGGCAGGCGCTTGTAATCATTGGCTTCGATGGCTTCCAGGTAGTGGACGGAGATGCGGGTTTGATCGCAGATTTCGCGCAAGCCAATGCCTCGCTCCTCCCGGGCGAGTCGCAATTGTTCGCCTACACTCGCTGCCATCTCCAATCGCTCGTTCCTGGCGTTGGCTGGTTGGACCGCCGCTAGTATGAAATGCGGACAAAACTCCCACTTTTTCTGCACTATAGCTCGCGCTGCTAAACGCTGTCAAACTTTTGCATTCCATCGGCCAGATCGGATCTTGCGTCTCTTGCTTCTTGTCGTCTGCGGTGGTACGTTGAGGCCAATCAGTGACTGTATAGCGCTTTTAATTTTTACAATTACAAAGTGAGGATAAAGGAGATGCCCCTGGAAGCACTCGGAATGGTTGAGACCAAAGGATTCGTGGGTGCAGTTGAGGCCGCCGATGCGATGGTCAAAGCAGCGAATGTACAACTGCTTGGCAAAGAGTACATCGGCGCCGGTTACGTTACGATCTTCGTGCGCGGCGACGTGGGTGCGGTGAAAGCGGCGACTGACGCAGGCGCGGCTGCGGCGCGGCGAGTTGGTGAGTTGATCAGCGTTCATGTGATTCCGCGACCGCATGCTGAAGTCGAGCGCGTGCTTCCGGTTAATGGCCGCACGGGATTGAGCCCGGATGAGCAGGCGTTGCAGGGCGGCGGAGCGCGTGGACAACTCGGTCAGGGCGATCAAGGCCGTTCGCTCGGCGCTGGAAACCGTGAAGGCAATAAAGAACGCACGAGATAGTGCTTTGTTCTTTGAGCTTGGTGCTTTGTTCGGCGGTGAATCTTGACACTGTGAGTTTGACGGCTCGTTAGCGAGCAAAGAACAAAGTACAAAGCTCTAAGTTCGGAGTTTGGTTATGTCAGTAGATAAGGATCTAGTTTCAGTGCAACAGGCGCGGGATCTTGTTGAGGCAGCTCATCGCGCCCAGGCCGAAGTCGCCCAATTCGATCAGGAGAAGATCGATCGAATTTGCGAGACGATGGCGAAGGCGGCGCTACGCGAAGCCGCACGTCTAGGCGCGATGGCTGTCGAAGAGACCGGGTTTGGCGTTGCCGATGACAAACGAGAGAAGAACCGTTTCGCCGCGGAGGATGTGTGGAACTACTTTCGCGGCCTCCGCACGAAGGGCGTTGTTTCCGAGTCAAAAGACGTGGTCGAGATCGCGAGCCCACGTGGCGTCGTAGCCGGCATCATTCCTTCCACTAATCCAACTTCAACTGCAATCTTCAAGATCCTGATCTCGATCAAGTCTCGCAACGCGGTGGTCCTGTCGCCACATCCATCGGCGGCGAAGTGTATCAACGAAACAGCGCGCGTGATGCGCGAGGCTGCTGTAAAAGAAGGACTGCCTGCCGATGCGATCGGTTGCATGTCGAGTGCGACGATCGAAGGCACGGAAACGTTGATGAAGCATAAGCAGACGGCCGTGATTCTCGCCACGGGCGGAATCGGCCTGGTTCGGGCTGCTTATTCATCAGGCAAACCGGCGTTCGGCGTCGGACCGGGCAATGTTCCGGTTTGTATCGAACGCACTGCCGACGTACCGAAAGCCGTGCAGGACATTTTGACTGGCAAGTGTTTCGATAACGGAACGATCTGCGCTTCGGAGCAGGCTGTGGTTTGCGATGCGCCGCTCGAACAGGCGGTACGCGAACAGTTCAAACTCCAGGGCGCGCATTTCCTTTCAGCTTCTGAAGCGGATCAACTCGGAAAGGTCGTGTCTACTCCGCAGCGATCGCTGAATCCTGCGATCGTCGGTAAATCGGTTGAAGTGATTGCGAACATGGCCGGGCTGACAGTGCCGCCCGGCACTCGGTGTTTGATTGCCGACGTCGGCGGTGTGGGACGTGAATATCCGTTGTCGATGGAGAAGCTGTCGCCGATTCTCGCGTTTTATGTGGTTGACGGTTTGCAAGCGTGCGCTAAGTTGAGTCAGCAAGTGCTCGGGTACGGCGGCATGGGCCACACTGCCGGCATTCACACGCGTTCACGCGAGGCGGCAGTGACGTTTGGTTCCGAGATGCCCGCGTCGCGCATCACGGTCAACACGCCCACGACGCACGGCGCGATCGGTTTCTCGACTGCGTTGCCGCCGTCGATGACGCTCGGTTGCGGTTCGTGGGGCGGCAATGTTACTTCGGACAACGTCTCGCCGTTGCACTTGATGGACATCAAGCGCGTCGCTTTCGAAACGCGTCCGGTGAAGAGTGCGCGTCCAGCGGTCGGCGTGCAGACCGCTGCATCTGCCCCGCGGCAAGCGGAACCGGCAATCGTCGGTGGCAAGATCGATCGGCAGGAGATTGCGGCCATAGTCGATCGCTTCCTTGCCGGCAAACGCGTCGAAGCGCCGGTTGCGTCGCCCTTGCCGAAGCCCGAGATCGAAGCCGAAGCAGGAAGCATGTATACCGCTCCTGCTGCACCCGCTGCACCGCCGCCAATCGTCGAGCCTGTAAGTAAACCCAAACCGCAGGCATCCAGCAACGGCAACAAGACGGCAGTTGATTTTGTCAGCGAAGACGACGTCCGCCGGGCGATTCAGAAGGGAGAAAAGATTTTCATCAATTCGAAAACCATCATCACTCCTGCCGCCCGCGACCTCGGCGATCCGGCAGAGGTATTTGCGAAGGTCTAAGCATTGGTCATTCATCATTTGACATCTGTCATTTCTCATTTTGTTGAAATGACAAATGAGGAATGTGAAATGACCAATGGAAAATAAACATGTTCCTGGGAAAGGTAGTAGGCACCGTCTGGTCCACCAAGAAGACACCCGATCTCGAGGGCGTCAGGTTTCTGATCGTCCATCCTTACGATCTCGATAAAGAACCAACGAAAAACATCGTCGTCGTCGCCGATCGACTGGGCGCGGGAACTGGCGAAATGGTGATCTGCGCCTTCGGCAAAGCCGCCCGCACCGCGATCGGAGACCAGGACATGTCGATCGAAGCCGCAGTGGTCGGCATCGTCGATCGAGTTGATATAAACGAGACGTTCTCGGAAGAGATGCGCGAAGCAGCGCGCCAGCTCGCGCAGGAAAACGGTCGACCGTAACCACTCCGATCCAAAATTGAACACTTCACTCATCTACTTTCCCAATGGCCAATGAAGATTTGATTTATCGCATCACTCGCGCGGTTTATGAACGCCTTGGCGCGGGCGCGAATGAACAGATGGTTGAACAGTTGGTTACCGACATCTATCGCGAGGTCGACACTGCAAATCAACCCCTTCAATCCGCGGAAGGTTCTTCTTCTTTGCGGATGATCATCTCCGTGTTTGGATTAGATCATCCGGGAATCGTCGCCGGAGTCGCGCAAATTTTGGCCGAAGCAAGTTGCAGCATCGTCGACATCAACCAGACCGTGGTGCAGGGAAAGTTCGCGATGGTGATCATCGCCGACACAACGCGCGCGCGCGAAAGCACGACCGAGTTGAAGGAACGACTGCGGCGCGAAGGCGAGCGTCTTGGCGTGCGCATCTACGCGCAGCGCGAAGACCTTTTCAACGCGATGCACCGGGTATAAATTTCGAAATGCGAATTTCGAAATACGCAATTCGTTATGTCTGAACCTGAAATTGCCCGTCGTTGTGCTTCCTGTGGAATTTCCGTGCGCAAGGCGGCGATGTTTTGTCCACAGTGCGGGAACCCGATCGCTCAGCAGCAGACGGCGATCACCACGGAAACTTCGCAAGCCGCCCCCACTCAAGCTCTGAATCCATTGCCCGATCCAGCGACGCCCACCGGTGTTGCCGAGACCGTGCGCGAGCGGGTGGAAAAGATCAAACACGTTTCCAGTGTGGTTATCGACCAGGCTGCGTACGATCCGAGTTTGCGCTTTCTGCTCGTCGCCGCCGTGTTGTTTGTGCTGTTCGTCATACTGGTAATTCTTAGCAAAGTGCTCGGATAGATCGATGGAATACACCCAGGCCGAAATACTTCAAACTGTCGCCATGACCGAGATGGAGCACCTCGACGTGCGCACGGTCACGCTGGGCATCAACCTGCTCGACTGTAGCAGCGATTCGATCGCGACTATCGCGCAGAAAGCCGGCGACAAGATCCGCACCCTCGCCGCGCGGCTGGTGAAGACTGTCGACGAGATCGGCGATGAGTTTGGTATCAGGATCGCAAACAAGCGCATCTCCGTCACGCCGATTGCCTTGCTCACCGAAGGCGCGAAAGGCGATCCGGTGTCGTTGGCAAAGGCGATCGACGACGCGGCCGGCGCGGTCGGCGTCGACTTCATCGGCGGCTATTCCGCCCTGGTCCAAAAAGGCACGACGCAATCGGAACGACGTTTTCTCGATTCGATTCCGGAAGCACTGGCGACTACTAAGCGACTCTGTTCGTCGGTGAACGCCGCGACGACGCGGGCCGGAATCAACATGGACGTCGTGGCCCAGATTGGACGAATGATCAAAGAGGCTGCCGAGCGAACACGCGACGAAGGCGGACTGGCCTGCGCGAAGTTTGTCTGTTTCGCTAATGCTGTCGAGGACAATCCCTTTATGGCCGGCGCGTTTCATGGCGTCAGCGAAGCCGGCGCGGTGGTCAATGTGGGCGTGTCCGGACCGGGCGTGGTCCATCACGCAGTCAGACACGCGGATCGGAATCTGCCGCTGCAAGAACTGGCGGAAACGATAAAGAAACTGTCATTTAAACTCGCGCGCGCCGGCGAATTAGTCGGACGTGAAGCGGCGCGTCGACTCGGAATTCCGTTTGGCATCATCGATCTGTCGTTGGCGCCGACACCTGTTCCCGGCGATTCAGTGGCGAACATCATCGAAGCGCTGGGGTTCGAACGCGCCGGCACGCATGGCACCACTGCCGCCCTCGCGTTAATCACCGACGCCGTCAAGAAAGGTGGCGCGATGGCGAGCGGTTCGGTTGGCGGTATGAGTGGCGCGTTTATTCCCGTCTCGGAAGACGCGGGGATGATTGAGGCGGCGCAAGTCGGAGCGTTGTCGCTCGCGAAGCTGGAAGCATGGACCAGCGTCTGTTCCGTCGGCATCGATATGGTTGCCGTGCCTGGTTCAACCTCCGCGGAGACGATTGCCGCGATCATAGCCGACGAGTTGGCAATAGGAGTGATGAACAACAAGACGACGGCGGTGCGAATCATTCCGGTGCCGGGACGTGAGGTCGGCGATATGGTCGACTTCGGCGGCTTGTTGGGGAGCGCGCCGATCATGCCCGTGAGCGCTTTTTCAAGTGAAGGATTTATTCGCCGGGGAGGCCGGATACCCGCGCCGATTCATTCGTTGCGCAACTAATATTAGATCTCAGATTTGAGATCTGAGATCCCAGAGGAGGAAGCGATGCCAGAAGCACTCGGAATGGTTGAATGTCGTGGACTGGTGGCGATGATCGAAGCAGCCGATGCGATGGTGAAGGCTGCGAATGTTCGGCTCGTCGGTTGGGAAAAGATCGACGCTGGTCTCGTGACGGCGATCGTCCGTGGCGACGTTGCATCTGTTCGCAGTGCGGTGGATGCCGGTGCGGCGGCAGGGAAGCGGGTCGGCGAGGTTGTTGCCACGCATGTCATTCCGCAACCTCATTCAGACGTGGACGAAGGGCTGCCCGTGTTGCACACCGGCGAGACAACGCGCAAAAAGATCAGCGGATCGGTAAGGGCCCGATGATAACAACCCGGGTTGCGAGGAGGAGTATCGATGGCGAAAGGAAAAAGAAAAAGATCTCATTTGCTCGAGAGGTTTTCCTATGAAGCCACTAAAGCTACCGGAACCTCTCTCGCATTTGTACTGGCCGTGGCGACGATCGTAGTTTGGGCCATCACCGGACCGCTATTCCACTTCTCAGATACCTGGCAACTCGTCATCAATACCGGCACCACGATCGTTACCTTCCTGATGGTGTTTTTGATTCAACGAGCGCAAAACAAAGACGCGGTTGCGATTCATCTCAAGTTGAATGAGATCGTGGCGGCGATGGAGGGCGCGAGCAATCGATTGATCGACGTCGAAGATCTGAACGAAGCCGATATCGCCGCCCTGCGCAACTACTACAAAGAGCTAATCGAGCTGGCCAGGAAAGACGAGAACCTCACCATGACACACTCGATCGAAGAAGCGCGATCGAGCCACGGCCGCAAATACAAGACAAAAGTGAAGTGAGCATTTTCCGTTTGTCGTTTTCCATTTCTCATCGGTCATTTTCTTGCATGTCGGGCAAACCAATGAAAAATGACAAACGGGAAATGACAAATGGAAAATGACTACGGTTTCTTTGGCAGTCGCACTGGTGGCGGTTTGGGACCGCCTGCGCCGCCCTGGCCTTCCTTGCGAGCGAGACGGCCGGTGCGTGTCAGGGCGATTCGCTTGTCGCCGCCCGATGGTTGGTCCACGCTCACTTTGATCGCGCGATAAGAACCGTCTTGCGTTTTGTTGGTCGGATTGTAGGCGATGACGTATTGCGTGCGGAGATCGCGAATGATCTCGTTGGCGATTTGCGGCAGTTCGGCGACTGAGTCCGGGAAGAACGCTCGCCCGCCGGTTTCTTCGGCGAGTTTGTTGATCAGGTTGACGGCTTTCTCGCGCGGGCTCTTGCGAATGAAGCCCGCTTCTTTGTCCAGTTCGTTTACAAAACCGATGACAAAAATCTGCACGTCATCTTCGCGCAGTCGCGCAAAGAGTTGTTCCTGCTTGTAAAAACTGTTGCGGTCTTCGCCGTCGGTGATCACGATCAGCGCGCGTCGGCGCCGATCGCCCTCGTCACCTTTTCTGTATTCAGAAACGTGCTCGGCGGAAAGATAAACGGCGTCGATGATCGCCGTCTGCCCGCCTTCGACGTAGAAGCTGTCGAGACCATCGGTCAGCAGTTCTTTGTTTGCGGTGAAATCCTGGACGGTTTCGATCTTGTCGCTGCTGATGAAGCGAACGAGAAACGTTTCATCGCCCGGCTTGTTGCTGTTGATGATGCTCTTGCCGGCTTCGATCACGGTCGGCAGTTGCGAGCGCAGCGAACCCGAGGTGTCGACTGCGAGGCCGTAACTGATCGGCACTTCCTCGCGCGTGAACGACTCGATTGGTTGCGCCACTCCGTCCTCGAACACATGAAACTCGTTTTGGCCCACGTTATTGATCGGACGATTGTTCCGATCGATCACGCGCACGTGAAGCTGGACCAGGTCGGCATTGATTCGCACGACGCTTTCCGGATCGATCTCTTCGGGCGGCGTCGGCGTGGGTGTTGGTTTGAGTTTTGGGGCCGGCGGCGGTTCGCCGAGTTGCGGAGCGATGCGGCCGGTTCCCGCGGGTCGCTGTGGAGTTTGTGCAGGTGAAGGAGTGGGGCTCGGACTGGCAGCCGGTTGAGTGCTTCGTGGCCGATCCTGACCTTCGACAGCCGAACCGAATACGAATGCTGCAACGATCAAGGCGCACGTCACGAAAAATGTCGTACGTCTCATATTCAATTTACTGGCCAATCCGGAACTCCTCATCAGACGAAACGCTCCGCGGACCCAAACATCGGGGACGGGAGCGTCGCTAAAGCATTTTACACCGAGCAAGCAGGCGATGCTGGGGCAACCAGCGTCGCAATTGAAATGCGGCGACTAACGCACGCGTAAACAGATGCCGCGGAGGCAATTTCGCGTTGCCGCAAAGACGGCAGTTTCCCCGCCTGGCGTTTCTCAACGGGCTCAGCGGGCGCCGGCGGTAGCGTAATAGCCTTCCTTCGAACGGACAAACAGCTTTGGCAATCCACGTGGCGGCGTGACTTTCACCTTTACCCGGTGCCACTTGCCGTCATTCTGAAAAGAATCGGGTTTGTAGCCAATCGAGTACTGGTGGCGCAACTCCAGCGCGATTTGTTCGAAGATATCGTCCATTTCCGCGGCCGACCGCGGGAAGAAAGCTTTTCCGCCCGATACGCCGGCGAGTTCGTCCAGGATTCCCTGTCCTTCCATTCCCAGCGAGCTTCCCGCATCACTGCCGCTCAGAATGCCGATGCCGTACAGCGTGACGTCCGACTCTTTCAAGAGTTTGCGCAGTTCGTTGAACGTGTAGCGCGAGTCGTTGTCCTGTCCGTCGCTGATCAAAAGGAGCGCGCGTTTCGGGTGTGAGCCGCGTTGCACTTTTTCAACGCCGAGATAGCAGGCGTCGTAAAGCGCCGTCTGGCTCTTGGTTTCGACGAACGTCAGCTTGTTGAGGATCGAGTCGCCGTCGCGCGTTTTGTCGAGCAGCAACTGCGCGCGCGAATTAAAAGCGATCAGGAAGTATTCGTCGGAATCGTGACTGGTCTGGATGAACTTGGCCAGAGCGTCGCGGGCGCGTTTGACTTTGTCGCCGCTCATCGAGCCGGAGACGTCGAAAATCACGCCAACGGAGACGGGTGAGTCGTCGTCGCTGAAAAAGGTGATCTCCTGTTGCTGTTTGTTGTCGAAGACGGCGAACGCTGACTTGCTCAGTCCGGATACGTAACGTCCGTAAGTATCGGTGACGGTCACGGTCAGCGTGATCAGGTCGGTGTTGGTGATCAGCGATCGATCGTCGAGTTCAGAGCCTAGCTTCGGCGTGGGCGTGGATGCGGCGGCGCCAGTTTGAGCAGGCTTGGCGTCAGCAGGCTTCTGTTGCGCAGGTTCCTGACTGTTGACAACAAGCGTGAAGGCAAACGTCACAGCAACCAGCGATAAAGAAGCGGCCGTAATCTTCGTGGCGTAACGAGTCGGTAAATACATGTCACCCCCGGCTACATGCGTCGATCCAATTTTTAAAACCGGTCAGGGCTAGTAAGGGGAAACTCGTCAACACTGATTCTCGCTAGGGATCGAGTGTGCCCGACACTTACAAATCGGAACTTTTGAAATGGTCACGGGGAGACGGCCGCGCGCGTTTCATTGTTATCGGTGTTGGCACGGCCATTCTATTGCACGGCCACCGCTACGCGCAAGAACAATACGTGAAGGAATCCGTGTTCCCCTCTCGACGCCGAGGCCGCAGTCGTCGAGAAGGAAACACGGATTTTTGGAGACTAAACACAAGCGGTTTGAAACTCCATGCAATACTCTCGAAACTTTCTACTTATTAACGCGTGATATAATCCCGAATCGGTTCAAGCCCGAAACTGAAACAATGGCTGAGTTCATCTGTCGATTAGGTACGCCTGGGGGCGAGGTGGTGACGCGCACGGTCGAGGCCCCGGGAGTTAATGAAGCGCGCGCGCGGCTGGAACGCGAAGGTTTTCGTGTTTTCAACGTTACGCCACCGAAGACGACGGGCGTCGCGGCGCTCGCGCGGTTCGGACGCGGTGGCGGCGCACATCTCCGCGTCAAAGCAAACGACTTTCTGCTCTTCAATCAACAACTCGCGGCCCTCGTTCGGGCCGGTATTCCGATACTTCAAGCCATCTCGATGTTGCGCAAACGGGCCGCCTCGTCGCGGTTGCGCGCAGTGTTGGGCGACGTCGAAGAACAAATTCGCGGTGGCGCGGCGCTGTCGGAAGCATTTGCGGCGCAGGGCGGGATCTTCCCGCGTATTTACACCGCCTCGATCCTGGCTGGTGAACGTTCCGGCGCGCTCGACGAGGTGCTGAGCCGCTACGTCAACTACATGAGACGGAACGTGGGCCTGCGCCGGAAGATTCGCGGTGCGCTCGCGTATCCGGCGTTTCTGTTGTTTGCTTCGGCGTGTATGGTTGTGTTTCTCACGATTTACGTGGTGCCGAAGATGTCGGAACTCTTCACCGGATTTGGTAATGAGTTGCCGATTGTGACGCAGATCGTCGTGGGTTTGTCGGGCTGGATGTCGACGAACGTATTGTGGTTTGGACCATTGGTGATCGGTGGTTCGGTGCTGATCTATCTCTGGTCGCGAACCCCGCGTGGGAAACTTCAGATAAGCGCGTTGGTTTTGAGAATGCCGCTGGCCGGTGGGCTCGCGGTGCAGTTGTCGGTAGCGCAGGCGACGCGATCGCTGGCGACTTTGTTGGCCGGCGGTATCACGCTCGTCGAATCGTGGGAGATCGCGTCGGAGTCGATTACAAATCTCGAACTGCGCCGCCGGAGTGAGTCGATTCTGCCGATGATTCGCGAGGGACGTTCGTTTACGGAGAGTCTCGAAACCTCCGGGTGGATGCCGGCGTTGGCGATCGACATGATCGGCATCGGCGAACGATCCGGCAGTTTGCGCGAGATGCTCGACGAAGTCGCAGTGTTCTACGACGCGGAGTCAGAAGTACGGCTGGAGCAGTTGACGACAACGCTTGAGCCTGCGATTCTTCTGCTCATGGGCGGTGTCGTGGTGACGATTCTCCTCGCGATCTACCTGCCAATCATTCAGTCAATTTCTGGCGCCGCGGGAGTTACCGGGGGCCGTTGATCCGTGTAAGTGAAGCAGTTTTATGGAAGAAGTCTCACAGAGTGAAAATCCGGCGGCCGCGGCGGTCGTGTCTCAGGTGGAGAAGCAAAACGGCGATCACGTGCCCCCGGAGATGAAGGCCGCGCAAGAGTTGGCCCGCCGTTATCGCCTGCCGTTCGTCGATCTGCTGCCACCCGATCGGGAGTCGCCGATCGACTATCAACTGTTCACGGAAGTGCCGGTTGATCTGATGGTCAGGCATCAGTTTGTTCCGCTCAAGCGCGACGCAAAAGGTTTGCACATCGCGATGGCGGACCCGACCGATCTCGAACGGCTCGACGAGGTTTCAGGCACGCTGCGAACTCGCGTCGTTCCGCATGTTGCCACCGCGGGCGCCGTCGAAGTCGTCCTGCGCAAAGGCGACACGACGCAGCGCGTCTTGCAGGAAGCTGCTTCCGGTTTTCGTATCTCGTTGGTTAAAGAAACAGAGCACGGCGAGGAAGTGCTCGATCTCGATCGCCTGGCGACTGACTCGGACATGTCGCCGATCATCAAACTGGTCGACACGATTATCTACAACGCGATGGAGTCGCGTGCTTCCGATATTCACATCGAAACTCGCGACACCGAAGTGCAGGTCAAGTACCGCATCGACGGCGCGCTTTACGCCAAAGTCGATCCGATCGATATCGCTTATCACCAGACGTTGATCTCACGTATCAAGGTCATGTCCGAACTCGATATCGCCGAGCGGCGCGTGCCGCAGGACGGCCGGTTTCGAGTCAGATATAAAGGACGCAACGTCGACTTCCGCGTCTCGATCATGCCCACCATCCACGGCGAAGACGCCGTGATTCGTATTCTCGACAAAGAGCAGATCAACGAAGAGTTTCGCAATCTCAACCTGCACGTGGTCGGGTTTTCGGAAGACCATCTGCGGAAGTTTCGCCGCTACATCCTGGAGCCGTACGGCATGGTGCTCGTCACCGGACCAACCGGTTCCGGTAAGACGACCACGCTCTACGCCGCGCTGAACGAGATCAGGAACGAAGAAGACAAGATCGTCACGATCGAAGATCCGGTGGAGTATCAGCTTCACGGCATCACGCAGATCCCCGTTAACGAGAAGAAGGGACTGACTTTCGATCGCGGTCTTCGTTCGATCCTGCGCCACGACCCTGACAAGATCATGGTCGGAGAGATTCGTGACACCGAAACCGCGCAGATCGCGATTCAATCAGCGTTGACGGGGCACCTCGTGTTTACGACGGTCCACGCCAACAACGTAATCGACGTGATCGGCCGTTTCCTGAACATGGGCGTCGAGCCGTATAACTTCGTTTCTTCTTTGAACTGCGTCCTGGCGCAACGGCTGATCCGGATGCTGTGCCAGTATTGCAAGCGGCCTTATCATCCGAATGACACCGACCTGCTGGAAGCCGGACTGCGCCCCGAGGAGCATCGCGGCCGGACGTTCTACATGAACGTAGGTTGCGATGCGTGCAACCACACGGGTTATCGCGGCCGCACGGCGATTCACGAATTGCTGGACTTGTCTGATAATATCCGCGAAATGATTGTCGAACGGCGTCCTGGTTCAGAAGTGCGCCGGGCAGCGGAGGCCGAAGGGTTAACCAGTCTGCGAGAGTCGGCTTTGCAGAAGGTTTTCAGCGGGGTTTCGACCTTGCACGAGATCAACCGCGTCACCTTCGTCGAGGAATTGAACGCGATTTAGTAGGTATTCATAATCACGACGGCCTTCCCCCTGAGTGAGAATTCATCCCCGGCCAATCGTCATTATTTAGATCGGTGTTACCGGAACCAAAAAATAAGGTCCGCGTGTAAGGAATCTGTAGCGCGGATCTTGCATCTTAGGCGTCGCGGCTGCATTATTAGGTCGCCATTTTAGGGTCGCTAACTCCACCTTCTCCGGACGAAAATTGTCATGAGACACAACACTAGAAGTCGAACACTAATTTCTTTCCTTCTGACCGTTTGCCTGCTCTCGTTGCCGATCACGGCTTTTGCCAAGAAAGGCGAGAAGAATTTCAAGAAAGGCATGCAGTACGAGCAGGCGCAGCAGTGGGATAAAGCGGCCCAGGAATTCACCCTTGCGGTGGCTGCCGACCCGGCAAACATGGAGTACCAGCTCCACTTTCGGCGGGCGAGTTTCAATGCCTCGCAAACGTACATGCAGCAAGGCCGGTCGTTGTCGGAACGCGGCGACTACGTCGGCGCCTATAATGCTTTTCGCCAGGCATACGGTTACGACCCGGTAAACGAACTCGCCGTCTCGGAAATGGAGCGCATGTTGCGCTTGCAGGCCGTCAAGGAAGGGCGGACTCCGACCAGTGGCAACGGTAACGGCAACGGCAAGACTGGAGAGCCGGAGATTGGCAGCACTACGCCGTCGGCCGCAGCAGGCGTCGCAGGCACTCAGCCACAGGATTTCACGCCACGCGAACAGCAACTGCGAATCATCAACTACAACGGCGATCTCAAAACGCTCATTCGCAGTCTCTCGGACCAGCTTAATCTCAACGTCATTTTCGACCGTCAATCATTCACGCAGTCACGCCCGATCGACATCAACCTGAAAGACGTCACCACGGCGCAAGCGCTCGATTACGTCTTCCTACAGGAAGGACTCTTTTTCCAGAAACTCAGCCGTCGCACGATTCTCGTGGCCGACCAGGCGCGCCGTCCGCAGTATCAACAACTCGTGCTGCGAACGTTCTACCTGTCGAACATGAAACCGGCTGACGCGCGCACGTTGGTCCAACAGGCGATTCCACCGTCAGTAGGCCGCCCGCAGACGATCGTCGTTCCTGACGATGCGACGAACAGTTTGACCGTGCGCGACACGGCGGAGAACGTCCGGCTGATCGGCGACTTGTTGCAGAGTATCGACAAGGACCGCGCCGAAGTCGTGATGGACGTGAACATCTATGAAGTTTCGAAGAACGATCTGCTGTCGTTTGGTAACCAGATCAACGCCACGCTGGACAATGGCCTCGGCGGCTCGCCCGGCTTCTCGGTCCTGACAGACAACGGCGTGCTCAGTTCCGCCACTCGCGGCGTGAGTTTGGCCGGCCAGGTAGGTGGTATTCCGACCGCGCTCGCAGCGGCGCTCGTGATTCCGCCCTCAGTGCTTCGTGCCTTCCAGAGCAAGGACAACACCAAGCTAATCGCTTCGACCCAGGTGCACGCTTTCAACGGCGAAGAGTCGACAGCGCGTATCGGACAACGCGTGCCGGTGCAGACAGCGCAGGCCTATCCGTTTGGCGTGCAGACCGGAACCCCTCAGGTGGGCCAGGGCGTCTTCCCGAGTGGCGGTTTCCCGGTAATCAATTACGAACCGACCGGTTTGACGTTGAAATTCACGCCGCAGGTGTTTCCCAACCTCGACGTGCAGGTGAAGATGAACATCGAGCAGAAGGACGTGCTCGGCGCCAGCACCCTGACGCCGACGTTTACTGAACGCACGATGACCGGCACTGCCCGTGTCCAGAACAATCGCACGATGATGCTGGCGAGCATTTCGACAGACGTCGAGACGCGTGGCCGCAGAGGAATCGCATTCATCAGCGGGTTACCTTTTATCGGTCGTCTTTTCAGCGCGCCGACGCGCGACATCCGCCAGGTCGATATCGTGATCAGCGTGACTCCGCGCGTGCTTCGCGCCCCCGCAGTGACGCCGCGTGATGAAGAGATGCGTCCCAGCGGAACGCTGCAATCGCCGACCACCGGCTCGCTCGCCGAGATGATTCGCGAGGCGGATCGTGAGGAGCAGATTGCCGCTGCGCGAGCGCTGCCACGACACGCAACGATTCAACTGCCCGATGCGCCGCTGGAAGTCGTGAAGCCGATCGAGCCGACGCTGAACGCGCCGAAGCCGATTAACAACACCGCTTCTGCTGCCACGGCAGCGGTGACGGCAAATCCAACAACTACAAACCCGGCAGGCACGGTTGCAAACACTTCGGCCGCGCCGGAGAACAAGCAAGTTGTAGCTGAGAACAACAAGCCCGCGACGATGCCCGCAACGATGGAAGAACTGCCGTCGTTCATCCCGGCGCCGAAGTCACTCGTGAGCGAAAAAGCCGCCGCGGATGTTGCTGCCGTCAATCCGGGAACGCAGAACGCTGTGCTGACCTCTGCGCCGAAAGCCACCAACACGTCGCTCGATACGAAGTCGGCGACGGCCCGCGTGGCCCAACTCAGTTTCCTGCCGACAGACGACGTGATGAAAGTCGGCGAGAAGCGTCGTTACGCGATCCAACTCATCTCGGACGTTCCGTTGAGTCTGGCCTTGCTGGCGTTGAGGTTTGATCCGAAAGTAGTGAAGGTCCATGCTTTGACAGCCGGGACATTGCTCGGTCCGGCTGAAGGAGCGGCGTTGTTTACGCCGTCGATTGACGCGACTGGCGTGTGCCTGATCTCGATCTCTTCGCTCAACGGCAAAGCATCGTTCGGAGGCTCCGGGCCATTGCTGTTCATCGACGTGGAAGCGATTGGCGCAGGCAATGCAGCGCTCGTCTTCGACAAAGAAAGGTTGCACCTGGTGGCTACTGATGCTCGTGACGTGGTGTCGGAGGTGCTCCAGGGAACAGCAACAGTGAAGCAATAGAAATGTTGAACGGGAACTGGCAGTACGCAGCCCAACAACGCGGCGACTGGGTGAACAGAGTTAAAGCTACTGGTCGCCGCATTCCTTTGCGCGCTATGTCTCATCATTCCGAACATGGCTTCTCGCTGCTCGAACTGGTGATCACGATCACCGTGCTGACGATCCTGACGCTCGGCGCGATGCCGCTCGTCAAGGTCTCCGTGAAGCGGCAAAGAGAACAACGGCTGCGCGAAACGTTGCGGCAGATCCGCAGCGCGATCGACGAGTTTCATCGCGACACGGTGCAAATGAACTGCGCCGCCGGAGGAGGAGCTGGTCTTGTCGGTGGAGGTGGCGGCGGAGGGCAGATACCGCAAAATCCTCAGAATATGTTTATCGACCCGCGCAGCAGGGTGATGATTAGCGACTGCACGATCTTTGGCATCGACAATCCGGATCGCTACCCGCCGGATCTCGAAACGCTGACTACCGGCGTCAATGTGGTTCCCCGAGGAGGCTCAGGTCAATTGGGTGGCGCAGGCCTTGGAGGGAGCAAACCGCTGAGCGAGCAGAGCGAGCTGTCGACCAAGCAAAAAGTTTACTTGCGGGGAATGCCCATCGACCCGATGACGGGAAAATCGGATTGGAAACTGTGCTCGTCGTATGACACGGCGGACTGTGAGTCGTGGGGTGGCGAGAACGTTTTTGACGTTCGTTCCAATTCGAAAGAAACAGCATTGAATGGAGAGCGTTACAGTGATTGGTAAGTTTCAAAGGACAATGGGTCCGGCATTGGACCGTCGCCGGTTGTTGAAGTCCGCCGGGTTTACGTTGCTGGAGTTGATGATCGTCATTTCGATCATCATCATTCTCGCTGCCATTGCCTTGCCGCAGTATCAGAAGACGATCATGCACACGCGCGAGACCGTGTTGCGCGACAACCTCTTCAAAATGCGTTCGCTGATCGATCAATTCGCGGCCGACAAAGGACGCCTGCCGCAGTCGGTCGACGAAATCGTCTCCGAGGGTTACATGCGCGAGGTCCCCGTCGATCCAATCACCGGTACGAAAGACTGGGCGCCGACGATGGGCGACGATCCCAATTCGGCCGACGGCGGTTCCGGCCTGACCGACATTCACAGCACCTCCACCGACACATCGTCCGAAGGAACGGCTTACAGCGAGTGGTGAGACATCAATAAATTCAATGCCCAGTCTCTTCTCCAAAATCATCAATCCGTGGTATCCCGCGACGGCCATCGGCCTCGAAAAAGGCGTGGCCTCGGTTATCCAACTCGAACGCGGCAAAGACAAGACGTCGAAACTTCGACGCGCCGCGACGTTCAACATCGCCGAGTCGCTCATTCGGCCCGGTTTTGACGAACCCAATATCGAAGACCGCGGTCAGCTCGCGACGATTCTCAAGGACCTCGCCGCCAGCGCCGGCTTGTTGCGTCAAAAACGTTGGTCGCTGAGTCTGCCGGAAGCGACCACGCGCACGCTCGTCATGACCGTCGAAGGCCAGGGACAATCAGGCGGCGAGCTGCAGGAAGTGTTGGGCTGGAAGATCGAGCGGGGTTTTGGCGCGCCAATGGAAGAGCTTTCGATCTCGCGGGAGAAGCTGCAAAAGGATCCGCAGGGACGCGATCGTTACCTGGTCATCGGCGTGCGAAAAAGCGTGCTGGCTGAATATGAAGCAGTGCTCGACTCCCTGGGCTGGCGCACCGGTTTGATCCTGCCGCGGCATCTCGGCGAGGCGCAATGGCTGGTGCGAAACGGCGCGGCGGGCGACTCGCTCTTGTTGAGCGGTTTCACCGACGGCTTCACCGGCGTGATCTTTCGCAACAAGTATCCGTTGATCCTGCGCACCGTAAACTGCCACGAAGACGAATTCGAGGACGAGTTCTACCGGTTCCTGCTCTTTTACCGCGATCGAAGCGCGCCGGAAGGCGTCGAAGGCGGGTCCCGGCTATCTCGCTTGATGGTCATGGGCGAGGGAATCACCAAGGAACGCGCGAGCGAGATCGTCAACGAAACCACCGGCGGCGACCTGCGCGCGCTGGAGGCCCACGACATCGGCTTACAACTTCCCAGCCGCGAATTCAGTTTCGACTCGATCGCTGCTCCCGCCGGTCTGGCTACTTTGTCCTGGTAAGGCAGTTTCCCGCAAAGACGCAAAGGCAAGAGGACGGATAGGATCACGGCGTAACAATTTACTTACTTTCACTGCTTTTCTTTGCGTCTTTGCGCCTTTGCGGGAAACTTCATCCTGTTGAAACAATCCGTCTTACCCGAGCGTAACACCCCGGTATCATGAATGTTGCCTCCTCCGTTTCAAGAGCTTTTGCCCCGGACATTGCTGCAATAAACGACCGCGACCTGGTTGCGAGTGCCGTCAGCGGCATCGAGGGAAGTTTCGAAGAGCTTGTCCGTCGATACCAGCGTCCGATCTCCGCTTACGTCTATCGCATGGTCGGTAACTACGAATCCGCCCTCGACCTGACCCAGGAGATCTTCATCAAGGTCTACAGCTCCCTGAATCGTTATCGCTCCGAGTTCAAGTTCTCCACCTGGATCTACAAGATCGCTCACAACGCCGCCGTCGATCACCTGCGCCGCACCACCACTCGCGAGCAGTCGCTCGTCGTGGGCACGGAAAGCGATCAATTCGATTTGCCGATCGAGTGTGGCCGCCTGAGCCCGGAGCAGGAAAGTGAGCAACGAGAGCGCCGCGTCGAGATCGAAACAGTCGTGCGGGCGCTGCCGGCGAATTATCGCGAGTTGATCGTCCTTCGCCATTCGCAGGATCTCAGTTACGAAGAGATCGTCGAAGTCACCGGCCTGCCGCTCGGCACCGTCAAGAACCGGCTCTTTCGCGCGCGGGAAATGATGCGGCAACAGTTTGTCGAAAAGGGAATCACCGGGATTTAAATGTCCACTGCTAAGCAAAAAGGTATCTGCGAAAGAGATCTATTCGCGGCCTACGTCGACGGCGAGCTCGACGCCGAGTTGACGGTCCTTTTTGAAGAGCACCTCGAGAGTTGTGAGCCATGCGATGCGGAACTGCGAGCGCATCGCCTGTTTGTTTGCGAACTCGACGCGGCGATGACTGACAACGTTGAGATCCCGGTGCCGGCTGATTTCTCGAAGATGGTCGCGACGCGTGCGGCCACCGATATGCGTGGCGTTCGGACGCGTTCGGAACATCGCCGGGCCTTGGGCATCTGCATCGTTCTCGCGCTCGCCGGCTTTGCCTTACTCGGCGCGACCGCACGCGATGCGGTATTTGCCGTCGGCGAACGATTCGTCACCGCTTCTCTCAGTCTTGGAGGTTTTTTGTCCGGCGTCGTTTATGACGCAGGCGCCGCAGTCGCGGTAATTTTTGGAGTTTTGAGCAGAAAACTCATTGTCGAAACCGGGTCGTTGGTCCCACTCCTGGTCCTGCTTGCTTTCGCCATACTGATACTTTCGCGCTTGATCTCCGATTATCACCACCGCGCGGGCGCAACCGAATAAAGGGGGCCGCCTGTTGGCTATGGTTATCAGTCGCGCACAAGCCAACTTCCAAATTCAACTTCCCCAAGTCGCTCCTGCTCTCAGGCGGTTTGGTATTTGCCGTCTCATTGCGCTTGTCGTGTGGCTGCTTGTCCTGATGACGGCTGTTTACGCGCAAAGCTCCGACCTGGCCAAACCTGAAGAAAAAATGGTCCTGGTTAATGGCGTCACCGATAGTACCGTCTTTGGTATTGGGAACTCGGTGAGGATCACCGGCATAGTCAAACAGGGAGCGATGTCTTTGGGCGGCGACGTGATCGTCGAAGGTGAAGTGGATGGTGACGTGGCGACGATCGGCGGCTCGGTGATTCAACTCCCCGGTTCGCGAATCGGCGGCGACGTGATCGTCATCGGCGGCACTTATCGCGCTGAAGGCACGCCCATATACCGAAATCCCATCGCCCAAACGATCATGTACGCCGGTTACCAGGAAGAACTGCGCGACATCATGCGCAATCCGACTGGCCTGTTCAGCCCCCACTGGTCGCCGACGTACTTCGGAACGCGCTTTCTCGTCGTGCTGTTCTGGTTCATCGTTTCCCTGGCGCTTACAGCAGTGATGCCCGGCACGATCAGCCGCGGCGTGGCCCGATTGCAGTTGACGAGTTTGCGCGTGGCTGTCATCGGATTGATCGGCGTCGTGGTTGTGTTCTTTGGCGTGATGTTGAGTTTGTGGATCATGCCGGAACCGATTCGAGTGCTGATCGGGTTATTGGCGCTGCTGCTTTTGCTGGTCGCGAGTGTGTTTGGCAGAGTCATTCTTTATGCGGCGACGGGACGCTGGCTGCAACGGAAGTACGTCTCTTTCGGGAAGAACTCCGAGGCTGTTGCGCTTTTGCTCGGCACCGGTTTCTGGGTACTGCTGACGTCGCTCCCTTACGTTTGGCCCTTTATGGCGGCGTTCATTTTGATCATCAGCTTCGGCCTCGCCTTGACCGCGCGCTATCGTGTTGGCTGGAAACCCGTGTAATCTGTGTTTTGAATTAAATCTCCATAAATCCGTATCTGGCGGTGTTTACAACAGGGAAAGGACAAGTAATGAGGACACTCATTTTCTCGGCTATAACACTGATTACACTGACTTTCGCAAGCTCGATCTCACTTGCACAAGGCACCGACCCGAACATTGCCGCGAAGCACGCTATCGGCGAAGTTAAGACTATAGACGCCGCCGCGAAACAACTTTCGATCAAGACCGACGCCGGTTCCGACGTCTCGGTCGTGGTTAACGACAAGACAACCTACAAAAAGCTGGCGCCCGGCGCGACGTCACTCACAAGCGCCGCGGACACTACTTTCGCCGAAATTACCCAGGGCGATCGCATCATGGCCCGAGGCACTGTCTCGGAGGATCGCAAGACGGTGCCTGCGTCGATGGTGATCGTGATGACCAAAGGCGACCTTGCGAAAAAGCAGGAAGCCGAGCGGTTGGAGTGGCGTCGGCGCGGAATTATGGGAGTTATCACGGCCCTCAAACCAGACACAAAAGAGATCACGATCAACAACCGCACGATGGCGGGTATGCAGTCGGTTGTCATTCCGGTCAGCGACAAGACGGAAATGAGTCGCTATGCACCCGATTCGATCAAGTTCGGCGACGCAAAGCCCAGCACCTTTGGCGAGTTGAAAGTCGGCGATCAACTGCGCGCCCTCGGCGATCGCAGCGAGGATCCGTTGCGTTTCAATCCGCAGAAGGTCGTGACCGGAAGTTTTCGCACCGTGGGTGGCGTGGTGACGGCAGTCGATCCCGCAACAGGCGAGGTCAAGATCAACGAACTCGAGAAGAAGACGCCGCTTACGATCGTCGTCAAGCAGGACGCTGTTTTGAGACGTTTCCCCGCGGACATCGGCGCGATGATGGGTGGCATGCGTGGACCGGGCGGCGCACCTGGCGCTGCGCCAGGCGCAACTGCGGGTGGCGCGCCAGCCGGCGGTCAACCAGCGCAAGCCGGACAAGGTCAACCCGGAGCCAGACCGCCGCAGGGAGGTGGGCCGGGTGGCGGACCCGGACGCGGCTTCAACATCAACGACATGCTCGAGCGGCTCCCGGTTATTACCGTCGCCGATGTTAAGGCCGGCGACACCATCATCGTTTCCAGTACGCAGGGTGTCGACCCGACTCGCCTGACTGCTATTTCGCTGGTCGCGGGCGCCGACACGCTGCTCGCCATGCTGGCGCCGCGTCCCCAGCCGGGACAGACTGCGCCAAATCCTGCTGCCGGTCTCGGAGGCAGCGGCATCACGTTCGGCATCGGCTTGCCATAATTCATAGCATCAGGCTTTCGCCTCTACGTGCGGGTTGAAAGCCTGGTTATCCCCCAACCAAGGCTTGTCCTTTTCTCCCAAAGGTTACCCATGAACTGTACCCGATTGCTCCCCCAGAGACTTTTCCATGCTGCTCTCATTCTCCTGTTAACGTCGATGCTCGTGGCCGCGCAACAAACACGCGGCACACTGCGCGGCTCGATCACCGACGAACTCGGCGCTGTGATCGTCGGCGCGAACGTCGTCCTTACCGACGCGAGTGGAGCACAAAAGAAGACCACGACGAACGCGGATGGAGTCTATAACTACGCCGGCTTGGCTCCGGGTAAATATTCGATTCAAGCCAACGCACCCGGATTCGCGCCGTCGGAAGGCCAGGAGATCGAGGTAACTGCGGGACGCGCTTCGGTCGATCTCACTTTGAAAGTTACGATCGAGGAGAAGGTCACGGTGCAGCAGGAAACTCCCATCAGCACCGAAGCCACGAACAACGCAAACCAGACCGTCATCGCCGGCAAAGATCTCGACGCCCTGCCGGACGATCCGGACGAACTCGCCGCGGCGTTGCAAGCGCTCGCTGGTCCATCAGTCGGTCCCAACGGCGGACAGATCTTTATCGACGGTTTCACTGGCGGCAATATGCCGTCGAAAGATTCCATTCGCGAGATTCGCATCAACCAGAATCCACTTGCCGCGGAAAACGATCAGCCGTCCGCGCGTATCGAGATTCTGACTCGACCCGGCACGGATAAATTCCGCGGCGGCACGTCGTTCAATTTCACTGATGAGAGTCTAAACACGCGCAACCCGTTCGCGACGACTTCCAGCAAGCGCACTCCATTTCAAATCCGCCAGTACGACCTGAACCTGAGTGGACCAATCGTCAAACAGAAAGCCTCGTTCTTCGTCAACTTCGGCCGCGTCGAAACTGACGACAACGAACTCATCCTGGCAACAGTGCTCGACGACAACCTCAACCCCGTGGATTTCGGCGCCGGTTTTCTGACTCCGAAGCGCAACACCTTCTTCAGCCCGCGCTTCGACTACGCCATCAACACGAACCACACGTTGGTGGCCCGGTACAACTTTAATCGGTTCACCTTTACCAACCAGGGCGTCGGCGGTTTCTCGCTACCCGAACGCGCCTTCGACACAGTCTCGACGAACCACACGCTCCAGTTAACCGAAACCGCGATTATCAATCCGACGACGCTCAACGAGACGCGCTTTCAGTATTCGGTTGGACGAAACGAACAGATCGGCGACGACTCAGTGCCGGCGTTGAATGTCAGCGGCGCTTTCAACACGGGAAGCTCGCAAGTCGGCGATTCATCAAACGAACGCCGTAGCTGGGAACTGAACAACTTCACTGCGAAACAGAAAGGCTCGCATGCGATCAAGTTTGGCGCGCGCCTGCGTCACGTAAGTGTCGAAGATACCAACGAGAACAACTTCGGCGGTTCCTGGACTTTCACGGGCGGATTCGGATTAACCAGCATTCAACGTTACCAGTTGACCTTGCGATTGCAGGAACAGGGACTGACACCGCAACAGATTCGCGCTGCCGGCGGCGGCGCAGCGTCGTTCAGCATCAACGCGGGCAATCCGTTTGCGACAGTCAGCCAAACTGATCTCGGCGTGTTCATTCAGGACGACTGGCGTATTCGCCCGAATATCACGTTGAGTTACGGACTGCGTTACGAGATCCAAACGAACACCTATAGCAAGTACGACTTTGCTCCACGTCTCGCGGTCGCGTGGTCGCCCGGCGCAGCCAACAGCGCGCGTCCGCCAAAGACGGTGATCCGCTTCGGCACGGGCTTCTTCTATAACCGCTTTAGTGAGGGCGCGACTCTTACGGCCAATCGAAACAACGGAGTCAACCTGCTGCAAACCACCGTTTTGGAAGAGGGTGGAAACACTCCTCCCTCGGTGGCCCATCAACAGAGTCCAACAGTCGCGGGTGTCTATTCGATCCTCAATCAGTGGAGCCCGACGGCTGTTCCGTCAGTCGCCGGTATTCCGTCGACGCAGCAGATCATCTGGCAGGTCGATCCCCACATTCAGAACCCAACCCTGTGGGGAGTCATGACGCAGGTTGAACGGCAGTTGCCGCGCAACATCACGATGTTTGCCGGCTTCTACAACATTCGCATCGTCCACGTGATCCGCGCGCGCGACGTGAATGCCCCGCTTCCGGGCACGATTAGTGCGCTGACGCCGGGCGGTATCCGGCCGGATCCGACCCTCGGCGAGATTTATCGTTACGAAGCGAGCGGCCAGTTTAATCAACGGCAGATGTTCGTTGGCCTCAACACGAGACTCAGCCGCACGATCCAGCTTAGCGCCAATTACTCGTTGAGCAAGACAACCAACGACGCCGATGGCCAGGGTGGACAGCTCTTCCCGATGAATTCGTATGACACGACCGGCGAGTTTGGCCGCAGCTCGTTCGACGTCCGGCACCGGTTCACAGTTTTTGGAACAATGAACCTGCCGTGGTGGAAGCTCGTGTTGAATCCGTTCATAGTGGCCAACACTGGTCCACCGTTCAATATCACAACCGGACGCGACGTGAATCTCGATCGGCAAGCTAACGAGCGTCCGAGTTTTGCCGGTCCGAACGCGAACTGCCTGCTGTTGACAATCAGGTGTACGCCGTTCGGCAACTTCAACCTGGAGCCGCTTCCGGGCGAACAGATCGTGCCGCGTAACTTCGGCAACTCGCCGGGATCGTTTGTGGTCAACCTGCGCATCAGCCGCGCGTTTGCCTTTGGCACGATCGGCCGTGGCAATGCTGTTGCGGGCGCTGCTCCTGCTGGTCCAACTGTGGTAGCTGGTCCGGGTGGACCGCGGGTGGCTGCTGTTGGGCCAGGTGGTCCACAAGGACCGGGCGGCGCGAGTGAGAAGCGGTTCAACCTGAACGTCTCAATTAACTTTCAGAATCTTTTCAACCACGTGAACCTGTCGAGACCGGAAGGCAATCTGTCTTCACCCAATTTCGGTGAGTCGCTGGGACTCGCGGGAAGTTTTGGCGGCTTCGCAGGCGGTGGCAGCACGGGCGCCGGCAACCGGCGCATCTACGCGCAGGTGCGATTGAACTTTTAACGAGAAAGGTATTCGCCATGAAGGGTTTTGTACTGGCCGTGTCGCTCGGCGTTGTTGTTTGTGTGGCACCGGTTTGGGCGCAGGAACAAAAGTCCGCATCAACTAACGGCGCGACGCCTGCCGCGGCCACCCGCCGTTGCGATCACCGCGGAGAGCACGCCGCAGGAATTGGCTCGCGCGGCGTTCGTGGCGCAAGGTGGCGAGAAGTTTCGCAACCTGCAAAACGTGGTGATGAAAGGCTCGGTGCAGCTTTACCCACCGAACAGCGTGCAATCGATTCCCGGATCGTTCTCGCTGCTGACTGCCGGACCGAAGTTGAGAATGGAGATCGACGCTCGACCGGTGATCTTCTTCAAACAGATCTTCGATGGCGAACAATCGTATAGCTCGATGCCGAACGTCCAAATGCCGCCGATGACGAAGTTTGGTTTAGGCGCGCTGGCGAGGTTCGATCAGTCCGGATATAAGATCACTGCGCTGCCCAACAAGAAGAAGCAGCGCGCATTCCGTATCGTCGATCCCGAGGGTTACACGACCGATTTCTACATCGATTCGGTGAATGGCAGAGTGATGAGCTTCACGATCTTCTACGAGGGGTTCACGCTGGGTACGGAGCACAGCAAGTTCAAGGAGATCGAAGGCGTGGTGGTGCCGTCGAGTTTCTCGCAGAAGTTTGAGATGCCGATGGGAGCTTTTTTCGCGGAGTTCAACGCGAAGGAAGTGAAGATCAATCAGCCGCTGGCGGATGACGCGTTTGCGATTCCGCGATAATTAAGAGCCGGGCTTATCTGACAGGATCGTCAAAAACTGGGTCCACGGACCAACTGCCTCACCATACTGCTTCGCCATGACTCTGACGATCTGCCGAATGTGGCCCAGGTCGTGTACTACCCACGCGGAAAGCAACTGACTAAGCGTCACTGGACCAAGCACCGGATGTGTTCCCCGCTTCTCTAGCAACTCCGGAGTCAGGTTCAACTCGTCCAACTGACGCAGGCTTTCGCCCCGCAATCGCTCAAACTCCGCGAGCAATTCCAGTAACGATTTACCCCTCGATTCCTCAAACATTGCGGTCCGGTCGAAACGATCGAAAGGACGCGCCTCACCCTGTTCGAGGATGATCCGCGTGCGGGGAATCCAATCCGTTTCCTCACCGTGGATCAGATGGCCGATCACATCGTAAGGACTCCACGTGTCTGGTCCTTCATTCGACATGACCCAGTCATTCGGAAGATCGGCAAGCAGAGCATTCAACGTGGCCGGCGTGCGGCGCAGCACTTCTTTAGCTTGATCGAGTTGATATTCCATGCAGCAAATATTAACGCAAACGCGGCCCGATTTGTGGAGGCGTCAGGCGCGGCGGACTCGGACAGACGGAAAACATCTGAATCTCGACACGCCGGTTCCGAGCGGAATAACCGGTTCCGGCTGTTGGGTCAGCAGGATTACTCCGGCCCTCACTCCGGCTCAGGATGAACACAGGACGTGTCGAGGGAATATCCAACAAGGATATTTGCAGTCCCAGCTTTACGAAATCGGCGCGTCGCTGGCCGAGATCTACGTTGTGCTGATCGTTTCCGGGATGGTCGGCATAGCCCGTTACCACCATGAAGCTTTCCGGACAGCGCTCCATGAACTGATGGATGCGGCGACGTATGTCGGTCCAGGCCGGTTGTTGCCCGCTATTGATACCGTGTTCGTCGATATTGAAATCGTCGAGCACGCCAATGGTGAAGTGGATTGCCAACCCTGAACTGCCCGGCGCCGGCTGCGGACCTTCCGGCACTGGCGCTCGCGGCGGGGTGGGGAGGGTCAGGCAACGGTTACCGATGGTGATCGCCGGCGGCGTGCAACGTACGGGTGGCGGAAAAGACCCCTGCTCAACGCATGTCACACCACGCGGCACCCGGCCCGGCGGACAACAACTCCCCAACATCAAATTAGGAAGTTGTCCGGGCCCACAATGAACCTGGGGCAGAGTAACTCCCTGCCTTCGTCCCCAGTTTCTTAAATCGTCAAGTGAATCAAAGCTGATGCAAGCGTTATCGCTTCCCGTCGCTGCGTTCGGAATGGGACCACAAGCTTCCCAGCCATCGCCTCCGAATTGGAAGGTGTAGATGTTGTCGCCTACGTCGAATGGTCCACCCGGTTGGACCGCCAATGGATCGCGGCCAAAAGGCTCGTCCTCCGGGCCGAATCGTTGAATCAACTTCGGCTGGACCATGCCGGACTGCTGCACAACGTGCGTTAACTCGTGGGCCAGCAGCTTGCTTCCGGAATCGGTAGCAGGAGAAAAGCGTCCGCTATTGAAGACGATGTTGTTTCCGAAAGTGTAAGCATGAGCGTTGATCGACTGTGCCGATCTGGCCGCGGTCGCATCCGTGTGGACCTTCACCTGGCTAAAATCGTGACCAAACCTGGGTTCGAAATGGCTGCGCACTTCACGGGGAAGGGAAGCTCCTCTGCCTGGCAGGCCGCCGACATAATCTTCAAATTCTTTGTTCGCGCCCGCGCTGTCGCCGCCCATCTCTTTTCGTTGCAGGTGAGCGTCTTCTTCACACTGGGAACACTTTCGCTGCACGCCGCTGATCGGCATCGGTCGCGCCTGCACTGAAGCAGACGGCATTCTCGTCACAGATTCGGCGACTGCGTCGGCTTCGCGTTCGTACTGGTCCTGCGGTGCGTTAATCGTGAGTTTTGGTTGGAAGAAGAGAGTCCGGCTCGTGACTGGGAAGTTGCCGGGCAAGGTTGACCCGGACGTTTTCGATCTCTCCGCGAAAGTACGCATGGTGAAGGTCCTTTCCGAGAAATACCAACGAGGGTATCGGCACTACACGTTCATGATCTCGTGCTCTTTGCTCTTCAGCAAATCGTCTATCTGGCTGATATGAGTATCGGTGAGCTTCTGGATTTCCTGCAAGGCGTCGCGCTCTGCGTCTTCTGAGATCGATTTGTCTTTCAACATTCTCTTCAAACGATCGTTGCCGTCGCGGCGGATGTTTCGCACGGCGGTGCGGTGATCTTCGGCGACGTCGTGGAGTTGTTTGGCGAGTTGCTTGCGGCGCTCCTCGGTGAGCGGCGGAATGGGAATGCGCACCAGCTTGCCGTCATTCGAAGGGTTGAGTCCGAGATCGGCGGCGCGAATGGCTTTCTCGATCGGTCCAACCTGTGTTTGGTCCCATGGCTGGACCGTCAGCAGTTGCGGCTCGGGGGCGTGGACCGAGGCCATCTGGTTCAGCGGCGTTGGCGTGCCGTAGTAATCGACCATCACGTTGTCCAATATGCTGATGGCGGCGCGTCCGGTGCGGATGGCGGCAATCTTGCGCTTGAAATCGTCGATGACGCCATCCATTCGCACGCGAGTTTCTTTGAGTACGTCTTTATCGCTCATCTTGCTGAACTCCGAAGTATTGATTATCCGACTTTCGTTCCGACGCCCAGTTCACCCAGCACGACGCGCCTGATGTTGCCGGCTTCGCGCATGTTGAAGACGATAATCGGCAGTTTGTTGTCCATGCACAACGAGATGGCCGACGCGTCCATCACCTTGAGTTCTCGTTCGAGCACTTGCCGGTAAGTGATCTCGTTGAATCGTTCGGCAGTTGCGTCGGTCATCGGATCTGCCGAATAGACGCCGTCGACTTTCGTCGCCTTCAGGATGATGTCGGCTTTTATCTCGAGGGCGCGTAACGCGGCGGCCGAATCAGTCGTGAAATACGGATTGCCGGTGCCGGCCGCAAAGATAATAACGCGGCCTTTTTCGAGGTGCCTGATGGCACGTCGCCGGATGAACGATTCAGCCAGTTGCGGAATATCGACTGCCGACAACACGCGTGTATCGACTTGGATCTTCTCGAGGGCGTCTTGCAACACGACGGCGTTCATCACGGTCGCCAGCATGCCGATGTAGTCGGCCGACGAGCGGTCCATGTTGCCCGCGCTCTTGGAAACACCGCGGAAGATGTTGCCGCCGCCGACGACCACCGCGACCTGCACGCCCATCTGGTGAACGGCCTTCAGCTCTTCGGCAACGCTGCGCGCGACGTTGACGTCGATGCCGTAATTCTGCTCGCCCATCAACGCCTCGCCTGAGATCTTCAATAGAACCCGGCGATACGCTGAACCCTCTTGTGTCGATGATGTGGTCATCTGCGAATTTTGAGATCCGGGATTAAGATCTGAGATCTATTTAGCTGGCCAGTGAAGCGACCTCGCTGCCGAAATCGTCAGCGCGGCGTTCGAGACCTTCGCCCATTTTGTAACGGGTGAATCTGCGGATCGCGATTCGTTCGCCGGTCTTGGCGACTTTCTCCGTCACCAACTCGGCAACCGTTTTCTCGGGGGCCTTCACGAAAGGCTGATCGAGCAGCACTTGCTCTTCATAGAACTTGTTCAGCATCCCGTCGACGATCTTCTCGATCACCTGGTCCGGTTTATTGGCATTCTTCGGATCGCCTTTCGTCTTGGCAGTGGCAATCTCGCGTTCCTTTTCGATCACGGTGGCCGGCACTTCTTCACGCGACACGTAACGCGGTTCAGCCGCGGCGACGTGCATCGCGATGTCTTTTACGAGTTGCTGAAACTCGTCGCCACGCGCGACGAAATCGGTTTCGCAGTTCAACTCGACCAGGACGCCGACTTTTCCACCCATGTGGATATAGGAACCGACGATGCCTTCCGCGGCGATGCGTCCTTCGCGTTTCTTCGCCGAGGCGAGACCGCGCGCGCGCAGGATATCGATTGCTTTCTCTTCGTTTCCGTCTGATTCCTTGAGTGCGTTCTTGCACTCCATCATTCCGGCTCCGGTCTTTTCACGGAGTTGTTTGACTGCTGCTGCTGTAATTTCCGCCATGATTACCGATCTTCTCCGAGTAATAAAATTTAGGTCTTCAACGAAAAACGCAGCCGAGCGGGTCGTCCGCTTGCAGGCTGCGCTTCCCGATGAGTAAGAATATCGCTTAGCTCGCTGCCACGACTGATTCAGGACTTTCATCGGGCGCGGTTTCGGTTGCCGTGTTTGCGCCCGGCGTTGTCGTGGATTCGGATTGCGCCTCCCCGTTATTTACGCCGCCGGCACTTTCTGTTGCGACCGCCGCCACGGCGATTTCACCTAAGCCCCCGGTGCTTTCGCCGGTTTCAGCAGCGCCTTCTTCAGTTGGTTCCCCACTGACGACGCCGCCTTCGGTGGCAATCTGGTTACCTTCGACGATGGCGTCGGCGATTCGCGAGGCAAACAGGCGAACAGCGCGTAACGCATCGTCGTTGCCGGGAATCACGTAGTCGATTCCTTCGGGCGAGCAATTCGTGTCGACGACGGCGACGATCGGAATTCCGAGACGATTCGCTTCCGCGACGGCGATCTCTTCCTTCTTAACGTCGATGATGAAAATCGCATCCGGGAGACGGTTCATCGCCTTGATGCCCGACAAGTTCTTGTTCAAGCTCTCGCGTTCGCGATCGAGCTTGATGCGCTCTTTCTTGGTCAGTTTTTCGTAACGGCCATCGGTCTGCATGCTTTCGAGATCCTTGAGCCGTTTGATCGACTTCTGGACCGTTTGAAAGTTAGTAAGCAAACCGCCGAGCCAGCGTTGATTGACGTAATACTGGCCGCACTTTTCCGACTCTTCCCGAATCGCGTCCTGTGCCTGGCGTTTGGTGCCTACGAAGAGGACCGTCTTGCCTTTGTCTTCGGCGATGAGGTTGGTGACGAAGCCGATCGCTTCGCGAAACATACGCTGCGTTTTTTGCAGGTCGATGATGTAAATGCCATTGCGCTCGCCAAAGATGTACTCCTTCATCTTTGGGTTCCAGCGCCGTACCTGGTGGCCGAAGTGAACACCGGCCTCCAGCAGCTCTTTCATGGTTACCGAAACCAAATGGAACTCTCCTTCACGTTAATTGGTTTAATGTACTCGCCGCAGACCAGACTTAATTAAGCAACCAATCCTGCTGCGACAATGGATTGAAATTCGAAATTCGAACTTCCTCGCGTTACCGCTTGGAAAACTGGAAACGTTTCCGAGCGCCCTTTTGTCCGTACTTCTTGCGTTCCTTGATGCGCGGGTCGCGGGTGATCAGGCCGGCGTGTTTGAGCGCAGGCCGCAGATCGGCATTGAACTCGAGCAGCGCGCGAGTGATGCCGTGACGAATCGCGCCGGCTTGTCCCGCGGGACCGCCGCCGGTCACGTTGACGACGAGGTCGAATTTGTTCGTGGTCTCAGTCAACTGCAATGGTTGACGAATGATCATTCTCAGCGTTTCGTTGGGGAAATACCGATCGAAAGGCTTGTGATTAACTTTGACCTCACCGCCGCCGGGTCGCAAGTAGACCCGCGCGGTTGCCGACTTCCGCCGTCCCGTTCCGTAATACTGAATATCAGCCACAGTAATCTTTCCTCTTATCTTCGGGTCTTACTAATTTGATTTTGCGTTTTGAGTGAGGTCGAGTGGTTGCGGGCGCTGGGCTGAGTGCGGGTGCTCGGCATCGGCGTAAACCTTGAGTTTCTTCGCCATGGCCTTGCCGAGTTTGGTCTTCGGCAGCATGCCCTTGATGGCAAGCTCGATGACCCGCTCGGGTTTCTTCGCAATCATCTCTCTCGCGGTGGTCTGTCTCAGGCCCCCTGGGTATCGAGTGTGATAACGATACATCTTCTGATCGATCTTGTTACCACTCAGGACTGCCTTGCTGGCATTGATCACGACCACGTGATCGCCGGTGTCGAGGAAGGGGGTCCACTCAGGACTACGCTTACCGGACAGGATCGAAGCGACCTCGGACGCGAGGTGGCCAAGCGTCTGGCCGCTCGCATCAACCACGTACCATTTTCGTCTTCCAGCGAGTTCTTTTCCGCTGGGAAAGTATGTCGACATAGTTAACTATCTCTGTTTTCAGCGAATAAAACGCGAACGGATAGAATACCGTCCGGTTTGAAAAGTTGTCAAGCAACCGAGTCGCGGATGGTGCTCTGTTGGTTGCTGAGCGCCAACAGCGCGTGAGATGCGGCCGCGCCAACGGCGCGTGGTGAGATGCGGCCGCGCCAACGGCGCGTGAGATGGTAGCCAGGGGCGAGTCCGCGAGCCCCTGGATCGTAAATCCACAATGTTCAGCACTGAAAGTGCGGCACAAGGGCGACCTGGTTCTGTCGCTCCTTCAGAGCTCCTCGGTTCAGTCCTGTTGACCAGGGGTTCGCGCTACGCGCTTCACCCTTGGCTACCTTCTTTCGCGCCGTTGGCGCGAAGTCATTCAGCCTTTCCGCGCGATGTCGTTTAACCCCGCGCGAGTCGTTTAACCTTTGCGCGTAGGCTTCGTTCCAGCCGCGCCGAGCAACTAAAAAGGGCCTTTCGGCGATTACCGAAAGGCCCTTGTTTTCGATCCGTTTGTACCCGCGTTACGGCTTATCGGGATCGGGAGTCTTTGTTGGGGTTGAGCCGTCGTTCCGTTTCAACTTCGGCGGTCCGGAATCGGCTGGCTTTTGCTCGGCGCCGTCGGGTGACGCCGTAGTCCCCGGATCGTCCGGTGTCGGTTGACGCCGTTTCAGGGTCGGACGTCCCGGCGCGCCGTTCTCGTCTCCTGTCGCGATCGCGCCGCTCGTCGCTGCGCGGGCGTTGGAGAGTCGCAACAGCCGGTTCTTAACTTTCTGGAATTCCGAACTGCTGATCACATACTCTTCGTTCTCCGGGAATCTTGCCGCCAAAGCCAGCGCTGAAGCTCGGCGATCCGGTGGCGCCGGGTGGGTCTGAAAAGCACGTGAGATAAATCCGGGTTTCTTCTTGTTCTTGGCTTCCAGCTTCTCAAACATCGTCGCCATCGCACCCGGATCGTATCCGGCCGCATACATGTACTGGACGCCGAGTTTGTCAGCCTCTTCTTCCGCGCCGCGACTGAACTTCATGAAGATACCGAGCAATCCGATACCGGCGGTGTTCTGATAAATCAGTCCCGGAATGCCGCCGAGGAAGATCGAGCCGCCCAGCGCTGCGTACTCGAGCAGCGTCGCCTTGGCCTGGTTCTCGACTGCGTGACGTGCGGCGACGTGTGCGATTTCGTGCGCCATCACGCCCGCGAGTTCGGCTTCGTTATCAGCGGCGAGTATCAATCCCTTGTTGACATAGAAGAACCCGCCCGGCAGCGCGAATGCGTTCACCTCATCGGCATCGATGACTTTAATGGTAAACGGCACCTTCGCGTCGGAGTGCAGCACGATATTCTGGCCGACGCGGTTGACGTATTCGGTGATAACCGGGTCGTCAATAAACTTCGCCTGGCGATCGACTTCGGCGGCCGCCTCACGTCCCTGGCGCACTTCCTTTTCGGTCGAACCGCTGATCTTGCCGATAAAGCCACCATTGATGTTCCGCTTGCCGATCATCGCGGGGTCTTCATTGGTAGCTAACGGCTTCTTCGTCGCGGTCGAGGCAGTGGCAACCGTTTTCTTCTGCTCTTTTTGTTCTGTAGTTTTTGCTTCAGGCTGTTGAACAGGTTTCGGCGCTGTCGTTTGGCCGACCGCAACCATAGAGCTGGCCGTTAGCGATGCCATTAATACAAATGCACTCGTGGCGCGGGAGAAGTTATTCATCTCGGAAACCTCCAAAGAATCGATAAGAACCTGAGGCTAGGGGATTGATGTCATTTACGCCTATTCGGCGCGCAGTCTATGATGCTGTGGTTCAGCAGACAGGTTGCGCGGCACATCAAGCAAAGTTCTTAAGCGTTTTGACGCTCCAAATATACGCGGATCCCGCCGGAGAGTAAATAAAACGGGAACACGGATGACCACGGAAAATAACCTAAAACCGGAAGTATCGATTATCGGTACCGGCCGGCTGGGCACTGCCCTTGCGCTCGCTTTAGCCGAACAGGGATATTCGATCGGCGCTCTGGTGGCTCGCCGGCGAGAAAAAGCACGCCGGGCTGCCGCTCGTTTAGACGTTCCGAGCCGTGTTCTGGCTTTAAAAGAACTGGTTGACCGGCCGCCGTTCGGTCTTCTGCTCATCTCCACGCCTGACGATCAAATCCCGCGAGTTACCGAAGCTCTCGCAAAGATGGATTGGGATAAAGACGGGTCTAAGTGCATCGTCCTTCATACCAGCGGCGCACTGTCGTCCGACGTGCTGGCGCCTCTTCGCAAGACAGGCTGGAGTGTCGGATCACTTCATCCTCTTGTTTCCGTGAGCGAGCCTCGCGCCGGAGCGAGACTGCTGCACGGCGCGTTCTGGTGCGTCGAAGGCGACAAGCGCGCTGTTCGCCTCGCCCGGTCGCTGGTTCGGGATCTCGACGGGAAGAGTTTTTCGATCAGTTCGGAAAACAAACCGCTCTATCACGCGGCGGCAGTCATGGCGTCGGGAAACGTCACCGCGCTGTTCGACGTGGCGCTGGAGCTGTTGGGCCAGTGCGGGTTAAACCCCAAACAAGCGCAGGAAGCTCTCATGCCTTTACTCGCGAGCGCGGTGCGGAACCTCGAGAATCTGAATCCGTCTCAAGCTCTCACCGGAACGTTCGCGCGGGGCGATGTTGAAACGGTGAAGCGCCATCTGCAGGTATTGAAAAGTAATAAGTTTGCCCTGGAGATCTACCGGTTGCTGGGCCTGCGGTCGCTGGATCTTGCAGCTTCGCGACTCGATCCGGCGGTGGTGAAACAAATCAGGAGATTGATAGGATAAAGGACCAATGCAACCAACGCCGACCGCGAGCTACAGTTTGACTTTACGCGTCCGCCTGTCCTCACGCGCCGGCTCGCTTGGAGAATTGACCACGACAATCGGCCGCGCGGGTGGCGACATCGGCGCCATCGACATCGTCACCGTCGGCAACAACTACATCATCCGCGACATCACCGTCAGTTCCGCTTCGAGCGCACACGGCGAACAGATCATTCAAGCCGTCAAAGACATCGACGGCGTCGAGTTGCTGCAAGTTTCCGATCCGACGTTTCTGATGCACCTCGGCGGCAAGATCGAAGTCGTCTCGAAAGTGCCGTTAAAGACTCGCGCCGATCTCTCGATGGCCTACACTCCCGGCGTGGCCCGCATCTGCGACGCGATTTACAGAGATCCGGAAAAGGCCCATACCCTCACGATCAAGAAGAACATGGTCGCCGTCGTCACAGACGGCACCGCCGTGCTCGGTCTGGGCGACATCGGCCCGGCGGCTGCACTGCCGGTGATGGAAGGCAAGGCGATGCTGTTCAAGGAATTCGCCGGCGTCGACGCGTTTCCGATCTGCCTGGACACGAAGGATCCGGACGAGATCGTGCGCACCGTAAAGGCAATTGCGCCGACGTTTGGCGGCATCAATCTCGAAGACATCTCCGCGCCTCGTTGTTTTCAGATCGAAGAGCGTCTCAAAGAAGAACTCGATATTCCCGTCTTTCACGACGATCAGCATGGCACGGCCGTGGTCGTGCTCGCCGCGTTGATCAACGCGCTCAAGATCGCCGGCAAACAGATGGACCAGGTCAAGGCGGTCGTGAATGGCGTCGGCGCGGCCGGCGTCGCCTGTTCGAAGATCATCATGTCCGCGGGCGTGCAGAACATTGTCGGCTGCGATCAGTCTGGCGCGATCTACCGCGGCCGCCGCGAGAACATGAACTGGGTGAAAGACTGGTACGCGCAGAATACGAACCCGAATAGCGAAAAGGGCACGGTCCACGACGTGATCAAAGGCGCCGACGTGTTTCTCGGTCTTTCCGTGCCAGGCGTAATTGACGAAAACGATCTCAAGAACATGGCCGATAAACCGATCGTCTTCGCAATGGCAAACCCGACGCCGGAGATCATGCCCGAAGACGCCGCGCCTTACGTCGCCGTAATGGCTACAGGCCGATCGGATTATCCGAACCAGATCAATAACGTGCTCTGTTTCCCCGGCATCTTTCGCGGCGCGCTCGCGTGTCGCGCGAGACGCATCAACGAAGAGATGAAACTCGCGGCTGCGAATGCCATCGCCGGCACGATCGCCGATGCCGAGCTGCACCCGGAATACATCATCCCGTCAGTTTTTGATAAACGCGTCGCGGAGGCAGTCGCGCGCGAGGTCGAAGCGGCTGCTTATCTCACTGGTGTGGCCCGATCGAAAGTTCATGAAAAAACAGATTAGCGTGGTGACGAAAGTCATTCGTCATAATCCCCAGTTCTCACGCCTGGTAACGATACCGCTCGACGATATGGACCCGTGGAAACTCACCGGCACTGCCACAGTCGAGGGGACAATCAACGGTGTCGAACTCGGCCGGCGAAGCTTGAAAAGATGGGACGACAGAAACTGCTGGTGGATCGATCTGCCCGAACCGCTTTGCAAGAAAGCAAAACTCGAAGAAGGCGATGAAGTGCAATTAACAATTCGTCTCGCTTCCGAAGATCTGCCCGAGGAGTTGCAGCAACTATTGAAGACAAACTCAGTTGCCAAAGCCAACTGGGAGAAGCTGACTCAACCACAGCAACGAATGCTTCGTGAGGACGTGTTTGCGGCGAAAACATCCGCGGCGCGCCGTCGCCGGGCCGAGAAATTCTTGATCTAGCTGGACCGTGTTCTCTGCGAAAACTCTGCGGCCCTCTGCGGCCTCTGCGTTAAATATGTGCGCAACGGAGGTTAACGCAGAGAACACAGAGGGCCGCAGAGTTTCGCAGAGTCTAACGTAATTGTTTGGCAATCAGCGGGATGATGCGTCGCGGGACGTCGATGGCGGCCTTGATGTGACGCGCGTGCGTAAAATGACCAGCAACGTAAACGCCAGGCACGTTGGTTTCGAAAGTCTCAGGATCGTAAACGGGAATTTCGGTCAGTTTTCCGGATTCAGTTTTTACTCCCAACTCTTTCAATAACGTCAGATCCGCATCAGCGCCAGTCAGCACGAACACGACATCGTTTGGCACCGTCGTCGAATCGCCGGTTTCGGTGGTCAAGGTGACTTCTTTCGGATGGATCTCGTCGACGTGCTTGTAGAGGATCACGGTGAGGCGGCCGGCGTCGATCTGGGCTTCGAGCGGCGTGCGCACCCAGTGTTTCATCGCGCCTGCTTTCGGATCGCGGTTTTCCCAATCTTCGCGCCAGATGGCGAGAGTCGTCCGCGCGCCTTCTTCGGACAGAAACAACGCAGCCTCGGCAGCACTGTTACCACCGCCGACGACGAGCGCTTCTTTACGAACGTATGGATAAGGATCGACGAAGCGATGATGGACCTTCGGCAAATCCTCGCCCGGCACGTTCAACTGACGTGGATGGTCCATCGCGCCGATTGCAAACAACACACGCCGCGCGTGATATTCGTTGCAGTCAGTGCGAATAACGAATCCATTGCCGGCGTCGCCGCCGACAGAATCGACTCGCTCGCCGGTGTTGATGTGCAAGTCGTTATCGAGCACGAAATGAATGTAGTGCGAGAGCAACTCTTCTCGCGTAGGTTTCTCGCGCACGTGCTGGAGCGAGCCTTCGCGCATCTCGACTTCGTTGGGAGTGGAAAACATCGTGCGGCCCACCGGATAGTGGCGAATCGTGTTGGCGATCGTTCCTTTTTCGATGACGAGGTAATCGAGTCCCTCGCGTCCGGCAACTTCCGCCGCCGAAAGTCCCGCTGGTCCAGCGCCAATGATAAGTAGATCCAGCATCACTTAAACCAGAACTTCGCCGCGCGCCACCAACACCGATGGACCACCAACCTTGACCTCCTTCACCGCCTGCGCCGCGCCTTTCACCGTGAGGTTGATCCGGCTCGGACGGTGAATAAAGTCGCCTTGTTCGATCACAAACTTATAACGACCATCTTCCGGTTCCAACGACAACGCCGAATGATGCACGAGATACCCCCCGAGCGCGCCGCATGCGCTGCCGGTCGCGGGATCTTCCGGAATGTTGTCGGCTGGCGCAAAGAAACGCGCGTGAGCACGCGACGCGCCGATCTCCAGCGTCTCGCGCGAGAAGGCAAGACAGCCGGTGCCGCCAACGCGCGTGTAGATCTCAGCCAGCAGCGTTCCGTTCACACGACACGAGCGCAGATCCGACAGCGAGCGCACCGGCACGGCCATTAACGACAATCCGGTAGTGATGATTTGAATCGGAAGACTCTCGTCGATGTCCTCGCGCGCCAGTCCGAGAGCACGCGCGATCTCCTCCTGATCGTGTCCGTCGTCGACCTCGCCGAGTATCTCGAACTTGCCCTGCGTCATCACGACCTGCGCGGGTTGTCCGTCCTTGAACTCGATGTCCAGCGGCAACACTCCGATTCCGACTTCATGTTGAATGTGTTGCCAGCCAGTGCCGCCATCCGGCAACGGCACGACACCTTCACGCGCCAAAGCGTTCCACGTGCCGACCACCGGATGGCCCGCAAACGGAATCTCGCGTGCCGGCGTGTAGATGCGCAAACGCCGCAACACATCGGGCTTATCGGAAGGAAGGATAAAGACCGTCTCTGAGAGATTCATCTCACGAGCGATCTTCATCATCAGGTCGTCGCTCAGTCCTTCAGCGTCCGGAAACACCGCGAGCGGATTCCCCGCAAATGCTTGATCCGTGAATACGTCCATTTGCAAAAAACGATAGCTGGTCATGTGATTAGTTTCCATTTTCCGTTTGTCATTTTCCATTTCTCATCGGTCACCTCAAATGACAACTGAGAAATGAAAAATGACAAATAGTAAGTGTCATCATCTTAGAACATGGATTGAAGAAATAGTCTAGATCCAATATTGTAAGCACGGATCCATAGAACATGAAGGAGTACTAAATGGCTAGCAAGCCGCCCGCCAATATGCAAATGACGTCGACGGTCATCAAGCTCAAGGTCAACTTCGAGCTGAACACTCCCAACGGTCTGCGAAAAGTAATTTTCGGCCTCGAAAAGGATGCCACTCAAGGTGACGTTGTTTCGTGGTCGATCGATTTCCAGTTGTTCGAACGAGCTAAGAAAACCGATCCCTGGGGCGACGCCATAGTCACGCTGAATGTTGACGTAGACAAGAAATTGTTTCCCAAGGCTGAGACGGCTGCGCAGGGACTCACACCCGCTCAGAGCGCTCATGCGCTTGGACCGGCAGCCGACGATGCCAGCGCCGCTGCGTCTGGCGAGATCGATCAGTCAGAGGCCCAGGACACAATCCAGAACACGCTGAAGAAAACCTAGTCCTGGTTTGAGGATCATTCGTTGAATTCGTGTTAGCCGAGAGACACGGATTAACGTCGACGTGTGATGAAACGAGTCGCGTTTAAATTCATTCTGGTGCTTTGTGTCGCGCAGACTTGTTTCGCGCAGAGTCAGGAAGCGATCGAGCGCACACAGTTAGGAATCCTGCAGAATTACTACGCCACTCAGGATCCGAGTTACGCGAATATAGCTGCCCGGCTTCCCGATATCGAAATAACACTTACCGAGTTAAGAGATCGGCTCACAGCCGCGCAAGCTGCGCGCGCCGGGCAGTTTCAAGCAGAGTTTTCAAACTGTCTGGGCGAGATCAACGTGACGTTGCGGCGCATTAGTGTGGACGAGGAAACCAAGCAACCGCTGTACGGAAATATCCGCGCGCTCGTCTCGATTCCCGGCGAGGACGATGAAAATCGTTTGGAGAGAGTGCTTCAGTGCGGCGCTGGTTTGAATGCGTCGATCGGCAGCGATCCCGCAATCGCGAACACGATCTCGCGGTTGCAAATAATCGCCCAGGACGTGCAGACGAAGTTCGATGCGATCGATCTCGGCGCGGCGAAGCGCAAAGCGATAGAAGCGCTGAAGCGCGTGCGCCCGGAAGACGCGCCGTCGCCGGTTCCCGGTTTGTGCCACAACATCGATCTCGAAAAAGAGAAGTTGGTCGTGCGCAGTGTTCGCATCGACGATCCGTTCAAGTTTTTGCCGTGGGTCAAAGCCAGACAGCAACGCGCTCTCGATCAGATCAACGCGCTGATCCAGGGCAAGCCGTTTACTTACCAGAACGCCGGCGCGAAAGGGATCGAGATCATCGAGCGCGAAAACTTCCTGCCCGACACTACCGACCAGCGGGTCAAGGTGCGCGTCTTGCTCGTCACCGTGCGGAATTGCAGCGGCGGCGGCGTGGATGTGGTCTATCGCATTTACTCGACGCAGATCATGCCGGTCCTGAGTGGGCGAGCGAAAGAGCGCGAGACGGAACGGCAAGCGCCGCAGACCGCCGCCGGACAGACGACTGTCGTCGCGCCGGAATCGAGCCCGGTTCACTTCAGGCCGATCGCCGGTTTCGATCTCACGAACCTGCTCACCGGCGGCGCGCGCATGGAAGTCACGTCGCACAAGTTCTGGAAACTGCCGTTCAAATCAGTGCTGGTCGAAGGCCAGGGCAATTCTCGCAAGTATTACTTCTCGACCGGGATTGAAGGTTCGAAAGACTCGGCGATCGAATCTTCGAGCTGGCTTGCTACAGCCCAGTGGATCGTCAACTACACGAATTATCAGCTACCGACCGGCACGGGTGAGATCAAAGGCGGACAACTGACCGCGCAGTTTGCGGGAATCACTAAACCGTTTGGCAACGGCAACTTTACGTTTCACTTCGGCGCAGCGATCGACGGAGGCAACCGGCAGAGCGCCGTCACTGGCGTCGTGATCGCGCCCAACACTGTGACCGACGCCGGTGTCGGCACGTTGAAATTCTACGGCGGTTTAGATTCACGACTCGCGAACAACATACTTTCCGTGTCTTATGGCCTGGAGTTGGGCTCGATTGGACCAGCCGCGCGGGTCGACTGGCGCAAGCACATCCTCGACGCGCGACACGAATTCTGGCGTTCAATCGGCAATCATCGGCTGCTGAATCTCGAATCGCGTTTCACTTTGGGAACTTTGCAAGTGCCCGGAAGAGTGCCGTTGCCGGAGAGATTTTTTGGCGGCAACAACGAAGAGTTTCTGATCACGAGCGACGTGTGGCAGATTCGCGCCAATCCGGTGATCCGCGCGATTCCCGGGAGCAAGTTCTTTCGCACGCCGGAAGGCGCCGGCAGCAGGAACTTCTTCAGTTACAACTTCACGGCAGCTTACGGTTACTGGCGCAGAACGCTTGTGCCGGAAGAGCTGACCAACGATCCGGAGTTTTCCAGTCAACTAGTGGGGGCGATGAGGAGCGTAACCAGCACGCTGCAAAACTATTACGCTTCGAAGGACGAGCACTTTGGCAATACTGTCAAACAATTGCCGGCCGTACAAACAGCGCTCAACGATTTGAAGACCGCTGTCACAGCCGCGCAGACCGCCCGTCCGGATGACTCAACGGATCTGTTCAAAGCATGTACGCGAGCGTTGAGCGGCGCTTTGCGACGCGTCGCGAGCGCGATTAACCCACAGTCTGCGGATCAATATGGCCTCGTTATGTTTCTGCTGTCGAACGATCCGGATGAAGTGCAACTCGATAAGGTCAGTCAAGCGTGTGGCCCGAATCTGAATGCGGCGATCGCAGATCCAGCCATCTCCAGCGCGGCGGCGCGCGTAACAACCTTGAGGATCGGGATGCTGGCCGAGTTCAATCAGATCGATCAGACAGCCGCAAGCAAGAAGGCGACTGACGATATGAAGTTCACGCGCCGCACGCTCAATACATTATTCAACGACGTGAATATCTACTCGATCAGTCCGGTGTTTGTGCTTGACGTGGCGCGCATTGGACCAGCCAGCGGCGGGCTTGGCGGCACTCGCTATGGACCAGGCGGCGGCGTTCGTTTCGAACTCGCCAGCGTCGCGCATTTCACGTTAGGCTATGCGTGGAATGTGAATCGCGGGCCCGGCGAAGGGCGGGGCAACGTGTTCTTCACGATCGGAGTTCGAGACCTGTTTCACTAATCACATGACCAGACAGTTTTCATTTGACGCACTGCGCGGGATCCTGCTGCCCACTACGACGCCTTTTCACCCTGACGGTTCAATTCTGACCTCTGCCATTCGCGCAAACCTGAAAAAATGGACCACGCGAGGCGTGACCGGGTTTGTCGTGTTGGGCTCGACTGGCGAGCGTGTTCATCTCGACGAAAGTGAATACCTCCAGGTCGTCGAAGTCTCACGCGCGGCGGTGAGCGACGAGTTCGTGTTTATCGCCGGCGCGGGACAACACAGCACGCGCGGCACCATTAACGAAGTCAGGAAAGCCGCCGAAGCCGGTGCCGACGCAGTGCTCGTGATCACTCCGCACTACTATCGTTCTGCGATGAACCAGGAGACGCTTCGCGGTTATTACGCCGCGGTCGCCGATGCTTCGCCCGTTCCCGTGTTGCTCTACAGCATGCCGGCGCTCACCGGCATCAAGATCGACCCGGAAACAATCGCGCGTTTGAGTGAACATCCAAACATCGCCGGCGTGAAAGATAGTTCCAACGACGTCGCCGGGTTTGCGGAAACTGTGCGGCTCTGCCCGGATGATTTCGCCGTCATGACAGGTAACGGGACTGTGTTGCTCGACACGTTGCGCGCCGGAGCGACCGGGGGAATTCTGGCGGTCGGCTGCGTGGTTCCTGAAGTTTGCGTCGAGATCTTTCGTGCGTTCGATGCCGGAGAAACGGAACGCGCCGAGGCGCTTCAATCCAAACTCACGCCGTTGGCAGCAGCAGTCACGACCAAATTCGGAATCGGCGGCTTGAAAGGCGCGCTGGGTCTCGCGGGTTACCAGGGTGGCGCTGTGCGCGCGCCATTGCAGGGACATGACTACAACGCCCACAAGGAGATCGCCGCACTGCTTGAGGAATTTTCTCTGCGTTCCTCCGCGTCCTCTGCGGTAAATCAGCCGGTAACCACAGAGAACGCCGAGAACGCAGAGTTGAACCCGCAGGTACGGCCCACTTGAGGCGGTCGTTGTGTCTGTCTCTTCTCTCGCCTAGAATGTCCGGCAGGAGCCCGAAACAACTTGAGCACTGCCGAAGCCGCCTGTTACAGCACCCCTGAAGAGTCAGGTCTGCGCGTCGAAACCCTTCCTTTCGAGCGCATCCCGCATCAGTCACGACTGTTTCTCGACTACCTGAAAGATCCGGTAGCGCTGCGAAAGTTCTATCCGTCCGCCGTTCGCTTTCATCATGAATTGCAGCAACGCGTGCCGGATGTGCTCGCAGCGCACAGAGTCGATCGCAATCGTGTCGCCGACGCGCTCGCCGCGATGAACCAGCGCTGGGGCGCGCCGAAAGAAACACTCGACAACATCAACCTGCTGCGTGACGAAGACTGCATCGCCGTCGTTTCCGGCCAGCAGGCGGGACTGTTCACCGGTCCGCTCTACACGATTTACAAGGCCCTCTCGGCGGTGAAGCTTGCCGGCTGTTTGCGGCAACGCGGCACGAAAGCCGTTCCCGTCTTTTGGATGGCGGCCGAAGATCACGATTTCGACGAGGTCGCGAAAGCCGAATTCATCGGACGCGATTGCCAGCTCAAGCAAGTCGGAGTTTCAACGGATCTGCATCGCGAAGGCCAACCGGTCGGCCGCGTCGTCCTCGACAAATCGATCGACACGGTCGTGGACCAACTCTTCGAGCTGCTGCCGAATTCCGAGTTTGCCGACGATATGAAAGCGTTGGTCCGAAACGCTTGGCAGCCCGGACGCGGTTACGCCGAGAGCTTTGCGACGATGATGACGTTGCTGCTCGGGCGTTACGGCTTGATCTTCCTCGATCCACTCGATTCGGAGATGAAGAAACTCGCTGCGCCGCTCTACTCCGAAGCCGTCCGGCAGGCGCCGGAAATCGCTAACGCGATCGAGCAACGGAGCCGCGAGTTGGAAAGCACCGGCTATCACGCGCAGGTACTGGCCACCGCCAACTCATTTCCGCTCTTTCTGCACGACGAGCAGGGCGCGAGACGCGCGCTCGTGCGCATGCCGAACGGAAAGTATCAAACGAAAGACACGGAAGATGAATACATGCTCGACGAGTTGGCCCAGTTGGCCCTCGACGAGCCGGAGCGTTTCAGTCCAAACGTGACGTTGCGCGCGGTGGTCCAGGATTATTTATTGCCGACGATCGCGTACTACGGCGGCGCGGCGGAGATTGCTTACTTTGCGCAGACCGCCGAGGCTTATCGCGTGCTCGAACGGCCGGCGACGCCGATTCTGCCGCGTTCGAGTTTGACGATGATCGAACGTCACACCGGCCGCGTCCTCGAACGATATGGCCTGACGCTCGCCGAATTCTTCGAAGGTCTCGAACCGGTCACCAAGCGCGTCGTCGAAGAGCACCTCGGCGCTGGCACTGCTCGCCATTTCGCGAGTGTCGAAGAGAACATCCATAACGAACTCGATCGCTTGAAGACGGAATTGCAGACGATCGATCCAACACTCGCCGACGCGCTCGAAACCGGCCGCAAGAAGATCAACTACCAGCTCGAAGGACTGCGCACTCGCTTCGTTCGCGCCCAAATGACCCGCGACGAAGCGGCCCATCGACAACTGCAACGCGCCTCAGACCAGCTCTATCCCAACAAGGATTTGCAGGAACGGCACATCAACGTCACCTCGCTGCTGGCCCGCCACGGCACGTACGTGATCGAGTGGATCTACAACGCGATCAACTTAGGTTCCAATGACCATCAGATAGTCTATCTATGAGCTTTGTACTTTGTGCTTTGTACTTTGTTCACCTATGAACCGATTAACTGAACCACAGTGCTAAACAAGCGAAACAAAGATCAAAGCACAAAGCATAAAACACCAAATAATGTCTAAAATTCGGGTCCTCGCAGATCACGTCGCCAATCAGATCGCAGCCGGCGAAGTCGTCGAACGTCCTGCATCCGTAGCGAAAGAACTAGTCGAGAATTCGATCGACGCGGGAGCGACGCGCATCACGATCGAGATCGAAGCCGGCGGGCGGCGGTTATTGAAGATCGCTGACGACGGCGAAGGTATGGTGCGCGACGATGCGGTGCTTGCTTTCGAACGTCACGCCACGTCGAAGATTCGCGAGTCGGAAGATCTCGCGGCGATCGGGACGCTCGGTTTTCGCGGCGAGGCGCTCGCGTCGATCGCTTCCGTGGCCAAAGTTGAATTGATGACTTGTGTTGACGGCGCTGCTTCTGCGACGCGCGTCACGATCGACGGCGGACGCATGCGCAACGTCAAAGACGCGGCGCACCCACGCGGGACGACGATCGTCGTGCGGGATCTGTTTTTCAACGTGCCGGCGCGGCGTAAGTTCCTGCGTGCCGAAGCGACCGAAACGTTTCACCTGACAAACCTCGTGACGCATTACGCGTTGGCCCATCCCGAGATTGCGTTTACGTTTGTAAACAACGGCAGGGAAGTGGTGCGGGCGGCGGCGGCGAAGGATTTGCGCGAGCGTGCGTACCAGATTTTTGGCGGCGAGTTTTTAGAGAACCTGTTGGAAGTCAACGGCGGGCATCCGGAAGTCGCGCGCGTCACCGGCTATGTTTCCGCGCCGCGCGATCGACGCACGTCGCGCGACTCGCAGTACCTGTTTGTCAATCGACGCTTTGTGCGCGATCGGATGATCGGGCGTTCGCTTTCCGAAGGTTATCGTTCGATCCTGCCGTACGGCGTTTATCCGGCGGCGTTGTTGTTCATCGAGACGCCGTTGGAAGAGGTGGACGTAAACGTGCATCCGGCGAAGACTGAAGTGCGGTTTCGACGGCAGGCGGCTGTTGCGGATGCAGTGCGTGAAGCCATTCGATCTGCTTTACAAACCGCGGCCTATGTTCGTCCGGAACCTTCACCAACTCCGATTCAGACTTATATACCACCGCCCAAACCACAACCACGGATCGAATTCGTACCACCGCCTCCTCCGCCACCAATTCCGATCCCGTCCGGTGATGAAATAGCGCGCGACATCGCTGTAATGGTTCAATCGGTCCAATCCGTTAAATCTGTGGTTCCACCAGTCCCGTCCGCAGAGAAGTTCGCCCGTGAAGTCGAACCGGAATCACTCTCGTCAAACATCCGTCCTTTGGGCCAACTGGACGAAAGTTTCATCATCGCCACCGACGATCAGGGTTTGCTGTTGATCGATCAGCACGTAGCTCATGAACGAATCCTGTTCGACAAGTATCGCGCGCTGGAAGCAGAGCGCCGCACCGACTCGCAACAACTCCTCGTTCCCGAAACGTTCGACTTGACGCCTGCGCAGTCCGCAGTCTTCGATCAACTCGCGTCCGAGTTGGAAAACTATGGCTTCGAATTGATGCGTCTCTCGGGACGCACTGTCGCCATCAACGCCGCGCCGGCAGATCTTCCCGCAGGCGAAGCGCGCAACATGCTGGCCGAGTTGTTGGATACGGTTGACGCAGAAAAGAAGACCTCCGCGCGCGACACACTGCGAGACGAAGTCGCCGCCTCACTCGCCTGTCACGCAGCGATCAAAGTGAACATGCCCCTCGCGCCGGAGAAGATGCGCTGGCTGATCGATCGCCTGTTGCAAACATCTTCGCCGACGACGTGCCCGCATGGCCGTCCGGTGATCCTCCGCCTCAACCGCAAAGACATTCTCAAAGGCTTCCACCGGATCTGATTCGACTCAGAGTTCGCCCAACGTTTCTATTACGAGTTCTATATCCGAGAGATCGGGCAGGAACTTGTCGGGCGCGTGTTCGAGGATTTCTTCGTTTGAATAGAAGCGGCCGGTGCCGACGGCGACGGCGCGGGCGCCGAAATGGCGTGCGCAGTCGATGTCGTTGGGCGTATCGCCGATGACGATGAACTGCTCGGGCGCGAGGTCGAGTTGCAGGTGTTGGCGAATACGTTCGGCGGCGAGCGCGGGCAGATCGCGACGCAGGTGCGATTCGTTGCCGAAAGCGCCGGGTAGAGTGAAGAACTGCTCGAGACCGACGAGTTCCATTTTCAGGTAAGCCATCGGCTCGATGTTTCCGGTGAGTAGTGCGTTGTGATAGCGCGGATGCTTATCCAGCGCAGCCAGGGTTTCGCGAGCGCCGGGCAGCAGTTCAAAAAACGTGACGCCGTTGCCGGTGACCCGTTTTGCTTCGGCGGTGAGACGTTCGCTGAGCACATGAATTTGTTCGCGCACCGCGTCATGACTGATCCCGTGCGTGCTCAACGCCTCGAAAAAGATCTGCATGTCAGTCATGCCGGACACGTGCATGTCGGCAAGCTGCCCGGACGTGCCAAACAACTCCTCAAGCACAGGAATCGTGTATTCCTTGTAACCGCCCGGCCGCGCGGAGCGGATCAGCGTCCCATCGATGTCCCAAAGTAGAATTCTCATACTGTCTTAACCACAAAAGGCACAAGAGACACAAAAGGCACAAAGAACTTCATTAAGAGGACGGAAAGACCTTGTGCCTTTTGTGTCCGCGTTTTTTGTGCTTCTTTGTGGCTCTATTCAACCACTGCCAGCACGTCGCCGGCATTCACTGTGTCGCCGGGTTTCACGTTGATCGAAACCACCACACCCGCGCGTGGCGACTTCATCTCGTTTTGCATCTTCATCGCTTCGACGACGACAAGACCATCGCCTTTCTCAACCGCCGCACCGGGTTCGATCTGAACGCGCACGACTTTCCCCGGCATCGGCGCCGCTATCTCAGCCAATCCGTGATGATGCCGATCGGAATCCTGTCCACTGCGCAAACGCTTCGGATCGACGATCGTCACCGCATAATTGCGCTCGTGCAAACTGACGTCGAAACCCTCATGCGCTTTCGTCACACGGCACTCATGCACTTCCGCGTCGCGAAAGAACAAATAGCAACCGGGCTCGGGTTCGCGCAGTTCGAGATCGTAAACACGGCCATCAATCTCAGCCCGCACGCGTCCACCGCCGATCTGCACGGTCAGCTCAAGCTCTCGATCGCCGATGATGGCCTTTAGCTTCACGACTTTCTCCAATTCCTCACGGCCTCGACGCGTCCAGCCATCTTCCAGCGTCCATCGGAAACCTGCGCCCCGTTCTGGACAAACACTGGTTGCTGATGCCGCGCATGATGAAGCGCGGCAGCAATCGCCGCGAGATCGAGATCGAGATCTTCTTCCTGCGGATCGACAACTACACGCCGCTCGTTGAAACGCGAAATAAATCCCGTATCGAGTTGGCCTGCGATGAATTCCTCATCGCGAACGACCTCGCGGAAGAACGGCAGCGTAGTCGTGATCCCGGAAACCTGGTACTCGTCGAGCGCGCGTCGCAGGCGATCGATCGCCTCAGCGCGCGTGCGTCCCCACACCGCGAGTTTCGCAATCATCGGATCGTAATAGATCGAGACTTCAGACAGGTTCGCGACGCCACTGTCGATCCTGATTCCCGGTCCAGCAGGTTCGCGCAAATGCGTGATCGTGCCGGGCGACGGAAAGAAGTTGTTCGCCGGATCTTCGGCATAGACGCGGCACTCGATCGCGTGGCCCGTCCAACGCACGTCTTCCTGCGTGAACGACAGCGCCGCTCCTGCCGCCACCTGAAATTGTTCGCGCACGAGATCGAAACCGGTCACCAGTTCCGTCACCGGATGTTCGACCTGGAGACGTGTGTTCATCTCCAGGAAATAGAACTCGCGCGTCGCATCCGCGAGCAGAAACTCAATCGTGCCCGCGCCCGTGTAGTTGACCGTCTGTCCGATCCTAACGGCAGCTTCACCCATGCGGCGTCGCAGATCCGGATCGTCGATCGGCGACGGACACTCTTCGATCACTTTCTGATGCCGGCGCTGAATCGAGCACTCGCGCTCGCCCAGATGGACCACCTTGCCATGCTGGTCGCCAAAGATTTGGATCTCTATATGCCGCGGACGTTCGACAGCTTTTTCGAGATATAAAGCAGAGTCGCCAAACGCAGCGGCTGCTTCCGCCTGCGCGGTTTCGAATGCCGAACGAAGCTCTTCTTCGTTCGGGACGAGGCGCATGCCTTTACCACCACCACCAGCGGCGGCTTTCAACATCACCGGATAACCAAACTCTGCGGCAGTCTGGCGCGCTTCTGCAAACGACGCCAACGCCTCGACAGTCCCCGGCACGATCGGCACGCCCGACTCAACAGCTACGCGACGCGCGCTCGTCTTCGATCCCATCATCTCCATCGCTTCAGCGCCGGGACCGATAAACGTCAAACCCGCAGCCGTAACGGCGCGAGCAAAATCCGCGTTCTCCGCCAGAAACCCGTAACCCGGATGTATCGCCTCAGCCTTAACCGACACAGCCGCTGCGATGATCGCGTCGATATTCAAATAACTTTGATTCGAAGCCGCCGGACCAACACACACGGCTTCATCCGCAGCACGCACGTGAAGACTCTCCACGTCAGCTTCGGAATAGATCGCCACTGCCTTGATCCCGAGTTCGCGGCACGCGCGAATAATGCGCACGGCGATCTCCCCACGATTGGCTATTAGAACTTTGCGGAACATTTGTTTTGAGCTTTGTGCTTAGAGCTTTGTACTTTGAACTAGTCCTCAAAGCATGTCGAATACAAAGTACCAAGCACAAAGCACAAAATACAAAGCTCTACACCACAATCGAATTCGCCGGTTGCCGCGGATCGTACCTGACGACGATCTGTTTGCCGGGTGCGTAGTCGTTGGAGCGCTGTTGCTGGTCGAGGTTGAGTGCCTGGGAAGACTCGTAAAGCACTCCCGCCAGCATGTAAGTGTAAGTGACTTGAGAGATGCGCCCGTCGTTATCCGAGACTGCGTCGATAATCCGGCCGTCAGTCATGCGGCCGGTTTTTGAGAGACGTTCGATGCGTGAGGCTTCGTCTTCGACTTTTTTGCGGAAACGATCCAGAAACGACATGCGTCGCTATGGTTGCAGGACACCTGCCGACACCGTTCGACCGATGCTGCCTTTCGAAACTTCGGAGATTCGCTTGAGCACGCCGTTGCTTCCGATCCAGTCGTCCTCAGTGCCGAGGATCTTGTCTTCGCCGGGAAGCTGCAATTCAAACTTCGTGAACGCCAGGCTTACGGCAGGCGTGTCGTCGGTTGCGGAAGAGAGTGAAGCTTTGCGGATGTTCACGCTACGCAATGAGCGAGGTTTTTCGGCAGATACGGCAGCGAAGTCGGCGCTGGGCCGGTAACCGCTGGGATCGAGGTTCCGAATCGCTTCGGCAAGCGTGCCATGAGGATCGGGAATTCGTTTTTGCAGTTCCGCCAGATCGGACGGGAACGTCTCGTAGCGATCGAGGTATTCGAGCGTCGCCGTTTCGATCGTGTGATACTGGGCGCGGAAACCTGCTTCAGCCGCCCATTGCCGGTGGCGCAACCGCGCCGGGACCGTCACGCCGATCAGCAGCGCAATGAGAAAGATCACGGTGGACGTCGCAAACATGCCGCGACGCGCGTGTTTCAGACCACAGAATTTCTCCGGCTGGAGCTTGATCGAGCGGTAGAGCTTTCGTCCCAACCAGGCCGTGACGATCAAAAGCGGAATCGCCACCCACTTCATACGCCACGCAGCGGTTTGGCCTGCGGCGATCCAGGACCAGAAGCCGAGATCGAGCGCCGGCCGTTGGAACATCGCGACGAGTGTTTGAATGAGAAATAGAAGGACCGTCAACGAACCGCCGATCGCCAAAATCAGGGCGCGTCCATAAGAAGGAAGTTCGTAGGCCGGTTTCGGGAGTGGTTCACCTACTGCTCGCGCACCACATTGTCTACAACCATTGCTCAAGGCCCCAACAAACTTGAAGCCACAGCACGGACAGATAGTCACTTGATTACCTCAAAAGAGCGTTATCCCTGTTTCTCCGGAAACACGGATTTTACGAATGATATCGGCTTCTGTATACGAAGTTTTTGTGTCGGCTCGTTTTCAGTTTTTGCTGCTTCCACCTTCGCCAGTTCGCGCCACGTGTGGTACATGCGATGAGCAAAGGTCCAATAGGAGCCAATTGCCAGAACCCACAGTACAGCCGGCATTCGATTGGCAAAGAAATTACTAGAGCCCGGATGAGTACTGAGTGCGCCGATGATAAAGAGTACAACGCGTTCTGGGCGGCGCAGGAACCCAACGTCGCATTTGGGAATCAGGCTCTCTGCCCGCGCGCTGGCGTAGCTTACCATAACCGAGCCCATTAGTGCCGCACCCGCAAGAAAAACGTTAAGAGTGGAGTGATACTCGGTATCCCGGGCGTAAAAGACCATAAGCCCAACGAACACAACCATATCAGAGAGCCGGTCCAACGAAGAATCCAAAAACCCGCCAAATCTCGTGACCCGGCCCGACAGACGGGCCACTTGCCCGTCCAGCATATCGAAAAGATTAGCGACGATCAGCGTGATTCCCGCGGCGAAGAACCGGCCCATCCCAAAAAGAAGACCGCAGCCGACGTTCAACGAGACGCCGATAACGGTCAGAATGTTGGGATTTATGTGCCCTTTCGCCAGCCACCGCACCATGGCATTGATGATGCGCTGAGCGCCGCGTCCAATACTTGACCCAAACATCTGCTAGGCTCGTTTCTCCTCGTTTTTACTCAGTAAGGGCGTTGCAGACTGTACGCCGGCGGACACTACATGTCGTCGTGCAGCGTACGCATTTGCCGGATCTCGAAGTTGCGCGTGGACGCCGGAGTCCGGACCACGACTTCGTCGCCTTCCCGTTTGCCCATCAGGCTGCGGCCCACCGGGGAAGTGGTCGATATTAGGCCCTGGGCCGGATCGCTCTCTTCCGGGGTCACCAGCCGGTAGGTGACTTCCTCGTCTTTCTCGGCGTCGTACAGGACCAGCGTCGATCCGTAAGAGGCTTTGTCGCGCGGTACTTTGTTGGGATCGATGGAGGTTATCTCGCTGATCCGTTGCCGCAGTTCGACAATGCGGGCCTTGACCACGTTTTGCCGGTCGAGGGCGGCGCGATATTCGGCGTTCTCGCGCAGGTCGCCAAACTCGAGCGCGCGTTTGATTTCTTTGGGTAAGTGAATTCGCAGCTCGGTTTCAAGCTCGTCGAGTTCGCCCTGAAGTTTTTCTTTGATTGGCTGTGACAACTCTCTAACTCCTGCCGCAGGCCGAGCAACTGTGGTGCCAGTCCAATTGTTGGATCGGTCCAGCGCTCGAACTGCTAAAGTGCCCTATGATAACTGGCCTCGTCCGGTGCGCCAAAAGAAACGCCGGTATCGCGCGCGGTCCGAACGAGTTGACCGTTTGGCGGCACGGTCTTAATGCCCTTGATCGCCTCACTCAGCGGAACGTTTACGACGTCGCCTGCCTGCAGGGCCACCATTACGCCACGTTCTCCGTTTGCCAGCGCGCGCACGGCGCATGAGCCGAAGTTTGTCGCGAGCATGCGGTCGAAAGCGTTGGGCCGTCCACCGCGTTGGAGATGGCCCAGGACCACGCAACGAGTCTCTCGTCCGGTGATTTCTTCGAGGTCGCGCTGCAAGTGTTGGCCGATGCCACCCAGGCGGGGTGCACGTTTACCATCACCCTTGTCTTGATAAACCAGCTCGTGGCCGATCTCGATCGCGCCTTCGGCGACCACGATAATACTAAAGTTTGATCCGCTTGCATCGCGCGCACGCACTTTCTCAACAACTGTGTTGACCGAGAACGGAATCTCCGGAATCAGGATCACGTCCGCGCCACCGGCGATACCCGAGTGGAGGGCGATCCAACCAGCGTGCCGGCCCATCACCTCCAGGATCATCACGCGATCGTGCGACTCGGCGGTCGTATGCAGGCGATCGAGCGCTTCGGTCGCGATGTCGAGGGCGGTGACAAAACCGAAAGTCAGCTCAGTGCAGGACAGGTCGTTGTCGATCGTCTTGGGGACGCCGCACACCGGGAAGCCACGTTGATGAAACTCGTTCGCGATCGTCAGCGTGCCCTCACCGCCCAGGACCACCAACGCGTCGATCCCGAGGACCTTCATGTTGTCGATCGCTTCCTGGTAAACAGCTTCGACGCTCATCGGCACGCCGGCTTTGTCGCGTTTGACGAAGTGTCCCTGGTTACGCGTTCCGAGGACTGTGCCGCCACGTGGCAAAAGTCCTCGCACGTCGGCTGGGGTGAGCAGGCGAGTCCGGCTGGCGCCGAGCAGGCCGTCGAAACCGTCTTCGATTCCGATGACGCGCATGCCGTATTCGCAGGTGGCGGTCTTCACCACCGCGCGAATCACCGCATTCAGGCCCGGAGCATCACCGCCGCCGGTCAGAATTCCTATCGTTCCGTACATAGTGTTGGACTGGTACAGTCTATCATTGCCAATTGCGGATTGCCGATTGCCAATTTGTATTCGACGTAGCTGGCGAGAACCATTGGCAATTCTTCCAGGTTGGCGTAGCATACCAACAAAAATGGAAATCGATGACGACGCAAAAGAAATAGTTCGCGAGATTGGCAGCGCGATCAACGAATCAGTCGAGAATTCGACGAAGGTGGCGGAAGCGATCGAACGATTGCGGGAAGCCGGTTACGAGATGGAGTTGACGCTGCGGCTCGAGATTGGTCTCCGGCCTCACGCTGGAGAAGAAGAGAGTGACAACGACCCCGCCACTCTCGATCTCACCGATGAAGATCTACAGGTCCTGCAACGAATGAAGATCCGGATCGATCCGGAAAAGTAAATCCACCGTAAACATTGACTTCCAAATATTTAACGCAGAGCTCGCCGAGGAACGCAGAGAACGCAGAGCCAAGTTAAGACACTACTACTCTCTGCGTGGATTTGTCGCAGTTTGAGCGCCTGTGTTATCTTGTCTGGCTTTTAAACCTGCCCATTTTGTTCGCCTTTATAGGTCGAAAGAGGAGTTCAACGACAGTATGTCTACGCCCAATGGAAACGTGACCGGCGGAAGCCACGTCGGCAAAGTCGTGCAGATTATCGGTCCGGTGCTCGACGTCGAGTTTCAGGGAGGTTACTTGCCTCCGATTTACCAGGCGCTGCGCGTCACCTCTGACGGATTCGACGTGCCCACGCCAATCGACGTCATCGCGGAAGTGCAACAGCACCTCGGCGAAGGCCGCGTGCGAACCGTGTCCATGACGCCCACCGACGGCATGGTGCGCGGCATGAAGGCGATCGATACCGGCGGCCCGATCACGATGCCCGTCGGCGAGGGAACGCTCGGCCGCGTGCTCAACGTCATCGGCGAACCCGTCGACACGCTCGGTCCGGTCAAACACGACAAACGTTATCCCATCCATCGTCACGCTCCTACGTTCGAAGAACAGTCGACTGAATTGCAGATGTTCGAAACCGGCATCAAGGTTATCGACCTGATTCAGCCGTTCCTGCGCGGCGGCAAGATCGGATTGTTCGGCGGCGCGGGCGTCGGCAAGACCGTTATCGTGATGGAGTTGATCAACAACATCGCGAAAGCGCGCTCCGGTTTCTCGGTGTTCGCCGGCGTCGGCGAGCGCACGCGCGAAGGTAACGACCTGCTGCGCGAAATGGTCGAGTCGCAGGTTATCCAGTTTGGCGAACAGTTCAACCAGCACTTCCACGACACCGGCAAGTTCGATCTTACAAAGGTCGACATGAACGCCGTGGGCCAGTCGAAAGTGGCTTTGATTTACGGGCAGATGACCGAACCGCCAGGCGCGCGTCTGCGCGTTGCGCTTTCCGGACTGACGGTCGCCGAATATTTCCGCGATCAAGGTCTCGACGTGCTGCTCTTCATCGACAACATCTTCCGCTTCACGCAAGCGGGTTCCGAAGTGTCCGCGCTGCTCGGACGTATGCCTTCCGCCGTGGGTTATCAGCCGAACCTTGCGACCGAGATGGGTGAAATGCAGGAACGCATCACGTCGACAAAGACGGGTTCAGTCACGTCGATTCAAGCGGTTTACGTTCCGGCTGACGACTACACCGATCCAGCGCCGGCGACGACCTTCGCGCACCTTGACGCGGTCACCGCATTGTCGCGACAGATCGTGGAACTCGGAATTTATCCGGCCGTGGATCCGCTCTCTTCGTCGTCACGCATTCTCGATCCGCGCATCATCGGTAGCGAACACTACGACACTGCGCAGGACGTCAAACGCGTGTTGCAGCGTTACAAAGACTTGCAGGACATCATCGCGATTCTCGGTCTCGACGAACTTTCCGACGAAGACAAGTTGATCGTTTCTCGCGCGCGCAAGATTCAGAAGTTCTTCTCGCAACCGTTCTTCGTCGCGGCGCAGTTCACCGGTCTCGAAGGGAAGTACGTCAAACTCGAAGACACGGTGCGCGGCTTCCGCGAACTGGTCGACGGCAAGCACGACGATCTGCCCGAGCAGGCGTTCTACATGGTCGGCACGATTGAAGAAGCAATCGAGAAAGCGAAGTCGATCGCGCAGTAGGACAAAGTAAAACCTGTTATGGCAGACAAGATACAACTTGAAGTCGTCACTCCTGAACGGCGTGTGCTGGCTGAGCCGGTGGACATGGTTACGGTTCCCGGTCTCGGCGGTGAGTTAGGAATTCTTCCCGGCCACACGCCGTTGATCTCCCAACTGCAAACCGGTGTGTTGACTTACACGCAGGACGGGAAGAGTTTTCCGTTGCACGTGTCGGGCGGGTTTGTCGAGGTGCGTGACGATCACGTTTCGGTGTTGGCGGAAGTTGCCGAGCGCCCGGACGAGATCGACGCTGCGCGCGCGCGACAGTCGCGTGAGCGTCTCGAAAAGCAGCTCAGTGCGTGGACGGGAACTGAAGAGGACTTCGAAGTGGCGCGAGCCAAGCTGGACCGCTCATTGGTGCGCATACAGCTCGCGTCGCCGTCCCGCTGAACCGGCGAGTTCGATCAGCGGCCTATTGCGGCGCGCATTTCCATCACGGCCGTTTCCAACCCTACGAAGATCGCCCGGGCAATGATGTTGTGCCCGATATTGAACTCGACGATGTGGTCGATCTCCGCGACCGCGCCGACGTTCCGGTAAGTCAAACCATGTCCGGCGGCGACGAGTAAGCCATACTGCGCCGCCAGTTCCGCTGCGTCTCTCAATCTGCGCAACTCATTATGGGCGTGTAACGCGCCTTCACCGTGAATACCGCGCGCGCCGAGCATCGCCTCCGCATAAGCCGCGGTGCACAACTCGACTTGTTGCGCGCCAACGTCGTGCGCGCGTTCGATCTGGTCGGCATCGGGATCGATAAAGAGACTGGCGAGTATGTTGCTTTCACGCAGCGCGTCGACCGCCTGGCGCACCGTCTCCGTGTTTGACTTAACGTCGAGCCCGCCTTCGGTGGTGATCTCATCCGGCCGTTCTGCGACGAGCGTTACCGCATCTGGCCGAGCTTGGCGTGCGATGTCGAGCATCTCGTCTGTCGCGGCCATCTCCATGTTGAGATAAGTCGTCACTGACTCGCGCAACAGGCGAATGTCATGGTCCTGGATGTGACGGCGATCTCCACGCAGGTGGACCGTGATGCCGTCCGCCCCTGCCTGTTCGGCAGCCATGGCGGCGGCAATCACACTCGGCTCGGGCGCTCGCCGAGCCTGTCGCACCGTGGCGACGTGATCGATGTTGACGTTTAGTCGGGCGGACATTGTGCTTTGTACTTTGATCTTTGTGCTTTGAGCTTTGTACTTAGTTTCCTTGTTTGGCAGTAACACCATCAGCCGTAAGAAAAATACCAATTACAAAGCACAAAGTACAAAGCTCAAAGTACAAAGATCAAAGCTCTAAGTCCAAAGTCCAAAGCTCACCGCGTCCCGCGGTCATTCACCGCGCGAATGGCGCGGTCGTAAGTGCCGCGCCGGGCTTGCTGGCGAATCAGACCGACTTCGTTGAGCATCCGGAAGCTGTCGCTCACCACGCTGACTTTACTTCCCTCGTTGTGATCCCAGCGCACTGGCACTTCGCGCAATCGCAAACCAGCGCGAAACGCAAGATAAAGCAATTCAACGTCAAACCCGAAACGATCGACAGTCGCAGCTTCAACCAACGGTCGACAGACCGGCATCTTGAAAGCCTTGAAACCACACTGCGTGTCCCAGAACGGCAAGCCGGTCGCCAGCCGCACGACGAGATTGAAAACTCGTCCGCCTTGTTCTCGTCGCCATGGCTGATGGACGCCGATCAGTTTTCGATCCAACGCGCGCGAACCAAACGTCACATCGCATTCGTTGTTCAATATCGGATCGATCAGTTTTGGTGTTTCTGTGATCGGCGTCGAAAGATCGGCATCGGAAAAGAGCGCGACTTCACCACGCGCGGCGAGTAGACCAAGGCGCACTGCTCTTCCTTTTCCCAAATTCGATTTGTAGCTGATGACCGACGTGCGCAGCGGAGCGCTGCTGGCAAACGTCCGGCGCGCGAGTGCCGCCGTATCGTCGCTGGAGCCGTCGTCGACGACGATCACTTCGCCCTGCGGATAATTCTGGCGCATGTAGTCCACGACGGCCTGCAAGGTGTTACCCAGCCGGACCGCTTCGTTATAAGCAGGGATTACGATCGAGAGAAACTCGGACATTCGGGTGCTCGAGCGCAATATAACATACCGCTCACCAGCCTCCGGTTCACTTTCGAAACTCCGAGTGTCGCGTGTTATATTCTGGCAATGGAAGTTGCCCGCCAATTGGAAACGTCCTCTCCCAACTACAAAGGAAGTGGATGGATCAGCAAGAAATTCACTGTGGCAGCGACCGCCGTCGTTCTGGCCGCGGCGATTACCGGCGGGATCATCGGCAACGCGCGAAAACTCAGCGGCTTTACCTCCGGCAGCAGCCGGAGTTCACATCGCGTCGTCGAAGATATCGAAAAGGATTACAACGAAGCGGTCGCGGCCATCACGTCCAATTATTCCGGCGAGATCGATCACGAAAAAGCAACGCAGGCCGCGATTCAGGGCATGCTTTCGACCCTCGATCCCCATTCCGCTTACTTCCCGTACAGCGAATTCAAGAAACTGCGAGAAGATCAGGATTCACGCTTCTACGGCATCGGCGTGACGATCGTGCAGCATCGTGACGGCGTCTATATTCAGTCTGCCGTCGACGGTGCGCCCGCGGCCAAACTCGGTTTGCGATACGGCGATCGGATCGTCGAAGTCGATGGCAAAGACTCGCGTGACTGGTCCAGCGAACAAGTGTCGAAGAACGTGCGTGGCGGTTTGGGTGAACCGGTCAGGATCAAGATCGAACGCGCGGGCACGCAGGAGCCGTTGAACTTCACAATCGTGCGCGAGGCGGTGCCGCTGCCGTCGATTCGCAACTCGTACATGATCCGGCCCGGCACCGGTTACATCGGTCTCACCGGAGGCTTTCAACGTTCCAGCGACGAAGAGTTGTCGAAGGCGATGAAGCGTCTGCAGGAGCAGGGAATGCGGCAACTCATACTCGATCTGCGCGGCAATCCCGGCGGTCTGCTCGACCAGGCGATCGATGTCGCGAGTGAGTTTCTGCCGCGTGGGCAGGTGATCGTTTCCGTGAAAGGCCGGACTGAATACAGCGAACCGATCGTTTACAAGTCGACGGGTTCCGACCCGGCAAGTATGCCGCTTGTGATACTGATAAATCGCAACACCGCGTCGGCATCGGAGATTGTCGCGGGCGCGATACAGGATCACGGACGCGGGTTGATCGTTGGAGAGACGAGTTTCGGCAAAGGGTTGGTCCAACGTATTTTTCAGTTGCCGTTCAATACCGGGCTGACGTTGACGACGGCGCGTTACTACACTCCGTATGGACGTTCTTTGCAGCGCGATTATTCGAGCGGCTCGATTTACGATTACTACACGCGACACGATCCGAATGAAACACCGGCCACGCCGCCGAGCGCGAATGGTCCACGCAATCTCGAAACACCGTTGGCGATAGCGTCGCCGACGCCGCATCCGCACAATGGGCCGGGAGTGCAGACTGCGGTGGGCCGTGTGTTTTATGGTGGCGGTGGCATCACGCCTGACATCGAAATCAAGGAACCGCTGAACACGCCGCAACGATTGCGTATTGCGGAAGCAGTGTTTCACTTTACGCGTCAGTTAGCGGCTGGCGTGTTGCCGGGGTTGGAATCGTACAAGGTTGATAAGGTGCAGTACGGGAAGACTGCGAAGCCGGCTGACTATCCGATCACGGATCGGGTGGTCGAAGCGTTTCGCACGTTTGTGCGCGCGCAGCCTGACTTCCACGTTTTGCCGGCGCAGATCGACGAAGAGCTGGAGTTTACGAAGCTGCGATTGCGGCAGGAGATCATCACCGCCTCATTTTCTAACGACGCGGGCGCGCGCGTCCTGCTGGACAGCGACGTCCAGGTCCTTCGCGCCCTCGAAGCCCTGCCCGACGCCAAGCGTCTCGCCGACAACGCCCGCAACGGCGTATGGCAAGGGTAATCCCCGTTCACTAATCTCTGCGTAACTCTGCGGTTCAATGTGTGTTAAGCAAGGTAACCGCAGAGAACGCAGAGATACGCAGAGAACGCAGAGATACGCAGAGAACGCAGAGGAGAAATCACGGCCTCACGAGACGGAAATTGTCGAAGATGACGACGCCGGGCGCCGTGGATTCCGATTGCCAGGTGCCTGCTTTCAGTTCGAACAGCACCGCGCCTAATGGAACTGACGCGGTGTTCCAACCTTCGCTGGCTCGTACCGTCCAACTGCCTGGCACTCCGCCATTATCACTTGCAGTTTCAAACACGACATTTCCACTCGCTGCATCATGACGAATGCGCCAATAGCGATGTATCGATGGGCTGTAAGCTGCCGTGAAGAGGTTGCGCTTTGTTCCTGCGATCTTGGCCTGGCAGATGAAGACTCCTTCTTCGACGTAGATGCGATAGTAGTTGTTCGCGTCGATTCCGATCGTAAACATCGCATCAGCTTTCGTCGCCGCCGCCGGTCCTTGCACTAACTCGACATGGCTATAAGCCCCAGTGAAATTGAAAGCGCTGGCGGATCTGATGCCGTTGTAATGCGATCCGGCTTGACCGGCGAAAAGCGCTCCGATCTGCAATCGTTGGGCAGTTTCGCTTGTGGTCACGGTAGCGTCGGTGAAACCGCTGAAGAGATTGTTGAGTTGCCACTTCGCGAGATTCAACGAGTTGTCGTCGAAGTTGTCCTCGAGAAGGATCGTTTCCGATGGACTCGGGGTTGGCGATGGTGATGGTGTGGGCGACGGTGTTGGCGTCGGCGTGGGAGTAGGAGTCGGAGTGGGGGTTGGTGTTGGTGTCGGAGTTGGAGATGGACCACCGGAAGCCGGCAACACAGTGTTGTCGTTCTTCAGCGCGCCCGGTGAGTTGTTCAAATAGGTTCCCGGCGATAACACGATCTGATCGATCGAGATCCCATCCTCGCGGCCTTGCACGCGGATCGTGTGCGTGCCCGTCGACTGGAAGAATATCGTTGGTCCGAAAACGCCGATGCCCCAACCGTTGTCCTGCCATCCCCATCCACTCAATCCACAGCCTGAACAATCTTCCAGGTTGATCTCCGTTCCGGTTGTCGTGCCGATGCGATAGATCGCCGCGCCACTGCTGTTGACGCTATCTGAAAACTGCACCCAAACCGAATCGTTGCCCCAGAAGTCGTCCTGCGCTTTCGCGCGTATCCACAGTCGATACGGTCTGCCGGCCTCGGCGGAAAACGTCATCTCGAAATAGTGTGCCGGATTGACGGCAGGCGCAGTGATCTTCGGGACGCCAGCGTCCGCGTGATGAATGCGAACGCCCGCGGCCGCTGTCAGATCCGAAACATTGGACCATGACCCAGCCTTTACCGGCGCCTGGCTCGCGTAAAGAACAACTTCAGCCGTCGACGGCGGAGGTGGTGTTGGTGTAGGCGTTGGAGTCGGCGTCGGCGTTGGCGTTGGTGTGGGAGTTGGAGTTGGTGTTGGTGTGGGCGTAGGTGCGGGACCACACGGATCGACCGGACCTACCTGCGACCAGCCGCTACCGGTCCAGCGCCACCATGCCGAGTCCGTGCCGAGCACGTACACGATGCGATTGCAATACAGGATCTGCGAACCTGCGCCCGCCGTGCCTGCGCCATTGCGCAAGATCGCTCCGTTCGACCCCAACGTCCAAACCGCGCCCGTGCTGTCGACAATCTGATTAGCCGGCGGCACGCGAGTGTTATTCGGCGACTCTTGCGATGGTGTAGGCGTGGGAGTCGGCGATGGTGTCGTACCCGAGACAGTGAACCTCCAGGTCGGCCCGGTGGCCGTCTGATTCGCCATCGTCTTTCCAACCACACGCCAGTAATACGTAACCCCAGTCTGCAAACCAGAAACCAGATACGTCTCGGACGTCTCCGAGCCCAACTGTCCCGTAACCAGATCCGTCGCAACACGCGTCAAGTTAACGTCATCCGTGCCAAGAAACACGTCGTATTTGTGCGCCCAACCGCCGCCTTCCCACGTCAACATCGCCGACGTTCCCGCCGCACCGTTATTCGCCGGCGACAGATTCACTGGAATACTCGGCGGCAGCGGCACAAACGGCTCGTACTCAACCGTCGAATTCCATTTTCGATTGAACTGATCGACGAACCATTGAAAGAACCACGTCTTGTTTGTGAAGTAGTTGTGTTCTTCCTGGTAGTTGAACGACTGCCAGCTCCAATTCGACGAACCGAAGATCGTCAAACCGCGCCCGTAAAGCGTCACCGACTTCTGGTGATTGAGTCCGCGATGCTTGCGCATCTTGATCTGCACGCCCGCCGCATACAGCCGATCGAGGTTATAAGGCCCGGTAAATTCCGCGCCGAGCCTGCTCGCGTCGAAACGGTACTCATGCGGCTCGGTCAGCAATCTCACCGGCACTCCCCGCGCCAACGCACGCAGCAGCGCGTCGCAGATGCCGGGGTCCGTCAATCGATACATCGTCAGATCGATCTTCTGTGTTTCGCGATCGAGCTCTGCAATCGTGCGCGTGCCGTAATCTTCCGCGAGATTCGAGTTCGGCAGAAAATTCACCGACGGATCGATCGGATGAAGCGGATACTTTCGCGTCGGCGGGCTGGTGATATTGGCGTAGTGTCCGTAAGTGAGGTTGTCAGTCCAAATATCGTCGTAGCGCGTTTTAAAACTGTTAACGACTGTCGGGTCGTCGGTGAAATACCACGCGCCGTCGACATAATTCTCAAACTGCACGTACGGCGCGACGTCGGCATCGCCGAAGTTCGAGCCTGTAAACAGCACTTTATTCTGTCCGGCGAACAGCGCGAGCTTCACGTGCACGATGCCGTCGCCGAGCTTGTAACGCATGGGAATGCCCGCAGCCTTGAAGCGATCGAGCAATGGCTGATTCTGCGGAAACTTCAGGTTGCCGCGCGGCTCGACGATAAGCCGCACCGGCACACCCGCGCGATGACGAGCGATAACTTCGTCGACGAGTCCCGGAAGCTCGATCATGTAGAACGCCATGTCGATCCCGACCGTCTCACCACGGACGAGTTCCACGATCTGCGCGTAACAGTTCTCGAAAGACGGATCGCAAAGACGCTCTTGCGCGGAAACCTGCGGCGGCGAGGAAAGGTAACAACACCCAATAACCAACCAGACGACGAATAACAAGCGAACCCGGCTGATCATAATGTTCTCCCTTGCTCGAATAATTGCGCGGGATTCTAGCTCACCGGCGATGGAAAAAGTCTTTCGATATTATTTCGAAAGGGTTTGTGGCTGACACGTCAACACGGCGAGACAGTTAGTACAGTTTCACTCCGCGTGCTCTGCGTACCCTCTGTGATCTTTGCGTTAACAGGCCCGGAATTTGATCGAACGCAGAGAGCACAGAGGTACGCAGAGCACGCGGAGTACGATTTACCTTAACCCCTTTTCTTGCATTAAACCCGGTACTTATTTATATTCCGCAATTCAACCTACGAAAAATTGGGTTGCGTTGCTGCCGTTCTATAGCCTTTTTCTAAGGCAAAAGTTCTATCCCGCAGAGTTTAGAAACCTAAATAGTGAAAGGACACTTTCGCATGAAAGACCGGTCCCGCTCCGTTTACGACCTTGGGATACTAGTGGTGATCGTATTGGCTGTAGCACTGGCTACGGTGACCGTCCATTCGCAGAATGCTGCGACAACCCAGAACCAGGGCGCGCCCGCTGCGGCCCAAAGCCCCCGGGCAACTCCCAGCCCCAGTCCGACGCCGACTCCCATCAACTGGTCGGCCGATCCGATGCTCAAGCGATTCGTCTTTCGCAGTATCGGACCCGCCAGCATGGGCGGCCGTATCGACGACATCGCCGTTCCGGATCAGAATCCGCACATCATCTATGTCGCCTTTGCGACTAACGGCGTTTGGAAGTCGACAAACAACGGCACGACGTTCACGCCGATCTTCGACACCTACACCACCCATTCAGTCGGCGACATCGCCATCGCGCCTTCCGATCCGAACATCATCTGGGTCGGCACAGGGGAGCCGAACAACCGGCAAAGCTCGAGCTACGGCGATGGCATCTACAAGTCGATGGACGCCGGCAAGACGTTTACCAAGATGGGCCTCGAAGACTCGCAAACGATCGGCCGTATCGTGATCGATCCGAAAGATCCCAGCATCGTTTACGCAGCAGTCATCGGTCATCTCTTTGGACCAAACAAGGAGCGTGGCGTTTTCAAAACCACTGACGGCGGACGCACCTGGACCAACGTCAAGTTCATCGACGAAGACACCGGCTTTACCGACATCGTGATGGACGCGTCAGACAGCAAGATTCTCTACGCCGCCTCCTATCAGCGACGGCGCACCAACTTCGGTTTCAACGGCGGTGGACCAGGCAGCGGAATCTGGAAGACGATCGACGCCGGCAAGACGTGGAAAAAACTCGAAGGCAGCGGTTTGCCCGAAGGTCTTCTCGGACGTGTCGGTCTCGACGTCTCACGTTCGAACCCGAACGTCGTTTACGCACAGATGGAAGTCGGCGCGAGTTCGGGCACTGGCGGCGAAGAACAGACTCCCGGCGCGCAAGCCAGCCCGAGTCCGTCTCCATCAGCATCGCCGACACCTGCCGCCAGCCCGGCTGCCTCGCCGACACCACGGCCGCCCGATCCGAAACGATCCGGCGTGTGGCGTTCGGACGACAAAGGCAAAACGTGGCGCGTCGTCAGTAACGAAAACAATCGTCCGATGTACTACAGCCAGATTCGCGTCGATCCACGCAATCCGGAAACTGTTTATGTCGGCGGTTTGAACTTCAGCAAATCAATCGACGGCGGCAAGACCTTCCGCTCGATGCAGGCGAACATCGCTCACGTCGACAATCACGCGATCTGGATCAATCCAACGAACAGCGATCATCTGCTGGTCGGCAACGACGGCGGTTTGAACGTCAGTTACGACCAGGGCGAGCAATGGGACTTCATCAACACGATTCCGGCGGCGCAGTTCTATGCCATCGGCGTGGACATGCGAAAGCCGTATTACGTCTACGGCGGTTTGCAGGACAACGGTTCGTGGGGTGGTCCAAGCCAGACGCGCAGCCAGAATGGCATCACTAACGCCGACTGGTATCGCGTAGCCGGCGGCGACGGTTTTTACACGCAGATCGATCCGACGGATCACAACATCGTCTACGCTGAATCACAGGGCGGCGCGGTGCAGCGTTTGGATTTACGCACCGGTCGTAGCATCAGTATTCGTCCGCGTGGTGTGCCGCGAGGACGTGGTCCAGGAGGTGGTGGCGGTCAAGGTGGCGGTCAGGGCCGTCCGGGTGGCGCGGCTCCGGCAGCCAGTCCGGGCGCATCGCCTGCCGCGTCGCCGACTCCCGATGCACAGGCGCAACTCGCCGCGTTCGCTGCGGCGCAGGGATTTGGCGGTTTCGGCGGCGCGGGTCTGCAATCCAATGTTGTCCCGACACCACCAGCCGGTGAGGTTTATCGCTTCTACTGGAGTACGCCGATACATCTCTCGCCGCACAATCCACGCGTCGTGTACGTCGGCGGCAACCGGCTGTTCCGATCGATGGACCGTGGCGACACGTGGACCGCGACCAGCGATCTTACGAAAGCGATCGATCGCAGCACGTTGTCGATCATGGGTGTGTCCGGCAAGGATCCGATGGCTTCGAAGCACGACGGCTATTCCGGATACGGCTATATCGTGACGGTGGCTGAGTCGCCGAAGGTGCCGGGAATACTCTGGATTGGAACTGACGACGGCAACATTCAGGTCAGCCGCGATGGCGGTGCGACGTGGACCAACGTCAGCAAGAACGTTCCGGGCATCGGCGACACGTATCACATCACGCGTGTCGAGCCGTCGCGTTACGAAGCCGGGACCTGCTATCTCTCGGTCGACGGACATCGTCTCAACGACATGAAGCCGTATGTGTTTGTCACTACGGATTACGGCGCCACGTGGAAGTCGATCGCGAACAACCTGCCGAAGTGGGGTAACGTCAACGTAATCAAGGAAGATCCGAAGAACAAGGATCTGCTTTATGCCGGCACTGAGTTTGGTTTGTTTATCTCGCTGAACGGCGGGCAGGAATGGAAACCGTTTATGTCAGGGATGCCGACGATGCGCATCGACGACATCCTGGTCCATCCGCGTGACAACGATCTCATCATCGGCACGCACGGCCGCGGTATCTACATCCTCGACGACGTCACGGCCTTGCAGCAGATGTCGCAAAAGGTGGTTGATTCAGACGCGCACCTGTTTGAAGTCCGGCCGGGAACGATTTGGCTCAACGACACGCGTCTCGGCCGTTACTGGGGTGGGTCGAAGAATTTCCGCGGCACAAATCCCGCGCCGGGGACGGCGATTAGCTATTACCTCAAGTCTGCGCCGAGCGGCGATGTGAAGATCACGATCGCGGATTACACCGGGAAAGTGGTGCGTAACATCAACGGCACGAAGGATGTTGGCTTGAATCGGATTCAGTGGAACCTGCGTGGCGATCCGCCTCCGCGTCCCGGCGGCGCTGGCGGTGGCGGAGGAGGAGGCGGCGGCGGTGGTGGTGGCGGAGGTTTCGGAAATATCTTCAACCTCGGTCTCCCGCTCGAAGCCGGCACGTACCTCGTGAAGCTGTCGGTCGGTGGTAAGGATTACACGCAGCGGGTCATTATCGAAAACGATCCGGGAATGAACTGACTGGTTAGGTTGAGCGCCGCAAGGCGCAACGTGTAACGATAGCTGAGCGCCGCAAAGCTCAATCTGACGCAATAGCTGAGCGCCGCAAAGTGCAATCTGAAGCAATAGCTGAGCGCCGCAAGGCGCAACACAAGGTAGCCAGGGGCAAGTGGGAGCGAAGCGACCACGCCGCCCCTGGACCTCCAACCCGCGATCGTCAAGCACTGAAAGTGCGGCACAATCGCGTTGTTCTGTCGCTCTTTCAGAGCTTGTGCTCGTTGCTTAAATACCAGGGGCCGCGCGCTTCGCGCTTGCCCCTGGCTACCATCTTCCAGCGCCTTCGGCGCCTAGAGCACAGCTTCCGCGCCTGCGGCGCTCAAGTTCTCTGAAACTAAAGCACTCTCGCGATAAGGCATTTCAAATAGTAAGTCTCGGGCATGGCGACGAGTACCGGATGGTCCGTCGCCTGCATCCGTTTCTCCATGATTTGAACGCGGCGGTGGGCGTCGCCGGCGGCGCGATCCAGGACCTCGAGAAAGAGTGCTTCGGAAACGTGATAGGAGCAGGTGCAGGTGACGAGCACGCCGCCGCGATGCAACAGCTTCAACGCCCGCAGGTTGATCTCCTTGTAACCACGTAAAGCGGACTTCAAACTCGCCCGGTTCTTCGCGAACGCCGGCGGATCGAGCACGATCGTATCGAACCGCTCGCCTGTCGCTTCCATCTCACGCAACGCATCGAACACATTTGCTTCGCGAAACTCGACGTTGTCGACATCGTTGAGCGCGGCGTTGCGTTGCGCAGCGGCGACTGCTTCGCCCGAAATATCGATGCCGATCACGTCATCGCAAACACTCGCGAGGTGAAGAGCGAAAGCGCCGTTGAACGTGAAACAATCAAGCGCGCGGGTTTTGTTCGTCTGGGCCGCGGCGTTACGAGCGGCGATCCGGTTCTCGCGTTGATCGAGAAACGATCCGGTTTTTTGCCCGCCTGAGGGCGCGACGACGAATCGCAGTCCGTGTTGCAGTATCTCAAACTGTTCCGGCGCCTCGCCGTAAACGTTACCGTTGATCAGCGGCAGTCCTTCGAGATCGCGCACTCGCGCGTCGTTGCGCTCGATAATCGCGCGTGGCTTGAACTGCTCGACGAGTAGTTCGACGAACGTGGATTTGAGCGCGTCGGTCCCTTGCGAAAGTGTTTGCAACACCAGCACGTCGTCGTAGCGATCGACGATCAACGACGGAAGCAGATCGCCTTCCGAATAGATGACGCGATACGCGTTCGTGTCTGGCGGAATATGCCGGCGGGCCGCGGCTTCTTCGATACGCCGTCTCCACCACTCGCGATCGATCACTTCAGTGCCTTGCGTCAGAAATCGGAGCGCGATCTGCGACGTGTCGCTGAAGAGCGCCTGGCCGATGAAGTTTCCCCGTTCGTCTTTTACCGAAACAACCGAACCGCCTTCGGCGTCGACGTCAAGCACGTCGCTCTGGTAGATCCAGAGATGCCCCTGCCGCACGCGGTTCGCGCCTTTTTTGTTAACTCGCGCCGTTTTCATCGGCAATACTCTCGTGTCAATCGTGTAATCCTGTCAAATTGCGCTATGCTACGTCCCGACATGGCTACGAAGACGCCTTCAGGCATCGAGCTTCCGATCGACTTCAATCCGTGGAACACGGATCAACCGGATTACCAGACGGATTTAGGTGCGCCCGGCGAGTTTCCCTACACGCGCGGAATTTACCCGACGATGTATCGCGGCCGGCTTTGGACCATGCGCCAGTATGCCGGATACGCAACTGCCGAAGAATCGAATGCCCGTTACAAATACCTGTTGGCCCACGGCACGACCGGACTCTCGGTAGCTTTCGATCTGCCAACCCAGATCGGCCTTGACTCAGACGATCCGCTGGCGATGGGTGAAGTCGGAAAAGTGGGCGTCGCGATCGACTCGCTCGACGACATGGAACGTTTGTTTGCAGACATTCCGCTCGCCGAAGTCTCGACCTCGATGACGATCAACGCGACCGCCGCGATCCTCCTGTCGTTGTATCTCGCCGTCGCGCGCAAGCAGAACGTTTCATTCGATAAAATTCGCGGCACACTGCAAAACGACATCTTGAAGGAGTACATCGCGCGCGGCACTTACATCTATCCGCCCGCGCCGTCGTTGCGTCTCGTCACCGACATCTTCGCCTACTGCGCCCACGAAGTGCCCAACTGGAACACGATCTCGATCAGCGGTTATCACATCCGCGAAGCCGGATCGACTGCCGTGCAGGAAGTCGCGTTTACACTCGCCGACGGCATCACGTACGTCGAAGCCGCACTCGACGCCGGCCTGGCAATCGACGAGTTTGCGCCGCGTATTTCGTTCTTTTTCAACTCGCACAACAACCTGCTGGAAGAGATCGCCAAGTTTCGCGCGGCGCGGCGGCTGTGGGCGCGCATCATGCGCGATCGTTTCAACGCGCGCGATCCTCGTTCGCTGATGCTGCGCTTTCACACGCAGACCGCCGGATCGTCGCTGACTGCCCAACAACCGGAAGTAAACGTCGTGCGCACGACGATCCAGGCGCTGGCCGCGGTGCTCGGCGGGACGCAGTCGTTACATACCAATTCGATGGACGAAGCGCTTGCATTGCCGACCGAAGCAGCGGCGCGAGTTGCGTTGCGAACGCAGCAGGTGATCGCTTACGAATCGGGCGTCGCTGAAAC
>DATELZ010000010.1:0-17571 GCA_035276045.1 Pyrinomonadaceae bacterium | reverse complement strand
GCTTCGACTGTCGCGTAGAGCACATTCGGATCGACCGGCGAGATCGCGAGACCGATGCGTCCGAGTTCGACGTTCGGCAAACCAGCGCGTAATCGGTTCCACGTCGCGCCCGCGTCGGTCGACTTGTAGATCGCGCTTTCGGGACCGCCGTTGATGAGCGTCCACATGTGGCGGCGGCGTTGATACGCGGCAGCGTAGATCGTGTTCGGATCTCGCGGATCGATCACGACGTCGGTGACGCCGGTGTTCTCGCTGATGTTGAGAATGTTCTTCCAGGTTTTGCCGCCGTCAGTTGTTTTGAAAAGTCCGCGGTCGCCACCCGGTCCCCACAACGGACCTTGCGCCGCGACGTAGACGATGTTCGAGTCTTTCGGATCGATCTCGATGCGGCCGATGTGTTCTGAAGTCTTTAGACCGACGTTACGCCAGGTGCGGCCGCCGTCGTCCGACTTGTAAAGTCCGCTGCCGTAGGAAACGCTGCGCTGGCTGTTGTTCTCGCCAGTGCCGACCCAAACCGTCAGAAAGTTTTTGGGATCGGCTGCGACGGCGCCAATCGAATACGACGCTTCGTTGTCGAAGATGGGAGTCCACGTGGTGCCGGCGTTGGTCGTCTTCCAGACGCCGCCTGACGCGACCCCGACGTAGTAGCGCGTCGGGTTCGCGGGATCGACGGCGAAGCTGTTGATGCGTCCGGAAGTGAACGCTGGTCCAATCGAGCGCAGGCGCAGTCCGTTGAAGGTCGGCGTCGACAGCGGATCGCGCGGCGTCGGCGATGCTTCCGGGGTTGGCGTCGCGCCCGGACTCGGGCTCGCACTCGCGGTTGGCGAAGCAGACGGCGATGGAGAAGGCGACGGCTGCTGTGCAACAACGTTCAGTGATAGGACCAACAGCGAGACCAGGGACAGCACCCTGGCGCACGTAGACTTAGTCATAGACAGTTTCCTTTAAGTTTTAATAGGAGACACAGGTTACGTGGATCAATGTAATCTGTGTTTCAGGAACTCAACCGTGCGCTGCCAAGCATCGGCAGCGGCGACATCGTCGTAAACTTCGGGGCGCGAATCGTTGAAGAAGGCATGATCGGCGCCGGGATAGATATGGACTTCGATCTCTTTTCCGAGTTCTTTCAACTTGCTTTCGAGTTCGCGCACTGACTCCGGCGTGACAAAGGCGTCTTTCTCGCCGTACAGGCCGAGCACCGGCGCGGCCAGGCTCGGCAGATCGGGTTTGACGTTTGGATGTCCGCCGTAAAAGACGACGCTGGCGCCGATGTTCGCGTTCTTCGTGGCCGTGTACAACGCAAGCGCGCCGCCCATGCAGAAACCGACTACGCCGATTTTCCTGCTGGTCACGACGTCGTGCTTCAGTAAGTAATCGACAGCGCCTTGCAGTTCTTTTTCGGTCTCGTCGATGCGCAGGGCCATCATCAGTTTGCCGGCCTGGTCGGGAGACTTGGTGGTCTTGCCGTGATAGAGATCGGGAGCGAGTGCGACGAAACCCGCGGCGGCGAAACGATCGCAAACGGCTTTGATGTGGTCCACGAGTCCCCACCACTCCTGGATCACGACCACGCCGGGACCGCGGCCCAGTTCGGGAATCGCTTCGTATCCTTCGATGCTGCCGCCGGCAACCGGAAACTCAACCGTCTCTCCCACGACTACTCCCCCGTTCGTTTTTGATCGAGCAACACACCGTCCCAACGGTTCATTACGTCGAGATGAATATCAAACTGATCGACGACGCGCATCGCGATGTGATTGACCATGTCGTCGAGACTCTGCGGATGATTATAGAAAGCAGGCACTGGAGGCAAGATAACGACGCCCATGCGCGCCAGCTTCAACATGTTTTCCAGGTGAATTTCGTGAAACGGCGACTCGCGCACGACGAGCACCAGCTTGCGTCGTTCTTTCAAAACCACGTCGGCGGCTCGATGAACGAGATTGTCGCCGAGGCCATGCGCTATCGCCGCGAGCGTGCGCATGCTGCAAGGAGCGATAACCATCCCGAGCGTCACAAACGAGCCACTCGAAATCGCCGCGCCCTGGTCGCTGCTGCCATAACTCTGCGTCGCCAGCCCCTGGATGTCTTTCAAAGAGTACGGCGTCTCATGCGTGAGCGTGCGCGCCGCCCACTTGCTCGCGACCAGGTGCGTCTCCACCCCCGACCCGTGCAACATCTGCAAAATGCGCACGCCAAAGATAGTCCCAGTCGCACCGGTAATACCGACAATGAGCCGCTGAGGTTTCACCTGTTCCATACGAGCAGCGCCATTCTCCACGAAACGCCACCGTCGCCGCAAGGAGCAAAACATCGTGCGATTCAAACCGCTTTTTCAATCAAATCGATTTCCTTGATTAGCCTCTCTCGAAACTCGTTAACCACCCTGGCGAAACGATCGATCTTGGCGCGGCTCCGCTTGCGGGCGCGAGCGCTCCCGATTGCAAATTCCAGGGTTGTCTGGGGTCCGCGAGCGGCGAAGATGATGAGGAGATAGTTGCCGAGGTGGTAGGCGCCTTTGTCACTGGAGTCCGCCACGGCTTGAATGAACTCGGGCGGACCTTCTGAGATTGAGTTGAGGAACACTCGCTTAGCGTAGGAACGATTGTTTCGTTGTGCCATGGCGCCCCTAACAGTTTTATTTAGAGGCGTCGCACGTTATTCCCCCCAACGGCGACGCCCTAGCCCACTTCCGGGCTAATACGTGGAGCATCTTATCGGGAGGTGCTGCGTTTATAGTTGTCGCCAAACACACATAGCAAGACTCAATCCATGCAAGATTCTGTAAATGTGCCGAAGACACACTCCACTCATCCCACACAGAATGCAGGTCACCTAGCGCTTACTGGATAGCGTCCTAACGAATCAAGCCGACGAGCGTAAGGATTACGGTCGCGGTCATGCTGGTCGTCGAGGTTGATGCTGTTTGGCCCGGCGGCGGTGGCGGCGGCGGCTCCGAAACCACACCAGTAGAATGAATTGTCCCGGCAGCCGCTGAGACTGCGAGTGTCAGACTCAGGGCCACGACGGCGCATGTTCGGCGTAATTTGTTCATTGTAAGGTGCCTCCTAAAGAGTGATACAAAATTTTTGCATCACGGAGCGAGCCGAGATGCAAAAATTTTGCATACGCCTAAGAGTAGCACAAATTTCTTGCCGAAACTCCCTGTAGGGTGTAAGGTTTCTGCGCACTACAGTTTTCCTGGATTTTCGTTCTCACATGACTGTACGAGCCTCACTCTTACGCGACTTAGTAAACCCAAACCTCAGTGTGGGAGGCAAGGCGAAGCTCTGTTGCGAGTTGGCCAGTGATTTTGAGAATCGCGGCGAATACGAAGAAGCTTGTGAAGTGCTTTCGGCTTTCTGGCCGCGTTTCGGTGAACGTCCCAGGCTTGAAGGACTGGAGCGGGCCGCAGCCGCCGAAGTGCTCCTGCGAGCGGGAGTCCTGACTGGCCTAACCGGGAATAATCGTCAGATCGACGATGCGCAGGAAAGCGCCAGGAACCTGATTAGTGAAAGCCTCACCATCTTCCAATCACAGAGATACAAAACCAAGGCAGCGGAAGCACAGACAGAACTTGCTCTCTGCTACTGGCGCACAGGTGAATACGAAAATGCATCGGATCTTCTAAAACTCGCACTCGGAGAGTTGACCGCCGACGGTGAGTTGAAAGCCAAGGCCATAATTCGCCTGGCCGTTGTCGACATTGATGCGGGCCGTCCCACCGAAGCATTAGATCGCCTCGTGGACAGCGAGATGCTGTTTCAGAAATTGAACAACCACACCCTTAAAGGTTGCTACTACCAGGCTCTAGGAGACGCGCTAAAAGATCTCTGGGAAGATGAAAAGCGGACGGACTATCTCGATCGGGCCTTAGTCGAATATGCCGCCGCAAGTTATTACTTTGACCTCGCAGATCATAAACGTTATCGGGCTAACGTCGAAAACAATCTCGGCCTCATCTACTTCCGAATCAACCGATGCAAGGAAACGCACGATCATCTGGATCGCGCCCGTCGCATCTTTGTCAGCCTCAAGGACAAAATTGCTGTCGCGCAAGTCGACGAAACTCGCGCCCGCGCATTTCTTAAAGAGAATAAGCACGCTGAAGCGGAGAAAACCGCGCGCTCAGCCGTGCGATCTCTGGAACAGAGCGGTATTTATTTGCCGTTGGCTGAATCACTCACAACACACGGCACGGCCCTGGCTCGGCTTGGAAATTACGCCACTGCCCTCTCGACTTTCCGTCAGGCGATTGACCTGCATCAGCAAATCGGATCTCTCAATCGCGCGGGACAAGCAGCACTTACAGTCTTCCAGGAAATGGGTGCACTATTAAGCATAGCTGACGGGACAACGCTTATATCGAACCAAACCCTGGACGAGGAAATACACTCAATCGAGCATGATCGGATAAAGCGCGCACTCGAAGAAAATCAGCGCAAAATTACATATGCGGCTCGCAGTCTCGGGGTGACATATCAAACGCTGAATTACATGCTCAAGACAAGACACAACGACTTGCTAAAGGAACGAACTGAAATGCGAGGCCGTGGGCGAAACAAGTGAACGTTCACGGAAACATGATGAGCAATGCCTGTAGAAGCTGACGCGAAATACTCGCCTCCTCCGCAACGAATACCGGAAAAATTGAAAGCGATTCGCGAGCAGTCAGGTTTGACCAGGGATGAAATTGCGCAGCGGGTCGGTGCGAAGACGGGCGCGGAAATCAAGGCTTATGAGGAAGGGGAAGACGAACTGCTGCTGTCTGTGTTGTTCGGGTATGCCAAGCTGGCTGACTGCCCGATTGAGAATCTTCTCAATGATGATTTGGAGATCTAATCACCAAAAACAAAGGCCGGACGCAAAAGCGCCCGGCCGTTCGATCGGTAGACAAATCCGCGCTTAAGCAGCGGCGGTGATGTATTTCTCAATCATGCGCGTGATCGACTCTTTGCTCGTCGCACCTACAACGCGCTCGACTTCCTTTCCTTCCCGAAACAGGATCAGGGTCGGGATTCCCTTGATGCCGTAACGCTGGGCGGTCGTCGGATTGTCGTCGACGTTCAGTTTCACGACACTGGCCGTATCGCCATATTGCTGAGCGACAGCCTCAACGGTCGGCGCCAGCATGCGGCAGGGCGTACACCATTGCGCCCAAAAATCGACCAGCACCGGTTTGCCCGAACCCAAAACATCCTTTTCAAACGAGCTGTCGCTCACTTCCTTTACAAATTCACTCATGTGATCGCTCCTAGTTAATCTTTCAAAATCTGTCTATAAATCTCAGTTACCCTCGCCTTCGAGGAAGTTCTTTAACAGCCGCGCCCGCGACGGGTGCCGGAGTTTGCGCAGCGCCTTGGCTTCGATCTGCCGGATGCGCTCGCGCGTCACGTTGAAGTTTTGGCCCACCTCCTCCAGCGTCCGTTCGTGACCGCCGTTGTCGAGGCCGAAGCGCAAACGAATCACTCGCTCTTCACGCGGGCTCAGTGTCTGCAACACGTCGCCGGCGATCTCACGCAGGTTTGACGTAATCACTCGCGCAGCCGGGCTTTCGCTCGACTTGTCTTCAATCAGGTCGCCCAGTTGCGAATCGCCATTTTCCCCAATCGGAGTTTCGAGTGAGATCGGATCCTGCATCAACTTGCGAGCTTTGCGCACTTTGTCGACCGAGGTGTCCATCTTCTTCGCGATCTCTTCGGTCGTAGGCTCGCGTCCGAGTTCGCGCACCAGTTCACGCGAGGTGTTCTTGAGCTTGTTGATCACCTCGATCATGTGCACCGGGATACGAATCGTGCGCGCCTGATCGGCAATAGCGCGCGTGATGGCCTGGCGAATCCACCAGGTTGCATAAGTCGAGAACTTGTAGCCACGCCGCCAGTCAAACTTATCGACGCCCTTCATCAGTCCCAGATTGCCTTCCTGAATCAAATCCAGAAACTGCAAGCCGCGGTTCTGATATTTCTTCGCGATCGAGACGACGAGACGCAGGTTCGCTTCCGTCAACTCGTGCTTCGCCTGCGCAGTTTGCGCTTCGCTGACGGCGATCATCTGGTGCGACCGTTTGATCTCCAGCGCGGTCAGGTGATGTTCGACTTCAATCTCTTTCAAACGCTTCTTGGCGGTGACGATGATCTTCCGATATTCCTTCGCCTTGTCAGCCTTCACGCCTTTTCGTTTGAGCTTCTCGTTATTGCCATCGATCTCACGTTCGAGCGTGCGAACTTCCTTGTGAACGACGCCAATCGCGGCAATCAAACGTTGCCGCGCCGCTTCTTTCATGTGCAGCCCGCGGATCTCCTGCGCGATTTCCAACCTCGTGCGAGCGAGCTTCCGGCGGTAGCGCAAGAGTTTCTTCGAACGTTTGCCACGCGACAGTTTTAGTTCTTCAGCGAATTTCTCAAACTCTTTCAGACCTCGTTTGTATAGTCCACGGATGTTCTGCAACCCCTCGATCGTCCACTGCAAATACTCTTCGCTTCGATCTTCGTGCTCCTCGGTTTCCATCTGGTCCGAGAAGGCGACGACGTCGCGAATGTTGAGTGCGCCCGCTGCCAGATCATCGCCGATTCTGAAGAGTTCAACCACGGCGATTGGCGAACGCGCAATCGCTTTTTCAGCGCGTTTCTGTCCGCGCTCGATGCGCTTCGCGATCGACACTTCCTGCTCGCGCGTGAGCAGCGGCACCACACCCATTTCCCGCATGTAAACGCGAATCGGGTCGGAGGTCTTGTCCATCTCGCCGGCGGAAAGGTCCAGTTCGACCTCTTCGCTCATGCCTTCATCGGACTCGGCCGCAGACGACGACTCCTCGATCAAAGGCTCCTCGATTTCAGCTTCATTGCTGGTCGCTCTCTCGAGGGTTTGCAAAACCTCGTCGATATCCTCAATAGACACGGCATCGTCCGTCAGTTCCTCGCTGAGGTTGACAAACTCCCCCGTACCCGAACTGATGAGCTCGATACCGCTTTGATCCTTTTCAAGCCTGGACAAAATAAGACATTCCTTTCTCGCGGTTTTAGGCAGGTCGAAAGGCTTTCGCCCTCCGGCTCTTTGCACCGGTGCGCACTTCGGACAAAGCTATCTGCCTTTGGTCATAATGCTTCCTGCGTCCGTTCCTCGAATTTGCCCCATTGCCGTTTCCTGCCGCTGCCTTTCGGGTTCCGTTGCCGTTGCGGCCGTTGCGCGCGCTGGCGGTGTGAGTCGTGGCGGCGCCACATGGCTTCAACCGCTGCACGACATCGTTGATCGTTATCTTTCCCAGCACCTGCTCGACGGCCGAATCAACCTCCAGAAAAACGTCGCCTAATACAGTTTCAATATTCACGCCGACCGGACAATCGCGGTTGGGAGGCTGTCGATGCATCGAAAATACAGCCCCGCACTCGAGTGCCTGGTACACATCTAGGAGGGTTGTTTGGGCTGGATCGTTTGCCAGTCGCGAACCTCCCAGTGAACCTGTTTGCGAAACAACCAGTCCTGCGTCGGCCAGCTCCAGCAACATGCGGCGAATCACCACCGGATTGGTGTTGACGCTTTCCGCAACCTGTTCGGATTTAAGTGGTTCTTCGCCCGACCAGGCCATCAAACTCAACACATGTACGGCTACGGCGAACCTGCTGTTAGTCGACATATCAAATACGGTTCGGGGGAAACTCGGTTCCTTTTTGTAACCATTATAGTTACAGTTTTGTTTTTGTCAAATTGAATGATGCAAGAGGCTGTGTTCTGATTCCGTTCTTACGCGTCGCAAAGTAAGAACTGGGCTCACTCGTTCGCGGAGGAAAGTTGAGGGATTCTCAAGTCGTGGATCAGGTCAAAAAGCGTGTCGACGTCGATCGGTTTCGCGACCAAAGCTTGATACCCGACTTCGAGGGCGCGTTCGCGGTCTTCGTCGCTGGCGTAACCGGAAATCGCGATCGCCGGCACCTCGTCCATGCCCGGAATCAGTTTTAATTGCTGCAAGAGTTGATAACCGTCGACGTCCGGCATCCCGATGTCGGAAATGATCACATTCGGACGCTTTGTCACCGCATGCTGCAACGCCTCGCCGGCCGAAGCGGCGGTGGTGACGGACGCGCCTTCCCTGCTGAACAACGCGCTCAGCAACAACAGTGTGTCGGTGGAGTCTTCGACGATCAAAACGTCGAGCCCCATCAACGAGTGGACTTTCTCCTCGACCAGTTCCGGTGAAAGGCGTTCCGCCGCTGCGAGATCGAGACGGAACGTGAAGCTTGCGCCGTGTCCGACGCCGTCGGATTGGGCTTGGATCCTGCCGCCGTGCATCTTCGCGAGTGCGTCGGCGATTGCCAGGCCGAGACCAAGGCCGCCGTGACGACGGGAAGTCGAGCCATCAGCTTGTTTGAAGCGATCGAATACGTGCGGCAGAAACTCCGGCGCAATGCCCACGCCGGTGTCCGTCACGGTCAAACCCGCATGCGAATCTTCATACTGCGTAGTGACAGTTACGGTTCCACCGGGCTCGGTAAACTTAATCGCATTCGAGATCAGGTTCCAGACAATCTGCTGCAAACGCACCGGTTCACCCATCACGACCAGTGTTGCCGGCGCGAGCACTAAGCTCAACTCGATATTTCGCGAGGCGGCTGAGGCGCGCACCGTCTCGATCGCCGCATTCACAACATTGTTGAGATCAGTCGGTTTCGGCTCAAAATGAAGTTTGCCGGTGGCGATTCGCGAAGTATCGAGCAAGTCGTCGATCAGCTTCGACTGGAGCCATGCGTTTCGCTCGATGGCGTCTAAAGCCTGAGCGACGCTCTTTTCGTCGAGGTTGCCACTGCGCAGAAGTTTGATCCAACCCACGACCGGCGTGAGTGGGGTGCGCAACTCGTGCGACAGGGTGGCGAGGAAAACGTCTTTGGCGCGATTCGCTTCGGCGAGTTCGGCGTTCAAACGTGTCAGTTCGGAAGTGCGCTCCTGGATTCTCTTTTCGAGGTCGAGATTGAGTTGTTCGAGATCGGTGCGCGCTTTTTGTTCGGCGAGCATGAGGCGGCGATGTTCTACGCCGCGCCGGATCGTGTGCTTCATGCTGTCGATGTCACACGGTTTGACGAGGTAGTCGTAAGCGCCTTCCTGCAAAGCCGCAATAGCTGACTCGACCGAGGCAAAACCGGTGAGCACGACGGAGATCGTCAACGGCGAGTGCCGGCGAATCTGGTTCAGCACTGAAAGACCGTCGCCGCCTTCCATGTGCAGGTCGGTCAGCACGAGATCGTAGTCCGTCTGGTCCAGCAGCGCGATGGCTTCGTCGCCGCTGGCAGCGGTGTCGACCGTGTAACCCTCTTTTTCAAGAATCGCCGCGGTGGTAATCCGCAGACTCTCTTCATCGTCGACTACGAGCAGACGGCCATCGATCAGCCCGGGCGAGAAGCCGTTACCGTCATCCGCTGAGAAATCTCGTTCGATCTGGCGACTCATTTGTTTACCGAAGATGATTCTGCGTTCTTATCTTCCAGGATGGGCGAATCAACCTGAAGCACGATTGTGAAAACTGTTCCGTGGCCTACTTCGCTGGTGACTTCAATCCGGCCGCCGTGTTGCCGGACGATGTCCTGCGTCACCCACAAACCGAGACCCGTGCCCTTCTTTCCGGTCGAGAAAAACGGATCGAAGATGCGCATCAGGTCGTCTTCATGAATGCCGCTGCCGCTGTCGCTCATTTGGACCAGGATCGACGGCTGCAGCGCCTGTTCGTATCTCGACGTCGTGATGGTGATGTCGCCACCGTTCGAGATCGCCTGTTGCGCGTTGATGATCAAGTTCAGAAACACCTGCCGCAATTGATCGGCGCGAGCGCGAATCTTCGGGAGATCCTCGTCGAAATTCCGGCTCATTCGAATGCGCAACTGGCGCATCTTCTTTTCCAGCAGCACGAGCGTTTCTTCGAGCAACTGGTTGACGTCAACCCAATCGACTTCGCCGGAGCGGCGCGCAAACCCGAGCATCTGTCGGATGATGTGCGACACCCGTTCGGTTTCCTTGCGAGCAATCTCAAGAAACCGCGAGTTTTTGTCGCCCTCAGCGCCGGATTCCATCAGGTAAAGAGCGTTTTTGATAGCTTCCAGCGGGTTGTTGACTTCGTGCGCGATTGACGCGGCGAGCCGCCCCACTGCCGCCAGTTTTTCCGATTCAAACAGTTGCTGTTCGACCCGGCGGCGTTCGAGTTCGCGAATCTCAGTTAGATCGTGAAGGATCGAAACTACTGCGGTCACCTGGCCGGTTGCATCCAGCACCTCGCGTGCCGTGATCTCCATCGGCAACAAACGGCCGCCGTCAGGATCGATCAGTTCGATCTCCGCCTGTCTGCCGTTTTCGGAAGCTGACGCGAGGGCGGAGATGAACGACGTCAACTTCACGGCGTTTGTCCGCACAGCAGTAGCTGACGACGCGCGAAACGACGACTTTTCTTCAAACAGAAGCTCGGCGCGACGATTGAAAAGGATGAAGTTGCCCGCCGAGTCGCAAACGACGATCGGGTGGCCGACGTTTTCGATAATCAGGTCGAGACGATCGCGCTCGCGACGCGAATCGGCTTCGGCTTGCTGGAGCTTGACGAAGTTGCGCGCCAGCTCTTCGTTCGCTTCCCGGAGATCGGTAACGTCGCGAAAGATCGAGACGAGTCCGAGCGGTTCGCCGCGAGCATTCGCGGCCGGAGTGGAGATAACTTCAAAGTGGATGTCGGAACCTTCGATCGGATCGACGAGCGTGATGTCTCGTTGCACAACTTCCGACGACGAAACTGTCGCGCTGGAAAGATATGCCGAGAACAGCAGGTCGTTCATCTTGAGCGCGCGGCGTTTACCTTCACCGGCGTTTGCCGAACCGCTGAACAGTTCTTCGGCGCGGCGGTTTTGCAGCAGGATTTCGTTGTCGAGATCGGTGAGCACGATCGGATCGGCAACTGATTTCATGATCGATTCGATCCACTGCCGCTCGCGCTGTAGTTTCGTGACTGTGTTGACGAGCTTTTCCTGGTGAATCGCGAGCGAGGCGATCACGCCGATGCGATCGGCAAAGCGTTTCAGCAAACTGAGGGAAAGAGGATCGACACTTTGGCGATCGGCGCCGACGTAGAGAATGCCGAGACGCGCGCCTGGATCGAAACTCCAGTACGAAGGACCGGGAGGCCGTCTGCCGGTCGAATCGCGGCCGACTTTCGGCGAAATCTCGGAGATGCCAAACAATGGCAGAGCGAGTATGTCCTGCTCCCAGTGCATCTTGTCAAAGAGGGTGCGGGAAGCTATGTCTTCCCTGGTCGAGATCCACAGCGGCACGCCATCGTGGATCACCCGCACGCACGCAGCACTGGAATCCAACGGCATTTCGGCGCGGGCCGGATGGTCGCCTTCAAAACCGACAGCCGCGCGAATACGCAGCTCGGCGTCTCTTTCGTTGATTATGGCAACGGCTGCCTGGCGATGGCCGAAGATGTTGGCAATGCCTTCGAGCGCGAGCAGCAGCCGCTCGTTGAGGCGCGGAGTTGCCAGCATCTGCGTCGTAGTTTCGACGAACACGTCATACTGGCGCAGGTAGGAACCTACCCGTTCGTTATCAGGGATCGGCGGGATCGTGGCAAAAGCTAACTCTGTTGGGACTTCAGCCATGAAAAACTTCAATTTGCCCTATTTTTTATCTTCAACCGTGACGCGGCGGCGCGTCTCAGTTTCCACCGTCTCACCTCCAGGCGTTAGCGCCGGCCGCGAAACCGCAGGCGTCAAACCGACAGCTTCCGCGTACTTGAGATAGGTGTCGATCGAAGCCACAACGACGCGCGCCTCGATCGTGATCAGGTCGATACCAACGAGAGAAATTCGGACCCAGGCGTCAATAACAATGCCCTTGTCGAGCACGCGATCAAGAACGTCTATTAAACTAGTACCGCCTGGTGCTCTTTCGACAGCCATTTGCTTTAGGTTCCTTTTTTAGAAGTTTGAAACTGCACAGCGCGAGGTAATGCGCCCCTTGCTCCTTCAATAACTTCAATAATCCCGGCTCACGTGTTGCGCCGTTTGGCTTTCCTCTTCCGCGTCGTAACACGGCGTTCCGCTACTACTTCACGAGTTGCCGAGCCGGCGCCGAGTTTCCGGATCTCCGTTTCGAGTTCCGAGAGCCGCTCGCGCAACTCCACATTCTCGGCTTCGGCACGCTCAGCGCGTGTCGTCAGGTTTGTGTCGTAGCGCCACCAGTTCAGGCCAATCTGCTCCGCCTTGTCGATCGAGCACACGAGCAATCGAATCTGCAAGGTGAGTAATTCCACATTGGCCAGCGAGACTTTGATGTCGCCGGCTATCACTAACCCTTTATCAAGAATACGGTCGAGAACGTCGACCAGGCCCGGGGGACGGGCCGTAATAAGGGTAGACCGCTCACTGGACACGTTCGTCCTCCACTCTCAGGAGGCGGCTTTACTCAAAAAGCTTAGGTGACCGCCACCGTCGTATGACTCTGCCGGGGAAAGACTTACTACGTTATATCAGGCGTCCCACAGGCCCGAGATCGAGATTGAGATCTTCATCCGTTAACCCAAACTGTGTTTTCAACTCCTGGAGCTTCGCTTCCAGCTTCATCAATGCCAACCCTAGTTCTTCGACTTGTTCAGGTGAGAGATCCCCGCCCTCCATACGACGGACCGCCTGCTTTTCGAGCAGACGACGGATGAACTCGATCAAAGTAAGAACCAGCTTCGCCAGACCCTGTTCGACGCTTTGGGCGTCGATATTGATACGGGACGGCAAAGAGTTAGTGACACAACTCAGTTGCTCCACGAACTCCTCGACGTGCGAGGTTTCGATCTCCGGCTCAGCCGTAGGGGGTTTTTCGGGGGAAAGCTCCATCAGCTTACTCCGAACCGCGTTTTAAACTCAAGATCAATATTAGAAAAACTGTACGGCGGCCAGGGTCCGCTGACCAGAAAGTGTAATTTCGGCCGTGATTTTCGGGCATTTCCGACGCATTCACGATAGGCCGCGACCTGCTCGCGTTCGACGAGATGGGCGGCCGCGACAATCAGTTTTTCGGTCGGACACAGGCTGACTTGCTCTTCCCGCACCAGTCCATCGACCTGCCTTTGCAACCAACCGGCAACCTCCTGCGCCTGCTCACTGCCAAAGATCTCGCGGCGTTTCTGTTCGAGAAACGCAGCACCCGGCCCTAATTCCCTGCTATCCACCTCGGAATCCGTCTGATCCGTGTTCGAAATGATCTTGACGCTCATCTCGACACAACCGCTGACAAGCTCAAGCCTCGCCGCTATCGTTGCGCGACGTGCTTTAGCGTAACTTGCAAGATGCTCCTCCGTCGTCAACGTCCCAAATCGAAATGGCAACGGCGTCGTTTGGTCGAGCACACTGCGAATGACACTGTCGTGCGTTAAGGCATTTTCGCGTGTCACTGGCGCCTGCTCACCGTCGAACTCGCTCACCAGCAACGAAAAACCTTCCAGGTTAACGATGTCTACGCTCGCGCCCGAGATGCCGGTGACCGGCCTGGCCAGCGCGTCGATCTGCCCGGTAAGACAGTACACATACAACTTCATTCCCGTTTTCGTAAGACTTCGTTCGCCGTTTCAACCGAACTCAACAGCACGTTCAACCCGAGAAAGACCAGATCGACGTCCGCCACGGAGATCGTGATCTCGCCGGCTATAACCATCCCGCGATTCAGCACGTGATCGAGTGTTTCGAGGAGGGAAAGCTCGGCCTCTTCCAACTGCTCGGCGTCGCTTTCAATCAACACCCGGTCGAAAGGAGAACTCATTGATCACCCGTTACCGTGAAGTTGTATGCCGGCCACGGCCCCGTCAGTTCCAGCCGCACGCCCGCATTCTGATGTTCCTGAGCCAGGCGCTCGGCGGCGTCGCGAAACTTCTCAAACTCCGCTCTCTTAATCAGAAACGCAAACTTTGCCTTCAACTCACCATGCTCCGTCGCTTCCACTTTCAACACCCGCAATCGCTTCGCGTCGTCAGTCTGCCCGGCAAGCGCTTTTTCAATCTCTTCGACGATCCGGCTCAAGGCATTGCGCGCTTCGTCAACCCGCAGCGTTTCGATCTTCTTCTGCATCAGGTACGACTGTCCCGGTGAAGCCTGCGCCGCCTGCTCTGCGAGTTCTCGCAACTTCGGACTGACCGAAACAATAGCGGCTTTTAACGTCGCCTGATCGCAGAAGACATTCACGCCCCACTCCTCGCGTCCACGCAGACGTTCGAGGATTTGCGCCAGTTCCTTGCGCTTCTCCGTCAACATGCGTTCGACTCCGCCGCGTTCGAGATAGATCGTGCCAAACCGCAACGGAACAACCGCCGCATGCTTCGCTACGTATTCCATCACCGTCTCATGACGCATGGCGCGAATCGCTGTCCAACTCGCATCGGACAAATGCTCCGCCAGTTTCTCCTCGCTATAACTCGCGAGCGGAACCTGGCTCGACAACGCCGCCAGATCATCGCGCACGATCCATTCGAGTTTCGAGTTGTCTTCAATCGGGGCAGGCAGCGATTCGACCGGAAGCTCCGCGGCGGCGGCGCTCCCGGCGATACAGTAGACGTAATAAGCCAGCTCGTTCATTGTGATCTTTGTGGGCGGGATTGTACCCGATCCCACGTCTCGAAATGGCTCGACAAGACGTCTGGACCTACGATCTCGCGCGGCTGTTGTCGCGCGGCAAACAACTCGACCGAACGCCCTTTGAATCGTTTCCGGAACTCCGCCACAACCTCGTCCTGCATCTTTCGCCGCGACCGGCAAAACTTACATTTCGCAGCCGCAGTCTCGGGGATCAAGCCATTGATCAGGAGTTTCCCAAGCGAAACGTTCAACTTTTCGAGCGCCTTCGCCAGATCGACAGTCTCTTCCAAGCTCATCCGCTCCGGAATCGCCACTCCTACAAACTCGCAACGCTTCGGATCAGTCAACAAGGCCACCACTCGCTTTATACTCTTCGAAAGAGCCACCAACTCTTCGGCGACCTGCGTAGCCTTCACTACGTTTTGATACTTCAACAGCAGCTTGATGAACGTCCTGATCCACGAGAGCGCCACTTCCGGCAGTTCCAAAAATCGAATCAGATGGCCCGTTGGCGCAGTGTCGAGCACGATCGTGTCATAACGATTCTCGTCAATCAGATCGCTGATCGCGCCCAGCGCGGCGATCTCGTCGATTCCCGGCGGCGTCAGTTCGACCAGCTCACGCATCGCTTCTCGATCGAACTTGATCTCCATCCGCGAACCACCCGACAACGTCGCGAACAACTCGTCAGTCCACGATCGATAACGCTGCTTCAACTCCTCGAACCATTCACCGGGATCGATCTCCATCCCGTCGAGGTTCTTGTTCCCACCTATTCCCTTCTTGAACCGCCCGATCTCTTCGTCAAAACTGTCAGACAACGAATGCGCCGGATCGGTCGAGAAGATCAACAACTTCTTCTTCGGATCCTCACGCGCCAACGCAAGCGCAAAAGCGGCAGCGGCCGTGGTCTTCCCCACCCCGCCCTTGCCGCCAAAGATCACGATCTGTTTTGCAATCAGTGGGAATCGGTTTTCCATATCACGTTTCCCACTTCTTTCAAGGCCTCGAGCCCGCGCACTTCCTGCGCCATCAACGGCACGCGATGAAGCTCCAACCCGCGAAACGCACGGTTAATCTCTTTCAACCAACGCTTCTGGCTCATCACCCGCGCGTGGCAGTAATCACATTCGTCATGCTCCTGCTCGACGCGATTCACAATCAGATCGCGCACCGGCACGCCCTGCTCTTTCAGCAACGAGAGGTATCTTTCGGTTTCGCGAACACTCATCGCCTCGGGAATCGTCACGAGCGTAAAACTCGTCTCGCCGTTGTCATAAAGCAACTTGCGCACAGATGCGATCCGCTCCATCAGGTCACGCAAAAACAACTCGACCTTATCCAGCGGCGCTTTCCGTCGCGCAAACTGTTCGATCATGTAGCGATGCTTCTCGCCCAGCAGATCGAGGGTCCGCACGATGCGCTCAAAAACTTCCGGCAGCCTCAACAACCGCGACGTGTGGCCCGACGGCGCCGTGTCCACGACGATTCGCGAATATTTCCCTTCGCGATCAACCTCACTCAACTCAAACAGCGACATAACCTCGTCCAACCCCGGCAACGAAAGGTTCAGCAACTGGTTGATATCTTCCTCGTCGAGCAGCGTGCCGCGTTCGGCGATCTCCGCCAGCACTTCTCCATGCGCCGCGCGAAACCGTTCGAGCGCGAGCGTCGCGTCCATCTCGTACGCAAATAACTTCGCGCCGCGAAACGCTTTTACTTCAACCAGCCGGTTGCCGATCTTTACGCCGAGACTGTCAGACAGCGAGTGCGCCGGGTCAGTCGAAAACAGCAGGATAGAATCGTTTCGTTTTGCGGTGTGAAGGAGAAAGAGAGCGGTGGCTGAGGCAGCAGTAGTCTTTCCGACCCCACCCTTGCCGCCGAAGAAAAGATAACGTGCGTTCACCCGGTTCGCGTCGTCGAAGAAGTTTCCCGCAAAGGCGCAATGCAAGAACCTGGACTCTCCAAAACTCTTCGCGCCTTTTCCTTTGCGTCTTTGCGCCTTTGCGGGAAACTCATTGCCTGTTGCCAAACTCGCCGTGCTCGTCGCCGCCAACTTCAATCACAAAACTCGACGTGTCCTTCGTATGGACCACCTCGTGCATCAGATCGAGCTGGCGCTGCCTGATCGCACGCAGACGCGCAAACAGTTCCGCCTCGCGCTCCGCAAACTCTTCGTCGGAGATCTCGTCGAGTTCCTTGCGCATTTGCAGTTCGAGCAACTGTTCCTTGATGACGGTGTCGTCGTTCAACTCCTGGTCGGCCATCTTTTGGATCTGGCCCAGAATGAACTTGAAGCCGTTGACCGGCGCCATCAATAGGTCGTCGATAATGAACATTTGCTAGCCTGCTACTGCTTCAGTTACGCCTTCGCCGCGCTCGAGTTTGAGCCGGATGTGAACGAAGTTGTACGGCGGCCACGGTCCGGTGTACTTGAACGAAAGCACGCCTTCGTACTTCGACGCAATTTCTTTCACTTTCTGATCGAACTCGGCTTCACGATCGCGTTCGATCAGAAAAGCCGCGTTCATGATCATGCGATCGCCGATCGGTTTGTTGGCGCGCGAGGCGACGGATACGTCGCGCAAGTGCGAGTAGATCTCGCGAATGTACGCATCGGCCTGGTCCGTCAACGCAGTTTCGATCAACCTGCCGAGTTGCATGCGCGCGAAGTAAGTCGAACCGGTCGTGCGCGAAGTGATCTGCTCTTTCAGGTGACGAATCTCGTCGTCTTTCTCTTCCAGCTCCGAGGTGACTTTGTCACGGTCCCAGTTCACTTTGAGACCAAACTCCACCTTGCCTTCCATCTTCGCGAGCACATCGCGCAGCGCGTCGTAAGTGCCGCGAATCAACTCGACGATGTCGTCTTCGGTGCGAAACAGCGCGCCGAACGCCATCGGCAGGACGGTGAACTCGCGCATGACCGTCTCGTTCACCTGCTCGTGTGCAAAGACGTTTTCCCGAGTTGGGTCGTAGACGACGAGCG
>DATELZ010000009.1:0-9037 GCA_035276045.1 Pyrinomonadaceae bacterium | reverse complement strand
ACGCCTTCGGCGTCAAGAACTGACTACCTGCTGCCACGCCTTCGGCGTCAAGAGCTGGCTACCTTCTGCCACGCCTTCGGCGTCAGGAACTAGTTACCTTCTGCGACGCCTTCGGCGTCAAGAGTTGGCTACCTTTCCATGGCCTTCGGCGTTCAAGATCGTTAGCTTCTGAACTTGCTCGCGATCGATCGCAGCATCGCACCGGCCATTGGTAAATTGAGCATTCGCTTGCGCCAGCGAAAGGTGCGCGACTCGAGGATCGCCGCGCGTTCGGCCTCGAAGAAACTCGTCAGGTCGCGCAGGTAGACGGCTTCAGCACGTCCCTCGGCGTCGTAATCGCGTTTCGCGCCGCTTGCAATCTCGCCAAATTCGTCGATCACTTCCTGATACAACGCAAGGATCTGATCGATCGCTGCGTCGCGTCCCGCGGTTGCACGAATGCGTTGCGAAACTTCGGCGGCATCGCCCGGATCGTAACGCGCGATCTCTTTTTCCAACACGCCCGCGTCGATGCGTCCACGCAACGTGCGAACACCAAAGTTCAACCGTCGCAACCGGTCCAACTCCCCGGTCCTGACCATTGGACCAACACCCGTGATGTCGCACAACACCACCGCGCTCCCCACCGCCAGCGCCTCCAGCGCGCACCGCGCCTTCGCAAACACGATGTCGTACTGACCAAGCACATCCTGCGGACGAGCAGCGACATTGCCGGCATCGGAGCCAATCACGTCGAGCGTTAGACCATGACGCAAACACGCTTCACGAACCGCGCCCAAATGCGTCGACTCTTTCGCGCCGTTGCTGAACACGAGCGCCCGCGCAGGCTTCTTCGGCAACGGCGAACGCGGCAGAAATTGTTCGAGATCGACCGAGTTGAGAATCACCGACACGCGATCTTCCGGAATACCGCTTTCAGAAACGAGTCGATCGAGACACGTGTCGTCTACCGCCACGTAACGCAGGATGCGTGGATGTTTCGGCGGCGTCTCTTCCCACGGCAACCAGCCATGACAAAAGAAGACCGCCGGCGTGTTCGGAAAACGAAGCAGCGCCGACATCGTTTCGACGTGATGTTGTCCGTGAATCAGGTCGGGCGGCGTGCCGAGCGCGTCGAGACTGTCGACGATCGGCACGGTGACTTTGCGAAGCTCGCGTGCTGTGTGGCCCAGTTGTGGACTGTAAACGATCGGCGTGTGGCCGCGACGAAGCAGGCTCGTCGCCAACTCGCAGACGTAAAGCTCCGACCCCGTGCGCGCGCGCAGGAAGTGGTTGGTGATCAGGATGCGGAGCCCACGCAACGTTCTTTTGTTTCCACCTTCGCGCGAATTGCCTGCGCCAGGGGCAGCATGTGCTCCTGGAAACGGATCACTTTTTCGTAACGTCCGGCGGTCACCAGCTTCTCGCCGTACAGTTCGTAAAACGGCAGGTTGTTTATGGACCAACCCGTGCCGGCGTCGTTGCCGACCGGCCTCAGACATTCGACGCGAAATGCGTCGAGGGGAACGCCGTCGAGCATGTCCTGGAGTTGCGCTTTGAGCACTGGCCGCGACTCCAACTCTTCGAGCACCGTTCCACTCAATTCGACGTCGACCTCGCCCGCCAACTGCGGTTCGGAAAACCGCCTGATACCACGAAACGGCGCGCCTGCGAGCGCTGCTTCTACGTCTGCTCCGAGTTTCGGCGTGTAAGCCAGTGCGGCTTTCACTTTGCGATCGAACATGCCGTCTTCGAGTTGCAGCCAGATGGCCTCAGCGCGCAACTCGTGGGGACATTCAGCGGGTGGTCCAACGACGAGAAAATCGAAGTTGGCGACGCGATGATCATACGCTCGCTCGGCGAGATCGATAGCCGCGCCGATCATGATGCGGCAGATGTCGTGCGTGACGCTGTAACCTTCCGCCGCATCGCCGACGACGTAATCGATCTGTTCGTCGACGAACGCCTGGGCCAACTCCTCGACTATCTCGCCGAATAGTTCTGCGTCGCCGTTCAGAATAGAAGCGTAGACTTCGAGATCGGTGAGCCGTCCATAGATCGCGCCCGGAGTCGCGCTGCATCGCGAAAGCACCTCAGTCGTGCGCGACAATCGTGGCTCGCCCGAACGTCCGGCGCCGTCCGTTAGCACACAGACGTATGGTTTCGTCTGCTCCAACCATCCATGCACACGCAGTTCATGACTCGGATGCGCCACCACCATGGCAGCGCGAGCGGAAAGCGAGGGAAATGACATTCGTGTTCTCTACGTTTTTCGTCTACGGTCTCGCCCTAATCTCTTGCTACGGGACAGCAGTAAATCCCTTGAGCGGATTGCCGTAAAACGATTCTGTCTGCCAGGCCGTCTTGTTCCAGAGCCCGTCTTGATCGCCGATGATCTGAACCGGAACGATGATGACGTCAGATCCGAGTTGATTGTTTGTCGCAATGCCGTTGTCAAACTTTCCGCCCTGCGCGACGGTAAACTTCATCGAACGCGCGAGCTTGTTATTCCACAGCAGCTTGAACTCATACTCACCCGGATTCGCGGCGAGCGTGAACATCTCGCCGAAGATGCTTGGCTTTTCACCGGTTTCGTTGCGGCCTTTGATATTCGGAAAGTCGCACTTGACGCGCGCCCATTTTGCCTTCTGCGGCACAGCATCTTCTACGTAATGCGTCGTGTTATTTTCCAGTTCAGCTTCGCAACCGGCGCGTCCGACTTCTGTTCCGTCTAAGAACGTCTTGCCGACCTCTTTGCCCTGGTAGAACAGATGGGGATCGAACTTGTAGGCGTCGCCGCGGACCCAGAACGAAAGATGGAAGCTCGGCATCTTCCAACCGTGTATGCTGTCGGCTTTCAAATAGACGTAACCGATCGGCAGGTTCCAATCATGGTCCACGAAGTAGACAAACTTGTTCACGGCTTTCGGTCCGTGTTCGTTTGACCGCGCCTTTGCGACTTTCATCTTGCCGGTGAAGACGGTTGTATCAGTGCCCTGAAGCTCGTTTCGCATTTTGATGGTGAAGGTTACCGGGCCGGTGTAAAGCGAGCCTTGATCTTCCGGAATCTGCCGTCCGCCGCACTCCGTTTTCCACCAGTAACCCTTCTCGATATTTCCGGTGTCGCAGTCAAACTTCACCCAGGGGCCGGTGGGCAGGGAATATTGCACGTAAAGTTGGCTGCCGCTGGCGATTGGGCCATTCATGCGAAACTGCATCCGCGGAACCCAACTCCACGTGTCGTAATTCCCTTTGTAGACGTTGAACGTGAACGCGGTCACCTGGACGGAGTCTTTGGCGATGGTTGGTTGATCTTGTGCGCGGGCCGAGTTGGTAAGCGCAAATGAACAAAAAAAGAGCGTGAATATAGAGGCAAAACGCAGAGTGCTTCGCAAAGGGGTCCTCCTTGGATCGACGTCTGTTCTGGGCGAGCGACGGAAAGTTTACTACGAAGCGGTCGTGTTGGGTAAGATCGTTGCTGCCTGGAATTTGTGGATCGGTTTTTGACTCCGTGTTCTTCAAGATCTGATTAAGAGGAGAACACGGATGAGACTGTCTCAAAACAAGCGCCGCCAACTGTTTCTCATCGGAACACTTGTTATTTTTCTATGCGGCTGCAACTCAGCAAATCGAGCAACACCTGAAACTGACGCCCTGCTGCGCGCCGCCCGCATGGGAAACGCCGACACGGTAAAGTCACTGCTCGCCTCGCCCAATGTAAACGTAAACGCCGTGGACGCCGACGGCAACACCGCCCTGATCGAAGCCGCCCGCTTAGGTCACGACGACGTGGTCGCGGCCCTGTTGATCGCCAAAGCCGACGTTAGTCTCAAAAATCGCGACGGCAAAACCGCCCTGATGCTCGCCTCCGAAGGCGGCCACGACGAAAGCGTTCGGCTACTGACGCAGGCCAGCTCCGCGAGGTGAAAAGTGAACGCAATTTGGCTATGGCATCGGTGCGAGTATGAAACGGACCCGCTCTGTCCTAAGCATTTCGTAAGGAGTAACACACTTTATACCGAGCCCGATGCAAGCGTCAGGGATCTTGATCTTCTTGGTTGAGGTTGAGGCGATTTCGTGAGTTACGACAGTGTGACTGTGCGCAAGCGCGTGAGCGACCAAGTAATAATCAGCAACGAGCAGGAAAGTGTTGACGGCAGCCGGTTCATAACTTTGACCCGCCGCCCATGTACTCACTGTGCTCAGTGCTGTAAGTAGTTTCGGATCCGGTTTGACAAAAAAGCCGGCTCCTCGATCGTCAACCCAATCGGCAAGTTCATCGCCACCCGCCAGTAGTTCATCACCAACTTTCTCAATGCTGAAGACTTCCTTTGCGGAGTTTCTTGCAATCAGCCAATCCCAAAACGCGGGACAGAAGTCCATGCCATAGTGAAGGCGCTTCGCCTGAATGAAGACGTTTGCATCAAGCAAGTAAGGCATCACGCCATGACTCCAAGACTTCGTCCCAATTTTTGAAACGTGTCAAACTTCGAGAACCCGAGCAGGCGAAAGGCGTCACGGTGCAACGTCTGGCCCTCGAGAGTGCTTATAACCAACGCCCGCGCGAAGCGTTTGCTCACACGCGCCGCCTGGGTCAGATAAAAGTTCCCGCCGCTGCTCTTGGCGATTGCGCGTAGTCGTTCGAGTTCCTTGTTGTACTCGTGCCAAAACTCATTTTTCGTGAGGCCACCAGCATCATGAATTCGACGAAGGATCACTAAGGTACTAACCTTGAACACTCGGGCCAAACGATCCAGTTCCGGCCTCAAACTTGAACCACTATTGTATTCATGCTTGATCATCTCGAGTGGAACGAGAAGCTCAGCGGCAACGTTGTTGCACCAACGTTCGACCTGATGGTCTGGTATCGACGAAGCTTCTGCGTCCGAAACGGCTGATTGACCAAGCCAGATATGCGCGAGTTCATGCGCAAGCGTGAACATCTGTGCCGCTTTAGTGTCAGCCCCATTTATGAATACCAGCGGCGCCAAATCATCCGAAATTGCAAAGCCGCGAAATTCCTCCGGATCCAGCGGACGGTGATTATTGTTTAGCACCACGCCACTGCACATAACCATGATGCCAGCTTCATCGGCTTGTCCAATGAACAGTCGTAGAGCGTCAGTCCAAGTTGGCATTCGGCGACGCTCTTCGATGTCGAAGCTTAGGGTACGACGCATCATTGCGGCGGTAGACTCCACGCTGGCTTGTAGACTTACAGAGCCAACAAACGAGAGCGATGACAGTCGTTCGCTGCGCGCGAAGTTGCGGTACCATTCCTGGCGTTGCTGGCAAACATAGATCATGTCGAGCAAATCCGGACTCGGACGCGCGACGCGTCTGTCTCGGATCGTTCTGAAATCGGGGATGGGAATTTCTTCGACTGGAGGCTCGTTGAGAAACAAGAATCCTACGGGGGTGTGGGTAGCCTTAGCGAAATCCTCGAGTTGCCTTAACGTTGGACGCGTGGTTCCCTTCTCCCATGCTGAAAGCTTGGGAAACCTGTCGATCAGATCAGAAGTCTCCAATCTTGCGCGCTCGCGAGCCCAAGTCAAAAGTTCCGATTTAACATCAACACGAAGCATCTTGAATAGTCAGGGCAACTCAGTATCTCAACTGATTCCGGCCTCCTGAAAACTGAAATATCCCTTTCTGCTGAGAGTGGCATAATCTAGCAGGACAGAGGTCCATATAGTTCTCAGTTCTACTCGACTTTACTTCGGCGTTTGAGTTTAGACGTAAGCCATTCGGCATAGTATACGTCAAAGCTGTTAACCGGCGAGGTCTATCAACCGAACGTTGTCTTAAACCGGGCGGCGTAGCGGCGGCTCATTACCAGTGGCTCGCTCATCTGGCGAATGTGAATGCGGTAGGATCGATTGAACCAGCTTTCGAGTCGCTCGACGTAGTCGACGTTGATGATCGTCGAACGATGTATCCTCGTGAAGTGTTTTGCCGGCAGACGTTCTTCCCAATCCCTCAACGATTTCAAAACTAACGACTTCTTTCCATCGCTGGAGAAGATCTGCGAGTAGTCACCCATTGCAGAGATGACGATGATGTCGCTCACTTTCAAAAACCGCGAACCTTCGTCGACTTCGATTAATAAACGATCTTCATACTCCAAAGCCCGGACAGGTGACGCAGACGCGGAATCTTGAGTCGTCAGTCGCTCGATTGCCTGGGCCAGGCGCGCCGGGTTGATCGGTTTGAGCAGGTAGTCAAGCGCGTTGACCTCAAAGGCTCGAATGGCATAAGCGTCGAAGGCGGTCACAAAGATGATCTTGCAGGGATGAGAGATCTTCTCCAGCAGATCGAAACCAGTCTCACCCGGCAACTGAATATCGAGAAAGAGCACGTCTGGGTTTTTAGCGTGCACTAACTCGGCCGCTTGCATGACAGTCTCAGCTTCGCCGACAACCTCGACGATCTCGTGTTCCGCCAGCATAGAGCGCAACTCTTTGCGGGCCAACCGCTCATCGTCGACAACTATCGCGGTGAATCGATCCATAACCAGAGCTGTAGACTACACCTCCATCTCAATCGTTGCGCGAATCCAGGCGCCATCCTGACGCAGCGAAAAGCTGCTCTTGTCAGGATAGAGTTTCGCCAGCCGCTGGCGAACATTCCGCAAGCCAATTTGTGTCCCGCCGCCGCCGTTTATTTGCGGCGTTCGAGTATTAAGCTGGCCCGTGTTCGCAATCTCAACCACGAGGCGTCCATCGCGCATTCTCGCACCGATGCAAATCCTTAACGGTTGAGAATTATTTGTCATGCCGTGCTTGACGGCGTTCTCGACTAGCGGATGAATGAGAAATCCCGGCAGTTGACATTCTTCCGCCGCGGGCTCGAAGTCGAAAGTCACGTCGAGCTTGTCTTCGAAGCGAATTTTCTCGATTGCCAGATAATTCTTGATCGCTTCGATCTCCTGGCGCAGGTCAACCAGCGACGAATTATTGTTCAGTAACGAATAACGCAGGAACTCAGAAAACTCCGTCACCATGCGCTTGGCCCGCTGACTGTCTTCGTCAATGGAAGCGCGAATCGAATTGAGCGCGTTGAACAGAAAGTGTGGGTTCAGTTGATAACGCAACATGTCGAGCTGTGCGTGATTTGCCAATGCTTCCGCTTTTAGCATCCGTTCGTGTTCTGACTCCCATTGCCGCCAATACTTGATGCCGAAATAGAGCGCGCTCCAACCGACAAGCGTGATCGAATAATCAAGCACTTCAACCGGATACCTGGACCAGTTCGCGCCGAAACCGAATGGCCGTCCAGTCATTAGCCACAGTCCGGTTTGTTCGCCAAAGGGCCAGAGGCTGCCGAAAGCAAACGACGCGATCACGATCAGCAGCGCGATGAAAGGCACCGAGCGGCCGTTCCCGGCGTGTTTGTAGATGGGCCGCATCATGGAAGTAAGCAGGAAGCCGGCAACCGTGCGGCTGATCTTGACTTGCAACAAACCAAGCCTGCCGCCCGGTGGAACGACTGTGAGGAACGTGATGTAGATCAGCACGCCGTAAAGCGCCCAACCAATCAACTGCAACACCCAGAACGAAGACAATCGGGCCTTCAATTTGTCGAGCGAAAACGCTTTCATTGACCTTCGTTCATCAGGGGCGCTGCGGAGGTGTTTGCCAAAGAATGTCTGTAATCATCCATTTGCCGTCGAATTTTGCCAGGTGCATATAGTCAATACCCCACGTCGCGGTCAATTTTGCTGACGCCGTTTGATCCGAGACGTCGTAGATAACGATTTCCTTCTTCGAGTTCTTCGGGACTCTTCCGGTCTTATTCCACTTGCCGGCGAGATCGTAAAGCTCCTGGTAAGTCATCCTGGCAGGTTTATACGTGCCATCTTTGTCTCGTGCAAAACCGATCTTGAACAAGTCGCGGTGAACACTTCTTTCGATCCTGGTGGAGTCGACTTCGTAAAGCGCTTCAACGTAATCGAGCACCGCTTGCCTAACAGCTTCGCCATCGTCAGGCACTTGAGCGGGCGTGGAATCTGTCTTCGTTTTCGCTTTAGGCATCGCATTAAAGACCTTGTTCACGATCTTCCATTCACCGTTAACTTTCAGGAGCGACATGTAGTCGATCATTGTGATTTCGGGATAGTCGAGAACTATGCGAGCAGTGCCTGCGTTGCCGGTAATCTCCAGACTCTCGATGCGGCGCTTGCGCTGCGACTCATCGGCGGCCGGCTTCCCGTTGAAGCGAGAGGCAAACTCCTCGACTGAAAGATTGAGAAGTTTTCCATCGCGAAAGGCCATGATCTTTGCCTCGGGAAAGAACGCCTTGCGGATGTAGTCGGGATTGCCGGTGGCCTGGCCATTCATGTAGTTCTCGAGTGGAACGCGCGCAGCGGCAGCTTCATTTGTGGCGTTAAGATCCGGAGTTTCCAAAACTGGTAACATGCCGATCACTGCGGCGAGGACAAGGGCCAGAACTCTCATGACAACCTCCAATAGAAATGTTCGTTGTAAATCGCGGGCTAGATTACAGGCTTGGGCCGCAACAAACAGCTAAGAATCTACGAGCGGCGCACTGGCAAGGTTGAGCGGCAAACATACTTTATGTGTCGCCGGTGTCCGTGGCATCAACGAGTCCGTTCCAGGACCACTTCGGGATGTGCAGACCGTGCGGCACATCGTCTGCAGAGTCGTGATAACGAGACATCGTGGTCGTGGTTGCCCACGCGAAGTAGTCGTGCAACACGCGTCTGAGCCGCTCGTCACTGTCGAGTCCGGCATCTTGCAGGGCCTGGTCGAAACAGGCGATCGCTCGCTGATCCATTTCCTCGTGCGGGCCGTTGCCGCTGTGAATACGCACTACGGACGTTTCATCACCGTACCGGTCGGAGTACGTTGTTGGTCCACCCAGCGCCTCGGCCCAATACGCCGCCAGTCGCTCCGTGTGCCGGGGATGGTATCCATGGCTGAACGCATGGCTAACCACCTCATCCTCCAACACCCGCACGTGCCACGCATGCGCCAACCTCAGCAGCGCGTCGAACCCGCCTACAGCTTCATAGATCGTTGGCATGTTTTTCAGGATC
>DATELZ010000008.1:0-11956 GCA_035276045.1 Pyrinomonadaceae bacterium | reverse complement strand
ATGTCCATCAAGCAGGTGAATCTGAGTGTTCGCTATCGGCCGCCCAATCGGCACCGTGCGCCGCTCACTGTCCCGCTCACACGCCCAAAACGTCACGTCCACCGCTGCTTCCGTGGGTCCGTAAAGGTTGTGCAACTCGGCGTCACACATCTGGAAGAAACGTTCCTGCAAGGCCAACGGCAGCGCCTCGCCACTACAGATCACCCGCTTCAGTGAACGACATTGTCTGACTGCCGGCTCCTCCAGAAACACTTGCAACATCGACGGCACGAAGTGCAGCGTCGTCACCTGCTCGGCCTCGATCAGCCGTGCCAGGTAAGCAGGCTCCTGGTGCCCTCCGGGTCGCGCCAGCACTAAGCGCGCGCCGACCATTAAGGGCCAGAAGAACTCCCACACCGAGACGTCAAACGTGAACGGCGTCTTTTGCAGCACGCTGTCGCTTGGGCCCAGTCCGTAAACTTCCTGCATCCACAGCAGCCGGTTGACCACTGCCTTGTGCTCGTTCATCGCCCCTTTGGGTTGACCCGTTGAGCCGGACGTGTAGATCACGTACGCCAGATTCTCTGGACACACCTCTACGCTGGAACCAGTCATTGGACCAGCAGTTTGAGCGTATGGTTCGTCAAGATAGATGACCTGCGCTCGCTTCGCTGCCAGCAAGTGACCAAAGCGCTTTTGCGTGAGCACCACTTGCGCTCCCGCGTCTTCGCACATGAACGCCAGACGCTCCGGCGGGTCAGCCGGATTTAACGGCACGTAGGCCCCGCCCGCTTTCAAAATACCCAGCAGGCCCAGCACCAGTTCGAAACTGCGTTCGACGCACAGCCCCACCCGCGTTTCCGGCTTCACGCCACCGTGGCGCAGGCGTCCGGCCACTCGATTTGCCCGCTCGTTCAGTGCGGCATAGCTGAGTCGCTCACCCTCGAACACGAGGGCCACGGCTTCGGGGGTGCGGGCGACTTGCTGCTCAAACAACTCGTGCAGCAGTGACTCCTGACCATACTCGCGGTCTGTCTTATTCCACTCCGCCAGTTGCCGTGACTCCGCCCTGGTCAACAGCGGCAACTCCGAAAGCGGCCGGCTCGGCTCACTCACGATACCTTCAAGCAAACTCTGAAAGTGCTCCGCCATTCGCGCAATCGTGGCGAGATCGAACAAATCGGTGTTGTACTGCAATGAAGCCAACAACTCACCTTCGACTTCTGCCATCCGCAGCGTGATGTCGAACATTGCTGTCTGCTGTTCCAACGGCAGCGACTCCAAATGAAGCTCACCCAATTGCAGCTTCGCTCCCGGTTCACCGACTGCGAGCGCGGTCAAACCGCCGCCGCTGCCGAGTGGAGTGTTCTGCATAGAGAACATGACCTGGAAAATTGGCGAGCGGCTGGCATCTCGTGTGGGCTGTAGCCTTTCGGTGAGAAGCGGAAACGGGTAATCCTGATGCTCAAAGGCTTCAAGCACCGTTTGGCGTGTTCGGCTTAGAACAGCTTCGAAGGTAGAATTTCCGGTAAGGCCGGCCCGAATCACAAGCGGGTTAACAAAGTAGCCCACCACATTCGCAAACTCAGCCAAACTTCTCCCCGCTGTCGGCGAGCCAATCAAGATGTCTTCCTGATCTGTGTAACCATGAAGCAAGACCTGAAAAGCAGCCAGCAAGGTCATATAAAGCGTTGCCTCGCGTGCGCAACTAATCTCCTTCAGGGAGCGCGTCAACTCCGCGTTCAATCTGAAGAGGTGCGCTGCCCCGTGATACGTTTGTACGGGCGGATAGGGTCGATCTGTGGGCAGCTTCAGGTTGGGCAGCTCGCCCGCCAATTGTTTTTTCCAGTAAGAAAGCAGTCGCTCGCCGGATTCACCTGACAGGAGTTTTTCCTGCCAACGCGCGTAATCCGCATATTGCGAGCGAAGATCGGGCAACGTGACCAGCGCGCGCGTGCACTCCGCTTCGTAAAGCACACCCAACTCGTCGAGGAGCACTGCCAGCGACCATTGATCGGCAATTATGTGATGGAGACATAGCAGTAAGACCTGGTCCTGCCCAGAGTGGTTGAGTAGGCGGTTGAGTAGTCTGACGCGGAGCAATGGTCCAGCTTCCAAGTCGAACGGCCGGTGCGCTTCATCAGTCAGATACTGGCCCACTGCCGCGTCATCCCAGGCAGAAGTGTCATGAACGATAAAGTCGACCTCGGCGTCTTCATTCACGCTTACTGCCGGCGCGCCATCGTGAGATGGAAAAGTGGTGCGCAGCGAGACGTGCCGTTTCACGAGCTGTTGAAATGCTCGTTGCAGCGCCGGGACGTCCAACTGCGAGAGCACGCGCAAAGCACCGGCGAGGTTGTAAGCCGCGCTTTCAGGATCCACCTGCTGGAGAAACCATAAGGCGCGCTGTCCCACTGAGAGTGGCGCAGATGTTTCCCGGATCGATTCACCGATTGGAAGGCGTCGTTCGCCATGTTGTTGCTCAACTACGCGGGTGGTCAATTCAGCGATACTGGCGCCTTCGAGAAATGCGGTGAGAGGAACTGCGAGGCCGAGATTGCTTTCCACCTGGTGCGCCAACTCAATGGCCGCCAGTGAGTCAAGGCCATAGCGTGTGAGAGGCTGGCTCACGTCTACCTGCTGCAAGTCTACGTTCAGCTTGCCGGCGATTTGTGCTCTCAGCCAAAGCTCTACCGCTTGCCTGTCGTGCCGATCCGGTGTGGCGAGGTCATCTTCGAGTTTCGCCGGCGTGTCCTTGATCCCTCGCTGTTCGGCAACAACTTCTAAAGCGCCGCAAAGGAATGCCTCGCGACAGGCATAACGCTGAATCTTGCCGCTGGAGGTCTTCGGAACAGTGCCCGGGGTGACGAGTGCGATAGCGTGGGCTTGGAGTTCGTGCTCGCGAGCCACTGCTTCGTTGATGCTTTCAATCACTGTCTCAGCGCGAAATTGCCGGCGCTGGTCCACCTCCTGGACTATTACCAGTTGTTCTTCACCCGCGGCGTCTACAGAGAAAGCCGCGCAGCAGCCGGGCCGCAACGCCGGGTGGCATCGTTCCACTGTGAGTTCAATATCCTGAGGATAGTGGTTGAGGCCACGAATGATAATCAGGTCTTTTAAACGGCCGGTGACAAACAAATTTCCATCGAGCAGAAAACCGAGATCTTCGGTGCGCAGGAAAGGTCCCTCTCCGCGTTCCGGAAGGTACGCTCGGAATATGCGATCTGTCTCTGCCGGATCGTTCCAGTAGCCTTGCGCGACGCCAGGACCCGCGACCCAGATTTCTCCAACCGCGCCGGGCGCACATTCTGTCAGCGTCTTGGGATCTACGATGACAACTTTGTCCTGCGCCAACGCACCGCCGCAGTTCACGAGTGTGCAAGCGTCCACCGCTGACGTGGTTCTGATCGCGTAACCAGCTTGAAGCGCGCCGGATTGAACCGTAGTTGCAACCAGCGGCTCGTTGCCGGTGCGGCCCGAGACGAGCAGGGTGGCTTCAGCGAGACCGTAACAGGGCCTGAACGCGTCGAATTCAAAACCGCAGGGAGCAAAAGCTGCCGCAAACCGTTCCAGAGTTTCTTGTCGCACGGGCTCGGCGCCATTGAATGCGACTTGCCAACTGCTGAGGTCGAGCGTGGCGCGTTGCTCGTCATTGATTTTGCGAACACACAGATCGTAGGCGAAGTTTGGACCACCACTGGTCGTTGCGCGGTAACGGGAAATTGCTTGTAACCATCGGAAGGGCTTCTGGAGGAAGGCCATCGGCGACATCAGAATACAAGGCGCACCGACGAACAACGGTTGAATGACGTTTCCGATCAATCCCATGTCATGGTAAAGCGGCAACCAACCGACAATGACTGACTGATCGGTTTGTTGAAAGACACTCTGGATCAACCGCTCGTTATGCAGCAGATTGTGATGGCTAACCATTACTCCCTTCGGCGTCGAAGTGGAGCCCGAGGTGTATTGCAGGAAAGCCAAGCTGTCGCCGCTGATAGACGGCTCGCGCCAGTCGTTCGCGACCCAATCCGGGATTTGATCCGTAGCCTGCCAAACCAGCGGCGCCAGATATGAATTCTGGGAGACGTGCGGTTCTATTCTCGACAGGATTGTCGAAGTCGTGAGCGACACTGCGGCTTCTGCATTCTGGACCAACCTTTGCAGACGGTGCAGATTGCGGTTGTTTCTAGGTGGATAGGCGGGCACCGCGATTGCACCGGCGTAGAGACAACCGAAAAAGGCAGCAATGTATTCGAGACCCGGAGGATAGAGCAGCAATACACGATCTCCAACCTCCACGATCGATTGCAGCCGGGCAGCAATGGCTCGTGCTCGCTGGTCCAACTCTCCATAAGTGAGCGTGCTTTCCACCACCCCATCATCCACGAGGAAGGTGTAAGCCTGCCGGTTCGACTGCTGGTTCGTTCTCGAACGAAGCAACTCAATCAACGTCTGAGGCTGCGAATACACTTCGGAGACGATTTGAGGAGATATAGTTGTTGACTTGCTCATGGTGCTTGAGATTAGAAAAGGAAAGACTTGCTCGTGAACGTTGAATCGTTGTACGTGAGGAGTTGGGCCAATGAAATCAGCGGAAACTGTTGTGCGTCAGTGAGTCGTCTCTGCCATCTTTTTTCTCAAACTCAGTGGTCGCATGTCAGTCCAAACTTCCTTGATGTATCCGAGACACTCTGCTTTAGAACCTGATTTGCCGGCATCCCGCCAGCCGAGCGCGTTCTCACGATCTGCCGGCCAGATTGAATACTGTTCCTCGTGATTGAGAACGACCTTGTAAGCAGTGGTGTCTTCGTTTTCATCTCGGTCCATGTTTCTCTTTCCTTTCAGGTTCAAGACAGAGCTACCGCATGTTCCGCCAGGAGTTCAGTTCTATCGCCGGGAAATGAGGTTGATTTAAAAGGGGGGGACCGCTTCAGCTCACCAGGCCCTCGGCCCGGTAAGAAATCTGCAACCTGATACTTACGCTACACGACCCGCCGATTGGACCAGGTCTCTTTCAACTACTACTCTGGCCTGGTAGTTAATGGCGGTCAGGAAAATCATCACCCGATTCTTGTCTTTCATCGTTCGATCAAATACGCCGTTAAGGCCTTTCAACGAGCCGCCCTTTATGCGTACTTCATCACCGCTTCTGAACGGCTCATCCAATGTGACAAAACCATCATCTTCAACTTTCGACTGAATTAAAGCGACGATCTCGTCGTCAACTGAAACTGGCGCGTAGTTGATGCTTAAGACTTTTTGCACACCCCTGCTATTCGAGACCTTATGCAATAACGTCTCGGCATTAAATCGCCCAAATATGTAACGGGGAAACAAGGGCCGCGGAAAATAGATCACTTTGCCGCTGAATTCGTTGAGTTTTTTATTCCTAATGCGAGGATAAAAAGTTTCGAGCCCCCAAGCTGCGAGGTTTCTTCCCGCGCGCTCTTCTTCGTTGGTTTTAGTGTAGATCACATACCAGCGTGCGACGTCCGTATAGGTATTCATAAGGACCTACGATCCGAAAATTGAGTCTAAACTGTTTCTGAATCGCGATTATCGCGGTGCGCAGCTTGAACTGATTCAACCAGGGGCTTACAATCACCCCCACTCAAAGAAGGTTTGCTTCCGTGAGTTATATATTCCCCTATATCCTCAGAACCGCCTAGACATCACTCCCAACGCGGCTTACGTTACCGGGCAGGTCGATGATTTTGCAATCACAGACCTCTCAAACTTTTGTTCAAAAAAATCATTGTTATCAATGAAGTTTCAAGACAGTAAAGCAGCCAAGCGCTACTACGAGTTTGGTGTATTCCGGCTCGATCTGGAGGAGAGACTCCTGTCATCACATGACGGAGAAACCATCCCTCTTGCACCAAAGATCTTCGAGACCCTGGTCTTCCTGATTGAGAACAAGGGACGCATTGTAGAAAAAGAAGAGTTGATGAAGAGGCTGTGGCCCGATCGTTATGTAGAGGTGTCGAGTCTTCCGCAAAACATTTTCATGCTTAGAAAGATACTCGGGGAGAGTTCTGGCAACGCTAAGTACATCGAGAATATCCCGAGGAGAGGTTATCGATTTATCGGATTGGTAAACGAAGTACAGGAGGTGATTGAAGAGACCGAGGAAAAAGCACTGGCGTCCGGGGAAGAACCTGCGCCAAAAGTGAACCAGGCAAAACCCGCGCGGCCTGATGAGGCAAAGATCACGATCGCCGTATTGCCGATGGTTAATGAGACCGGAGATCCGGCTTGGGAATATCTCGCTGACGGAGTTACTGACAGCCTGATCAAACGTCTCTCACATCTTCCGCAAGTGCACGTCATAGCGCGCAGCCTGGTGTACCGTTACAAAGGTAAAGAGGTTGACGCGTTGAAGATCGGGCGTGAGTTGACGTCCGATAAAGTGTTGGTCACTCGAGTGGTGGCACGCGAAGGTAAATTGATCATCAGGGCGGAACTGGTTGAAGTCTCGACTGGTTGGCGGGCTTGGGGAGAGGAGTACCAGCCGCAGCTTTCCGACATTCGCAAGTTGGAGGCCGAAATCTCGACCCATATTTCCGCAACGCTTCATCTCAAACTGACGGAAGAAGAGAAGAAACGTCTCGGCAAGCACGAGACTAGAAGTGTCGAAGCTTATCAGGCCTTTTTAATGGGCCGTTATTGCCGGAGCAAACGAACGGACGAGGGCTACCGGAAAGCCATCGAGTATTTCGAAGAAGCTACCAAACTCGATCCGGGTTACGCGCTGGCCTACTCTGCCCTGGCTAATTCATATATAGCCTATGATTTCCATGGGATTTTGCCTCCCTGGGAAACGAGTACAAAAGCGAAGGCCGCCGCAATCGAAGCGCTGGTGATTGACGACACACTGGCCGAAGCACACACCGCACTTGCATGCGTCAAGATGATGTATGAGAGAGACTGGTCCAACGCCGAAAGAGAATTCAAACGCGCTATCGAACTCGATCCGGAATTCGCGCACGCTCATAACTGGTATTCATATTTTTTAATGGCGATGGGTCGCATCGACGAGTCGCTTGCCGAGAACCAGATCGGCCTCAGGTTGGATCCTCTCGACGAGAGCGTCAATCAATACCTCGGATGGCATCATATTCATTCGCGTCAGTTTTATCGCGCTATCGTTCAACTCGAGAAGACACTCGCTGACAATACCGATTTCTTTCTGGCGCGAGTTACGCTCGGGATGGCTTACGAGCAAAAGGGGGAGGTCGCAAAAGGAATTGAGGAATTCAAGAAAGCATACAAGCTGGAGAAAAACGCTATCGTGCTTGGCCTGCTTGGACATGCATACGCGCATGCTGGAAATATCGGAGCAGCGCAAAGGATACTCGAAGAATTGGAAGAATTATCAAAACGAATATATGTTCCCTCCTTTAGCACTGGATTGATCTGCACCTCACTTGGCCAGAACACGCAAGCTTTTGAATGGTTTGGGAGGCACATGCGGCTCAAAACGAGTGGCTGAATCGTGGTTCAATCTCACGCTAATGAATGGCTTTGCACAAAAGTCTCCCGCAAAGGCGCAAAGCGGCTGCCGCGTTACTAAGGGTTTTCTTTGCGTCTTTGCGCGAGACATCTTCCTCCCGATAAAGCACTTTTGTGCAAAGCTCTAACGAATAGTTGCAAATAACGAAAGTTTTGAGTAGGGCAGCGTCAAATACTTAGTGTTGACAAATCTTCTGCTAGTTAAATAGCATTCGTCTTCCACCAATGATCATGATCTAAACCTCTAACCATAGGAAAGGAAAACCAATGCGTCTCACCACTCGTCTTCTCACACTCGCTCTTCTTCTTAGTGTACTTGTATTTACACAGACCCTTTTCCCAACCACTAACGCAAGTCCCTGTACGGATGGCTGCGCAAACGGAAGTACTTCGTGTCAGCAGCGCTGTAACTCAAATCCGCAATCCCCTCCCTCATGTCTCTCAAACTGTTCTAATGAATTTACGGAGTGCATGGATAAATGCAGTCCGCGCGCGGATTAATCAGTGCGACGTAGCTTAGGTAACCACGTGCTGAGAACCGGTTCGACAATTAGTCTTGTGGCGACACTGATCTTAGTCGGTCTCTTGCAGCCGCCCGTAAGATCCCAAACGCAAGCCGTTCCTCCTCAAAAGAAGAGTGACTTGTATTTGCTTGCTTTAACTTCTGTTATGGAGTCAAGGGCAGAGTTGCTAAAACTGCCTGCGATACCTGAGCGAGTTAAGTTTCTGATTCGAGCTGCAAAGATTTTGCCCGCCTCTCATCGCGACGCGGCCACTGAGTTTCTGGATCTGGCGTTAGCCGAGCTTAAAAATTGGGGTTCGCAAGAGAATGCAAGCTGGAGCCAGCGAAATGCAGCAGCAACATTGCGTACCGAGGTGTTGGCGGCGTATTCGTTGATCGACGCCGAAAAGGTAATCGCACTGCAGCAGGAACTCCAAACATCGGAAGCCAACACTGGTACGGGTGGGTCAACCTCAGCGGCGCGAAATCAGAATTGGTTTACGCTGTACAGGAATCAGAGAGCCACCGCCGATCGAGCCGCCAAGCTTGCTTTGTCGCTGACCGACACGGATGCCGGAAAAGCATCTGCGCTCGTCATCAGCAGTCTCCAGGGAGGAATAGTTTCGGGGGTTCTATTCGAGATAGTAACCAAACTACAGAAACCCGAAAGCCGATCTTTCCTGAACCAACTTGAACTGGCAATGGGACAGACTTTGGTGTCGAACATCACGGCCGACCCAATAAGTCTGACGAATGCCAGTATTCTCATCAGATCAGATTCCGAAATGCCGGCAGCGGCCCGAAACGCGTTTGTGAGTTTTCTGATACGCTCACTTGAAGCCTGGATCAACCTGGTGCGGGAACCGGGTGGAGCTCCGTGGGTGGACGCCGATTATGTAAGTACCGCCTACACTTCGTTTGCCATCAGCTCGCGCCCAGCAATCTTGCAGTATGCGCCAAACCAGCTTCTTAGATTTGACGGGCTTTTGGATCAGGTACGGCCGCTGGTTCCTGCAAGCACCGTCACAAAGCTCCAGGCCTTTCAGCCCGAACCACTCACCGATCCCCATGACAGGCTCAATGACATCCTAAAGGACACTGCCACTGACAGACGCGATCTCCGTTTACTGCGCCTGGTCTCCGAGCTTCTCGGCCGTGAGTCTGAAGATTTTCAGAAGACTTGGCAATTGGCTGCTGAGGCTATCAGCAAGTTCAGCGACGCCGACATGAAAGCTGCTTTTACTGATCAATTAACGATTGCTCGCGCCAACTTGCTTGTGAAGCAAAACAAATTCATCGAGGCGGATCGAGTCACCGAGTCCATCTCTTCACCTGAATTGCGGGCCTGGGCCCTGTTAGCAATCTCGTCAGTTGAGTGGAATAAAGATAAGGTCCTGGGATTCGAAAGGATCAGCCATAGTCTCCGGGTTTTGGATTCAGCAACGGCGAGTGCGCGCAAAGTCGAACTGGCTCTGAGTGCTGCTGCAATGCTGGCTAAGGACAGTCCTGAACGAGCGTTTGAAACTCTGGCGGTTGCGTCGAGATACGCCAAATCAGCCATGTCGCCACCCGAACTTCCCACAAAACCTCCCGTAGCCTTCGGGCTCGAAGTGAAGCTAGGACAAGCTCACACACGGTTGGGTGTCGTGCCGATGACCTTAGCTGATGTGAAAATCGATCCTTCGCTATCGCTGCTTGCCACTGCTGACTGGTTTCGAGCGAATGAAATTGTGCAGGAAATTCGGAACCCTTCTCTCCGGCTGCAGCTAAGATTCCAGTTTGCCGAAACGGTTCTCGCGCGAACACCGAAGGCTGGACCAAGTTCAGTCAAACCGGTGACGAACTATTGAGCCCACCAACTCAGTAGCGGTGATCTAAGCTCGACGCTCGCACTGGGAGGAGAAATGCAGACCCACCTAAAAATGTCGCAAATCGCACGCATCGTTTCAATGATATAAGCGAGGGTTGAGCGGATCCAAACAAATAAGGAAGGTATTGGTGCCGAAGGGGGGATACAAGTTCATTTATTGGCAAAATCTGCAAATTTGCTAGGAAAAGTCGTAGAATCTGAGTATTCGCTCCGTTTTGGTTCTCAGTGAAATTTCTTTTTAGTCTCTCTTATTCTCGTTATTCTCTCTGGTGCTCTCCCGTAATAGACACCAAACAGACACCAAATTTCTGTGCGGCTCTTACCTGGCCAATGCAGTACCGTATGACGCTCAGGAAATTTTGCAACTAGCCTGAAACTTTTCAATGAAAGCATCGCATTCAGCAGAGGGTAGCCTAGCGCACTTCGCAAATCGCTACCGGACTCTACCAACTAGAATCGATCCTCAAGTTGACTGGGGGCTCGCCTAGCGTGAAAAATCGCTAACACTACAATCCGCTCGTTTTCGACGATGAAAATTATGGAGGTATGGAAAACGCTGCAATTACTGCTCTACGCACATCACCTCTAACACACGCGAACTGGTTTGGCGAAAGCGCAATTCTTCCGAGTTGTTGTTCGACAGCAATGCTAAACTCGCGGCCGAGTCCTTCACGTCGATCTTGATACCACGATATCGCGTCATCAAATTCACGCTTTGCGATCCGACGAAAAACGACTGTAAAGACATCAGTCTCTTCCAAACTTGGAGTCAAGCTCGGTTTTAATTGCCTTCCAATCCACGACATCATCAGGATTTCGTTGATGAGCTTTCAACCTACGGTCGAGTTCGTCTGCCTGAGCAGTAGTCAACGGCGGTTCGTAACCCTCTTCAACGATGCTCTCCCACAAAGCATCCAGCAGTTCCAAGCGTTCCGGCAAAGGTAAGTTTTTGCAGCTTGTAGGACGTTCGTGCTCATGACCAAAGTTTAGAATGACACGTGATCTAAGGCAAGGAATCGAATGATTGGAAACGATGGCGAGAGGCTCATTGAGCAAATCCCGCTGAGTCTTCGATTTATCGAGATGATAAGATTTTAATTTAGCCGCAGATGAACGCGGAAAACGCAGATCTGCGTTCGTCGCGGCTAAATTCTTATTAGGTGACATCAGACCTTTATGGTTGTGAATCACTATCAGGCCCGACGGGCTTGAAACTTACGTATCGCTAGTTGCGCGAGGATTATGGAAGGCCCACAATTAGCGACTCAACTCTACCTCAACTGCGATGTGAACGAAGCTGGCCCACTGGTTTCCCAGAATGATCTGACGAAAGATTTTCTCGGCTTCACCCGTTGGCCGTTGTAAAGAAACCAATTTCCCAATCCGTAACCGATTGATGCTTTACTGAGCGCACTGGCCTCGCCACTAATCTCCTTTAAGAATTCTTCTGAATTTGATTTGCCCTGGTAGAGGTGAATTAGTTGGTAGTGATCCGCCTTTTCGATGACATCTATATCCCGTTTGATTAAGGCGACGGCATTGATCCCATCTTCTTGCGGCGATTCGCCTGCCGAGCCAGATCAAGTTGTCGGCGCTGGGTTCTGTCTCGGCGTTTTTGGTGCTTCGGCAAGTTTGGTTTCAAAGTCGCGGCGCGTTTCACGCGTGAGTGATGGCGCGATCTTTTCGGCACGTTGCAGACAGGTTTGTGCAAGCAATGCCGGAGCCGCAAAGCCAGACATACGTCAGCGAAACAATGAGTCGAGTCATCGGCCACAGATTAACACGGATTGAATCCGTATTAACTTTGGCCAAGGTCTAAGGCAAAGGATGTTTTTCCGATCGCGCAGGTAGCGTCGCGTACCAGCATGAGAAGGTACGGTCCATGATTTACCGCTGAGCAGTTCCTTTCGACGTTACGGTCAAACCTGCAGTGTGATGAATAGCCGAAGGTTCGTGACCAAATGCGGGAATTGGCCATCGATGAAACGGATCAAAGCCACAGATTCTATTAATTAATCGATTGATTTGCGTCGCCGGTATTCTTCGCGGGCACTCTTCTCCAAGGCTTGTGTGTTTCGTACCCAGTCAAT
>DATELZ010000007.1:0-23943 GCA_035276045.1 Pyrinomonadaceae bacterium | reverse complement strand
AAAACTTCCCACCGTCGTCCAGCCCAAGATGGCTTCGACAAAACCTGCTTTCGCTCCCCCACTGCCAAGCTGCGGCGCGGGAGTGGTCCAGGCGCACGTCATCGGCGGCAATCGCGCTCTGCAAGCGCGACTCAACTTGTGGGGCGCAAGGTTGGCCACCCGCAATTCTCCCTCGCCACAGACGATCCAACGTAAAGGTGGTAACGGAGTCGAAGCCTTTCAGGTGCCGCTGCGACAGAAAGCCGGCGGCTTGCCCCTCCCGACAGACGTGCGCTCGAAGATGGAGAACGCCTTCAGCGCAGACTTCTCCGACGTGCGCGTCCATATCGGTCACGAAGCGACCTCGCTCGGCGCTATAGCCTACACCTGGGGAACGAACATTCACTTCGCACCCGGTCAATACAATCCCCACACGATCCAGGGCCAGAAGCTACTCGGTCACGAACTCTGGCACGTGCTCCAGCAAAAGCAGGGACGCGTGCGAAACCCGTTCGGCGGCGGCGTCGCGGTGGTCCAGGACCATGCGCTCGAAGCCGAAGCAGATCGCATGGGAGTCAAAGCCGCAATGTCGACGCTCGTTCCTAATCGCAAGAAAGATTGAGTGAGGAGTTTATGAGACCGACCAAAGCACCAAATCCCACCGCCCGGTTTCAGCAACGTCCGAAGCCCAACCCGATGGCCCGTGCGGTCCAGAACAAGCCACGCCCGGGTGGTCCACCATCACCACGGAATGGCAACACACCGCTGTACGCGTTGCAACCTCCGGTCCCACTCTCCGGTCAGGGCCATCAGATCAGAGCGACTATGAATGGCTCGCGCCAGGTGGCTGGTTCGATAGACATTCGGACGGCGGGCGCCGGCAAAGGATTTATCGCGAACCTCAAGGTGGATAACGAACATCGCCGCCGGGGTGTCGCCGGCAAACTGATCGACGCCGCCGTCGCCACCGCGCGCCGGCAGGGGTTCAGTTCCGTGAGCCTGGAAGCGCGGCCATCCGACAGCGGAATCACGCCAAATGCGTTGGTGGCAATGTACCGGCGGCAAGGGTTCAAGAGCGTGGGCCGCACGCAGCGCGGAAATCCATTGATGGAGCGGAAGCTGTAAACCCAAAACACCGGCATGAAAAAGAAACCGCCGTTAGCACCACCAACTATCCAGAGAAGCACTCCCGGAAAGCAAAACGCGCCCGTTGCGCCGAACGTCTATCGCCCTCAGCCCGTGCCGAAAGTGCTGCAGAGAAAAACGAACGCAGTTCAGCAAAATGCGCCGAAAGCCGCTCCTCCGGGCCGGACAACAAAACCCAACCAGTCAGCAGTGCAGATGAAGAGTTCGCGCGTTGTGCAAGCGGTTAAGTACTATCCGAACCTGCATCCCGGCGCCATTGAACCAGTCAATGCGAGCAATGTCTTTCGTCTGAACAGCTTTGCCGATCAATATCGCCTGCACCAGGTAAACAATCACGGCGTAAACGTGCCCAATCAACAGTACAACTTCGTGCGCACCCGCGAAGGCGAGATGCTGCTGCACAATCGCTACCGTCACCCGTCGATCGCCGAAGGCAAGCAAGTGCTCTACGCAGGCGAGATCTCTTTCAATAACGGCAAGCTGTCGTGGTGGTCCAACGGCTCAGGCCATTACCAGCCGAGCGCGGACGACGCCCAGCAGGCAAACCTGCCGATGGATCAGTTCTACTCGTATCAACAAATCATCAAGGGCGAGCACACGCGGAAAAAGAACAAGTCATGACTCCGAAGAAACCGGGGCCAGTCGTCATGAGAATGGTGAAACCTGGGGCGGCCTCCGTGCCTCCTCACCTCTCGATTCACAGCAAGGCGATGCAAGGCAGTGCGGCGCAAGCAAAGATGCGTTTGCAACCAGCCAGACCGCCCGTTGCGCCGCCGGTCTATCGTCCGACACCAAAAGTATTAACGCCGCCCGCTAGACTGGTGCAGCCAAAGATGGCGCCGGTAGTGCAGGCTAAGGGTCTGCCAACGCCGCGCGTTCCAACCAGGCCGGTTCCCTTCTCCAGACCCCCGGCACTTGGACCAAGAAGAGTGATTCAACGAGCGCAAGACCCTTTGCTGGGCAAGTCGTCATCAAGTTCCAGTTCGTCATCAAGCTCTTCAAGCTCCTGTTCGTCGTCGAATTCCAGTTCGTCTTCCAGTTCGTCGAGTTCCAGCTCATCGTCGAGTTCCAGTCCTGCTGCGTACTTGGCGAGTGTCAGTAACTCGGCCGTGATGATCTTTCTACGCAATACTGGCGAGATCGTCGTCGTCACTGAAGACAGCATGACCGATCAATTGAACGCTGTGCACAGAAGTCCAACTGGAACGTTCACCGCTGGTTCCTACCTGGCTTACACAGGCTATAGCGTGGGCAACGACCTTCCGGATGGCACCACGGCGACCAGAAGATTTCTTCACCAGACCTATATCAGCGTGCCCGTCGAGCTTCGGAGGCGAGGCATCAGTTACCTTCTCACTTACGCAGGCGCTGTTCTTGCGGCAGAGCAGGGATATGCAGATGTTGGCACTAATATGCCAAACAAACACTCACAATATCTTGCGACGAAGCTCAGCTTTGGGACAAAGTCTCCTGAAATACAGTACAAATCGGCCACTGCGATCAGGAGCGGGTCTTTGACGGGTTTGACCCAGCACGGCTGGCGGGTTACTGGCGGCAGGTTGTCGTCAAGAGTTGCCAGTACCCACACCTCCACGACAACGACCACCACTACGACAACCGCGTCGAGCAGTGCGGCGGCAGCGGCTGCCAGTGCCGCGTCGAGCGCAACTAGCGTCACAACTCCCTTGCTCAACAACAATGCATCGTCGAACAGCAGCGGTTGCTGTTTTCTGACGACCGCCTGTTGCCGCTGGCGCGGACTGCCCGACGACTGCGAAGAGTTGACGCAGCTTCGTCATTATCGCGACTCCTACCTGCAAAACTCGGATGCCGGAATATCAGCCGTCGAACGTTACTACCAAATCGCGCCGGCCATCGCCGCCGCGATCGATCGAGATGAAAACGCGCAAGCGATTTACGAGTGGATCTATGACGTGATCCAACGATGTCTGGCCGCGATCAGGCTACAGGACTACAATTCCGTTTTCGAGCAGTACAAACAGATGGTGCTCGAATTGGAAGACTGGTACTCTGACCTGAAAGTGAAGGAGACAATGCCGAGATGACCATGCGACCCGGCGGTGAGTTGGCGACTCGCCCGCTGCACTTCATCTGGATTGCCGACTGCTCCGGCTCGATGGGCGTCGACGGCAAGATTCAGTCGTTGAATACGGCGATCAAAGAAGCAATCCCGAACATGCAGCAGGTCGCCGATGAGAATCCCAACGCGCAGGTGCTCGTGCGCGCCGTCAGGTTTTCCGATGGTGCTCAGTGGCACGTGTCACAGCCAACCGACATCGCCGATTTCAAGTGGGACGATCTCAACGCCGGCGGTGTCACCGCGATGGGCCGCGCACTCACGCTCGTCGCCGATCAACTCAAGATTCCGCCGATGACCGATCGCGCGTTGCCGCCCGTGCTGGTCCTGATCTCTGACGGCCAGCCCACCGACGATTTCACTTCCGGCCTGCAAGCACTGATGAACGAGCCGTGGGGACGCAAAGCCGTCCGCATCGCGATCGCAATCGGCGAAGACGCCGACCAGGAGGTGTTAAAGAAGTTCATTGCCAACCCGGAGCTCAGACCTCTCCTGGCCAACAATCCGGAGGCGCTCACGAAGTACATCCGCTGGGTTTCAACCGCCGTACTCAAGTCAGCTTCTTCACCGGCCAGCCAAAGCGCTGATTCGTCGCCGGGCCTCAACGTTCCACTTCCCGTCGTTCCCGACACCGGAACAGGCGCCACTGATGACGTGTGGTAAGCGCCGGGCGATGGTTATAGCGGCTCTGCACGAAGAGTGTGCCTTTCAGAGGGAATCCCTCCCGCAAAGGCGCAAAGGCGCAAAGAAATCCGTTAGAAACTCAGCAGAGCTTTGCGCCTTTGCGCCTTTGCGGGAGACTTTTCGAGCAAAGCAGGTTCACAGATGCCGGTAGAGTGGCAAGTTGTCGGGCAGAGTGTTCGTGGAGCGACGCACGAACGCAACGGCCTGCCGAATCAGGATGCGATCTACTGGTTGCCGGCTTCGGGTCGAGGCGCGTCGGCGGTTGTCGCAGTCGCGGACGGTCATGGCAGTGCGCGATATTCGCGGAGTCACATCGGCGCGGCGCTGGCAGTTGAACGAAGCGTGCAATTGATGGATGAGTTTCTCAACAGCCAGGCTGAAGGCGACAACTTGTCTTTGATCAAACACGCCGCGGAGGAATGGCTGCCGCGCGCCCTTGTGCGCAACTGGTCGTCAGCGATCGACGACCATTTAAGAACGGATCCACTGTCACCGGAAGAGCAGTACGGCGGAGAGTCGTCAATTGCCTATGGCACTACGTTGTTGATTGCCGCTGTCACTGAACGATTCATCTGTTATTTGCAACTCGGAGATGGCGACATTCTCACCGTCAACGATCGCGGCGAAGTTTCCCGGCCATTAGCCAAAGACGAACGGCTGCTCGGTAACGAAACAACTTCCCTTTGCGCAACGGACGCCTGGCGTGATTTCCGCATCAACTTTCAACCGCTGACGCAGTCACATCCGGCACTTGTTTTATTATCAACTGACGGTTATCCAAACTCGTTTCGTGACGAGCCTGGTTTCTTTAAAGTCGGATCGGATCTGTTGCAGATGATCGAGGAGCACGGACTCGCGCGCGTCGCAGCGGATCTCGCCGGTTGGTTGCGTGATGCGACTCACGCCGGCAGCGGCGACGATGTGACGCTCGGTATCATCTCTTCACTCGCTAAGTAAGATGGACCAGATTCTCAAACCCGATCAAAAGGTCCGCACCTCGTCGACGCGCAAGGAGTGTCGGGTCGAAAAGTATCTTGGCGGCGGCGGCCAGGGCGAAGTTTACCAGTCGACGCTCGACGGCAAACCGGTCGCACTCAAGTGGTACTACCCCGCATCGGCCACGCCGGAACAGCAGAAGGCACTCGAAACGCTCGTGCGCATGGGACCGCCCAGCGATCGTTTTCTCTGGCCCATCGAACTCGCGGCTGCCACGTCGATACCGGGATTCGGTTACGTGATGCCGTTGCGCGAGCGCCGGTTCAGAAGCATCGTCGATCTGATGAAGCGACGCATCGAACCGAGCTTTCGCGGGCTCGCCACTGCCGGGCTCGAACTCTCGCACAGTTATTTGCAGCTTCACACGAAAGGCTTGTGCTATCGCGATATCTCTTTCGGCAACGCTTTCTTCGATCCTGACACGGGCGAGATCCTGATCTGCGACAACGACAACGTCGCGGTCGACAATCAAGCGCGCAGCGCGGTTTACGGCACGCCGCGTTTCATGGCGCCGGAGATCGTGCGCGGCGAGGCTGTTCCCAGCACGCAAACCGATCTGTTCTCGCTCGCGGTGTTGTTGTTCTACATGTTTGTGATGCATCACCCGCTCGAAGGCAAGAAAGAGTTGGAGATTAAGTGTCTCGATCTGCCGGCGATGAAGAAGCTTTACGGAACGGAGCCGTTGTTCATCTTCGATCCCGTCGACAGTTCCAACGAACCCGATCGCCATTATCATCGCAACGCAGTCGCGTTTTGGGGCGTCTATCCTCGCTTCCTGCGCGATCTATTTACCAAGGCGTTCACCGAAGGAATCGCCGATCCGCAGCACGGGCGCGTGCGCGAGAGCAACTGGCGCGCAGTGATGGTGCGTTTGCGCGACTCGATCATCTATTGCACACACTGCAACGCTGAGAATTTTCACGATCCCGACGCGCCGTCTGATGAAGAACGTCACTGCTGGTCCTGCCGTCACCAACTCCGGTTGCCGCCTCGGGTTCGCATCGGCCGCAACTTCGTGATGCTGAATCACGACACGAAGCTGTTTGCTCATCACGTCGACGAAGAGAAGAAGTATGACTTCACTCAGCCCGTGGCTGCGGTGACGAAACATCCGTCTGACCCGTCGATCTGGGGCTTGAAAAACTTGTCGGTGCTAACGTGGTCCGCCACCAATCAAAGAGGCGAGGTGAAGGATGTCTCTCCCGGCCGCAGCGTGAGCCTGGCTCTGGGGATGAGAATCAACTTCGGCCACGCAGAGGGCGAGATCTGGTCTTGAAGCGTTTCGACGAGAGCGTGCCGCAACAACTCGGCGAGATCCTGATCAAACACGGCCGCTCACCGCTCGCCGACGCGAAGCTCTGCGAAAACCTGCTGAAAGATTACTGTCCCGAGCACAAAGAAGAGATCGCGCTGCTCGCGCTTGCGGTCAGGGAACGCATTGCCAGCGATCTATTGCTTTCGCAGGACGGATTGCACCGTGACTTGCTGCGGTCGCTGCTCGTGAAACGCTTACGCAAGACGCAATCGTTGAGTGAAGGAGATGCGCGTTGGGCCGTGGAGTCGTGGGCCATCGCGATTCGCGCGTTCGCGCGATCGGAAGATTCACCCGAACCAAAAGAACCTTCACCTGTCATCGCAGTCAATCCGTCAAATCCGTGGTCCACTTCGGGACTAATCGGACAAACTTCGAAACCAGTTCGCGTGGTTGTCGTGTCTCCACTCGATAACTCGATCGTATCCGGCGGCGACGACAATCAGATCTGTCTCTGGCGCGATGGCCGAACGGTACTGGCCCAATGCGAGGATCCAGTCTCGGCATTGGCCTTCGCCCCCAACGGCGCGATGCTCGCCCTCGCAAGTGGCTCTGAAGTTCACCTGTTCGACGTGCAATCAAGAGAAGCAACGTTCCGGGGCCAGGTTGGCAAACAACCTTCACTCGTCTTCTCTCCCGGCGGCAAGAGTCTCGCCACAACGGGCATTGATTCGCCTTGTGAGATTCAAGTCTGGAACCTGCAAACCGGCGCCACACGGTTGTTGAAAGGCGCATGGAAAGGTCCGGCTTCTATTTCGTTCTCGCCTGACGGAAATACGATCGTCGCCGCCGACAGCGATCGTTCGAATGCGTCGATCAGGATCTGGGACCTGGAAACCGGAACAGCGCGTGTGCTGGGCCAGTCGACTCGTCAGATCACTTCCGTAGCATTTCTTCCGGATGGCAAACGCATCGCGTCGGGAAGTTGGGACGAAACCGTGCGCGTCTGGAACATCCGCACCGGCGAAGCACGCACGCTCGGCGAGAACTGCTCCTGCATCGTCCGTCTCGCGGTTTCAAACAAAGGCGATCGCATCGCCGCTTCTTCACTCGACGGCAGGCTTCGTGTCTGGGACGTCGACACTGGACGATCGCGCATCGCCGGCCAGTGCTACAGCGTCAACGCTCTCACCTTCACCACAGACGACCAGTCACTCGTAACCGGCAGCGACGACGGCTCGATCAGGCTCTGGAACACAACTCACTGAACACACGCTTGCGCCCGACTGAACCTCATTGACTTGATCGAGTCTTTCGTACTTTCCGATCATTGAAGGACAGCGCGATCGGTGATCTCCAGTCCCTTGTCGATGATGGCAAACGCTTCGCGCAACTCCGCCTCGGTAATACACAGCGGCGGGTTGGTGAAGAACGTGTTCCAACGCACGAGCGTGTAAAGTCCTTCCTGGCGGAAGAACTTGCCGAGCGCCTGCATCTCCGGCGACGTGCTGTTGAAGCCCGCCATCGGTTCGCGTGTCTCACGATTGCGGACTAGCTCGACGATACCGAAGAGTCCGATGTTGCGGGTCGCGCCCACCGATGGGTGACGGCTTTGCAGATCTTCAAACAGGTCGCGCATCACCGTGCCCATTTGCCGCGTGTTCTCGATCAGCTTGTCTTCTTCATAAACCGAGATCGTTGCGATCGCGGCCGCGCAAGCGAGTGGATGGCTGTTGTAAGTCAGACCGCCGTTGAAAACGTTGTTCTGGAAGTGATCCGCAATCTGCCGGCGCATGCCGACCGCGCCCAGTTGCACGTACGCACTCGTCAATCCCTTCGCCATCGAGATCAGATCGGGCACGACTTTCCAGTGGTCCACTGAAAACCATTCGCCGGTGCGTCCAAAACCCGCCATCACTTCGTCGGCGATGAGCAGGATGCCGTGCTTGTCGCAGAGTTCTCGCAAACCCTGCAGGTAACCGTCCGGCGGGATCAAAATGCCGTTCGTGCCGGTGACAGGTTCGACGATGATCGCGGCGATCGTCTTTGGTCCTTCCAGTTCGATCACTTCTTCAGTGCGAGCCAGCACGTCTTCCGTCGTATCGAAACCTTTTTGAATGCCGTGATAAAAATCGGGAATACGAAACACTCCCGGCAAACCAGGTTCGGCAGCCCACCGGCGCGGATCGCCGGTCAACGTCAACGAGCCCGCCGTGCCGCCGTGATACGAGCGATAGCGCGCGCCGATCTTGTGGCGCCCGGTGAACATACGCGCGATGCGAATGGCGTTCTCGTTTGCTTCGGCGCCGCCATTTGTGAAGAAGAACGCGTCGATGTCGCCCGGCGTGATCTCCGCCAGTTTCTGACTCAAACGCGCGCGCGCTTCGGTGGCCATGAACGGGTTCGCGTAAGCGAGTGTTTCCGCCTGCTGCTTGATGGCGTTAATCACGCGCTCGTCACCGTGGCCGATGTTGACGCACATCAGTTGGCTGTTGAAATCGATGAAACGTTTTCCCTCGGGAGTCCAAAAGTAAATGCCCTTGGAGCGCGCCACGGGAATCGGATCGACAGCCGCTTGCGCGGACCATTCAAAGAGCGTGTGTTTGCGGCACAGTTCGACGATCTGCTCGCCGGTCAGGTTTTCAGTGGTGGTGCTCATAAGCCGAGGATGCTATTCCAAATCACGTAGGGTCGCAACTTTGCACCTCACTGGGTAGTGTCTCAATTTCAACTCGGCGTTCTCTGCGTAGCTCTGAGATCTCTGCGTAAACACTGACTTCCAAATATTTAACGCAGAGTTCACCGAGGATCGCAGAGAACGCAGCGCCAAAATAAGACATTACTCCTCACTGGCGGACTCAAATTTCACATTCGGGCCGGGTTGCACATAGAATTAGCTGCATGATCATTGTCCTTTATATCCTCCTGGTGTTTTTTCTTGTAATAGCCAACGGTTTCTTCGTTGCTTCGGAATTTGCCCTCGTCGGCGTGCGGCGCTCGCGCGTGGAGATGATGGCCGCGCGTGGTAATCGCGGCGCGCAGCGGCTGCTGGAACTGCTCAACAATCTCAATACCTATATCTCCGCCACGCAGTTAGGCATCACGATGGCTTCACTGGCACTTGGCTGGGTCGGCGAGCCGGTCTTTGCTCACATACTCGAAGCGCCGCTTAAGGGACGTGTTTCTGAACTGTGGCTGCACACCATCTCTTTCATCGTCGCGTTTGCCATCATCACTTTTCTGCACATCGTGCTGGGCGAACTCGCCCCCAAGACGCTCGCCCTGGAACGCGCCGAGAAAGTCGCGCTCGCCGTGTCGTGGCCGATGCAGGCGTTCTACAAAGTGTTTCGTTGGCCCATCAAGATGCTCGACTGGTCCGGCACCAAAGTCGTCCGGATCTTCGGTCTTCATCCTTCCGCCGAGCACACTGCCGTTTACACGGAAGACGAACTGCGCCGCCTGATCGACGTCTCGCGCCAAAGCGGGCAGCTCAAGGATGAAGAACAACAATTGATCCATCGTGTCTTTGAGTTTTCAGATGCGGCCGTGCGAGAAGCGATGGTGCCGCGCACGCAGGTGACCGCGATCTCCGCCGACGCCACACTCGCCGAAGCGAGAAACGCGTTTCTTCAGAGTGGCTATTCGCGTCTTCCGGTTTACGGTTCGGCGCATGACGAAATTGTCGGTCTGCTGTTCAGAAAAGACTTCGACATGGGAAGAATCAACCCCGACGAGTTCCAGCTCAAGGACTTCGTTCGGCCGGCGGCTTTCATCCCGGTGAATGCGTCGCTCGGCGAGGCACTGCGACAGATGCAGTCCGCGCGAGTTCACTTCGTGTTTGTGATTGACGAGCACGGAGCGATGGAAGGTATTCTGACTCTCGAAGATCTCCTCGAAGAGATCGTCGGCGAGATCGACGACGAGTTTGACGAAGAAGCGCGCGAGCAAATCAAGCGCGAGGGCAAGACGTACGTGCTGGATGGAATGTTGAGCGTGCGCGACGCCAACCAGTATCTGCAACTGAACTTGCCTGAAGACGGCGGCTACAACACAATTGCCGGCTTCCTGATGGACCGAGCCGGACGCCTGCTGCATCGCGGCGACAAGGTGGACCATGAACGTGGCGTGTTCGAGATCGAACGAGTTGAACGTCGCCGCATCACGCGCGTGAGATTGATTCCGCATCTATCACTGTTATCCGTATTTCTAGTGTGATTTCCCGAACCCAGATTCAAGCAAACGAACCCGTCATCCGCCCGTACATTCGCCGCACACCAGTGCTCGAAGTCGACGGCGCAGACTTCGGTTTGGATTCGATCACCATCGTCTTCAAACTCGAACTCTTCCAACATGCCGGCTCTTTCAAAGCGCGCGGCGCGTTTACGAACATGTTGACTCGCGAAGTGCCGGAGGCCGGCGTCGTAGCGGCCTCGGGCGGGAACCATGGCGTGGCCGTCGCATTCGCGGCAATGAAGCTAGGCCGGCCGGCGACGATCTTCGTGCCAACAGTCGCATCACCGGAGAAGCTGGATCGGATTCGACGTTGTGGAGCGGAGTTGGTAATTACCGGCGATCGGTACGCCGACGCGCTCGAAGCCAGCCACGAGTGGACGTCACGAACTGGCGCGCTTCCGATACACGCCTACGAAGGTGTTGAAACCCTGGCCGGACAAGGTTCGCTCGGAATGGAACTGGAAGAACAGTCTCCGCGACTCGATTCATTGCTGATCGCGGTCGGCGGAGGCGGGCTCATCGGCGGTGTCGCAGCGTGGTATGAAAACCGAACCAGGATCGTTTCTGTAGAGCCGGAGTTGGCGCCGACACTTCATCTTGCTCTCAACGCCGGCCGTCCGGTGGATTCACCCGCCGGCGGTATCGCAGCCGACTCACTCGCGCCACGGCAAGTCGGCGAAATGATGTTTCCCATCGCGCAGAAGTACGTTTCCGAGTCGGTGTTAGTGACAGACGACCACATCCGCGAAGCACAGAAGAAGCTCTGGCAAACGGTGCGAATTGTGGCGGAACCAGGAGGCGCAACGGCCTTTGCGGCGCTCCTGTCAGGCCGGTTCAAGGCCGAGCCGGGACAGCGGATCGGGGTTGTCGTTTGCGGCGGAAACACTAACATAAATTTCTCTTGACACTTACACTTCAATCAATTAAATACTGTTTGTCTTTGTTAACTTAGCGAAGACACCACCCGATGCGGTAATCCTTCCTGCTAATCCAGGTAGCAGAATTCGAGACAGCTAAAAAACCAAATATTTGAGGTGTACCTATGTCCTTCCCCTTCATCTCCGGACTTCGTTCCAACGACTTGGCTATCGACCTCGGAACCGCTAACACGCTTGTCTACGCCAAGGGTCGCGGCGTCGTGCTCAGCGAACCCTCGATCGTCGCTATTAATAAGGTCACGAATAGCGTCGAGGCCGTCGGGAAAGAAGCAAAGGAGATGCTCGGCCGCACTCCCGGCAACATCGTTGCCATCCGGCCGATGAGAGACGGGGTCATCGCCAATTTTGAGGTGACTGAGAAGATGCTCCAGCACTTCATTCGCAAAGCGCACAACGGACGGACCTGGGTGAGCCCGCGCGTGGTGATTGGCATTCCGAGTGAGATCACGCAGGTCGAACGGCGCGCGGTTGAGGATTCGGCGTACCGCGCAAAGGCATCGGAAGTCTACCTGGTTGAAGAAGCAGTCGCCGCGGCGATCGGCGCCGGACTGCCCATAACCGAGCCGCACGGCAACATCGTCGTCGACATCGGCGGCGGCACAACTGACATCGCCGTCATCAGTCTCGGCGGGATCGTTTACGCGCGCGCCGTCCGCACCGCCGGCGACGCGATGGACAACGCGGTCGCAGAGTTCGTCAAGCGCAAGTACAACTTATTAATTGGCGAGCGCACCGCGGAAGAGATTAAGATTAATCTCGGCAGCGCGTTTCCCCTCGACGAACCGCTCTCGATGGAAGTGCGTGGACGCAATCTCGTCGAAGGTATACCGCAAACGATCACGGTGGGTGATGATGAAGTGCGTCAGGCGCTCGAGCCGGCCGTGAGTTCGATCGTGGATGCAGTGCGAGTTGCGCTGGAGCGCACGCCGCCGGAGCTTTCCGCCGACATTATCGATCGCGGCGTCGTACTGACTGGCGGTGGCGCGTTGCTGGCGAACCTCGACAAGCGGCTGCGCACGGAAACAGGCTTGCCGGTTTTCATCGCCGACGATCCGCTGACTTCGGTTGTGCTCGGCGCGGGCAAAATGCTTTCCGACTTCTCGTTGCTCAAGCGAGTGAAGTGGGAAAACACTTTACAGTATTGATTCGCTGAATCGCGTTATCTGCATTGAGTGTGGAAGCCGACAAATCCATGTTCGAATCGGAAGAGCAGAAACAGCGCGCCGAGGTGATCATCATGTTGCTGGCGAAGCTCTACGTCGTGTTAGAGCTTTCGCCGGACATCTGCCCTTTGTGTCACAAGCCTCTTGCCCACGACGCCGAGTGTCCCATAAACCTTGGCTGGGCCATGCTCAGCCCTGAACAACAAGACGAGGCACGCACTGCCATCCGCGCAATTGCGTTGAGCATGGGATGCGACGACTCTTTCGCCGATCCGGTCGTGCATTAGCACATGGTTTACGCGACGGCATCACCTGATCGTCATCGTCAAAGGTTGTGCACTGAACTCGCAATCCCCGGTCGCCAAAGGTTCCACTAATCACACTCAGCCGCACCCGCTCATATCCAACGCGCTTCTGAAGTCGCTCAAAACTCCTTTTGGCCTTCGACGAAAGCTGAAAGTCAGTTTGCGTGGACGCTATCACACCGACCAATACCGGAGGTGGATTGCCGATCCTGGCGCGACGGTTGAGCGATCTCTCAATACTCCGCGCATGAGGATTCGCGAATGGTTCCTCCGCCTGGCACTTCTGCCAAAGCTCGAGCAGAACTTCCACGGTCCAGTCGCGATCCCATCCGCTCTTTATTTCGAATACGAAACCCTCATACGGATCCGGCGCATCACCGCGATCTCTCCGGATCTCGACGATAATCAACGTTCCAATTGAGTCTACGCCCCATAGACGCGCGACATACTTGCTTTGATCGACCTGCCATAGCCAATAGATTTCGTGCGGCCAATCCAGCAATTGCGGTTCATGCAACAGCCAGGATGCCGCCTCCGCTTCGGTGGGCGTGAGTTCACCAGCGGCGCCAATGGCAGGAATGTGAGTGTATCGCTTTCTCATGAATGACTGACTCCCTACTGTAGATGTCGATCACTATCGGCTAAGTGTTCAGTTTTGTCAAGGAAAATTTATACACAACTGTGAGGGCGCGATCTGATAAACTTTCGACACTCGCTAGTGGGAGTAGGAGGCAAAGCACGGATGGACCAGCGTCGACGCCCTCGCCCAGCGCACCTTGCAAAGAAACTGCGCCAGATCAGGCACCTCTTAGCCTTATCGCAAACGGAGATGGTCAAGCTGCTCAATGCCCGCGAGTCGATGCACTATAGCCGCGTCTCCGAATACGAATTGGGAAAGCGTGAGCCGTCGTTGTTGACACTGCTCGCCTATGCTCGCGTGGCCGGAGTCCATCTTGAAGATCTGGTCGACGACACCATAACACTCCCGGAAAGGCTTCCCGGAAACGTCGTCTATCCCAAGCGAAACCAATAGTCCCACGCAATCTGTCGCTTCCCTGTTTCGCAAATGGCTCCGGGAACCTTATTATCGGAGCCGCCATGGGGTTCATTAGTAAAACAGCGGCATTCATGGGAATGCCAGATCTGAAAAATCTTGTCTCCGATTCCATCGCAATCGACATGGGATCGGCAACCACCGTCATCTATGTGCGCGGACGCGGTCTCGTTCTCGACGAGCCGTCGCTGGTCGCGGTCAACAATCTGACCGGCGAGGTGCTGTCGGTCGGCCAGGAAGCGCGACAGATGTATGGACGCGAGGCGCGGGACGTATCCGTCGTCGCTCCCCTGGTCAACGGCGTCGTCGCCGACTTCGAGCTAACGCGCGAGATGTTGGCCCACTTTGTGCGCCAGGCGCGCAGCGGCCTTTCCTTCTTCAGCCGGCGCGCGCTGATGAGCGTCGATCCGGTCGTGACGCAGGTCGAACGGCGCGCGTTGCTCAGCGCTGCGGAACACGCGCGTATCGGTCGCGTCATGATGATGGAAGAAGGTCTCGCCGCAGCATTTGGCGCAGGAGTAAAGACCAACGACCAGCATGCTTCGGCCGTCGCGGACATCGGGAGCGGCACAACCAACGTCGCCATCGTAGCTAACGGCGCGATCATCCACGGGCATTCCAAACGGATGGGCAGTGCCGACATCAATACGGCGATCGTCAATCACATCCGGCGCCATCGTGGTCTGGCAATTGGTCCACCGTCAGCCGAGCGGCTGAAACTCGAACTCGCTTCGGCGACACTTCCGGAGGATCTCGCACAGGAAATGACTGTGGGTGGCCGCGACGTCGTAACCGGAAGCCCGGCAGCGATAACGATCACCGCCGGAGAGATCTATCCGATCGCGCGGTATGTCGCGGGAACGATCGTCGACGGCGTGGCATCGACACTTGCGGAACTGCCGCCGGAAGTAGCCGGCGACATTTACGACCGCGGAATTATTTTGACAGGAGGCGGCGCGCTGCTGGCAGGTCTCGACGATTATCTGCGAGAGCAGACAAAACTGCCGGTCCATGTCGCCGACGATCCACGTTACGCGATCGTGCGCGGTCTCGAACAGATGTTTGACGAACCGCTGTTATTGCGCCGCGTGGTCCGTAGCGAACCTTTGTTCGACGCCGAGAGTGAGGCTTATTCGTTGTAGACAGCTTTGCACAAACCAGGAACGGGAATTTTTCTGTTTACGATTTTAGCCTGACCGTTTAGGATTAGTGGGTTTGACAGTTCAACAACGGCCTATGTGCGGCTCAACCTCCGACACTGACGAGTAATGAGCACTGCCGTCGAGCATGGAAATTTCCTACTCACGGCGAAAACTCAATCCGGGCTCATATCACTCACAACAGCGAGTGGAGGCAAGACCCTTTGCAGAACGGAGTGCAGGAACGACTGGACCACGCGTGGGACAGCGAAGTGCTCGTGTTTCCTGTTCGCAGGAGGCTACGACTGATGGGCAGCCCGCGTCCAAAGCCACTCCGGCTGGCTGAGAAACTGCGCCAGATCCGCATCGAACTCGGGTTATCGCAAACCGAACTGCTTGATCGCATGGGTCTCTCCGGGTCGATGCACTACGGCAGAATCTCGGAATACGAACAAGGCAAACGCGAACCAAACCTGATGACGCTTCTCGCTTACGCCCGCACCGCGGCTGTTCATCTCGAAGACATCGTGGCCGACGAGTTTGAGCTGCCGCGCAAGTTGCCGGGGAAGGTCAGCTACCGCGGCATCACTCGCAAACCTCCAACGCGACGCAAGTAGTTAGAATCGAAGTCCCGCCTGATGCGCAGAATTTTCCGGATCTTAGTATTGGCGGTGTTCGGCGTGATCGTGGGGCTCATTCTCTACGAAGGGATCATGTTCGTGCGCGTGTACCGGTTGCGCTCGAACAATCCCGGCCCAACGTCTTTGATGAACATTCGGGCGAAGGAAGCGCAGGCGAAAGGCCAACCGGTGAAGTTCGAACAGGTGTGGGTTCCGCTCGAAAAGATCTCCACGAACCTGCAACGGGCAGTGTTAGCCGGCGAAGATACAAACTTCGTTGCGCATGGCGGCTTCGACTACGAGGCGATTCAGAAAGCCTGGGAACAGGCACAACGAGAAACGGCGAAAGAAGCAAAAGAACAGGGCGAGGACGACGATTGGCTGCCGAACATTCCCGAGTTCAAACGCGGGGCTTCGACCATCAGCCAGCAACTCGCCAAGAATCTCTATCTTTCGTCTGATCGATCGTTCATTCGAAAAGGACAGGAAGCGGCGTTGACTGTCATGCTCGAACGTTCGTTGAACAAGCGCCGCATTCTGGAAATTTATTTGAATGTGATTGAGTGGGGCGATGGAGTTTATGGCGCGGAGGCGGCGTCGCGTCGTTATTTTCGCAAACCTGCTTCTGCATTGAACGCGAATGAAGCGGCGTTTTTGTCGGCCATGATTCCCAACCCACGCACCGTCTTCAATCCGCAAGTCAATCCCCGCCGCGTCGCCCGCCGCCAGCGCATCATCATGCGTGGGATGCCTTACGTAAAACTGCCTTAGATCCGTGTTCCCTCAAACCGCGAATTCCTTCGCGAGCTTCAGTTCGGCTTTGCGCAACTCGAAACGGGCGCGGCCGAGGTTGCCCTGCGAGGCCAGCGCCAGCACGATGAAGTAGTCGCGACTGAGCACGCGCATTACGAGCACTGCCTTATCCAGCGAGATGACAAGCTCGCGCAGAGTGCCGAGCCCGGTGTCATTACCTGCGCGTTGCGCATTTCGCACGAGCGAAGTGAACTCCGCGGCCGCAACATCCAGGTTCGCTTCCGCGCCAGCCTCGCCGAGCACTTTCTCGACGGCGATACCATCTGTTCCCATAATGAGCGCACCGAGGCTTCCCTCGGTGCGTTCGATCACAGACTCAAGCATTTCCTTGAACATATGGCCCTCCAATTTACGGACGTTGACCGCTCAGCGTTCCCGGCCGCGCCGTGTTGGTGCCGGCGGGACTGTTCGCCGTCGGAGCTGGCATCAACTGCGGCTGACCCGCCGGATTGGTCGACTGTGGTTGCGGTTGTTGCTGCAACTGAGTCGGAGTCGGCGTGTTGCTCGGTGGATTGCCAAGCGGAACCGGCTGCGGGATCGTCAACGAACGCTGACCATTGCTCACCGTGCCTGACGTGGGCCGGCCGTTGTAATCGGGACGATAGATATGCGGCGTGATGAAGAACAGGATTTCGCTGTTCTGTCGCGTCGTCAGTTTGCGCTTGAAGAGATTGCCAAGGACCGGAATCGAAGCGAGTCCCGGTGTACGTTGCTGAGCTTCACCTTCGGTGTCGGCCAGCACGCCACCCATGACGGTCGTTCCACCATCCGGGACCAACACTTCCGACTGCATACGCTGCGTGTCGATACCGGGGACGCCGCCAACGGCGATACCGGTATTGATCGTGTTGTTTTCGATCGTGACTCTCAGCACAACCGTGCCGGCGTCAGTGATCTGCGGCGTGATTGAAAGACGCAGCGGCACTGACACGAACGTCGTCGTTACGACCGCCGTGCCACTCGCAGCCTGCGTCGTTTGCACCGGAATCTGCGAACCACTTTCGATCTGCGCCGGACGGTTATTCAAAGCTGTAACGCGCGGAGTAGCGACGGTCTTCGCCTGGCCGCGTGATTCGGCCAGCGTGATCAGCGCGCTGATCTGGGCACTGCCAATCAAACCGGTAGTCAAACCGATTACCGTGCTCGCCGCCGCTGCCGCGAGATTGTTGGTCGCTTGCGGCGTTCCACCTAAACCACCAAACACGCTGAACGGATTTGGACCAGACGGGACGCCTGTGCTGGTTCCACCACCGGTGCCGCCGCCACCGCCACCGCCGCCACCACCACCACCGCCGCCAGTTCCGGTTTGAGTGCTGGCCGGAAGTGTGGAGATGTTGGCCAAACCGCCACGGCCTAGATTGGCAACACCCAGCGAAAGCTGTGCGCCAAGGTCGCGGCTGAAATTACGTTGCGCGATCACGATGCGGGTCTCGATCTCAACCTGCGGCTCCGGCTGGTCCAGGATCGAAACCAACTGGCGAATCGAGTCGATGTTCTCTTTAACGTCGGTGATGATCAACGTATTGCTGCGGCCGTCGACCTCGATCGATCCACGTCGTGAAAGACGCCGCGAGATGATCGGCAACAAACCCTGGTCGCCGCTGCCCCCGGTCGCATCGCCACCTGCTCCACCACTAAAACTGAGGTTTGTGGCGCCACCGGAGAATGCACCGGTCGATCCCGCTGCCTGGGCCAACGTGCCCGAAGCGCGCGCGTAGTTGAGTCGAATGAACTCGGTTACGAGCGGCGAAGCATCCAAACGCGAATCGTTAATGACTTTTTGAGTTTCAGCCTCTTTTGCCAGCACGTCAGTCGTCGCCACGCGCAGGATGTTGCCGTTGACTTCGATACCGAGCCGGTTGGCTTTCAGCACCGCGTCGAGAGCAATATTCCAGGGCACATCCTGAACGTTAACCGTTACCGGAACAGCAGTGACGGAGGAATCGATCACGAAGTTCACGCCGTACTGTTCGGTAATGTAGTTGAGGATGTCGCGGATGTCGGCGTTGACGACGTTGAGGTTGATCGGTTCGCCGACAAATCCGGGTTGTCCATACTGGCGTCCTTGTTCCGACTGTTTGTCGCTGCCGCGCGAAAAGCCTACGGGAGGCGTCGGCGCGGGAGCAGCGGAGCCATTCGGACCGGCGGGATTTTGCGCGGCCATGTTCTGGGCGCTTGAATTCTGGGGGGCAGCCAAAATGCTTGTGCCGGAAACACAGACAAGCAACAGGACGAGCGTGGTCCATATGGCTGATCTAACTCGAGGCTGATACGACATCGTTCCCTCCTTAGGGGGATTGTTCGGAGTACGGCCGCCACGCACTACGCTCGATTGCCGGGGCAACTGAAGCGCGCGCCGCACTAAATGCGGCCGGTCCTGGTTTTTGTCAAAAGGGCCGGTGTTTCCGCTCGAAACACCCAGCGCAGGCAAGAGGCTTGGTCCATTGGACCAAACCTGAAACTTTTAAGGGTTCGCAGTCGCGACTGATGGGTTCGCTGGCGTGGCCATCGAATTAACCGGAGTCGGTTGTCGCAGTGACTTGTACTCGACCGCTCGTTCCCGATGTCCGTCGGCAAAGACCGTTTCCCTGCGGAACACCAGGCGGTTGTCTTCGATCGCCACCAACTGGCCGTCGAAGAATGGTTCACCCGGATAGATCACGTAGGAAAGCTTAATGGGTGTTGCTTCGACGATCGCGGCGTAACCTCGCGGCGAACGCGAGATTCCGATCACCTGGATCTCGCTGAGCAACAAAGCGGTGGTGGGTTTCGGGGCTGGCATTCTCGCACTCATCGCGGCGGCTTTTTGGGCCTTGTAGTTGTTGAGACGTTCTACAATCGTCGGAATCGGCGATTCTAAACGTGGCGCCTTTACTATCGCGCGCGGTGGTTCGTACTTCTTGAACGGATCGCGACCACTCGAGACTTTTCGTTTGACCGGTTTCTTCGACGTCTCGGTTTCCTGGGCCATCGTGGTAAACGCACTGCCAGTGATCAGGACCATCGCCGCGGTGAACACTACGCTGGCAAGCCATGTTTTCGTGTGGTGCATGTTCATTGTCATCTTCACTTCCTTAGTGCTTCTCTCGCTCGAGTGGGGCTTACTTGGCGGGTTGAGGAGCTGCGGGCGCCGGCACTGGAACTGTTCCACCGGCTGCGCCCTTCGGGTTGGCGGGTTGCGTGTTTTGCAAACGCTCGGAGGAAACATAGTACGCCGTTAGATCGAACCGGGCGTCAACTGTTTTGTTGGCTGACTGCTGGTCCAATTGCTTCAGTTCGAAGTTAGTGATCGAAACGATGCGCTGGTAGTGAGCAAGCTGTTCGAAGAACGCGCGCAAGCCGGCGTAACCGCTGACCACGCTGACTTCGATCTTCTTGCCGCTGTAGTTGTCCTGCTGCAGATCTTCTTTCGGACTGAAACGCGTCAGGACGAGACCGTTGCCACGAGCGCGATCCTGAATCCCCTGGAGGACCATCGTCAGTTCGCGTTGTTCGGGCAGCAGGGCTTTCAACTCGGCATACTCTTCTTCACGGGCCTTGTACACGGCTTTGAAGTTGTTCAGGTTCTGCGAAACGATCTGCGCCTGCGCATTGCGTTTCTTCAGCCCGGCGATCTCGTCGTTCATCGTCTTGGTCTCAGTGCGCGTGCCGCTCGTAACGAAGTACCAGAAGCCGGCATACACGAGACCGGCGACGACGAGAAACATCACCAATCGCAGGTACCAGGGAAAAGTTGGGAGCTTGCCGAATTTCATCTGTTTGATCCTTTGTTTCGAGGTTGACTGGTAACGGGCGACCTACTGCTTCATTGCAACCTGGTTCGCCGGCGCTGGCGCCTGTGGATGAGACGACTGCGATTTGCCGAAGCTTGCTTTCACCGTAAACGTGACCACTTCAGGCTTGGGAGCGCTCTGCTCGGCGGCGGTCGTGGCGGAATTTGCCGAGTTCGCCGTAGACGCTTCCTTGGCTGCTTCCCTTTGCGTCTCGATCGTCAAGTTGCTGAACATCCCGCCGGAAAACTCGAGGCTCTGCCCAAACTTCGTCACGGCATATTCATTAGGCGACTCGCCTTTGATCGTGATCTCACCTTCCTTGTTTTCGATCGCAACCAGGTAAAGTCCGGGAATGGAGTCGAAACGCGCTTTGATCTCCTGCAACACGGCGCTTGGTCCCTGTTGCGATTCGCGCAGTTTCTTGATCGCGTCAATGCGCGATTGAATTTCCTGCGTCTTCTTCTCCAGATCCTGCTGTTCTTTCTGAATCGCGAGCATCTGCGCCTGGATGCGCTTTTGGTTCTCGAGCTCTTTCTGGGCCGCGACGTAGGCCGTGTTAGTGCTCACGTATTCATAACCGATCGCCACCGCCAACAAACCAAACACCGTTAACGCGAGAAACAGGGTCTGCATGCGCGGGTTCGCGACTTTTTCTTCAACTGCCGCGACACCCTGCGGTCGATCCGTAACTGACTCGAGTAGATTTACTTTGATCATGCTTCAACTCCTCTCAGCGCCAGGCCAACTGCAATGGCCATCTCCGGCACTATCTCTCGCATGTAGTCCGGATCAAACTTCCGTTCGTCGACTTCGATTTGTCTGAACGGATCGAAAACTTCGACCGGAATCTCGAAACGTCTCGCTAAGAAATCCGCGAGTCCCGGAAGTTTGGAACCACCGCCGGCCAGCAGGATCTTCTGAATCGTCACGTCGCCTTCCTGCGCGGTCGCGCGATAAAAATCGACTGTCTTCTTCACTTCGAGCGCGAGCGATTCGGACACGGTTTCGATAATCGGTTGGATCGGTCGCGGTTCGATGCCTTCCGGTAACGCCATGCCGCGCTTCACGCCTTCAGCTTGTTCGAAACTCAGGCCAAGCTCTCTTTGCAGCAGGCTCGTGTACTGGCTGCCGCCAACTGAAGCGTCGCGCGCGAAGACTGAACGCGTGCCGTTGAGAACGTTGATGTTCATCGTCGCGGCGCCAATGTTCAGCAACGCCACGATCTCGCCCGGCTTCGGCTGATAGTTCACTTCGTAACAGTTCTGCAGCGCGAAGGCGTCGACGTCGATGACTACCGGTTGTTTACCCGCAAGCTGAATCGCCTGTTTGACGTTCGCGATCTTGTCGCTCTTGCAGGCGGCCATCAGCACGTGCAACGACTCCGACGACTTGCCGGTGAGTTCGTAGTCGAGATTGACGTCGGCGATGTCGAACGGGATGTGCTCTTCCGCGTGCCAACTGAACGACTCCTGGAGTTCTTCCTGGCTCATCTGCGGCAGCACTATGTTCTTGACGATCACCGAGTGGCCGCTGACGCCTGCGGCAACGCGAGTGGTGCGAATCTGATGTTCGCTGAAGATGTGAGCGATCACGTTGGAGACGTTGTTCAGCTCCATGATCTGCCCGTCGACGATCGTGTCGGTCTGGAGGTTTTCAAAGCCCAGGTTGAGAAGCTGTAGGCTCGCACCTTTTTTGCCGAGTTCAACTGCCTTGACGGAACTGGAGCCGATGTCCAGACCAACGAGATTCTTTTTGCCAGCGCCTCTTTTGAACATAGTTAGTTATTCCTCGTGACGGAGACTCGCTGTTTGTTTTGCAGACGAAGCCGGGCACGAGCTTTTCGTGCGCGCGGCAGTTGTCGTTTAACTGACTTGGGAGTGACCGAATCGATGGCTGAATGTTTCAACGTTGCGGACCCTTCGTTATTCGGGTTGATGGTCGGGACACCAAATCGCATGGGAAGCATCCTCGCGGGTGTCAACAGATAACTGTTGGAGAAGTCTGCGGCGGCAGGAATGAAGTTCATTCGGAAACCCAGCCAAGTTGGGTACGTCCAACTTCCGTAGGCTTTGCGACCTCCGCTCGCGCGAAGTGTGCCTTTATCGTGCTCCTTTTTTTCGCGGGACTAACCGTCTTAGAAAACCAGGTGGGCACCCGGTAGAAAGCGCACTGCGCGCCATCAACCTGAGTGAGAGTACATTACGAGGCTAAACAATGTCAACCGCTATTTTTCTTTGTTTAACTCTTTGTGTGACTATAAGTTGGTACTGGCAAGAGCCATATTTCGGTATTGTTTCTGGAATTGATCGGTCAGGATTCCAGTTTTTCGGGAACGGCCGCAACTGCTTTCTGCGCTTCTTTCACCTTCACGGTTTTTGCAGGAATACCGCCGACGATGTGGTGTGACGGGACATCACGCGTGACCACCGCATTCGCGCCCACCATCGAATGATCTTCGACCTGTGTGCCGGCAAGAACTGTGGCGTGATAAGTCACGCGCACTCCGTTACCGAGCCGGGTCCGGGGCGTGTAGACCTTGTGAATGTCGTAGATGTCGTGACTGTGGGAATAAACGTTTGCGTAATCCGAGATCGAGACGTCGTTGCCGATATCGATGCCGCCGCGGTCGTCCAGCAAAACGTACCGGTGAATGACGACGTTGTTGCCGATCGTGAGGTTGTAGCCAAACGACCACTCGACGAAGTGCCAGCACTTAAAATTGTCGCCGACGCTTTTGAAGATCAGCGGAGCGAGCATTCGGCGGAAACGATGACCGAAGAGCGCGTTGAGTCCCAACGGCGAGCGATCGAACATCTGCCACAACCAGATAATAGGCTTGCGCTGTGTGTACAGCTTGGGATTGATGTCGGAATAGTATTCGGGCTCGGTTGTGATGTTGCGCGGATCGAGGTTGTGAAAGGCAACGCGCGCCGGCAGCGCGAGACTTTCCGGGTCAGCGGCGCCGAAGTAGATCTGAAATAACGTGTCGCGAACGACGTCGTTTGGATCGCGGCGGCCATCGGTTAAGGATTTCTCCAACTCGGTGAGAAAACTCTCGTAGTCTTGTTCTGCCAATGCCTGGGCGGATAGATCGCGATATGTCATAGGAGTGGCTGGCAAATTAACACATGTGTTCTCCGACTTGCCAGCCATTCCCTTCTCAGAGTAGTTTGCTGATTTGCATCCATGAAACTTCTGCGCCGAATTCTGGTTGTCGCTGTCGTTCTGATCCTGATCGGCGCGGCGTGGCTCTGGTTCAACCGTCCTTCGCCTGTTGACCTGGCAAACTACGCTCCCGCCGATTCCCTGCTCTACGTCGAGTTGAACAATCCGTCGGCCGTGGTGCGAGCGATCGAACACAGCGATGTTTGGAAGGCTGCGGCGCCGATTACGGGCAGCACGCCGAGTTCTGAGAACAAGTTCATGATGACTGCGGCGCGGGCGGGTATCGGACCAGTTGAAGCGGTGCTGTTTGCGCGGTCGCAGCTTGCGCTGGTGGTTGTCAACGTGAATGCGGCGGAGCAGGACGAGACTTTGCGCGTGCGGCCCGAGTTTGCGCTGATTGCGGAGACGCATACGTCGCGATGGCGCACGAAACCTGCGGTGGTGGCGGCGGTGAATCAATTGGCAAGCCTTACGTACGGCGCGTCGAACTGTACTGAACGAACTGCGGATGCCGAGTATGTGGAATGTTCTGTTGCCGGCGGTGAGCGAAAGATCATCGGCGCCGTTGATGGGACGTTAGTTGTC
>DATELZ010000006.1:0-13627 GCA_035276045.1 Pyrinomonadaceae bacterium | reverse complement strand
CAAATCCACCTACAAACTGATCGACGATGTGACAATGGAAGTCGTCGACTCGGTGAAACAACAGGACGGCGCCTTCCGCGAATTCGCCCGCGTCACCTTGAAACGCTTGTGACTACTGTCAACGCTTGTGACTACCGGTGCTCTAGCGCCGAAGGCGCGGTCAGAAGGTAGCCAGGGGCGAGCACTCGCCCCTGGCTCGGTAGTGTTCAGAATCGAGCACTGAAAGTGCTATAGAACCGGGGACGGCATCCTCATCTTCTGTCGCTCTTTCAGAGCTCGATACGCTATGCAAAATGATCCAGGCTCGGTGGTGTTCGGAACCCAGCACTGAAAGTGCGATAGAACCGGGGACGGCATCCTCATCTTCTATCGCTCTTTCAGAGCTCGATATGCTATGCGAAATGATCCAGGGGGCGTCGTGCTCGCTGCGCTCGCACTCGCCCCCGGCTAGCTTCAGGTCGCGCCTTCGGCGCTATTATTATTTGGGCCTCTTGGCCACAGTAGAGATGCTTTTACCTTCCACAGACGAACTAGTGGATCATCTTTTTCGGCGGCACTCGGCGAAGATCGTCGCCACGCTGACGCGTGTCTTTGGTTCGCGCCATCTCGACCTGGCCGAAGATGTGGTCCAGGATGCATTGGTCAGGGCGTTGCAGCAGTGGCCCTTCAAAGGCATCCCGGAGAACCCGGCAGGGTGGCTGACGCTCGTCGCTAAAAATCGCGCGCTCGATCTCCTGCGCCGCGATGCTTCACTCGCGAGTAAAGCAGAAGAGATCGAGCGCGCGCTCCCTGGTCCAACATCGTCCCCAGCGGACGAGATGGACGATCAGTTGGCATTGATCCTTATGTGCTGCCACCCAGCGCTGCCGGTCGAGTACCAAATCGCACTCACACTCAAAACAGCCTGCGGTTTCAGCACCGCCGAGATCGCCCGCGCCTTTCTCACTCCGCAAACAACGATCGCGCAACGTCTCGTCCGCGCAAAACGACAGATTCGCGATCACAACATCGTGATCGATCCGCCGAGTCTCGACGATCTGCCGGCACGCATCGACAGCGTCCTGCGAGTCATCTACCTGCTTTTCAACGAAGGTTACGCAGCGACGAGCGGCGACGATCTCGTGCGCTCCGATCTGTGTGAAGAAGCGATCAGGCTCGGCGCATTAATAATCGATCAGTCACCACTAAAACTCCCGCCCGCGCACGCGTTACTCGCGTTGATGATGCTGCAAGCCGCTCGTCTGCCGGCGCGCACCCAGCAAGACGGCTCGCTCGCACTCTTAGCCGAACAGAATCGCGAACTCTGGGACCGAAAACTGATCGCGCTCGGCATGCGTCACTTCGGCGAGTCGGCCGCGGGAAACAAGATCACGACCTATCACCTGCAAGCCGAGATTGCAGCTATCCACGCCACCGCAAACAGCGACACCGATTGGCCCAAACTCGTCGCACTCTACGACGACCTCTACAAACTCGAACCCACACCCATCGTCTTACTCAACCGCGCCATCGCCATCTCTCGCGCCGAAGGTCCACACGCCGGCCTCGCCGCCCTCGAACAGATCGACGCGCATAACGCCCTTCGCAATTACCATCTCCTTCCCGCAGTCGCCGCCGAGCTATGGAAACAAGCCGGCGATCGCAAACGCGCAGCGGAGTCGTACCAGCGCGCCCTCGAATGTCCCTGCAGCGCCCCCGAGCGGATCTTCCTCGAAACTCAATTGCAGCAGTTGTAAGAGGACGGGGAGACGCGGAGAGGGGGAGACGGGGAGAGGGAGAGACGGGGGGACGGGGGGACGCGGGGAAAGGCAAAGACTCCGTTTCTTCTCGTCACCGTGTCTCCGCGTCTCCCCGTCCCTCCTTCCCGCGTCCTTTCCGAACCGGGCGGAATGTGCTAAGAAGAATCGCACCTAAAAACCCAACAAGCCGAGGAACCAAATGCGACCAGTAAAAGCGACTCGATCCGTGCTCAGTTTTCTATGCGCCGCGGTTTGCGCCCTGATTCTCAGCGGTTGCCAGCCTTCGCCAAATCCAACCAACAACGTCGGCAACACCGGCGGTCCGCACAAGTTGGCGTTTGTGCCCAACAACGCTTCTGATTTCTGGATCATCGCTCGCAAAGGAACTGAGAAAGCCGAGAAAGAGATTCCCGGCATCAGTGTCGAATTTCGCATTCCCGCCGACGGCACCGCCGCCGAACAACAACGCATCGTCGACGATCTGCTCGCGAAAGGCATTCACGGCATCGCCATCAGCCCGGTCGATCCGGCAAACCAAACGGCGATGCTCAACCGCGCCGCCGAACAAGCCGTCGTCGTTACCCAGGACAGCGACGCGCCCAACAGCAACCGCGTCTGCTACATCGGCACTGATAACGTCGCCGCCGGACGCCAAGCCGGTGAACTATTGAAAGAAGCACTGCCGCAAGGTGGCAAAGTGATGGTCTTCGTCGGCGTGCTCGACGCCGCGAATGCGCAGCAACGTTACCAGGGACTCAAAGAAGCGATCGCCGGATCGAACATCCAGATTCTCGACGTCCGCACTGACAACACGGATCGCGTCCGCGCGAAATCAAACGCCGCCGACACGCTCGTGAACAACGCAGACATCGCCGGCATGGTCGGTCTCTGGTCCTACAATGGACCGGCAATCCTCAGCGCCGTCAAAGAAGCTAACAAAGTCGACAAGGTGAAGATCATCGCCTTTGACGAAGAAGACGAGACGCTCGCCGGCGTCAAAGACGGCGCGATCTTCGCCACCGTGGTCCAACAACCGTTCGAGTTCGGTTACCAGTCGATGGCCCTGATGGCAAAGATCCTCAAGGGCGACAAATCGGGCATTCCAGCCAGCAAGCAGATCTTTGTGCCGACGCTCGCGGTGAAGAAAGCAGACGTCGAGGAGTTCACCAAGAAGATCAACCAGCTTCGCGGCCGCAGTTGATGAACAACGCTCCACTTCTCGAAATGCAGGGAATCAGTAAACGGTTCCCGGGTGTAGTTGCGCTCGACAATGTAAGTCTCAACGTCGGCGCGGGGGAAGTTGTCGCGTTGATTGGCGAGAACGGCGCGGGTAAGTCGACGTTGATGAGAATTCTCGGCGGCGCGATCGCGCGCGATGAAGGCACGATCAAGCTCAACGGATCGCCAGTCGAGATCAAATCACCACGCGACGCCAGCGCCCTTGCAATCGAGTTTATCCACCAGGAGTTGAGCGTTCTCGATAATCTCGACGTCGCCGCCAACATCTTTCTGCGTCGCGAGCCAACTAAAGGCGGCCTTCTGAAGTTGATCGATCGCGGACGGATCTATAAAGAGGCCGACGTGCTCGTGCGCAAGCTCGGCCTCGACATCTCCAGCCGTACGCTGCTCAGCAAACTCTCAATCGCGCAACAACAACTGGTCGAGATCGCTCGCGCGCTCAGCGCCGGCGCGCGCATCATCATCATGGACGAACCGACGTCGAGTCTCACGCTCAGCGAGACGCGCCGTCTGCTCGACATCGTGCGCGATCTGAAGTCGCAAAACGTCAGCATCATCTATATTTCGCACCGGATGCACGAGGTTGAAGAAGTCGCCGATCGCGCCGTGGTGTTGCGCGACGGAAAAAACGCCGGCGAACTGCAACGCAGCGAGATCAATCACGAGCGCATGGTCCGCATGATGGTGGGCCGCGACTTGAAAGACTTCTTCACCGGCGCGCGGGACGGTTCCCCCGTGAAAGACGCCGGCAAAGGTTTCGAAGTGCGGCGGCTGCGAACTTTGCGCTATCCCAAACACACAGTCTCGTTCGACGTCGCTCGCGGTGAAGTGTTGGGCTTTGCCGGACTCGTCGGCGCGGGACGATCCGAAGTCGCGCGCGCGCTCTTTGGCGTCGAGGAAACACTTGAAACCGACGTCGCCCTTGACGGCAAACCATTGCGTCTCACGGAACCGCGTGACGCGATCTCGAATGGCATCTATCTCGTGCCGGAAGATCGCCGCATGTGCGGATTGATCGTCGACTTCAACGTCCGCGAAAACATCTCGTTGCCAAACCTCGACGCCTACTCGTCCGCGAAGCTCATCAACCGCGCGAAAGAGATGAAAGCGGCTGTCGAAGCCACCAAAGCGATCAACATCAAAACGCCGACGCCGGAAATGCGCGCCGCCAACCTCAGCGGCGGCAACCAGCAAAAGGTCGTGCTCGCAAAGTGGCTGACATTCGCGCCGCAAGTGTTAATCTTTGACGAACCAACCCGCGGAATCGACGTCGGCGCCAAAGCGGAGATTTACCAGCTCATTCGCAAGCTGGCGGCAAGCGGCGTGGCGGTGATCGTGATCAGCAGTGAGATGGAAGAAGTGTTGGGCATCAGCGATCGCATCGCCGTGATGCACGAGGGCCGGTTAACCGGAATTCTTCAACGACCACAGTTCAGCGAAGAGGCCGTCATGCGTCTGGCCACAGGCACTGAAGGATAATCGCTTATGAAAAAAGAGCTCGGAATCTTTGTTCTGCTCGTCATCCTCTGCATCATCGTCTCGGTCGTCAATTCAAACTTTCTGCTGCCCATAAACCTGCAAAATCTGGCGCGGCAGATCGGCGCGTTCGGTATCTTCAGTATCGGACTGGGGCTGGTGATTATCACGGGCGGCATCGAGCTTTCAGTCGGATCGATGATGGGCCTGTTGGGCGTGCTGTTGTCGATGATGTTGACGCAGTGGAATACCGGCGTCGCCATCGCGCTGCTCGGGTGCGTGGGCATCGCAATGCTCTTGGGCCTGGGCCATGGATTGCTCATCACGCGGCTCAACATGCAGCCGTTCATCGTCACGCTCTGCGGTCTGCTCTTCTATCGCGGCCTCGCGCGTTTTATCACGGGAGATGAAACGCGAGGATTCGGCTCGGTTCCGGGTCTTGATTTTCTTCGCTTTCTCGCCAACGGCAATCTCTTCGGCGTCGTCCCGATGCCGTTTGTGTTGCTGATCGTCATCGCCGCGATCACGTGGGTGGTCCTGCATCGATCGGTTTACGGTCGTTATCTTTTCGCCACTGGCCGCAACCCCGAAGCCGCGCGTTACGCCGGCATCAATACGAATGGCATTATCACGCTGACTTACGTCATCTGCGGCGCGCTCACGGCGATCTCGGGAATCATCTTCGCCTTCTACACCAACTCCGTTTCGCCCGCGAATCACGGCAATGCTTACGAACTTTACGGTATTGCGGCAGCGGTGCTTGGCGGTTGTTCGTTGCGTGGCGGCGAGGGTTCGGTGATCGGAATCGTGATCGGCACGGCATTGCTTCAGGTGTTGCGCAATCTCGTTAACCTGCTCGAGATTCCGAGTTCGCTCGATCTTGCAGTGATGGGCGCGGTGATCCTGATCGGCGTGATGGCCGACCAGATCTTCACCGAACGCAGAAACCGGCGGCAGGTTGCGTTGATGCGCGAGATGAGTGCTCGTGAAGCCCAATCGAACTAGTTTGGAGACGTTTATGAAGATCCGTGTGTTTGCTTCGGTCGTGCTCTTGCTTGCGTGTGTGTTCGTCGTAAACGGGCAGGAGACTATCGGCACTGTTGACGGTCAGCCGGTCAAGCTCTTCACGTTGAAAAACAAGCACGGCATGGAGGCGAAGATCATAAATTTCGGCGGCATCGTGATGTCGTTGAAAGTTCCCGATCGCAATGGGAAGTTTGCCGACGTGGTTCTTGGCTTCAACGATCTCGACAGCTATCTCAAACCACATCCGAGTTTCGGCACTGCTATCGGCCGGTTCGGCAATCGCATCGCAAAGGGCCGCTTCACTTTGAACGGAGTCGAGTACAAGCTCGCGATCAACAACGGCGAGAATACGCTGCACGGTGGGATCAAGGGTTTTGACGACGTGGTCTGGAATGCGGAAGCGGTAAAGTCGACGGCTGGACCAGCCGTGCGTATGACTTATCTTAGTAAGGACGGCGAAGAAGGTTATCCCGGCAATCTCAGCGTGACGATGGTCTACACGATCACCAACACCAACGAGCTTCGGATCGACTACACTGCCACGACTGACAAAGACACGGTTATCAATTTAACGCACCACTCGTATTTCAATCTTGCCGGCGAAGGCAACGGCGACATTCTCAACCACCGTCTCGAATTGAACGCCGCTCGCTTCACGCCGACAGATGCCGGATCGATCCCGACCGGCGAACTGCGAAGCGTCCAAAACACGTCATTCAACTTTTTGACGCCCATGGCGATTGGCGCGCACATCAACGACGACGACGAGCAATTGAAGTTTGGCAACGGTTACGATCACAACTTCGTGATCGACGGACGCATGGGCCGTTTGCGCCGGGCGGCGGCGGTGTCTGAACCGACGACGGGACGCGTGATGGAAGTATGGACCACCGAACCGGGCGTCCAGCTCTACACCGGCAATTTCCTCGACGGCACGTTAATCGGCAAATCCGGCAAACCCTACGAGCGTCGCTCCGGCTTCTGCCTCGAAACCCAGCATTACCCGGATTCCCCCAACAAACCCAACTTCCCCACTACGACGCTCAAAAAAGGCGCCATCTTTAAATCCACAACCATCTATCGCTTCTCAGCACGATAGTTAAATTGTCCTGAGCGCCAACGGCGCGACGTTATTCTGAGCGCCAACGGCGCAGCGCTATTCTGAGCGCCAACGGCGCAACGCTATTCTGAGCGCCAACGGCGCGGCCTTAAGGTAGCCAGGGGCTGCGCGCTTCGCGCTTGCCCCTGGATCCCCAGAGAAAAGCGTGTGAGCTCTGAAAGAGCGACAGAACTTCTGTCGCACCTTCAGTGCTTGAGGCGTTACGCAAAACGATCCAGGGGCAAGCGCGAAGCGCGCAGCCCCTGGATCCCACAGAAAAGCGTGTGAGCTCTGAAAGAGCGGCAGAACCTCTATCGCACTTTCAGTGCTTGCGGCGCTACGCAAAATGATCCAGGGGCGTCGTGCTCGCTTCGCTTGCACTTGCCCCTGGCTACCCTCTGGCGCGCCTTCGGCGCTACTAATGGACCGAGCGCCTTCGGCTCAACCCGAGCGCCTTCGGCGCTACCGCACACAGACCTTGACGCCTCCGTTACGGCTGGAGCGGGTATCGGTTCCTCTTCACCGGATAAACCGTGACGTCAATAGCGTTGCCGTCGCTCACGGGCTCGCCGCGATACGTGTAAATACCGGCCACGTCGAGTGGATCATCCGGAAGAGTCGTAGGAACGGTCGGCCAGAACACCTCGAAGATCACGAAGCCCTCAATATATGGTGGAATCGCGTCAACCTGCGGCGGGATCGGAATCCCAAGGTGACTGTAAATGTCCCGGCAAACAACTTCCATCGCCCAATCCGACCTCAGCGCCTCAACCTTCTTGAACTGAGGCTCGGTTGGCACCTGCCCGCCCTTGAGTTGAATCACCTTCTTGCGAAACTGGATGACAACCCCAGTGTTGTTGTGAACGTTGATCTTGCTCGAGTAGTGACCGGCTTGCGCATCAGGCACTGCAAAAAGCGAATTATCCCGCTGGACGCCACAAATAAATTTTGCGGCGTAAACGTGAGTAACTGTCGCGGTTTGAGCTTGAGCCGGCACACTCACGAGCAGTAAACCGAAGACGCAAGCCAGCCCGCTGACGATAGTTCTCTTGTTGAAGTTCATCTTAGTCTCCTTTGTTTTCACTTCGATGAAAGGGAACGCGCAACGCCGAGACGCCAGCGATCGAGCGTCAAGAGCGAGACGCAACTAAAGCGAGATTCAGGAGATCTGCTGGGGAGTTGAGGTGAGACAGTAAGGTTTCGAGGTGTCTCTGTCGTTCACCCTTGGTTGTCGGCAGTATCCGTTTTCGGAATCACGCGTGAAACCAACCCAATATGCGTGAACTCCACTACAAGACACACGTAGATTGACTGCCACTCTCTTCATTAAGGCAGAGAACGGCCTGGAACCTCGACGTCAACTACGGGCGATGTAGTGGATTGCGCGGCATGATATGCCTGCCTTGCATGAGTGTCAACGCGCAATTTGAACGGTGTTAACTTTTCTTTGTCTTCAATTGAAACGCACGCTCACCTGCGAGGATCTCAATGGGGAGAAAGTTCTGACGTGGCGGTAAGGGACATGTGGCGTAAAGGGTAAACGCGCACGGAGGATTTTCGGCGCGATTGAAATCAAGCACGACCTTGCCGTCCTTCGGCAAATCAGCGTAGAGATAGCGACCGGCGCCGTAAGTCGTTTTACCCGCGGTTCGATCGCGAAAGATGATGAACAACTTCTCGTCGTTCTCAACCACCGGCCGCAGTTGATGCGTGCGGCCGTTCAGTTCGAAAGTAAGCAGCCCCGGGGACTTCATCTTCAACTCATCGCCGAGCACGTTCATGATCATCATCTCTTTCGGTTCTGCATATGGCGTAAACGTCGCGACAACACGATATGACTCGCGCGCCGGAAACCATTCCAATCCTTTGAACTCGCGCAACGCCTGGCTGTTCTTGTCTTTCACACGCAGCCCGTAACGCTCGCCGCGTTTGATCACGCTCAACCGCAACGAACCAACCAGGAACGACGGCGGCTGCGAGTTGCCGTCAAAGCGCATCTCGAAACTCTTGATCGCCTTCGGCGGAAGGGTTACCGTCACGCCTTCGGTAACCGTCAACGTCACCACTCCGTCGCCGAGTTCCAGCGTGCCGATGTTCTCCGGCGCAGAACCGGCCGGCAGAACGATGTCCATGCTCTTGCCCGTGCCGAAACTGTTGCTTCCCTGCTTCAACCAGAACAATCCCGCGACGCTGAGCCAACCGTCTTCAGCACGCAGTTCCTGGTCGCGTTGTTCGCGCCACTCGCGCTGCTCCGCTTCAAACGAGCCTTGAACAAACACAAGCAACACAAAGCAGAAGAAAGTTTTGAACACGGATAAGATCATAATTTATAAGGGTAATCGCAGCTTTGCTTCGCAACCACGAAGCTGCTGACGGTTCTCCAGCGTCAACGTACCACCATGAGCTTCGGCAATCTGCCGCGATAATACCAAGCCGATGCCCGATCCTTGAGCCTTCGTCGTGAAGAACGGAACGAACAGGTTCGCCGTGCTCGCCAACCCCGGACCTTCGTCGCGAATCCACACTTCAACCTGCCCATTCTTTTGCTGCCAACCAACTTCGACGCGCCCGTTTGTCTCCATCGACGCATCGACTGCGTTCCGCACGAGATTGATCAGCAATTGTTCCAACTGCACATCATCGCCGCGCACCACCAATTCCGGTCCGGGAACAACATTCACCGGCAGACGCGTTTCCAAACTCGCCACGCGCGACAGGAGCATGCCAATCTTCAACGGTTCGAGTCGCGGTGGAGGCAGCCGCGCCAGCTTCGAATACGACTCCACGAAACGCGCGAGCGAATCCGCGCGCGAAGAGATCACCGCGAGGCCACGATGCATGTCGTCGCGCCAATCCGGCGGCTCCGGCTCGCGCCTGATCAAATCAGCAAGGCTGCCCGCGACAGACTTGATCGGCGCGAGGGAGTTGTTCAGTTCATGGCCCAACACGCGCAACAGGCGTTGCCACGCACTGCGCTCCTCTTCACGCAGCGTCTGGCTCAAGTCAGTCAACACGAGCAACTGAAGCTGCTGTCCGCCTTCGCGAAACGTGCTGCGGCGAATGTCCCAACGGCCGACGCCACCCGGAAAAACCATCTGCATCGTTCGCGGTGGACCACCAACGGGCCAGTTCAAACATTCGGTCAGTCCCAGTTCGTCGCTGGTGCGATCCAAAACGCGCGCCGACGGTTGGGCCAGCAATCTTTCACCCGCGCGATTCACGAGTCGCAGACGATGATCGCCGTCGAAGGCAAACACGGCCACGTCGATCTCGGCCATCACGGTGCGCAGGAGCGCCGTTGCTTCCATTGCGCCGAGACGTTGTTCGCGCAACGTCTGGCCCAGGTCGTTCACTTCGAGCATTACTTCGCCAAGCGCGTCGCCCGTCAACGCTCTGCGCCCACGAATCGAATAGTCGCCTTCGCGAATAGCGGCGAGAATGTTCGAAAGCGTTTGTAATGGACGGACAATGCGTTGCTTCAGGTTGAGCGAAACGCCGAGCCACAGCAGGACGAGGAAAAGGTCGATGGTCCACTGGACCTGCGCGGAATAGCCGTCGTACCAAAGCAGAAACGCACACAGTGCAACGGCGGGAAAACCCGCGAGGAGAGCAAGGATCGTGATGCGTCGTTCGAATTTGACGCCATCAGCGCGCGCGAGTGCCGGATCAAGCGAGGTTAGTGGTGACGGATGTTTGGGTGGCTTGACGGGCGTACTCATTTGTCATTTACCATCGGTCAGTTTTCATTTGTCATTTACATTGAGAAATGGAAAATGACCAATGGCAAATGATAAACGATCAGGACAGATTGTACTTCTGCAACCGGCGATACAACGCGCTGCGGCTCAGCCCCAGCGCCTCGGCTGCTCGATTCGCATTGCCTTCAAACCGCGCCAACGCTTTCTTGATCAGCAAACGCTCCGCGTCTTCGAGACTCATCTCTTCGAGTTGCGCGGAGAGTCGCGCATCGGGCGTGGCCTCCAAAGCTAAGTCGAAAGCGGTCACGATATTTCCCGTGCTCATCAGCACTGCGCGCTCGATCACGTGATCGAGTTCGCGCACGTTGCCCGGCCACGCGTGTTGCCGCAGCGCATCCACCGCCTCCGGCGTGAAGCCCATCAATGGCCGGCGATAACGCTCGCGATGCACTTTCAAAAAATGATCGGCGAGTATCGGAATGTCTTCGAGGCGCTCGCGCAGCGGCGGCAGCTTGATCTCGACGGTGTTGAGTCGAAACAACAGATCCTGGCGAAAACGTCCCTGGGATACGTCCGCATGCAGGTCGGCATTCGTCGCCGATAACAACCGAACGTTCACCTTCTGTGTCTTCGACGATCCCACGCGTTCAAACTCACCCGTCTCCAGCACACGCAACAACTTCGGCTGCAAATTAAGCGGAACGTTTCCGATCTCGTCGAGAAACAACGTACCAGTGTCCGCCAGCTCGAAACGTCCAACCCGATCGTTCTTCGCATCGGTAAACGCGCCACGCACATGACCAAACAGTTCGCTTTCAAAAACACCTTCAGCCAGCGCGCCTGCATTCAAAGAGATCAGCGGCTTGGAACGGCGCGACGAGATCGAGTGCAGCACGCGCGTGATTACTTCCTTCCCGGTGCCATTCTCACCGGTGATCAGCACGTTCGCGTCTGCTGGTCCAATACGCTCGACGAGATTCAACACCGCTTTCATCGCCGGCGACTCTGAAACGATCTGCGGTATGTCACTCGACGCATCGGAAACACTGTCGCGCAGCGCGATGTTCTCGGCTTCGAGTCGTCGCCCGCGGCGCAAGGCTTCTGCCAGCTCCACCTGCGTGCGCAGTACGGCGATTAGCCGCGCGTTGTCCCACGGTTTTTGAATGAAGTCGCGCGCGCCGCGGCGCATCGCTTCAACGGCGAGATCGACACTGCCCCACGCAGTCATCACCACGACGGGCAATGTCGGATCGGCAGCACGAATGCGACTGAGCAGATCGAGACCCTCGCTGCCGGAGGTCGTGTCACGAGCATAGTTGAGATCTATTAGGACGACGTCGAGTTCCTGCGAGTCGATCGTTTTGAGCACACCCTCTGGTGACGAAGCGCTTTCGATTTGAAAACGCTCACCCTTGAGTAGCAGGCTCAACGCGGCCAGGACGTCGGCCTGATCGTCGGCGATCAGGATACGAGGCATACGACAAAGATAATGTAAAGGTGTGAAATTGCGAAATTGCCTGTTCTTAGCAGCGGCATCACTCTGCGTACTCTGCGGTCCTCTGTGTCTCTCTGCGTTGACATTGGGGCAAGCCAGGTAAACCGCAGAGAGACACAGAGGACCGCAGAGGACCGCAGAGTTCTACTCGTACCTCAGCGCTTCGAGCGGATCGACTTTCATCGCCCGCCGGGCCGGGAGGTAACAGGCCAGAAACGCCACGGCAATCAAAACTGCGGACACCAACGCGAACGTCGTCACGTCGGTCGGCGTCACCTCAAACAACAATCGATTCATCAAACGCGTTAGACCAAATGAGCCTGCAATACCGAGGGCCACGCCAATCAACGCCAGCGACATACCGCTTCGCAGGACCATCTTCAAGACGTCGGCAGCATTCGCGCCGAGCGCCATGCGCACACCGATTTCCTGCGTGCGTTGAGTCACCGAGTAACTCACCACGCCGTAAATCCCGATAGCGGCCAGCAACAGCGCCAGCATGGCAAAAGCACCCAGCAGAAACATACCGAAGCGGCGTTGGGCCATCGATTGTGCCACCAGTTGCTCCATCGTGTTGACGTTCGAGATCGGCACATCGCGATCCAACTCGCGCACTTTCGCGCGCGCGATCGAGATCAGGCGTTCCGGATCGGAGGTCGTGCGAATGACGACGACTGGCCCAAACGCCGGAGATGAATTCGCATGGTAATAAATCTCGGGTCGCGGCTCGACGTCGAGCCCGAGATGGCGCACGTTGCCAACTACGCCGACGACAGTCTGCCACGCCGTCTGTTGACCGGTAGCAACGGCAGTGCTGATCCGTTTACCAACCGGATCTTCACCGGGCCAGAATCGTTTGGCCATCGTTTCGTTGATCAGGACCGAATGGGTGTTGTTAGTAACGTCCTGCTCCGTGACCAAACGACCGGACAGCAACGGTATTCCCATCGCCTGAAAATATCCGGTGCTCGCGCGGCGAAAATCGATCTCGGGCCGTTCGCCGATCGGGACCTGCCGTCCTTCAATCGCCAGAAACGTCGTGACGTTGTTCAGCGCGCTCATCAACGGCAAGCGCGTAACGAAACCCACTGACGAAACTTCCGGCGCGGCTTTCAAATTCGTTTCGAGCTGTTGCATGAACGCGATTCGCTTTTGCGGCTCCTGGTAAGCGGCATTCGGCAATCCGATTTGCATAGTCAACAGGTTCTCTGTCGTGAACCCCGGTTTGACGTCGAGCAGGTGAGCAAAACTGCGCAGCAACAAACCCGCGCCAATCAACAGGACCACGGCCATCGCCATCTCTGCGATCACGAGCAGACTGCTCAAACGCCGCTGTCCGGCTTCGGCGATAGAGCCGCGTCCACCTTCTTTGAGCGCCGAGTTCAAGTCGATGCGCAATGATTGCCAGGCGGGCGCAAGTCCGAAGACGATGCCGGTGACGACCGACGCGACCAGCGTAAATCCGAGCACTGTTAGATCGACGGTGATCCGGTTATAACTCGGAATCTTGATAGGATTCAGTGCCAGCAACGCATTGACGCCCCACGAGCCGAGCAACACACCCGCCGCGCCACCCAACAGTGAAAGCGTGACGCTCTCAGTTATAAGTTGCCGCAGCAATCGAAGCCGTCCCGCGCCCAACGCCGCCCGCACCGCGATCTCTTTCCTGCGTGCAGCGCTGCGCACCAGCATCAGGTTGATGATGTTTGCACAGGCGATCAAAAGCACGAGTCCAACTGCGCCGAACAACAGCAACAACGCCGGCCGAAACTTGCCGGTTACCTGATCGTGAAGCGGCACGAGACGCGCGCTGACGCCGCTGTTCGAGTCGGGATACGCACTCTCCAGTCGCTGC
>DATELZ010000005.1:0-14980 GCA_035276045.1 Pyrinomonadaceae bacterium | reverse complement strand
GCGACCCGGCTCACAAGCATTCACCAAGCCGATGGGAAAGCTGTAAGGCTTTCGCGTCCGTTTTACCGAATCGTTAGGAGGATTCGTTGTTATGTCTAGAATAACCGGTAAGGTCAAGTGGTTTAACAATTCGAAGGGTTATGGTTTCATCGAGCAGCCCGGCTCTTCGGACATCTTTGTTCACTATAGCGCCATCCAGGGCGACGGCTTCAAAACCCTTGAAGAGGGTCAGGAAGTCGAGTTTGAGGTTACACAAGGCCCAAAGGGACCTCAGGCTGAAAAAGTGACAAAGACGTAAAGTCTCCCCGGCTTGCCCTCAAGCAAAGCCACTGACTTGCTTCCGGTCACGGGTCCGGTAGCCTACAGAAAAGACGGCCACGTTGGGCCGTCTTTTCTTTCTGTTTGGATTTCTTTTTTAGTCGGCCTTGGCTTTGAAACTCACGTGCCCGTTCTCGACGGCAACTGAAAAAGTTACCTGATTGCAGCCGTAACGCTCTTTTAGACCATCGGACTTCGCCGCCACTAAACGATGAAACTGCGGAAAAGAAAGTCCTTCAGTCGGCTCGCCACACTTCTGCTTCGCGTCGAGCAAAGATTCGTACAAGTCTTTGACTATTCCGACTTCCTTATGCGCATCCACGCAAACAAACGAAACCGGAGGAGCTTCGGTCAGGATCTCCTTTTTCACGCTGGCACGGGCTGCAGAAACCGGATCGCGTCCTTCTTCACGTCCCTGCATCGTGCGCCGCCAGAGATCGCGAAACGCGTTGTAGCGCGCGGCGAGTGAGTTATAGCGATAGCGTTGAGCGAAATTTAACGTGCGATCGTCGCCGAGTCGCTTGAGCACCGTCTCGACGCGTCCCTTGGTATCGTAGGGCGGCCGCTTCGCCGCGCCGTTGAAAAAGATGTCAAACTCGATTCTCAACCGGCGAATGTCTTCTTCGAGACGGGTCAACTGTTCGTCAGGACTGGGTTGATTCTCGCCGACGGCATACTTGTTCTTTGCTTGTATCTGCAGTTTCGATCTGAGCAGTTTATTATCGCGTATTGCCACTAAGTTGAATGCTCCTGAGAGAGATTAAGGAGGGGCGCCGTTGGACGAACGCGGCTGAATCAGTCTAGGTGGTTCAAAACTGGAGTGTCAACAGTTTATTATCTGTGTCCGAGATCATGCCTGATTCCAATTCAAATCTGCGGCACGTGCCGTCTGTGGACCAATTATTAAAGACTGACGCCGGGCGCCAGCTTCGCGATGCGATTGGCATTAAACGGCTGACCGCGATCGCCCGCGAGGTGACGTCGGAACTGCGCGCGTCAATTCGCAGCGGCAAAAAAGACCTGAACGGGAGTGGTGTGGAAGAACTCCTCGCCAAAGCGATCACACGCATGCAGGAGACTGCGCAGTTCGAAAGCCAGACTGGAATCAAACGAGTCGTCAACGCCACCGGAGTGTTGCTCCACACTAACCTGGGACGCGCGCCGCTTTCCGCCACAGCGCGCGAGGCGATTGTCGACGAGGCCAGCCGCTTCTGCACGCTTGAATACGACGTGGCGACGGGTTCTCGCGGCAAACGAGGCGCGCGCGTCGAATCACTATTAAAAGGTGTGACTGGCGCTGAAGATGCGCTGGTGGTTAACAACTGCGCGGCTGCGGCCTTATTGATACTGACAGTGCTGGCGAGTGACGGCGAGACGATCGTGTCGCGTGGCGAACTGGTCGAGATCGGCGGCGACTTTCGTGTTCCGGATGTGATGGCCAGCTCCGGAACGCGCATGATTGAAGTTGGCACTACCAATCGCACTCACCTCGACGATTACAAACGAGCCATCAACACCAAAACGCGTCTGATCATGCACGTTCATCCGTCGAACTATCGCATCGTCGGTTTTGCGCGTTCGCCGGAACTGTCGGAGCTGGCGTCGCTAGCTCACAAATACCGGCTTCCGCTCTACGAAGACGCTGGCTCGGGCCAACTCAGCGATTTGAGCGCGTTTGGCGTTACAGGCGAACCGGTGGTAAGCGATCTCATTGCTGCGGGCGCGGATGTCGTCTCTTTCAGTGGAGACAAACTCCTCGGATCGGCCCAGGCCGGGCTGATCGTCGGTAAACACGCGATCGTCGAACGACTGCGACGACATCCTTTATATCGAGCCTTGCGCAGTGACAAATTGCGACTGGCGGCACTCGAAGCCACACTCATCGCTCATCAACGCGACGTCGCCACGACGGATGTACCGGCGATTCAAATGTTGGCGTTGAGTGCCGATGAGATCGAGCAACGCGCCCACGCGCTAATCGATCAGATCAACGGGACGGAACTCCAGTTTGCCCTCGAACCCGGCGAATCGGCCATCGGCGGCGGCGCCGGACCGACGTGCAACCTGCCCACGACGCTGATCGCGATAACCCATCCGAAACTGACTGCCCAGGAGATCGAGCGCACGTTGAGAAGCTCGTCGCCTTCGATAATTGCCCGCATTTCGGAAGGCAAAGTGCTACTCGATCTTCGCACCGTGTTTCCGGATGAAGTCGCCGAGGTTGCTCGGGCTCTCGTCCGTCCGGATTTTCATGTGGCTTAAACAATGACAGGCATTGTATAATCCCGTCGCGGTTCCGCGCACCGCTACTTGGTTTACAGAAACTCCTTTTAACGCCGGGCACAACCTCAAAGACCCGGTTTTCAGCTCAACAGCTTGATTCGATCCGGCTTGATCAAAAGTAAGTCAGTAACGTCATATCTCTCTGCCGTCGGCCTGAGCCTCGCTGCCGCTCTCGTCGCATACTCGTGCTGGCGACTCGGCGCGCTGCCCGTGGTGTTTCGTGGCTTCGGCAGCGAGCCGCCAACCGGCGACGCGCTGGAATTGTTAACCAGCGCACCGATTCATGCCGCCGTCCTCGCCGTCTATTCGATCGCCATTGGACTGGTGCTCAATCGGTTCAGCTTCCGGCGCTGCTGGAGCTATCTCCTGTTCGGCGTGGTGGTGGTGTCCAGCGCTTCACTGCTGGCAGCTCATTTCCTCGCAACCGTCCTGCTCGCGATTCCGCTTTTCGTCAGTGGAGTGCTGACGATCCTGCTGGTCCAGGTAAACCGTCTGTGGCGATTAGACCGCCAACTTCTGCGCACGTTGCTCAACTCACCTGCGGCCGCCGTCTCTCAAGACACGGGCGCGAACACGAGACTGATGAGCGGTTTGAAACTGCTCAACACGATGCTGCCGTTGACCGAAGCAATCGTGTTTCAATCCATCGACGGTTCGTTCGAAGCCATAGCTCGATTCAAAGGCTCGTCAAAAACTTCACCTGACACAAAACGAAATTCGGTTTGGCGTGAAGGAATCAAGCTCTGCGATCGAGCACTAACAACGCGACAGTTGATGAGCGAAACAATTCAGGGCTTGTCGACAGTCGCGGTTCCCTTGCTGCACGAAGACGAAGCTGCGGGCGCGCTCTTGATCCGGCTTGTTTCCGAGTTCAGCGACGACGACAAGTTGTTGCTCGAAGCGATCGGTTCACAGTTTGCTCGCAACTTGAAGCGCGAAAGTTTTGCGAAGAGTCCTGCTCGCTCTCAATCCTTCGCCTACTTTTCGCATGGCGCAAACCAGCGAAAGCTTGACGCGCTCAACGTGCTGAAAGCTTTGACCGTCGAGCAGCGATGCGAAGCAAGCACGCTGGGCCACATCGAAGACGGCATCGCGATCGCGTATCTCGACGGCACGCTCGCGCTCGTCAATTCGACGCTCCTCAGTTTCGCAGGATTAACCTCCGAACGCGCTCACAGGCTCGATCTGTTCGGCTTGTTGGACAACTTTCGCACAGACATCTTTGACGAACCGCAGATCGCCGTGCGACGCATTCTGCAAACCGGAATTCAATACGAGGGCGAGCTCAAATTTGACGCCCGGAACCAGATTCTTCACCTGCGGCTTTCCCTGCTGCGCGATCCGAATACGGAAGCGAACGAACCGATCGGCATCGCCGTTTATGTGCGCGACCTGACGCGCGTCAAAGAATATGAAAAGTTGAAGAGCGACATGATCTCGTTGATGTCGCACGAACTGCGCACGCCGTTGACCAGCATCAATGGATTCGCCGAGTTGCTGACCGTGGACGACAGCATCCCGGCGTCAGCGCGAGAGTTTGTGACCATCATCGCGAATGAGTCTCAGCGAATGTCGCGCATGATCAATACGTTTCTTGCCGTCACTCAACTGGAGCGCAAAGATAAACAGGAAGTGCTGAAGATCCCGCTGCGGCTGGACGAAGTGGTGCGTGATACGATCACGTCGCTGCAGCAGGTAGCGAAGAAGAAACGTATTCGTTTGATCGAGCAACCGGCAAGTCGAATTCCTCCGGTGGCGGCGGACAAGAGTTTGATCACGCAGGCGGTGAAGAACCTTGTGAACAACGCGATCAAGTACAGCCCTGAACGCACGACGGTGACTGTTTCAACCGCGCTCGAGGCCGAAGCGGTGCGCGTATGTGTTGAAGATCGCGGCTATGGCATTCCCGCCGAAGCGAAGGAACGCGTTTGGGACAAGTTCTATCGCGTGGTCCGTGAAGGACAGGAAAAAGACGAGGAATCGACGGGACTGGGTTTATCGTTTGTGCGGGAAGTTGTCGAGCAGCACGGCGGCCAGGTCGAACTCGATTCAGAAGAGGGACGCGGATCGAAGTTCAGTTTTACTCTGCCGCGTTTGTAAACGTGTGGTTACTGCCGATTGATCGTGCCGCGACAGTTTTCGGCGCCGCAGATGCAACGCTTGTCGTCTGAGTGGAGTGTCTGTTCGTAGTCGATCGTGATCTCCTCGCCGGGGTAAATGTCTCTCAACGCGAAGAACAGAATGTGATCGCGAATGATCTGCATGAAAGCATTTGGCACGCATGAATGATTGATGTAATGCGTGCCGTTACCGCCCCGACTCCCGTCCAGGCTCCAACGATTGTTGACCTCGCAAATCCGCAGCATCTTCCGATGCGCTCGTCGACGCGCTTCGGCGTTGGAAATCTTCTCGCCGGCGTATTCAGCAATCTTGCGCCGGCGTTTGAAGGAAATGGTGGCGAAGCAGCCTTTGCCGTGTATCGGAGAAGGTTTGATTGCTAAACCGCGGGCGAGTTGCAGTTTCACTATTTGGTTTTGAAAGTGCGTGCTATCAGATCTGTTTGATTGCGAATGCGGTTTAGTTTATCGCGCAGGCCGGTGAACCGGAGAGCATAGATGGTCCGGTTGTCAGCCTGGAGGTAGTAAGTGCGGCCGATCATCGCTTTGCCTGTTCTGACAAACTCGTAAGTCATCGTGACGCCGTCGAGACGGCCATTGAATGGATCCTGTTTTCCCTGTACGAAGCCGGGCAGGAAGCGAAGTTTCAGATCCTGATCGCGTTGGGCGAATTCGCCAGGCGTTGTTCCTGCATCGACCACTTCTTTACGGATCGTCAGGTAGCCGTCGAGGCGATCGCCATAAACAAACTCCGGATGCTCGTTGTTGGCATCGGGCTCAACGATGGCACGCCAGGTGGTCGAAGGAAGCTCGAAAGTGTAATCGACTTTTTCGTTCGAGTAGAGTTGCTGAGCCAACGCGTTCGGCATCATGAAAGCAACCAAAACCAGCGTAAAAGCTAGCATCCGTTTCATTTTTGTCTCCTTGTGCACTGGCTCATTCAGATGCCTTTCTTAAGAGGCGTGGTTGCCGAAACGTCATTTAAGTCCCTCATTCCACCTGGGAAATCACGGCCAATTGGTTACGGAGCAGCGCTTCGATGCCGCGCATTCCAAGAGCCAGAAGTTCGTCCATTTGATCGCGACTGAAAGGTCCTTTTTCGGCGGTGCCTTGCAGCTCGATAAATCTGCCGTCGCTGGTGCAAACGATGTTCATGTCGACTTGCGCGCGCGAGTCTTCGTCGTACTTGAGATCGAGCAGCGGCGTATCGTCGACGATTCCGACACTCACGGCGGCGACTTGATCGGAAACTAAAGAGCGGGTGATTTTGCCCGATTTCAGCAGCTTCTTGCTGGCGAGCGCGAAAGCGACATAAGCGCCGGTAATCGCTGCGGTGCGGGTGCCACCGTCGGCGTGAATGACGTCGCAGTCGATGTAGATGGTGCGTTCGCCGAGTGCTTTGAAATCGGCGACGGCGCGGAGGCTTCTGCCGATCAGCCGTTGTATTTCCTGGGAGCGGCCCTGTAGTTTTCCGCGTGTGATTTCTCGCTGCGTGCGCGTGTGAGTGGCGCGCGGCAACATCGCATATTCGGCCGTCAACCATCCCGAGCCCGTGTTTCTTACCCAGCGCGGCACGCTCTCTTCCAGCGAGGCAGCGCAAACAACTCGCGTTTGGCCCATCGTGATTAGAGCCGAACCTTCCGCGTAGGGCAGAAAGTTCGGCTCGATATGCGCGCCACGTATTTCGTCGGCGGCGCGTCCGTCAGTGCGTGCGAAGCTCATCGTGTCCCCAAATTTCCACGGCCTCGAGAATTGAAGGAGCGGATCCCAGAAACCGCTCTGCTACTTTAGCAAATCTTTCGGCGGCGTCAGTCACGTAAAAGTGGTCAAGATCATCACAGAGACGGCGCTCCTGGTAAAGTCCCAAGGGCTCGTCGTGGGTTAAGTTCGAGTTTTCGAGTAGCGCTTCGACGTCGCGGGCGGTGGCGGCGCCGGAGTCGATCAGATCGACGTTTGTTCCGACTGTTTCGCTAATCACGTCGCGCAGGATCGGATAGTGGGTGCAGCCCAGGACGAGTGCGCCGACTGCTGTCTGTTTGAATTCGGCCAGGTAATCTTGCGCGACGATACGGGCGACATCCGAGTTGGCCCAGCCTTCTTCCGCAAGCGAGACAAATAGCGGGCAGGCGCGTTCGATTACTTCGACGTTCGAACCCATCGAGGCGATCGCTTGAGCGTAAGCGTGACTTTGCACGGTTGCTTCGGTGGCGATAACGCCGATCTTCTCACCGCCTGCGATCTCGACCGCCGCGCGTGAGCCGGGTTCGATCACGCCCATCACCGGAACTTTGACGGCTTTGCGAATTGCCGGAAGCGCGAGGGCGGATGCGGTGTTGCAGGCGACTACCAGTAGCTTGATGCCGAGGGCTTGCAGAAAGCGTGAATTCTCGACGGCGTAACGTTCAACCGTGGCCAGTGACTTCGTACCGTAAGGCACGCGCGCGGTGTCGCCGAGATAGACGAAACGTTCGTTTGGCAACCGCTCGTGGAGTGCGCGATAGACTGTGAGACCGCCTACGCCGCTGTCGAAGATACCGATGGGAAGATTGCGATCCAAATGATCAGGCTTCTGGGTCTATTCGAAAATCTTTGAAACGGCAATGCGAAATCCGGGAACATTGTCGTCGACGAGTTCATCGTCCTCTTGCAACAGCCACCGGTTGCCGTCAGGGTGAACTACTTCGACAGTTCGCTTGCGAGGATCTACGTTCCAAACAGCCTTCACGCCAAGCTCTAGCCAAAGTGCAGTCTTGCGCTCGACTTTTCCCCTTCGATCACTCGGCGACAGCACTTCGACTGCGAGATCCGGCGGACCAAGGTGAAAAAAATCTGAAAGGGTTCCTGCACGTTCCCGGGCGATAAACGCGATGTCAGGTGCGAGCACTGTATCCGGATCGCTTTCCAGCTTGAAACCGGTGTCCGCGGCATACAGGCGTCCAAGGTTATTCTGGTCTACATGATTAAAAAGAAACACTGCCAATCTTAACCCTACTGAGCCGTGTCGTGCCCCTGGTGGAGACATAGTGAGGAGTTCTCCTTTTATGAGTTCGTGACGATAAAAATCGTCAGGCAAGTCGAACAATTCTTCCGCGGTCATCAAGTGAGTTGTTGTTGTGCTCATTGTTCGTCTCTCAATTCGATAAAAGGGAGTGAGGGGTTGCTCCCGCAATTCAAAAGTATGGTGGAGGCGCCGAGAATTGAACTCGGATCCAAGAACCAACGCCGAAGGACTCTACATGCTTAGTCGCTTCTCTTTCTTACCAGCCCACCAATGATGAGCCGATAAAAATTCGCTCAATGTCGAGTCAGTGAAGCGACAAGACCTCGACACGAGCTAGCCCGACTTTAGTCTCGCCCACTGCCACGGACCGAAGCAGCGGGCCAGCTCATCTAAGTGACATCTCATTCCGCGCGCATGAGCAACTTGCGGCGAGACGCTCGGTGCTAATTAGGCAGCGAGAGCCAATTCATTGTTATTGGCAGTTGTTTTTTCCCTACGCGTTTTAACGAGCTGCATAAGGTAGCCCGGCATGCATCGCGACGATCGTTCAGGTTCCTGTCGAAGCCTGTCGCCCCCATTGCGAAGCCCCGTGATTATAAAGGCTTTACCCTGATTCCAGAAATCCACAGCCCACACGGTATAATTTCGATGCCCTGTGGCTAGCCACGTTGTCCGACAATGCCTGAACAAGGCAACTTGTGCTGGGGGAAAATCTAATTTTATGGCTGTAAATCGTAAATACTCGCCCAAAGCAATCATCAATACACCGCCCGAACAACGTAAACACATCCTGGCGCGATTCTGGCTTCCAGCCGTGTTGCTCCTGGCGTTGGCGGCTGGCGGCCTGACCGGAATCATCGCTGCCTACGAGCTCAACTATTCACGCGCCGCAAATGAAGTCGCAGCCCTCGCGACGTATCGTCCCAGTGTCGTCACCCGTGTCTACGCGGACGACGGCGAGACCGTGATCGGCGAGTTTGCCCTCGAAAAGAGAATCCCCCTCAAGTATGAAGAGATTCCACCGGTATTGAAGAATGCGATTCTCGCCGTCGAAGACGTTCGCTTCTACGATCACATCGGCATCGATCCGATTCGCATCATGGGCGCCGCCTGGAAGAACATCACGACCGACAAGATCGAAGGCGGCTCCACTTTAACGCAACAACTTACCAAGAACCTTTTTCTTTCCAAGGAACAAACGTACACCCGCAAAGTCAACGAATGGATTCTCGCGCTTCAAATCGAACGCTATTACACGAAGAACCAGATCATGGAGTTGTACACCAACCACATGTTTCTGGGAGCGAATGCGTACGGCATGGAAGCAGGAGCGGAAACGTATTTCGGTAAGCAAGCAAAGGATCTGACGCTCGGCGAAGCGGCGTTGCTGGCAGGAATCCCGAAAGCACCGAGCGACTACTCGCCAACGTCGAATCCAGGCAAAGCAAAAGAGCGACGCGATCTCGTGTTGGACCTGATGGCGAAGAACGGTTTCGTCACCCAGGCCGATGCGGATGCAGCGAAAGCCAAACCTATTCAACTCGCCGATACCGCGTACTATCAGTCGCAACCAAAATCGTCGCCTTTTGATTACCCGGTTGAGTACATCCGGCAGGAACTCGAAGACAAGTACACCACGCGCGTGGCCCAGGGCGGTCTCTCGGTCTATACGACGATCAACGTCGACGCGCAAAAGCGCGCTTATGAAGTGGTCCGTGCAGGTCTGCGACAATACGATCGCACGCACAGCGGTTGGCGTTCCAACTACACGATGATCCCGACCAGCGTCAGCAACGGCGAAGGTCCAGCCACACAACAAGAGCTCAACAACTACAAGCATCCCGATTGGCACGGCAACGACTACGAACAAGGCCGCCACTTGATGGGCCTGATCATGAAAGTCGATCGCGCGCGCAACGAAGCGACTGTGCGTTTCGGTAACTACACCGCCACGTTAACAGCCGTCGACATGGGCTGGGGCAAACGTCAGCCCCGAGACGAATTCCGCAACGGACATCTCGCCGAGTTTGAGATCAAAGAAATCGACGAAAAGAATCGGCGGTTGACTGTCGAACTGTCTCAGGTTCCTTCGGTGCAGGGCGCGATGATGACGCTCAACGCCAAGACCGGCGAGATCGTCACGATGGTCGGCGGTTACGATTTCTACACCAACAAGTTCAACAACGCGACTCAGGCTTACCGGCAAACCGGATCGTGCTTCAAGCCTTTCATCTACACCGCCGCGGTCGAATGGGGAATGACTCCTGAAACGCCGGTGAGTGGAGCACCGATCAAGATCGGCGACTGGCAGCCACACAACTACGACGGCTCGCTGGGCAATGGCGACATGCCGATGAAGACCGCCCTCGCTAAGTCGATGAACATTCCCGCGGTCCATCTGCTGCAAACAGTCGGCATTCAAACGGGATCGCAGATGGTGCGACGTTTCGGAATCAAAGAGCCGATGTCGCCGTACCTGCCGTCAGCACTCGGCGCCACTGAAGTGCCACTCGACCAGATGGTCTCGGCTTACTCGGCATTTCCCAACAAAGGCATCCGCGTCGAACCACACCTGATCCGCAAAGTGCTCGATCGCGATGGCGCGACCCTCGAAGAATGGGAGCGCACGACGTACAAAGTGATGAACGAGTACGTTGCGTTGACGATGGTTTCGATGATGCGCGGCGTTGTTACCGGCGGCACTGCAACGGCGGCTTCGTCGATCGGCGTCCCGGTTGCCGGCAAAACCGGCACGGTGAACGATCATACCGACGTTTGGTTCATCGGTTACACACCAACGTACGTGACCGGCGTCTGGATGGGTTATCCGGGACGGAAGAGATCGCTCGGCAGCGACATGACCGGCGGCAAAGGCGCGTTGCCGATGTTCGTCGATTTCATGAAGACGTACTTGAAAGATAAAGAGAAAGAAGATTTTCCGAAGGCGCCCACCATGCCCGAGGATATGCGCGAACTGTTCCGCCAGCGCCAACGCGAACTCGCCGCTGAACGTGCGGAGCTTGCCGCCGATGCCGAAGAACTCAAGGATGAGAACGCGCTGCCTGCTGCCGGCACAACTGAACCAAACATGGAACAAATGACGTTGCCGCCGCCACCGAAGGCGGACGATCAGCCGGCGCCTCAACCGAAGACGGAAGTCGCGACTCCGAAAGTCGAGACTCCGCCGCCACCAACCACACGGCCACGCGAAGTCGAGCCTGCGAAGAAGAAGGGGAAGAAAGGCGACGGCGAACCGTAATCTGAGATCTCAGATTTGAGATCTCAGAGCAGCTTGCCTAAAGCGTAAGGCAGCATCTTTCGCCACCACGGCCAATCGTGGGCCACGTCTGCTCCCCACAGATCCAACGTGTGCGGAATCCCTTTCGCGTTCAGAATTTCCGACAACGTCCGGCTGCGATCGGGCGCTTCATAATTTCCCTGTCCTGACAGGATGATGATCGAGTCGGCTTTCCGCAGCAACGGCAGGTAGTGGTCGTCGTTTAAATTGGAAAGGTAATCGACCGGGTTGTTGAAATAGACGTTGTCGTCGTAATGGTCTTTCAAATACGCGCGCACGTCGTAGCTGCCGCTCATCGCAATGACGCCACGGAAGAGATCCGGGTGTTTGAAGTAAGCGTTGGCGGAAAGAAACGCGCCGAGACTCGCGCCGGTCGTCAACGGGCGATTCTCACCGTCGCCGCAATCTTTGCGAATCAACGGAAGCACTTCGTCGACGATGTAGCGATCGTAGCGCGTGAGAAGTTCGGCTTTGAGCGGCGAAGGCATTTTCTCGTTGAGCAAACTCCAACGATTGACGCTGTTGATCGAATAAGCGCGCAGCTTGCCGGCGTCGATGAACTCCTTGATCGCGTCGACGAGGTAGAAGCGCTCGTATTCGAGATAATCGGCGGCCGCGGTTGGGAACATCAAAAGCGGCGGCCCCGCGTGTCCGTAAGCGACCAGCGGCATTTCCATGCTCAGGTTCTGGCTATACCAGGATGTAGTGCGGCGTTCCATGTAGACCTTTCTTTATAAGGGGATTGCGCGGCTGGAGATATTCTCGCAGATTTTTGGTAAGCGCAAGTTTAACCGCGGATCTGCGCGGACGTGAGCGGATCTACTGCTGGATTTGAACGGCCCTGCTGCTCGCCTTGACGCTCCCAAACCCATTTGCTATAAAAACGCCTTCGCGCCCTGCATATAGTTCAGTGAACTATGTGAGGGCGCTTATTCCGCAGTAGCTCAATGGCAGAGCATTCGGCTGTTAACCGAAGGGTTGTAGGTTCGAGTCCTACCTGCGGAGCCATGAAATCATAATAAAAATAAAGACGAGGCCACCCGCGAGGGTGGCCTCAAGTTTTTTGTGACGTGATTTGTGACGTAACGGTTCGTTTGTGGCGTGATTCTCGTCTAGTTGATCAACTCGGCATTCGTCTCAGATTGCTTCATGCGGAACGAAGGCTCAAGCGTGGCCGCAGCTTGGTTCAAGGCTTGTCGGCGGATGTGACTATAGGTTTTCAACATCGCTGGCGACACATGGCCGACTTGCGCCATGATGATCCAATCAGGTGTTCCCTTCTCCGCCAGCGTTGTGATGGCCGAGTGTCTTAAGTCATGGAAGCGCACATCACTCAAGCCAGCCGCCTTTCTAATTGACCGCCACGCACTCCGCCAAGATGTGATCGGCTTGGTCGGATCAATTTTTTGTTCGCGGCCATGCCACGGGAAAACATAGTGCTCAGAATTGACCGCGCCGAGGAGTGCGGCATTCGTTCGTAGTCTGGTAAGCACTGCTTTGCAAACCTCATTCAGCGTCGGCGTGCGCCATCCGGCGGGAGTCTTTGAACGTCGCACATCTAACGTGCCAACGGTCAAATCAATGTCCTTCCATGTAAGCGCCTTAATCTCGCAGGCCCGCAAGCCACAATAAATGCCAAGAGTCGCCGCAGCATGAGCATACATCCAATCAGATCGACTCTCAGCAACGAAGAATAGTCGCTCCTGTTCCTCATCCGTTAAAGCACGACCTACGGGAGGCTTTGTATTCCTTATGGGTTTGTAATCTTCTTTAAGCCGATACCACAACTTTGCGTGCTTCAATAGTTGCCGGAGTACCGAGACTTCGCCATTGATTGTCTTCGGCGCTTTACCTTCATCCAAACGCGCATTTTGATAACGGTTAAGATCCTGCGGTGCAAGGCGCTTCAACTTCAAGTCCTTGTAAAATCTTGATAGTGGTCGCGCTTGCTCCTTCCAGTAATTCAACATGCGCGGTGAAACACTGGCGCGTCGTTCCTCGACATAGACATCGATAGCCTCGGCAATCGTCATTGATGCGAAGGCTTTATTTCGTTTCAGGGGCGCACCATTCTTTAGCTCCGATATGCGATCATTTCGGCGCGTCCTAGCTTCCTTCCAATCGGAAGTACCAAGCGGCTCGCGATAGCGTTGCCCGTTGACGGTCGCATCCATCCAGTAAATTTTGTTTCGTTTATACAATCCCGTCGCCATCGTTGTGCTCCTTTATTGCTTGCCCTTCCTAGCGCGATGTTGAGCAACGCGCCACGCTGGCGCACACGTCGCACAGACGACCATATCAATGCGTCCGGCCCAGAAGATTTGACCGCACCTAGCGCAGATCCTGATCCGGTCGGCGTCGTTAGAGTCGTCACCTAAAAACGCGAGTAGCCGATCCTGCATCTCGGATTGCTTTCCCGCACAGGCGGAATTTATTAGCTCGATCAGCGTTCGTGTTCGTTCGCTTGGTTTTCGTAATCGGTTGGCTTTGTTGGCTTTAGCCTTCATCGTGTAATGCTTATATGCGCTTGAAACATGCTCAATAATGACCTATGATAGCTCGCAACATGCTGAAATACCAGCACTTATGAGGATATTTTTTTTGATGGGATCAATAGAAAAACTCTTGACAAGCATTACTAATAATAAGCTCGCCTATAGCTTGCCGGAAGTCGCAAGCGCCACGACCTTAAGCCAGTCGTTATTGAGGAAGCACATCAGAACGGGCGCGCTAAAGGCCACGAAGATCGGACGCCGGACGGTGATCCTAGCGAACGACTTGGCGACCTATCTCCTCGGTCACAAGGCTTCCTAAAGTGGCGATTTCTCAGGCGGTTGGCACCTCACCGAAAGTCCACCTAGCCATTTACATAATGTAAGGTCGAGCACAATTACTTGCGGTACAACTGGTCGCCTCCTAAAATATTAGTAGAATTATCCGTAAGTCGAATGTGTTCATTTACTTAGCCGTGGTAGGGTGGGCTCCATGTTGCCCTTCTCTTGGTCGGCTGAAAGAACGCCTCCCGTTTCAAATGGGGTCATCGGCGTGCCTGAAATGAGGGATCGAGCCTCCCGCCGATTTTCAAAAAAAATAAAATCCAGATTGAAATTTATTGGCTTCCATTATGTAAGCTAACTGTTGAATCTAAAATAGTTATTGACTGTCAGACCAACGCGACGTATCATAACAGTACGCTGAAAATTGTAACGGCGGCATAGCGTGAGAATGACACGAACAGAGATGAATAAGGCACTAGGTAGGACATGGGACATTCCGTCAAGCATGACGAAATTGGCCGAGATCGAGCGCTTCGTTATTGCCGCGACATTAGATCGCACCGGAGGCAACAAACAGATGGCGTCTGAGCTTTTGGGAATCTATCGGCCTCGGCTTTACGCCAAAATTCGTAAGTACGGGATTCCGTGTCGTGTCAAACGGAAGAGGTAACAGGATCGCCGGTGTTCGTCCGATGCGGCATCGGCAACAGGGGCGGGAGCTGCACATAGGAAAGCTCCCTACAAGGTTCGCATCCACGAACTACCCGCCTTCGCTTGTTTGAGAATTTTATATGAAATCGTCCGAGGGTTTGTTTACACAGAATTGCATTTCCTTCAGACGCAAGCTTGGGATCGGAGCGGGATCACCGGATTCCAAGCTTCAAATTTGATCCATCAGCACTGTCCTGAAAAAAACAATGAAGCTGGCGGATCGGCGAGCGGGGCATCGGCCCCGTTTCGTTCTTAGTAGCGCAGCTCCAGGACAAGCCTCGGCCCTTTAGGGCATGGGCCAGTCGCGGAGAAGGGAAAATAAATAGATGGGCCGTGAAGGTTGAAAAGGAATTTGTAGATGAAAATAGAAAAGACCGAGCTGGAATTGTACGAGGAACAACTCGGCCAACTTAAAGATCAGATTCGAGACCTAGACCACAGTGCGTGGCGGGCATTGAAAGCAATCGACGGCAAT
>DATELZ010000004.1:0-8727 GCA_035276045.1 Pyrinomonadaceae bacterium | reverse complement strand
GTGATGCGCGACTGTTTGCCATGTAGCGAACGAGCGATGGCGTTGAATAGTTGATTGGTCGTGAGAGGCGAAGGATCTGCGAGTTGCAGTGTCTTGCCGATCGCGCGGTCCTCGAATGCCAGCGCCGCCATTGCATCGACGACGAAATCGACCGGAACTAGATTCAAACTGACCTTGTGATTGCCGATATTGATCGACGAAAGACTGGGCCAGTTCAACAAATAGAGTATCAGGTAATAAACGCCGTCATATTTGACCGTCTCGCCGGTCTCCGAGTCGCCGCAAACAACCGCCGGACGATGAATCGTGATCGGCAGTTCGTGCTTGAGCGATTCAACTTCCATCTCCGACAAGTATTTCGACTCTTCGTAAAAATTGCGATAACCAGCTTCGTGGCGCAATTCCGTTTCGAGAATCACTCCTTCACGTTTGCCGGCTACATAACATGTCGAGACGTGATGAAAGTGACGCAGGTGAGGCATCGAGCGAACAAACTCAAGCACGTTGCGTGTGCCGCCGACATTGACTCGCAGCGCCAGTTCTCGTTCAACCCCAAGATCGTAAACTGCGGCGAGATGAAAAACGCGTGTCGTTTCCGCGCGAGCGCGTTCGGCGTCCGCGGGCGCGAGGGCGAGTCCCGGTTGGCTGATGTCGCCGGCGACGATCTGAAAGTCGTCGACCGATCTTCCGCACAACTGCGCGATGCGCGCGATCTCGTCGCGGGCGCGCGCGGTGAATGAAGGCTGGACCAGCAAAATAAACCGCGAGCCGGTTCGGGCAAGGCGTTCCAACAAACGATCGGCGATAAATCCCGGAAACCCGGTTATGAAGAGTGTTTCACTATTCGACATCGAATACGCTGAGTATAATTCAGCCGCCACAGATTCTAAGAATCACTCAGTTTAGACACCCCATTGATGGAAGGATAACGACATGAACCCTCATTCAATGTTTGCGCGCCGCGCAGCGCTGGCCCTTGTTCTTTTGCTGACGCTGATTCTGTCGATCGCCGCGCAACAGAAACCCGAACCCATTATCAAAGTGACGCTGCTCCAAGTGAACGACGTCTACCAGTTTTCGCCCGTCGATCGCGGCACCGCCGGTGGCCTCGCCCGCGTGCTGACGTTGACCAGGTCGATCCGGGAGCAGAACCCAAACACGTTGTTTATGATGGCCGGCGACACGATTTCGCCGTCCGTCGAATCGATAACTTACAAAGGATCGCAAATGATCGACGCCTGGAACATGATCGGGCTCGACTACGCCACGTTTGGCAATCACGAGTTCGACTTTGGACCAGACGTGTTGCGTGAACGGATCAAGGAGTCGAAGTTTCGCTGGATCGCGGCGAACGTGATCGACACAACAACGGGGAAACCGTTTGGCGACGTGCCGCCTTACGTGATTCGCGAGTTCAGCGGCGTGAAGGTCGGGATCTTCGGCCTCGTGCTGCCGGATACGAAAACCACCTCGCGGCCCGGACCAAACGTCGAGTTTCGCAATTCGTGTGAAACTGCGAAACAAATGGTTTCCGAACTGCGCGGACAGGGCGTGAAGGTCATCATCGCTTTGACGCACCTTTCAATGAATGAGGACAAAGAAGTCGCACGTTGCGCGGACGTCAACGTGATCATCGGCGGTCACGAGCATACGCTCCTCGAATCTCACGCGGGACGCGCGCCGATCTTCAAGATGACGGCCGACGCGCGCGAACTGGGCCAGATCGATCTGAACATTTGGCAATCGACGGGTGAACTGGAGAGCATCGATTGGAAAGTGATCCAGGTCGACGACAAAACGAAAGAAGCGCCCGAATTTGCCGCCGTGTATCGCAAGTACGCGGGTTTGCTGGACGAGCTTGCCAAGCCGGTTGGCCGTTCGACCGTGCAACTCGATGCGCGCAGTGCCGAGAATCGCACGCGCGAGACGAATGTCGGTAACCTTGTCGCCGATTCTTTCAAGAAAGCGCTCGTTTCGGATGTCGCTTTGATGAACGGCGGATCGGTTCGTGCTGACGAGCTGATTCCGGCGGGACAGATCACTGTTCGCGACGTGTTGTCGATCCTGCCTTTTAAGAACAAGTTGGTTAAAATTGAGGTCACCGGAGCGACGTTGAAAGCCGCCTTGGAGCATGGCGTGAGCCGCACCGCAGAGGATTCGCAGCCGGGTGGCTTTCCGCAGGTTTCGGGCATCGAGTTTTCGTTCGATGCTACACGGCCGGCGGGTTCTCGAATAACAGAACTGACGGTCAACGGGCAGCCGCTCAACGAAACACGGAAGTACACGATGGCGACGTCGACTTTCCTGGCGCTCGACGGTGGCGACGGGTACGCGGTGCTCAAAGGTTCGCAGGTGATCACGCCGCCTGAGAATGCGCCGATCGATTCTGACGCACTCAAGCGCATGTTTGTGGGCGGCAGGGCGATTGCGCCGAAAGTCGAAGGGCGGATCAAGCGGTTGGACACGGTGCGCAAGTAGTCTTCGGATCGCAATTGAAGTTTATGAGCATGCAGGACGAGGTTTCAGACCATAAACGGTTTGAAGCCAATCAGCTTTTCCACGAAGCTTACGAGGCCCAACTAGCGAACGATTACGAACGGGCGATCGAGCTTTACAAGCGTTCGATCGAGACGTTTCCGACGGCGGAGGCGCACACGTTTTTGGGTTGGGTCTATAGTTTTCAGGAACGGTATGACGAGGCGATCGAGGAATGTTTGGAGGCGATTCGAGTCGACGAGACGTTGGGCAATCCGTACAACGACATCGGGAGTTACTTGTTGGCGAAGGGAGATTCGTACGGATCGGTGCGATGGTTCAAGCGCGCGTTACTGGCGCCGCGTTATGAGTCGTACGCGTTTCCGCACTTCAATCTGGGGCGGGTTTACGAGAACCGGCGCAAATTCCTCGACGCCGCGCGCCACTATGGCTTGGCGCTCAGACAGAAGCCGAGTTTCAAGGAGGCTGCGGTCGCGCTCAGGCGAATGCAGGCTAGGTTGAATTGAGCTTTGTACTTTGAGCTTTGAGCTTTGAGCTTTGAACTTTGTGCTTTGTACTTTGTTCGCAAGCGGGGCGTCGTTCTTCCAAGTACAAAGTTCAAAGCTCAAAGCTCACTCTTCTCAATCGCGATCTTCTCCCCTCTTTCATTAACCGCCACATAGATCACTTCCGCTTCCGTCACGCGGACGCGTTCGCTTTTCCCTAATCGCTCAACTTCAACAATCACGCGCACGCTGATCGAGGTCGTGCCGACACGCACAGTTTCACAGTAGAAACTCACGAGATCGCCCACAAACACCGGCTTGTGAAAGATCACTTCCTTCATCGCCACCGTAACAAATCGCTCCATATGCGTATGCCGGTGCGCCTCGATTGCCCCTGCCGTGTCGATGTAACTAAGAATGACGCCGCCAAAGATCGTGCCTTGAGAATTGGTGTCGCGTGGCAACAGCGTGATGCGTATCGCCGGGTCTCTGTTTTCCATGCTGGTTATCCTAAGCTCCTCGCGCAGGCGGAACAAATGGACCGTCCCGGTGTCTAACTTCGCGTTAACTCCCCACCCACAACGGCCCTGACATGAAAGGTCGTGGAGTGATGATCCTGCTCAACTTTCAAGAAGCCGCCACAGGTGCTTTCGACGACTTAGGCAAACTCCTATTGGGAGGAGTGGCCGCCGCAATCGTGCTGGCGATCGGTTTTACAGTGATCAGAATGAGAATGCGCGACAAGAAACCACCAACGTCAAACTTCATCAGCATCAGCGCTGCCCCCGAGAACGAGAAGCCGTCAAGCTAGTTGTTTTGTGATCCAGTCGGTAATCGCTTGCTTTAGCTCGTCGAGCCCGTTTTCGAAGAAGTGTCCGGCGCCGGGAATGACGACTAAGCGCACTTGAGTATGCTTTTCGAGTTCCGCGGAAAGCTGGCGTACCCGATCGACGTCGCCAAACTCGTCGTGTTCTCCGTGTACGAGGAGCAAAGGCTTGCGGCACGCCTGGAGAAAACTGAAGTCGTACTTGTCGAGCGGTGTTCCGATGCCGATCAGATACTGGACGCGGTCGTCTTTGATACCGACGTCCAAACCCATTCGCGCGCCGAACGAGAAACCGCAAATCGTGATGCTCTTGTCTGGATAATGCTCGGCGAGATAATCGAGTCCGGCGCGTACGTCGTCGAGTTCGCCCCGGCCTTCGTCGTGTGAACCAGTGCTTTGCCCGACGCCGCGGAAGTTTATGCGCAAAGTGGTGAGCCCGGCATCGTTCAAAGCCGACGAGGCGCGAAACACAACCTTGTTGTGCATCGTGCCGCCGCCAAGTGGGTGCGGATGAAGCACAAGAGCCACGGCTTGGGCTGGACCTTGCCGCGGCTCTTTGAGAATGGCTTCTAACTGGCCGTGCGCTATGGGAATGAAGAGATTGCCGGCTGGATACATGGTTAAGGCGTTAGATCTTTGGTCTTAGATCTTAGATCTTAGATCTTTGGTTTTAGGTCTTTGGTCTTTGTTTCGCATTTAACGCTCTCGACCCCAAGGCCAAAGACCTAAGACCAAAGACCAAAAGACCCAACTGCTCATGCACCTTCTTCTTCGTCGAGACTCGCGTTGTCGGCGCCGGCGTTATCGAACTCTGCGGCGGTGGAATCAACCATAGGAGTTTCAGGTTCACCGGTTTCTTCGGCTGGCGCGACTTCAACTGGAGCAGTGGACTTCTTAGACGCTCGCTTCTTCGCGGCTTTCTTAGTGCCACCCTTTTTACCGGCTTTCTTTGTAGCCTTCTTGGCAGCCTTCTTCGTGGCTTTCTTAGCGGACTTCTTAGCGGCCTTCTTTGCAGCCTTCTTGGTGCTAGCTTTCTTGCCAGCTTTCTTCGCCGTTTTCTTGGTGGCTCGCTTTGCTACGCCGCTCTTCTTTGCGGCTTTCTTCCCTGCTTTCTTCCCTGCTTTGCGCGCACCCTTAGACTTCTTGGTTCCCTTTTTGGCTGCCATCTCCATCACTCCTTGTGTGATCTGATTTTCGGCTCACCCTAGCAAAATAATCTAAGCCTGTCCACGATGTTTTCATTCAAAATTTTAACCCACTCTAATCGAGAAGTTTTGTAGACACGCATCGACGTTTCAGCTAAATTAATCCCGCTCTCCACAACAAACCCGGCGGAAAGGCTGTTCTGGATGCAAGATAGTCGCGCACATAGCGCTGGAACTCTTTTTCAGCCCGCGCTCTACCATCTCACCCAGATTCTCCAGGGCCGTGCGAACCAGTCGAGCGACCTGTCGCCGGATTCTCAAACAGTGCGAATACAACCCGGCAGAGGTAAATCGGCCCTCGTCGTCGACGACGTTGCCGACGTTACCGAGATGCTGGCCGTGTTGTTGACGCACGCCGGTTATGACGTGGTTACCGCCGCTTCCGCTCGTGCTGCGCTCGATGCTGCGAGCGCACGGCAGTTTGACGTAGTCATCTCTGACATCGGCATGCCCGAGATGAATGGTTATCAACTGGCGCGCGAGATGAGAACGATGCCAGGTTACGAAACCACGCCGATGGTCGCCGTCACCGGCTATTCAATGTTCGACGACAAGCAACGGTCGACAAACGCAGGCTTCAATGCCCACATGACCAAGCCGATAGATCCCCGGGCATTGCTCGAATTGATCGAACATCTGTGAGGGTACAAAGCACAGCCCGTTGAACGTTTGATGACGACCCGTCCCGGCATACTCACTCGACTTCAATCCGGATCATTCTTACGAATAGTTCAGCTTCTTCTAGGCGCTATCGCCATCGGCGTCATTTTTTGGCAGCTACAGTTCTCCACTTCGGCGATCTGCTGCGGGGATTACGACGGTTACTACCACGTTAAGTGGTCTCGCACGCTGTGGGAAGGGATCAAAGCCCGGCAGTTTCCCCCGGAGTTTTCCGTCCTGCCGCTGACGACGCTGAGTCCGAAAGAGTACGTCGATCATCACCTGCTGTTTCACCTCATGCAGATGCCGTTTGCGGCGTCGGCTGATCCGCGATACTGGTCGAAAATCTCCGCGGTGATTTTTGCCTCGCTCGGGGTGCTTTCCTGTTACTGGCTGCTGGTCTATTTCCGCATTCGTTTCGTGCTGGTGTGGCTCGTGGCGTTGCTGGCCTGTTCGTTGCCGTTTCTCTACCGGATGAACATGGTGAAAGCGCCGCCGCTCGCGATCCTCTATCTCGTTATCGCGATCTTTCTCTTTTTCAAAAAGAAATATTGGCCGCTGCTACCGCTCGCTCTCGTCTTTACCTGGACGTATGACCTTTTTGTGTTGCTGATAATGGCGACAGTGTTATGGGTGCTTGTGATCGCGTGGGCCGAGCGGCGATTCGAGTGGCGCCCGTTGCTTTGGGTGACGCTCGGCTGCACGGCGGGCATGGTCATAAATCCTTATTTCCCAGAGAATTTCCACCAGCTTTATCAACATATAACCATCAAGATGACGGTGGCTGACTTCGACACGAAAGTCGGGCAGGAGTGGTATCCGTATAACACGTGGGAGTTTCTGGGAAACTCGGCGGTGGCGTGCATCGCGATGCTGGTTGGTTATGTGATGTTTGAACCGTCTGAACGCCGGCGCGCGCACTATCCGATGTTCTTTCTGCTGTTTTCCACCGCGTTGATGATCATGACGGCGCGCTGGAAACGGATTGCGGAGTATTGGCCGCCGTTTGCGGTGATGTTTGCGGCGTTTTCGTTGCAACCGTGGTTGCAAGGTTTTCGTCCGTATCTCACTCGTTTGCCGCCCCAGGTGTTGGACGAGTTGAAACCATTTTTGGATCTGGACGAGACGAAGGAAAAAACTGACTGGCGTGAGTGGGCCAGGGTGATCGGCGCAGCGGCGGTCGCGCTGATGCTGGGCATCGTTCTGTATTTCAATCTTACCCACACCATGACGGACATCGCCGCCAGCAGCCGTCACGATTTATATCAGCGAGGCGCAATGTGGATGCGCAACAACATTCCGCCCGGCCAGCTCGTTTTCAACACCGACTGGGACGACTTTCCCCGGCTCTACTACTACGATCCCACGCACAACTACGTCTCCGGTCTCGATCCGAATTACCTGTACGACAAAGATCCGCAACTCTCGCGTTTGTACGATCGCATCGGGCTGGGAGAGGAAAGAGATCCCGGACCATTGATTCGCGATCGGTTTGGGGCGCGTTACGTGTTCTCAGACAATACTCATCACGACTTCTTCGATCATGCGCGGTCAAGTGGGTGGTTCGACATCGTCTATGAGGACACGGAATGCACGATAATGTATATTCGCGACCAGAAGATCGACGAGACGCTCGAGCCGTTGCCCGAGGTGCCATGAGAAAGCTGCTTCTCATTTTTGCGTTGTGTTTATCCGGCTGTGGTGGCGAACCGGCCACCACCAATACTGCTCCAACTCCCTCGCCGGAAGCGTCTGCTCCCACGCCTGCAAGCTCACCGCTTACGGGCTTCGAAAAAGATCTTCAGTACATCCGTAATGGCGGATACACCTACGTCTGGATCTTCTCTCGCAAAGACGGAAAACCGCTCGACAGAGACGATGGCGCGTTTTTGAGAACTAACGCGCCGCAGGTTGTCGATTGGGTTACCACCGACGAGGGTAAGAAAGTGATCGGCGGAACGAACTTCAACCTCGAGGAAGGAAACCTCGCGGCGTTGAAGAAAAGATTTGTAACTGAAGATTATTCGGGCAGGTAAACCCGTCTTATCCGGTTCTTAAAACAACCTTTCCAAACTGCGCCCGGTTATCTATCAACTCATGCGCCTGGCGCGCCTCGCTGAGCGGCAGCACTCGATCCACAATCGCACGGATCTTGCCCTGTTTGACAAACTTCATCGCCGCCAGCAGTTCCGCCTTCGAGCCCATAAACGATCCGAGTATGTTCAAGTGCCGGTAGAAGACTTGCCTGAGATCGGTGCGCGCATCGAAACCGCTGGTTGCGCCGCAGGTGACTAAACGTCCGCCGGTTTTGAGACTGGCGATCGATCCCGGCCACGTCGCCGCGCCGGTGTGTTCGACTACGACGTCTACGCCCTGACGATCTGTCAGCCGTTTGACTTCTTTCGGCCAATCGTCACGGGTGTAGTTGACGGTCTCGTCGGCGCCGATCTCGCGTGCGTGCGCCAGTTTCTCATCGGTGCTGGCGGTCGTGATGACGCGCGCGCCGCGCAATTTCGCTATCTGAATCGCGATCGAACCAACACCGCTGCCGGCAGCATGGACCAGCACGGTTTCACCCGGCTGCACGTTCGCCCGCGTCACGAGCATATGCCACGCGGTTACAGTGACTAACGGCAGCGCCGCCGCTTCTTCCCACGTCAGTTGTTTCGGCTTCGGAACGATGTTGACGCCCGGAACGGCGACGAGTTCGGCATAACCGCCATCTCGGCGATAACCGATGATGTCGTACTCGCGACAGAAATTGTCTTTCCCGCTGAGACACGCGTCGCAATGCCCGCACGAAACACCCGGCTGGACCATAACTTCATCGCCGGTCTTGACCCACGTAACCAACTCACCCACTTCTTTGACGACACCGGCAACGTCATTTCCCAGTATGTGCGGCAGTGGAATCTCAATCCCCGGCAATCCCCCACGCACCCAGATGTCGAGATGGTTCAGCGCACACGCCTTAACCTCGACCAGCACCTCATTGGCGCGAATCGCCGGTTCAGGCACGTCGGTGTACTCCAGCACCTCTGGCCCACCATGTTGT
>DATELZ010000003.1:0-8390 GCA_035276045.1 Pyrinomonadaceae bacterium | reverse complement strand
TCTTCGAGCGCGGCCTGGCGAAGAGGAGACGGGGAGATGGGGGGACACGGGGACGCGGAGAAAAACGCCGCGTCACCGCGTCTCTCCGTCACCGCGTCTGGTCCCCCAATCTCCCCGTCCCCCCATCTCCCCGTCTCCCCGTCTCCTCTTCGCCAGGCCGCGCTCGAAGAGATCGAGCGCGTGAATTGGATTCCCGCGTGGGGCGTCGATCGGATGCGCAACATGTTTAAGTCGCGGCCGGATTGGTGCGTCTCGCGCCAGCGAGTTTGGGGAGTTTCGATTCCGGTTTTTTATTGCGCGAAATGCACCGAAGCCGTTGCGGATCCCGCGGTTATCAATCACGTGGCCGATATTTTCGAGCAGGAATCGGGCGACGCGTGGTACACGCACGAGGCGCGCGAACTGCTGCCGCCGGGTTACACGTGCGCGAAGTGCGGCGCTGATGAATGGACCAAGGAGACTGACATTCTCGACGTCTGGTTCGATAGTGGTGTGTCGTCGATTGCCGTGCTCGAGAGTCGTGACGAACTGCGCTGGCCTGCCGATGTTTACATCGAAGGCGGCGATCAGTTTCGCGGCTGGTTCAATTCGTCGTTGATGGTCGGCATCGCGGCGCACGATCGCGCGCCGTACAAAGCCGTGATCACGCACGGGTGGACGCTCGACGCGCAGGGACGCGCGATGCACAAGTCCGCCGGCAATGCAGTCGAACCGGAGAAGGTGATCAGCCAGTCTGGCGCGGAGATCATCCGGCTGTGGTGTGCATCGTCAAACTATTTCGACGATATGCGCGCGTCGAACGAGATACTGCAACGCGTGACTGACAGCTATCGCAAACTGCGCAACACCGCGCGGTTCGCGCTCGGCAACCTGGACGGCTTCGATCCGGCGCGCGATGCCGTGGCGGAATCGGAGATGCAGGAGATCGATCGCTGGGCGCTCGCGGAGTTGAACGGGTTGATCTCGCGCGTGAGAAAAGATTATGAAGCTTACGAGTTTCATTCGGTCTTTCAGGAGATCTACCAGTTTTGCACGGTCACGCTTTCGGCGCGGTATTTCGATATTCTGAAGGACCGGCTTTACACGTACGCGCCGAGGAATGTCGCGCGTCGAGCTGCGCAAACGGTCATTCACCGAATTGTCGACGCGCTCGCTCGCTTTCTGGCGCCGATACTCTCGTTCACCGCCGACGAGATCTGGGAGAACATCCCGCGCGCCGCTGGCGATGATGCGTTAGCTTCAGTGCACCTGGCAGAGTTTCCGAAAACCACGGATCTGCGCGACGACGCGGATCTCGCTTCGACCTGGGAGCGGTTGTTTGCAATCCGTGATCAGGTTTTAGGTGAACTGGAAAAAGCGCGGGTTAACAAGGTCATCGGCAGCTCGCTGGAGGCGAAAGTTACAATCGAGGAACAAGGTGACTTCCTCGCATTGCTGCGAGCGCATGAGAAGGATCTCCGTTACATTTTTATCGTTTCTCAAGTTGAGATCAGCGAAGGAGTTCCGCGCATCATAGTGTCAAAAGCAGACGGCGCGAAGTGCGAGCGTTGTTGGAACTATTCGACGCGCGTTGGCGAGTCGGAACGTTATCCGACGGTTTGCGAGCGTTGTGTTGCCGCGCTTGACGAGTTGGAGAAAGAAACGCCGATCAATGGATAGCAACAAGGTCCGAACACGGTTTGCCTGGCGCGCGGGCTACCTGCTCGCGGCATTTGCAGTCTATCTCGCCGACCAGGCGTCGAAGACGTGGGCGGTCAAGGAACTGCGTTTCGGCGACGCTCGCGTGGTGATTCGCGGGTTTCTTCAGTTTGCCTACACGGAAAACCCCGGCATCGCTTTCGGCCAGCTTCAGGAGGGTGGCGCTGCGGCGCGCTGGTTCTTCGTCGCGCTCGCGGGCGCCGCGTCGATCGCCGTCTTTTACTATTTCATGCGCACGCCGCGAAACGACGATCGCGTCCTCGGCGCGTGCGCGTTGCTGCTGGCCGGCATTCTCGGCAACTTAACCGATCGCGCTCGGCTCGGTTACGTCGTCGATTTCATCGTCATGCACGCGGGCGACTATCATTGGCCCACGTTCAACATCGCCGACGCGAGTATCTGCATCGGCGCGGGGTTGTTGATGATTGATCTGTTTCGAGGAAATAAAAAACCAGCGACGGCGTCGCCGTGAGCTTAGAACTTTGTGCTTGGTACTTTGTTCTCCCAAAGCACAAAGCACTAAGATCTAAGCACCAAAAAGATGTACCCTGAGCTTTTTCACATCGGCAACTTTCCCATCAATACGTATGGCGTCTTCCTCGCCGTCGCCTTTCTGTGCGCGATTCTCGTCACCGTAAAACTGGCGGAACGCGACGGCTTGCCGCGCGAGCGCATTTACGATCTGAGTCTATGGATGTTGCTGGCGTCGCTGGTCGGCTCGAAGATCCTGATGCTCTTTACCGAGCCCGAATATCGCGGCAACCCGCTGCAACTTCTATCGCTCGATTTTCTGCGCTCCGGCGGCGTCTTCTACGGTGGACTGCTCGGAGCGGTTGTCGCCGGCTACCTGCTGATGAAGCGCTACAAATTGCCGTGGTGGAAAACGGCCGACGCTTGCGCGCCCGGAATTGCCATTGGTAACTTCTTCGGCCGCCAGGGATGTTTTGCCGCCGGCTGTTGCTGGGGCAAGCCGACCTCGTTGCCGTGGGGCGTGAAGTTTAGCGAACAGGGCCACGAGATCACCGGCGTGCCGATCGACGCGCATCTTCATCCGACGCAGCTCTACGAATCGTTTGCGATGTTGCTGGTGTTCGCGTTTCTGTTGTGGCTGCACAAACGCAAACGATTCAACGGCCAGGTGATCCTCGTCTACGCTTTGCTCTATTCGATCGTCCGGTTTGCGATCGAATTCGTGCGCGACGACCCGCGCGGCGACATACTTGGATTGACGACGCTGACAGGCCTCTCTACCTCCCAAATGATCAGCCTGATAATCGGCGTCATTGCTCTCGTTCTATTGATCTTTCGCAACCGAAACTCAAGGGTTGTAAATTATGAAAATTCTGGCGCCCCTATTCGTGCTGGCGTTGCTGATTAGCGCCCCGCTTGCTCAAACAAACAATTCACCAAACAATCTGCTGCTGCCGAATGAGAAACACCTGCGAAATATCAAGCAGTTGACATTCGGCGGCGAGAATGCCGAAGCTTACTTCTCCGCCGACGGCAAGCAACTCATCTTTCAGTCGACCCGCGACGATCTCGGCTGCGACCAGATCTTCACGATGAACGTCGACGGATCGAACGTGAAGATGATCTCGAACGGCGAAGGGCGCACCACCTGTTCTTACTTTCTGCCCGGCAACAAACGCGTCGTTTATTCTTCGACTCACTTAGGCGACAAGAAATGTCCGCCGCGTCCTGACTTCTCGCGCGGTTATGTTTGGGCTGTCTATCCGAGTTTCGACATCTTCTCCGCTAAAGCTGACGGCTCGGACCTGAAGCAGTTGACGAATACGCCCGGTTACGACGCCGAGACAACCGTCACGCTCGACGGGAAGAAAATGGTCTTCACTTCGATGCGCGATGGCGACCTCGACATCTACACGATGGATGCCGACGGAAAGAATGTGCGACGCCTCACCAATGAACTCGGTTATGATGGTGGTCCATTCTGGTCTTACGACGGCAAACAGATCGTCTATCGCGCGCACCATCCGAAGACGGATGCGGAAAAGGCTGATTACACGGGTCTGCTGCAACAGAACCTGATTCGTCCGACAGTGCTCGAGATCTTCGTGATGAACGCCGACGGATCGAACAAACGGCAGGTGACCAGTAACGGCAAGGCCAACTTTGGTCCATACTTCTTCCCGGACGGCAAGCGAATCATCTTTTCGTCAAACATCGACGACGCGCGTGGGCGGAATTTCGATCTCTACATGATCAAAGTCGACGGCGCCGGTCTCGAACGGATCACGTTCAACGAGACGTTTGACGGCTTTCCGATGTTTTCGCCTGACGGTAAGAAGCTCGTCTTCGCCTCGAATCGCAATGCAGCCAAGCAAGGGGACACGAACATCTTTATCGCGGATTGGGTGGAGTAATCGATCATGAAGCCACAAAGATTTTTACAGATCTGTGTTCTGCTGCTCGTCACCGTCACTGCGGTTGCGCAGACAACAACGCCAGCGCCGTCGCAAGATGGTCCAAGCGCATCGAAGTTGCAACAACACGTCAGCTATCTCGCGTCTGATGCGCTCGACGGTCGCCGCACAGGCACCGCAGGAGCGACTGATGCGGCTCGTTATATCGCCGGCGAATTTGCGCGACTGGGATTGAAGCCCGCCACGGCTGGTCCAGCCACGCGCCGGCCAAGCCAGATCATGCCGCGTTACCTGCAATCGTTTCCGTATGTTGCCGGCGTCGAACTGGGACCGAAGAACGAGTTGCTGATTGGTCCAACTTCACAGCGTCTCGCCGTCCGCGAAGAGTGGACGCCGCTTGGTTTTTCCACCAACGCCACCGTCAGCGGTTCGCTTGTCTTTGTCGGGTACGGAATCAAGGCCGCGGACTTGAATCATGACGACTACCAGAAACTCCCGGTCTCGGGAAACATCGCTCTTGCGCTTAGCGGCACTCCGGACGGCGAGAACCCGCACGGCCGCTTTTTCCGCTACGTCGACGTGCGTTGGAAAGCGATAGCTGCTCGTGATGCGGGCGCCAAGGCGTTGCTGGTGATCGCGGACGAGTCAGAATTCAAGAAGGACCAGCTTGCCAGGCTCGCGTACGACAACATGGCCGGCGAACTGGGCTTGCCCGTCGTCGCCATATCGCAACAGGCGCTCAACAAGATCGCGCCTGAGCTGGACCACTCCGAGTTGCAGAAGCTCGCCGCCGCGAAAGAACAGTTGACCGTCAAACCGATTGCCGGGCCTTTCACTCTTACCACCGACGTCACGCGCAAAGAAGTTCCGGCTTACAACGTTATCGGCATACTCGAAGGTTCCGATCCGTCGCTGAAGAAGGAGACGATCGTGATCGGCGCCCACTACGATCACCTCGGTCGTGGCGGCGACGGCAGTCTTGCGCCGCGCTCCGGCGAGATTCATCACGGCGCTGACGATAACGCTTCCGGTACGGCGGGCGTGCTTGAACTGGCGCGCGTATTTACGTCGCAACGTCCGCGGCCAAAACGCACGATCGTCTTTATCGGTTTTGGTGGTGAAGAGGAAGGATTGCTCGGGTCGAAGTATTACGTTGCCAATCCGGTTACGCCGCTCGCGAACACCGTGGCAATGATCAACATGGACATGATCGGCCGGATGAAAGATCGCAAGCTCGTGATTGGCGGTGTGGGAACTGCGAAAGAGTGGCGCGAGATCATCGCGCAGGGCACTGCCGATCCGGCTCGGAGTTTTGATCTGACGTTGAACGAAGACGGCTTTGGTCCAAGTGACCATTCTTCGTTTTATGGTAAACAGATCCCGGTGCTCTTCTTCTGGACCGGAACTCACGCTGACTATCACAAGCCTTCAGACACGTTCGAGAAGATCAACTACACGGATCAAACGCGCATTCTCAACCTCGTCGGCTACATCGTCCGCAATCTCGACGTCGCGCCGCAGCGGATCACCTACCTGACCGCGAAGACCGAAGCGACGCCGCGCACCGGCGGCTTTCGCGTCTATCTCGGCACGATCCCGAACTACGCCGACAGCAACAACGGACTCCTGATCGACGGCGTCCGCGAAGATTCACCAGCGGCCAAAGCGGGACTGAAAGCCGGCGATCGCATCGTCAAGATCGGCGCTCGCGAGGTCAAGAACGTTTACGACTACACGTTTGCGCTGGGTGAGATGAAGGCGGACGAAGAGTATGTGATTGAAGTAATCCGCGGTACTGACAGGTTGACGCTGAAAATAACTCCAGTTAAGAGATAACGGAAAGCAGGGGCAGCGGGGGTTGCTGCCCCTAAGAAGAAACTACCAGCGCGGTTCGCGCTCGTAACGATCGTTGTCGCGATCACGGCCGCCACCACCACCGCCGTAACCACCACGACCACCGCCACGACCACCACCATAACCGCCGCGGCCGCCACCACCGCCGCCACGATCAGTTCTCGGCTTGGCTTCGTTGACGGTCAGATTGCGCCCGCCAAAGTCCTTGCCGTTGAATGCCTCGATTGCTGCTGCTGCCTCCTCAGGGGTTGCCATCTCCACAAAAGCAAAGCCGCGCGATCGTCCCGTTTCGCGGTCTTCAATCACCGAAGCTGATTCCACTGTTCCAACTGACGCGAAAGCGTCGCGCAGTTCCTCGCTCGTGGTACGAAACGAGAGGTTTCCTACGTAGAGTTTTGTAGCCATTCTACTATCCTTAATTTGAAGGGAAGCGCGGGTTTGCTGGAATTCGCTGATACAGTTCGGGGGAGACGGCCGATACTTTCGGCGAGCTGCGACGCACCCGGTGCTCTAAATCTCGAGAGCGGCTTCTGAACTAGTTAACAACTGCCTCACTCTCTATTCAGCCGAACCTCGTCGCGTTACGATCACGGACAGGCGCTATCACCATTGATGCGCGAGAGTAGGTACTCGTAGACAAAAGTATGCAGGACGCCCCAGAAACGCGTCAAGGATCTTTTTCGGAGATCCGCGTTTTAACGATGAATTGCCCGTTTTTGGGCTTTCGCGTACTATTCCCTTCTTTCTTAAATAACCCCTGAAAGGCTTGGGAATAATGTCTAAACGTATCCCTATCACCGTCGCGAACGGCGACGGCATCGGGCCGGAAATCATGGCCGCCACCCTGCGCATCCTCGAAGCCGCCGAAGCGCCACTCGAAATCGAAACCATCGACATCGGCGAAAAAGTCTATCTCGCCGGCAATACTTCGGGCATCGAGCCAGGCTCGTGGGATTCGTTGCGACGGACCAAGGTCTTTCTGAAAGCGCCTATCACCACGCCGCAAGGCAAGGGCTATAAGAGCCTGAACGTTACGGTGCGCAAAGTTCTGGGTCTTTACGCCAACGTGCGCCCGTGCGTCTCTTACGATCCGTTTATCGACACGAAACACCCGTCGATGGACGTCGTCATCGTCCGCGAAAACGAAGAGGATCTTTACGCCGGCATCGAACACCGCCAAACGAACCAGGTCTACCAGTGCCTGAAACTGATCTCCCGGCCCGGCAGCGAAAAGATCGTCCGTTACGCCTTCGACTACGCCCGTCGAAACAACCGCAAGAAGGTCACCTGCTTCACGAAAGACAACATCATGAAGATGACCGACGGGCTGTTTCACAAGGTCTTCGACGAGATCGCTGCCGAGTATCCGGACATCGAGAACGAACACTGGATCGTAGACATCGGCGCCGCCAAACTCGCCGACACGCCCGAAGCGTTCGACGTCGTCGTCATGCCGAATCTCTACGGCGACGTGCTGTCAGACGTGGCCGCGCAGATTGCCGGTTCAGTCGGACTGGCCGGCTCGGCAAACATCGGCGAGCATGTCGCGATGTTCGAAGCGATTCACGGCTCCGCGCCGCGTCGCGCCGGACAAAACCTCGCCAATCCGTCGGGGCTGCTGCTGGGCGCGGTGATGATGCTGGTCCACGTCGGTTTGAGCGAGCACGCCGAAAAGGTCCACAACGCGTGGCTGCGTGCCGTGGAAGACGGCATTCACACCTACGACATCTACGACGAGAAAGTCAGTAAACAAAAGGTCGGAACAAATGAGTTTGCCAGCGCGGTTATCGAGCGACTGGGCCAGATGCCGCAGATTCTAAAACCGCGGAAATACAAGGCCGCCGATGCTGACACTCTGACGAGCCACGCCGCCGCTGTGACCGCGACTCCGAAAAAAGAGCTGGTCGGCGTCGACGTTTTTCTCGACTGGTCGACAGGTTCGCCCAACGATCTCGGCGGCAAACTGAGCGAGTTGAATGGCGAGGGTTTGAAGTTAACGATGATCAGCAATCGCGGCGTGAAAGTTTGGCCTGAAGGTCACGCCGAAACGTTCTGTTCCGACCACTGGCGATGCCGTTTCCGCGGCGAAGATGGCGACAGCGTCGTGTCACACACCCAGGTGATCTCGTTGCTCAACCGGATCGCGGGCGCTGGTTACGACTTCATCAAAACCGAAGGACTTTACACGTTTGACGGCGAGCGCGGGTTTTCGCTCGATCAGGGGGAATGAAGAAGACGGGGAGAAGCGGGGACGGGGAGAAGCGGGGACCCGGAGACGGGGAGACCCGGGGACGCGGGGCTAGACATAAACTAGACGAGGAGAAAAATCATGGCGAAAAAAGATCGTGTTGCTAAGAGTAAAGACAAGAAAAAGAACAAAGACAATAGCCAGCCGGAAACCAACTCCGCGTCCCCGCGTCCCCGCGTCCCCCCGTCGCCCCATCCCCCCGTCTC
>DATELZ010000002.1:0-23813 GCA_035276045.1 Pyrinomonadaceae bacterium | reverse complement strand
TCGGTGTAGCCGTCTTTGTTAACATCGCCTGCGGCAACACTCGTCGATCCCTTGATCTCACCCAGCCCGACCTCGCTCGCAACATCGCGAAACGATCCGTCACGCAGGTTGCGCCACAGCGAAACTTTTTCTGCCGCGACGACCAGCAGATCGACATCGCGGCGATTGTCGAAATCGGTCGGCACAACAGCCCGTGCCGTCACTTTCTCGGCGAGCTTTGCTTCGGTCGCTTGATCCGTAAACGTGCGGTCGCCATTGTTTCGCAACAGCAGCGACGGCTGACCCGCGTTGAAGATGTCGAGATCGCCATCGTGATCGTAGTCGACGAAAGCAATAGCCCGGGACGTGAATGCATAACCCGAGACCTTTGCGGCGGCGGTTGTATCTGAAAAGCTGCCGTTGCCGTCGTTGTGATAAAGCGTGCTCGAACCGGTGCGAACGATGAAGAGATCGGAGCGTCCATCGTTGTCGTAATCGCCGGCAATCGCCGCGAACCCAGCGGCGTCCGGCGGTTTGGCGAATGCGCCCGATTGCGCCGTCACGTCTACAAACTTGCCGCCGTCGTTACGCAGGAGCCGCTGTTGCGGCCCGCGAACTTCAACGAGATCGAGATCGCCGTCGAGGTCATAATCGAACAATACAACGGCGCCAGAGGGTTCCTCGGCAGCGGCCCAGCTAGCAGACGGAAGCACGCCGGCCGTCGCGTCGGTAAACTTGACGTCCGGAACATTCTTGTCGACGAGTTCCGCCTCAGCGCCCGTTGAAGCAACTGCTTCTGCATAGCGGCCTTGTTCGAGATAGTTTGTTCCGATGGTCGTCCCGCTGCCACGCTCGCGCAGCGCTTGGAACTGGAGAATTACTTTTTGTCCTTCTTCACGCTGGCCGCCGCGAATCAACGCCGTGCCGAGGTTGTACAGCGCGGTCGTGTTGTAAGGTTCGGCGGCGATGGCCGTTCGCAATACCGCGATCGCTTCGGGATACTTGCGTTGCTGCGCGTAAAGTTGACCGAGGTTGACATTCGCGCCGACGTCCTGCGGATCGATCGCGAGCACCTTCTGAAACGACGCGATTGCCTCGACGGGTTTGTTCTGCAATTTTGCGAGCAAACCGAGGACGTAGTGCGGTTGCGGAGCATTTGGCGCGGCTGTGGCGGCAGTGGTCAGTTCGCGTTGCGCGGCCGGAAGATCGGGGACGTTGAAGAGCGCGATGCCGAGATTAATGCGCGCCAGCGACAGTCCCGGTTCGAGTTGCAACGCGCGTTTGAAAGCGTCCGCAGCCTCTTTATGTTTGTACTGTTCGAGCAGCGCGACGCCGATATTATTCGCCCGGTAAGCCTCTTCGCGGGCCGTCGCTTTCGGCGGCGTGTTTTGACGAAGGGCGGCGCTCTGGTCTATTAATGAGGCCGCTACAAAGAGTGCGACCGAGAATCCCAACAGCAGAACACGAGTTTTAAAGTGCTTCATAGATGATTCCCGCCGACTATATCAAACACAAACACAGAGTACACATACTGTTGCTGACGGCTGCGTTGCTTATCACCGGCTGTCGCCCCACTGCCACGCTGCCGAGCAGAGGCACGCCTGAATACAACGAGCTAGTGCGCACGTTTTACATCGGGCTCGCCGCGTTGCAGGTGGGTCATGACGTGCAGGCCGACAGCAAGCTGGCACAGTTCACCCAACTCGCGCCGGCCGAACCTACGGGTTGGGCCAACTGGGGCCTCCTTGCGCTGCGGCAGAAAAACTTCGACACGGCGAGCGAACGACTCGAACGCGCGCGCACTCTCGCGCCTGATAGCGGCGACATTCAATACTTGTTGGGTCTGCTCGAAAGCAGTCGCGGCAAAACGCCCGAATCGATAACTGCGCTGCGCAAAGCAGTCGAGTTGAATTCGAATAACCTGTTAGCTGTTTACAAACTCGCCGAGGAAGTCGAGCGGCAAGGTGACGACCAGAGCGTTGCCGAGGCTCAGTCGTTATTGCAGAAGATACTGGCGGCGCAACCTGACAACGTCGCAGCGCAGATTGAATTGGGCCGTGTGGCAGCCAAGCGTGGTGATGCTGAGACGCTCAAGGGCGTAATTGAAAAGATCAACGCGCGTTCGTCCGCATGGCCGGCCGAAGTGCAAGAGCAAGTCAAGGCATTGAACGACGCCACAAACAACGCCACAAACAACGCCACAAACAGCGGCGACCTGCGCGCGGCCGCGACGCGTACCAGCTTCTTGCGCAACGTGTTGGTGCGTGTTCCCGAATACCGTCGCGGCCTTGCGGCAATCAAACCGCCGCCCGGCGAAGAGGCCGTGCCTTTTACGCGCTTTCTTGTGTTGGAATCGCCTGTTTTCACAACAGCCACGCCCGATACGGCGATAACTTTTGCGCCTTCCACCGCTTCGTCCGATCGTGATCCGGTTCCCCAACAGTGGGCCGGCGCAATCACGTTGAATGGCACAGACGCGCCGATAGTGGCGCGCGGCACTGCGTCCGGCATGCAGTTAAACAGCGGCGCGCGTTTTCCTTTTCCTGGTGGTCCATCCAATACTCCTCCGGGACCTGATAGCGTGCTCGAGATCGATTTCAATTACGACTTCAAGATCGATCTCGTGCTGGCCGGCGCGGGTGGTGTGCGTCTTCTGCGCCAGGAAAGCCCGTCAACTTTTAACGATGTAACTCCCGAGACGAAACTGCCCGCGTCCGTGATCAACGGAAACTACACCGGCGCCTGGAGTGCCGACATCGAAGCCGACGGCGATCTCGACATCGTGCTGGGATCGCAACAGGGAGCGCCGCTCGTCATAAGAAACAACGGCGACGGCTCGTTTGTTCAAATGCAACCCTTTCCGAATGTCTCCGGAGTTACGCGTTTCGCCTGGGCCGACATCGATGCGGATGGCGACGCCGATGCCTCGCTGATCGATGGCACGGGACAGCTTCGGATCTTCAGCAATGAGCGACAGGCTCAATTCGTGGAGCGTCCAATTCAACTCGCGCGCGCGAAAGAGATCAACATCGCGGATTTGAACAACGACAGCGTGCTCGACCTGATCGTGGTGAGTGAGACCGGCACGATCACGCGGGTCTCCGACAGGAACGACGGTACAGCGTGGGACACCGCTGAGATCGCAAAGATGTCGCTCACGGGCAACAACGTCCGTCTCCTGATTGCGGATCTCGATAACAACGGCGGTCTCGATCTCGCGTTGTCGTCAACGGAGGGCACTGCCGTCTGGCTTAACGACGAAAAGGGCGTTCTCAAACAACTCGAAAAACAAGCGACCCCGGCGCAAGTCTTCGACATCGCCGATCTCAACGGCGACGGGCGTCTCGATCTGTTAGGTCTTTCTTCAGGTGGCGAACTGGTCGAAGCGCTTAACAAAGGTTCGAAAAACTATCACTGGCAAGTCGTACGTCCACGCGCGATCCAGGCGGTCGGCGATCAGCGCATCAATTCGTTTGGCGTCGGCGGCGAGATGGAAGTCCGATCGGGATTGCTGGTCCAAAAGCAACCGATCACCGGCCCGTTGCTTCATTTTGGTTTAGGCGAACAAACAAGCACCGACGTCATTCGCGTCGTTTGGCCGAATGGAACCGTGCGCGCCGACTTTGAACTGAAAGCGGATCAGGAAGTCGTTACCGAGCAGCGCCTGAAAGGCTCGTGTCCATTTCTGTTTGCTTTCAACGGCAAGCAAATGGAGTTTGTGAAAGACTCGGTGCCCTGGAGTTCGGCAATTGGCTTGCGGATCAACACTATCGGCACGGCCAACGTCGAAGCGACAGAAGAGTGGTACAAGATCAGACGCGATCAACTCGTGCCGCGCGATGGCTACTACGATCTCCGGATCACTGCTGAACTCTGGGAGACTTACTACTACGATCACCTCAGCTTGATGGTGGTCGATCATCCGGAAGGAACGGAAATTTTCGTCGACGAGCGCTTCGTCATTCCTCCGGCCAAGCTCGCGATCACGACCGTTTCCACGCCTCGCAAAATCGCACGCGCGATCGACGATAACGGCCAGGACGTTACCAGCATCGTCGACAAGCTCGACGAAAACTATCTCGATACTGCTGGCCGCGGTAAATACCAGGGCGTGACGCGCGATCACTACGTCGAGATCGATCTCGGCGACGACGCGCCGCAAAGCGGCCCGCTCTGGTTGATCGCGCACGGCTGGGTGCACCCGACGGATTCTTCCATCAACGTTGCCATCAGCCAGGGCCAACAGGAACAGGCGAAGCCGTTGAGTTTGGAAGTTCCGGATGGCGCGGGCGGTTGGCGAACCGCGCGGCCGAATCTTGGTTTTCCGGCCGGAAGGAAAAAAATCTGCCTGTTCGATCTCGCAGATGTATTTACTCCGGGCACGCCGCGGCGCGTTCGTTTGCGCACCAACCTGGAGATCTTCTGGGATCAGATAGAGTGGGCGGTTAGTCTCCCGGACGCGGCGCTTAAAGTAAATCGACTTGATCCCAGCACGGCCGATCTTCATTATCGTGGCTACTCGGTTATCAACCGAACGAATGATTCATCGCCGGAAATACCGGACTATAATCGGCTCGCCAGCTCCAAACAGATATGGCGGGACCTGATTGGTTACTACACACGGTTCGGCGACGTGAGAGAGCTTTTGCAGCACGTCGACGATCGTTACGTAATAATGAATGCAGGCGACGAGATGACGTTTCGTTTTGCAGCGCCGCCGCCTCCGCCGCCGGGTTGGGTCCGCGACTTTGTCATCGCCGGCGATGGCTGGATCAAAGATGGAGATCTAAACTCTACTTTTTCAAAGACCGTTCTCCCCTTGCCCTATCACGCTAAGAATCAATACATCACGCCGCCAGGACGGCTCGAAGACGAGTGGGTATATCGCCGCCATCCCAGTGATTGGCAGACTTACCATACTCGCTACGTGACGACTGAAGTGTTCCAGAACGCGATGAGGTCAAAACCAGGTAGATGACCGGGCGCAAAATAGCAAGACTAGTTCTGATAGTCGTTTTCGTCGGATTACTAGCTGTGCCAGTAGTGCTGCGGCGTCTTGCGGCGCGTCGCGCTCAGGCAAATGCAGCGATTGGCGCCACGGCGGCGACTAACCGTTACGGGTTTCACTTACAGGAAGTGGCGCAAGCTTCCGGGATAAGTTTTGTTCACCAGGCGCCGGCGCTCGATCGGAAGTTGGACCACATCATGCCGCAAGTGGCTTCGATGGGCGCGGGCGTTTCGATCGTCGACTTCGATCGCGACGGTTGGTCGGACATCTACGTGACCAACAGCGGCGAGGGAAGCAAGAACGCGCTCTACAAAAACATGAGCGACGGATCGTTCAAAGATCTCGCCGGCGATCTTGGCGTTGCCGACGTCAACCAGGTCGGGACCGGCGTTTCGATGGGCGCTGTCTGGGGCGACTACGACAACGACGGTTACGAGGATCTGTTTCTGTACAAGTGGGGCAAGCCCGAACTGTTTCACAACGACGCGGGCAAGAAGTTTACGCGTGTTACAGATCAAGCGAAGCTGCCCGAGTGGGTCAACGCGAACACGGCGATCTGGTTTGACTACGATCGCGATGGCAGTCTTGATTTATTCGTGGGCGGCTACTACGCGGAAGACGTGAACCTCTGGCAGTTGAAGACGACGAAGATGATGCCGGAGAGTTTCGAGTACGCGAAGAACGGCGGGCGCAAGTATCTCTTCCGCAATCTCGGCGACGGATCGTTTGAAGAGGTCAGCCAGAAACTCGGCATCGACACACGGCGCTGGGCGCTCGCGTCCGTCGCCGCCGATCTGCGCGGCAGCGGCAACACGGATCTCTTCATCGCCAACGATTACGGCATCTCGGAAATGTATTTTTACGATGGGACGCAGTTTCGCGAAGTCGGGAAGGACACGGGCGTCGGGTTCTCACCCAAAAGCGGCATGAATGCTTCGCTTGGCGACGTTCTCAATACCGGCCGTTATGCGATCTACGTATCGAACATCTCTGAAGAAGGCGTGTTGATCCAGGGGAACAATCTCTGGGTGCCGCGCGAGGGCACGGCGGGCGATTCGCTGCGCTACGACAATCTCGCGCGCGCAATGGACGTGGAGATTGGCGGCTGGAGTTGGGGGACTCAGTTCGGCGATCTCAACAACGACGGCAATCTCGATCTTTATCTCGTCAACGGTTACATTTCCGCTGATCGGAATCTGAACTACTGGTACGATTTCTCGAAGATCGCCGGCGGCAACTCGGCGATCATCTCGGACGCAGCGCATTGGCCTGCGATGGATGGACGAAGTTTGTCGGGTTATCAACAGAAGAAAGTCTGGCTCAACGATGGCGCGGGCAAGTTTGTCGACGTGGCCCAGGCCGTCGGCGCTGCTGATGTTTTCGACGGGCGCGCGGTGGCGATGGTTGATTTGTGGAATCGCGGCGTGCTCGACGTCGTCGTCGCAAATCAGAAAGGGCCATTGCTTGTTTATAAGAATAACGTGACGCCGGAAAACAAGTGGGTGGCGTTTGAGCTTGAAGGGTCGGCGAGCAATCGCAGCGCGATCGGCGCGGAGGTTCGTGTATTTTGGGACGGACATCAGCAGGTGCAACAGGTTTCCGGTGGCAACGGCTTTTGTTCGCAGAGCCAGCGACGGTTGCACTTCGGAGTCGGCAAAAATCCGCAACTGGAGAAGGCCGAGATTCGCTGGCCTTCCGGAAAAGTCGAGACGATCGATAAGCCTGCGGTTGGAACAACGTACAAGATCAAGGAGCCTGCATGAGCCAGTCAGCCTCGCAGCCGATTAGCGCAGCCCAAAGCAGTGTTGCCGAGAGCACGAAAAAGTCGGTGCTGAGTCTCGAAAATCGCTACGTCGCGCCGGTGTTCATTACTGTCATCCTGCTGGTGGGCCACTTCGCTTACGGGATTCTTGAAAGTTTTGAAAAGACCGGCATCGCGATCGTCAGCGCGCTGGTGGCGGAACTGATCCTGGGCCGGATCTTTTTGGGGAAATGGCTGAACCTGTCGAGTGCGTATATCAGCGGAATCAGTTGCGGGATTCTCGTTCGTTCGCCTGCGCTGTGGCCGTTTGCCCTCGCGAGCGTGTTGTCGATCATGTCGAAGTACGTGTTGCGGGTTAAAGACCGGCACTTGTGGAACCCGTCGAACTTCGGGATCTGCGCGCTGCTGTTTCTCGCGCCGGAGACGGTCGCCGCGTTGAGCGTGCAGTGGGGAAATTTCAAATGGCCGCTGATCGTGATCTGGACGTTAGGATCGATCATCATCTGGCGCGCTAAGCGAATTCATATCAGCGCGGCTTACGTGGCGTCGTTTTTTGTGTTTGCTTTGGTGCGCAGTTACATCAATGGCGACTCGTGGTGGGCGGAGATCGCGCCGATCACCGGACCGATGTATCAACTCTTCGTCTTCTTCATGATTACGGATCCGAAGACGACGGTTAAGTCGAAAAGATGGCAATGCATTGTCGTGGTGATGGTGGCGTTTGTAGAGATGTTGCTGCGGTTGAATCATGTAGTGCACGCGCCGTTGTACGCGCTGTTCGTCGTTGGACCAGCGGCGATGTTGATCGAGATCTGGTTTGAGTCGCGGCGTCCGATGTTGCTGCGAGAGTCAAACGCCGCATGACCGTTCTTATTCGCATTGGCTTTCCACAGGAAGGTTCCCGCAAAGGCGCAAAGGCGCAAAGCAAAACCCGCTTAGCAACGCGGCTGCGCTTTGCGCCTTTGCGCCTTTGCGGGAAACTTCTTCTTGTCCTGCTGTGTCTTGCCCTCTTGCTTTCGGGTTGCAAGCAAGCGGCTACTGATGCTCCTTCTGCCGCACCGGTTGCGGAACAGGCGGCAGCGCCCTCGCCGTCTCCGAGTCCGACACCGCCACGTCCTTCCGGTCCCATCGAATACACCGACGTCACCTCCGAGGCTGGGATTCGTTTCAAACACAACAGTGGCGCTTTCGGGAAGAAGTATCTTCCGGAAACGATCGGCGCGGGGGCTGCATTCCTCGACTACAACAACGATGGTTGGCAGGACATTCTTCTCGTCAATTCGATGGACTGGCCCGAATCGAAAAAGCGACGCTCGTTTCCCGCGCTCTATCACAACAACAAGGACGGCACGTTTACCGACGTGACGCAACAGGCCGGACTCGGCGTCGAGATGTACGGCATCGGCGTCGCCGTGGGCGATTATGATAACGACGGCTGGGACGACGTCTACGTCACCTGCGTCGGCAACAATCATCTGTTTCGCAATCTTGGCAACGGGAAGTTTGCCGATGTGACAACTCGCGCCGGACTGGCGGAGCCTGGTTTTTCCACGAGCGCGGCGTGGTTCGACTACGACAACGACGGCAAGCTCGATCTGTTCGTCGGCAACTACGTCGAATGGTCCGTCCAAACCGATCAGCATTGCTCGCTCGACGGAAAGAACAAGTCTTATTGCACGCCGCAGTCTTACAAAGGACAAAGCTCGCAGTTGTATCGCAATCGCGGCAACGGCACGTTTGAGAACGTCACCGCGCGCGCGGGCGTGAACGATCCGGCAGGAAAGACACTCGGCATCGCGCTGCTTGATTATGATGACGACGGTTGGATGGATCTCTTCGTCGCCAACGACACCGAACCGAATAAGCTCTATCGCAACAATCACAACGGCACGTTTACTGACAATGGCGTCATCGCTGGTGTTGCTTTCAGCGAAGCGGGAACTGCGCGCGCAGGCATGGGCGTCGACGCCGCCGACTACGATGGTTCCGGTAAACCCGGCGTCGTGATCGGCAACTTCACGAATGAAAGCATCGCGCTTTATCACAACGACGGATCGGGACTCTTCACCGATGAAGCGTCGTCGTCGGGAATCGGCAAGATCTCGGCGCAGTCGTTGACCTTTGCCTGTTTCTTTTTTGACTACAATCTCGACGGCCTGCTCGACATCTTCGCTGCGAACGGGCATGTGTCGGACGACATCAGCGTCGTGCAGCCGACGGTCAAGTACGCGCAACCGCCGCACCTGTTTCAGAACAAAGGCAGGAAGAAGTTTGAAGAAGTGACGGCGAAACTCGGGCGCGCTTTGAATCGCGCGATCGTCGGACGCGGCGCTGCGTATGGCGACTACGACAACGACGGCGATCTCGATCTTCTGCTCACGACGAACAATGGACCAGCGCGTTTGTTGCGCAACGATAACGCGAATCAGAACGACGTGTTGCGTCTTAAAACGATCGGCGCGAAGGCGAATCGCAACGGCATCGGCGCGAAAGTCGTCGTGAAGACTTCGAAGGGGCGCACGCTTTACGGCGTGGTGCGAACCGGATCGAGTTACTGCTCGCAATCGGAGTTGCCGCTGGTATTTGGTCTGGGGAAACCTGAGGAAGGAACCACCTTGACGATCGAGATCACCTGGCCCGGCAATCAGAAGGATCGCATCGCCGACGTAAAGCCAAACCAGATCGTCACTGTGCAGGAAGGAAAAGGAGCAACAACCACGGAACCGATTGTCTTTGTGCGCACTCCGCCCGCACAACCATCACCGTCTGCAAGTCCGGAGTAAGAGGTTTCCCGCAAAGGCGCAAAGACGCAAAGGAAGAAGGGCGCAAAGGACTAATTCAGTCCACATGGTTCTTCCCCTTGCGTCTTTCTTCCTTTGCGTCTTTGCGCCTTTGCGGGAAACTTCTTGCCCTTGCTACTTTTGCGCCTTGCCGCCAAGCTGATCGGCGTCTCGTTTGAGGTGCTCGCTGAGCTGAATCACGCTCTCGAGATCGCGCTTCGCCGTCGCCAGTTTTTCCACGTCGATCGTGTTTGGCTGTTCGATGACGGGATTGGTGACGAAACTTCTGATCTGTTTACAGAGCTTGACGAGCGCTTCTTTCATTTCCTTCTCGTTCGTCTGTGCCGGCATCTCCAGTGGTTTGATTTCCTCTGCCGGCAAAGTCAAACCGATATTTGATTGGATACTGGTGGCGCGTTTGCGAATCTCGCCGGTCGCTTGTGAGACGAAGTGATAATCGAGCGGCTTATCTGACGCGATTGCGCGCGCGAGTTCATTATGCAGCGTGAGCAGGCGAGTGAAGTCCTCTTCGGTTTGCGCCATCAACGCATCGAGCCGCCGCCGATCCTTCACAACTGACGGATTACCGAAGTTACGCAGTTGCCACTCACGGCTCGCTTCATCCTGCTGTCGTTGGCGGGCCTTGTTCGTAGTTTTATCGACGGGAGGCGGGCCCGGTGTTGAGCGTTGAGCTAATGTCGGTGCGGCCACGGCTAAGAGGAGGGCGATCCCGATTAAGGAGCACTTACCCGCGGAATGCTGGGTGTTCATGGCTGACCTCCCGAATTTTTGTGCTCAGTATACCGCCGAATGGAACCGTTTTGGCAAGGTTTGTTTCAATCACGCCTTGACTCGAAGTGAGGTCTGTACTACTTATTCATCGACTAGATGCGACGGATTGATTTAAAGAAAGCCAACGTAGCCCGGTCAAATACGATTCGCGATATTAACCGCCAGATCGTGTTGAACTACGTTCGCGAACGAGGCCCGATCTCCCGCGCCGAAATTGCCCATGAGACCGCACTCCAGCGTTCGACGATCTCACTGATCGTCGAAGAACTGCGAATCGAAGGGTTAATCGAGGAGCTTAGTGGTGAATCGACCGGCGGCCGCCCGCCGATCCTGCTCTCGTTGCGCACTGCGGATGCGGTCGCTATCGGCGTTGACGTCGGCACGACGCGAACCATCGTCGCGACCAGCGATCTCGCCGGGCGTGTGCTGCACCAGGAAGAGTTCGAAACTAATCCTGACGCCAATCAAACAACCCGCAACATCATCGACCTTTCCCGAAAACTGATCGCTCGCAATAACGGAACCATCGAAGGCGTCGGCATCAGTCTGCCGGGTCTTGTCAGCAACGAAGGAAGGGAACTGTTTGTCCCGACTTTCAATTGGCGCGATCTGCCGCTCGCCGATCAATTGAACGCGGCAACCGGGTTACCAGTCACTCTCGATAACGACGCGAATGCCGCGGCGCACGCCGAGTTGTGGTTTGGCCGTCCGGAGATTCGCACGATTCGTGATTTCATTCTCGTCCTGGTGGAAGGCGGTGTTGGTACCGGCATTGTCTTCGATGGGCAGGTCTATCGCGGAGAGAATGGCGCGGCGGGTGAGTTCGGGCACATGACGATCGGGCAGGGAGCGCCTGTTGCATGTGCATCAGGCAGTCGTGAATGTTGGGAAGCGTTCTCTTCGGAACGTTCCGCACTGGCTCGTTACAAGAACTTCACTAATGGATCGAGTAGAGACATCAATTTTAGTGAACTGATAGATCTGGCCCTGGGCGGCGACGATCCGGCGCGCGCGGCGCTCAAGGAGACGGCGCGGTATCTCGGCATCGGCATCGCCAACCTGATCCGCGGCCTTGCGCCAGAAGCTGTGATCGTAGGTGGTCCGATCGTCCGATCCTGGCCGGTAATTGCCGAAGATATCAAGACTTCCGTCGAAGCCACGATCTGTCGTGGCCTGCCGTCGACGCGGATAATCGCCTCGACTCTCGGCCCGGAACCAACCCTCATGGGCGCCCTGAGCCTGGTGCTCGCCAGCAAGTTCGCCTCGGTCTCCGTGGTCTGAGGAAGCTTTGTCACAAAGTCCCCTGTCATTCTCACCTGGCTTTAGCCAGGTGTAAGAGTCGCCAAGAATCGAGAAACCGTTTCAACGGTTTTTGGTAGGGGACCCGTTAAAACGGGGATAATATAGTTGACTGACCGTTTGCTCTAAGATTGGGTTAGTGGTATAAGTCGCCTATTAACCCCAAGAGGGCGACGCGTCGATTCCTTGCCGCCCTCGATCAACTCAAACCTCTAGACAAGGAAAGGGACAATTCCATGAGCTCAGAACCACAAGACGTAAATCGCCTTCAGGGTACAGGAGCCTGCAATGTAGCCGGGTGCGGATGTAAAGGCTTCTCGCCGTCAGGCTCACTTGACCACTGTATCGGCAAAAACGCAGCGGGTGGTACTTGCAATCACAAAAAGGCAGAACACGCCGACTAACTCGCTTTCCGTTACGCGAGAAGCGATGGCTATATAATTGACACACTTCGGCGGGTTTTGGGCGGTCAGGGCTACGCGGGTAGCCCTGCCGCCCTCTATGTCCAGCGTCTTCATCGTTTCCATAACTATCGCTTCTTGGTCTTGCGCGGCCGCCCTGCTTTGCGATTCTGCACAGCCTTTAAATCGTTGGGATTGATAGCATACTCACGGCCTATCTTCTGCGCCTTTAAGCGCCCGCTTTCGATCAGCGCCCGCACTCGGTTCGAGCTTACGCCTAACCTTCTCGCCGCCTCAGTTGTGCCGATCATTTTCATGGCCCAAAGTATACCATTCGCCTAAAACTATGGTGATAAACCAACTATTGTTTTGACAAGTGAATATCTCGCGTTTATAGTGGCCCGCACGAAAACGAGCGGGCTGGCAAGTGCTACTAACACTTACCAGCCCTTACACAGCCGACTCCTGTCACCGTTAAGAGAAAGGAATCGACCATGCCGGATAAATGTAACACGAACGCAGATAGTCCGCCGCCTGATGGACCGCTCGATGCGGAAGATTGGGATGTGGTGTTCGCGCCATTTGCAGATCATCCTTATGCTGCACTCAACCTTGCGTATCACCTTGCAAGATTGCAGCAACTTCTACACGGCAAACTCTCTGACATACCGGCAGCAATCGCGGCAATCGACCGCGCTATTGATCGTCTGTATGAGCACAGTGAGTTTCGCAACGTGGGTCACAACCTATTTCGCCAAGCGGTTGATGGAGTCTTAACGGCTGAAACTGAAAAGACGATCCATCAATTAGGGATAAGGACATAGCCATGCGTGAGAAACCAAAGAAACTCGCGGCGAAATTGAAAGTGATCCGGCAACGCCTCGGATTAAGCCAAACGGAAATGAAAGAACGACTGACATTCGCGGGCCACTATGGCCGGATCTCAGAATATGAACTTGGTCGCCGTCAGCCCAGCGTCAGGACTCTTCTGGCGTATGCGCGAGCGGCTGGAATCCTGATGGAGGAACTTGTCGATGACGAAATGGAATTGAGTAACTAATCTTTGCCGCGCCGTGGTGTGAAGAACTGAGACGTCGGATGCCCAGAGTCCGGCGTTTTGGTTTATGCGGTTCGTTTTTTCTTCGTGGTCTTTTTGTGCTTCTGATACTCAGCCTCGCGCTTATCGATCTCACTCTTAGGTACAGAGATCAATTGCTTCGCCAGTTTCTCGAAATTTTGATATTCCTCAGATGGTTTCTTTTTCAACTTCACGTTATCCACCCTTCCTGAATCGCCAAATCTCGAAGATTAATAATTGGTTTCATTTGTCGCGCCATACACACGTCGGGTATGCGCTCAAGTCGCTGTTTTCGCCGCCTCATTGTTGTTCGTGCTAACCGTGGTAGTTCCTCGGTGATTATCGTGTAATCATCTCTTTCAGCAACCAGAATCAGCCACGGATCAGCCGGGTTGTACCGTGAGCCGCCCTTCATTAAATCAGGATGCGCCGTGGTGATGCCTTGAAATGCTTGGACTACCTTTTGAGTGCGGCGGACGATCAGCCGGTGCGCGGGATATTGCCTAAGTCGTTCTAAGCCGACAGGATCGTACCTTTCGAGTTCTTCTCGCACTTCTTTGATTACCTTTATCCGTCCCGCTTCCGTAAATTTCTCTAGCCCCTCCCATACAAGTTCGCGCTCGACTGGCGTGTATGAGTGGGCCGGAGGGTTACGATCTTTCCCGTCCAACCGAATTACCGAAGACGAATCGATTAGGTAGACCTCGGGCGGCGGATCTACTACTTCGATTTCGACTTCCGGCTGACCGAAAAGTGAATTTTGCATCAACTAACATTGCGCACCCTCTGAACCTCTGTTTGCACTTGCAATCCGTGTAATTCATCAAGACTGAGGTTGAGGATGTCGGCTGCTTCCGTAGCGTCTGTTATGTCTTCCCTCCATGCTTCAACAATTACAGACGCAGCGATTAGCCCAACCTCGTTTAGCCGTTGCTTTTCCCTCCACCCTGGTTTTCGCTGTATATGTGGAGGCTCCGTTGGTTTGGGCCTTCTGTCGAACGCGTTAAGTTCCGCGTAATGAGATTCAAAGTAATTCGGCGTTGCTAAGCCGAGCTTCTGAAGTCTTAGCGCCATTACCGCGCGACTAACGCGATAGCGTCCAGCGAGGCGAGTAAGACGCGCTAGCGGCCAGTTGTAATTTGGGCCAGCCTCGGCATACGTTTGCTCTATGTAGCTAGTCAGTTCATCGGCGGGTAAAAGAAACGAAGCCGAGAAGACGTTACACCATTGCTCCACGGCAACATCTGGGGCGAGAGTGCATACCCCTGCATGGCGCAGCATGAGGTGTGCATACTCGTGGAACAAGGTAAACGTGCGAGCCGACACAACGTCTTCCGAGTTTACAACTATCGTCGGAATCAGCGTCGTATCGAGTAATGAGAAGCCCCTACATTCATGCCACGGCATTCGCTTTAAGAGGACAATGATTCCTTTGTCTTGAAGCCAGTTACGCCATCTGTTGAATGATTCTAACGGCCTCCACTTTAGTTGAGTGCTTAGAGGTACGCCTATTCTCGCGCGTTCGGTTTTGGCTAGATTTACAGCACTGTTGCTTAGCGTGGCTTTCGGAAGATCGAATTGCTTTATGAGTGCGGGATCGTCCTCTGCTAATTCGCTGACGTAGCGTTGTAGTTCCTGCGCTTCGCGGATGATCACACGCGTTTCGGGGGAAAGTTTTTTTCTACGACTGGCTGCTGTTCGATAGTCTTGCGGGAGCACTGTTGTCTCAGGAGCCTTAGCAAGCAGTAGGGTGGATTCTGGCTGCTTGTATACAGTTATCATTGCGTTGAAAAGATAACTGTTCGGATATTCGTCACCGTTTTCTATGGACTCTAAAAGGCCGGGGGTAACTCCTAGTTTTTCTGCTGCTTCTGTTCGCGTTAACCCAATCGCTTGACGCGCCCACACAAGAACGTCTTTATTTGCGGGAATGAGGTTTTCAGCTTTTCTTGTCATCGGCCCGACTCCTGTGATACACAGATAGCGAGCCGCCAGCACCTAGTGCGACCAACACCGTGCGGGCAGATCCGGCAATTATCAGAAACGTAGTGACAGGGCCATGAGCGGCAACTCATGGCCTTTGTCATTTTGTCATTCTCTTTCCTCGTTTCTGGCGAGGCTTTCCGCCATCCCTATCATGAGGGTTGGCCTATAAGCTGTTTATACTCCAAAACGCTTTCCAATGACCATACTCAGAACTTCAAAGAAACGTTCCGCATCCGTGCCTTTGCGGCGGTTGAATCTGAATGCTTGCTCATCGAGATAGCGGAACAAATGGAACGGTTCGACGCTCACATACGTTCCGCCGATGGTCCGCTTTAAGAGACTCCAGAAGTTTTCAATCCCGTTCGTGTGGACGTGACCGTCGACATACTTCTCAGCGTGATTGATTACGTTGTGAATGTAGTCGTAGTTGAGATCTCTATAGGAACGAAGAGCATCGGTATAGACCATCGAACCGGGTTCGACGTGAGTATTGATCTCGCGGCGCAGAGACTTGCGTTTGACGTTCGGCACAACCATCGTGCGGACTTCGCCGTTTCGTTCGAGTAAGCCCATTACCGCAACCTTGCCGATGTTCTGATTTCTACCTGTGTGCGGAGTGGCAAATTGAGCTACTCGCTTTTTCAAAACCGACTTGTGCATGTTGCGAGCCGTGCCGCCGATGAAAGTCTCGTCGACTTCAATGTGTCCGCTAAGTCTCTCAATCGTACCGTTCTGCATGGCGAGACGGATACGATGCAGCATGAACCATGCGCTTTTCTGTGTGACGCCTAGAGCACGATGTATCTCGTAAGAACTGATCCCATTCTTCGCGTTCGCTATCAGCCAGATCGCGGTCAACCACTTGTCCAAGCCAAGGGGGGAATCCTCAAAGATGGTTCCGACTTTTAGTGAGAATTTCTGTTTCGGATGGACCGTGCGGCATTTGAACAGCCGCGCCTTTTCCAGATAGATCACATTGTCCGATCCGCAGTGTGGGCAACGTGGCTTTCCGTCTGCCCAACGCGCCGCTATCATGAAGGCATTGCAGTTCTCAGGCTTAGAAAAGTGAATGATTGCTTGCTGTAAGGTTCTCGGCGTTTCCATGCTGTGAAGATACAGGGAACGACTCGGTCAGTCAAGTATATTATTACCGTTAAAACGGTTCCTAAATACGGCCTTGAGCTACACCTGGCTAAAGCCAGGTGAGAATGACAGGACTTTGCGGCAAATCTGACTGAGGACCAAAAATAACTCACCAAACCTGACCGCCAGCCGAAAAAGTTCTTGACAACATTCGGGTTTAGTATTAAATACTTTTGCTAGCCTCTGCAACAAAGTAACACTCAGTACAAGTTAGCTTAGTTAGTCTCGAACAGATCGAGGGGAAATAGAAGCATTCCGGTTTCCAGTTCACGTGCTTGGAACGTGAGTGGTTGCTTGGCTCAGTATTATTTGCATCATTCTGATTTCTCGCAGTTCTATTTGTTCGGGTAGGTATTAAGTAGTAAGCGTTTCGTTCGTTTCTTTCGCACTTAACGATTGCCCTGACGCCCGTCACGTTTAGGAGGTTTTGTATGTCGAACAAGTTTGGACTTAAGGCGCTGATGCTCATATTGAGCATGGGTTTGTTTGTCGGCGTATTTGGCCAGGCAAGCACTGCCGGAAACATCACCGGCACAGTGAGAGACCCGCAGGGCGCTGCGGTCCCCGGCGCCGAAATCACGATTGTCGACGAGAAGAACGGCGTTTCCCGCACCGCGAAGACGAACGATGACGGGTTCTACTCAGTGCCTGGTTTGCCCGCCAGTACCTACACCATCAGCACCGCTCCGACGGGATTCAAGAAGACAGTCGCCACTAACGTGCAACTGCACGTCAGCGAAAACAAAACTGTCAATCTCGACTTGCAGGTGGGCTCGGTCACGGAAATCGTGACCGTCACGAGCGAGCAGGCGCCGGTTGAATTGAGAAGCGGCGAGGTCAGCAGTTTGATCTCCGAGAAACAAGTGACGGAGTTGCCGCTCAATGGCCGCAACTACGCGCAGTTGGCATTGATGGTTCCCGGCGTTTCCCCGGTGACCCAGAACGGCGCGGGCGGTTCATTCGCGACGCGCGGAACGGGTCTTAACTCCGGCGTCGACATGTCGGTCAACGGGAACCAATCAAACTCCAACCTGTGGACGGTCGACGGCGTCAACAACATGGACGTCGGATCGAACCGCACGCTGTTAGTCTTTCCATCGGTCGATTCGATTCAAGAGTTTCGCGTTGAGCGCAACAGTTTCAGCGCCGAGTTCGGCCAGGCGCAGGGCGCGGTGGTCAACCTGATCACCAAAGGCGGCAGCAACGAGTTTCACGGCAGCTTGTTTGAGTTCTATCGTCACGACTCGCTCAACGCCAGCAACTTCTTCCTGAACCGCGCGGGTCAACCGAAAGCAAAACTCAAATACAACAACTTCGGCGGCAACTTCAGTGGCCCAATCATCAAGAACAGATTGTTCTTCTTCTGGTCGGAAGAATGGCGTCGTGAACGGCGCGGCGCAGTGCTTTCGGCAAATGTGCCGACCGCCGCTGAGAAACTCGGCGATTTCAGTGGCACGTTGACCGGACCGTTGCCGCATATCCCGGGAATGACCTGTACGACTCCGGGCCCGACTCCGAGTGACCCGGGTTGCTTCCCCGGCAATCGTATTCCGACTGCGCAATTGAGCCCGGCCGGACTTGCTTATATGAAGCTGTTCCCGGATCCGAACACTTCGGGAACTCCTAATTGGACCAGTTCGACGGTCCAGCCGATCAACACACGACAGGATTCGATTCGCGGCGACCTGACCATCAGTGACAAGGCTCAATTGATGGTCCGCTATATCAACGAGAAGTGGACCCACCTGGGTGCAGCCGGAAACTTCTGGGGCGACTCTGCATATCCGACACTGTCGTCGGACTGGAGCCAGCCGAGCCACAGTTTCGCGGTTAAGTTGACGAACACATTGTCGCCAACAATGGTGAACGAATTCCAGTTTTCCATCGCCGGCAACGACATCATCATCTCAACCAATCCTGAAACGCAGGCGTTGGAAGATGAGATCGCGTCGAAGATTCCGACGGTCTTCCCGCACGGCGGCGACGGCCTGGTCGGCGGCACGGTTCCGTCGCTCTTCTGGGGCGCAGGCGGTTACTCCAATATCTGGCACCAGGCGCCGTGGGCCAATCGCGAAGATCTCTATATTTGGAAGGACGACTTCTCGCTCGTTTTCGGATCGCACGATCTGAAAGTCGGCGCTTTGTTTAGTCATAACTTCAAGGATGAGCCGGGCACCGGCGCTGGTGGCGGTAACCAGCAAGCCACCATCCAGGGCTGCGGCGAGCAGACCGGTCACTGCATCGGCGATCTGCTTCTCCGCGACACGGTCCTGCTCAACTACACGGAAATCGCCACCACGGAAATCGCGGAAGGCCGCTGGCGTGATTTTGAGTTCTACGTGAACGACACGTGGAAGGTCCATCCGCGCGTGACGTTGACCCTCGGTCTGCGTTACTCGGAGTTCGCGCCGGCTTGGGAAAAAGACAATCGCATCTCCAACTTCCTGCCGAGTCTCTACAACGGCGTTGACTTCAACACCGGTTTGGTGACGGCGGACGAAGCTGTCGGTCTCGGCATTGGCCGTGCGACCGTCAGAAGTTACAAGAAAGGCTGGCAGCCACGCGTTGGTGTTGCGTGGGACATCTTCGGCACGGGAACCACGGCAGTGAGAGCCGGTATTGGTCGCTACATGAGCCGGTCGAACGTTATCGAAGACTTGCTCCGCTTGACCGGCAATCCGCCCTGGACCACGACCGTCAGCGCAGGTTCCGGTTGGAACGGCGCGGGCACGACCTTGGCGAACTGTCCGACCTGCCGCAGTCTCGACACGATCAATCCGGGTCTGGTCAACAACGTTGCCGGCGTCAATCCGAACGCGGGCTTCGCAGCAGTCGATCCGGACTTCAGGCCGCCCGAGAGCTATCAGTGGAACCTGACCATCTCGCATCAACTTTTCAAAGACACTGTCCTTGAAGCGTCTTACATCGGCAACCACGGCCTGCACATCTGGCGGCGCAACGTGAATCGCAACGACATCGCGCCGGATCAGGCTTGCCGCGGCAGCGCGTGCGATGGCAGCAATGCTTCGGCACGACTCCAGATTGCTCGTGCGGGTATGAACGTTATCAGCCCGGTCACCGGCGTGGTGCAGAACCAGGGTCAGTTGATCTCAGACAACCGTCAGTTCCTTAATGTCGGCAACATCACGACTGACGAATCGAACGGCAACTCGAGCTACCACGCAATGCAGTTGTGGCTCAACCGCCGGTTCAGCGAGCGCCTCGCCTTCCAAGTCGCTTACACCTGGGGCCACGCGATTTCAGACGTCTCGCTTACGTCATTCACTAACTCTACGAGCGACCCGTTCAACTTCAACGCTGACCGGGGCGATGCCGACCTCGATCGCCGGCACACGTTCGTCAGCAACCTGGTCTATGTGCTCCCGTCCTTCCAGCGATGGGGTAAGGCGGCCAATCACATTCTCGGCGATTGGCAGTTGAACGGCATTGCGTCTTACTTCGGCGCGACTCCGATCGAAATCTTGACCGGCGTGAACACGATTGGCACGGCCTCCGCGGTCGGACAACGTCCGAACTACACCGGAGCGCCGCTCTATCTCAACACCGGCGATTCGACGCGGCACCTTAACCCGGCGGCATTCGCAACACCTGCCCCCGGCCAGATGGGTACGCTGGGCAAGGGCTCAGTGCGCGGCAAGGCGATCACCAATATCGACTTCTCGCTCGCTAAGAACTGGAGAATCAAGGAACGTTACGGCATCCAGTTCCGCACCGAGTTCTTCAACATCTTCAATCATGCGAACTTCACCGGCTTCGACACCGATCTGAGGAACGCAAGCTTTGGAACGTTGAACTTTGCTCAGTCGCCGCGCGAGATTCAACTCGGTATCAAGTTTACCTTCTGATATACTCCCCGCAGGCTTAAACACGGACGAAGTGCTGAGGTTTTCTCAGCCCTTCGTCCCGGTTTTTTTGTTGACTCCTGGCTTTTCCGGATCAGTAAAACGATGTACCTTCGCGCAGCTTGCCTGCCTCTGCTCTTAGTCTCTGTCTTCTTCCAAGTTCAAAGCGATCTGTTTCGAAAACACTACGAGGCAGCAAACGCCGCTCACCGCGCCGGCAATCTTGCGGGGGCTGAAGCGGAGTTCAAAATAATTCTCGGCGAAGCCTATCACCGGCTTGGCAAGATTTACTCGGCGCAGGGAAATTACCAGGCCTCGGTTGAACCATTCGAATCGGCGGCGGCGCTTCGTCCCACTGCTCTTGACGGTTTTGTCGAACTCTCCATCGCGCACTTCCGCGCGCGGCAATATCAAAAAGCTGTAGACGTTCTGCAACGCGCCATCGCCGCGGACCCGCGTTACGCGCCTGCGCATCACATGCTCGGCAAGTCGTACTTCATGCTGAGCCAGTTTGATAAAGCGACTGCGGAACTCGAGACCACGTTGAAACTCGCGCCGAACGATTACGATGCCGAGTACACCCTCGGTCTAGCCTTTCTGAAACAACGGCAGTCGCCGCAGGCCAAACAACTCTTTCAACGAATGGTCGATCGGCTCGGCAACCGCCCGCAGCTTCGCGTGCTCATCGGCCGCGCTTATCGCGAAACAGGTTTTCTGCCGGAGTCGATCGAAGAGTTCAAGGCTGCGATTGCGATCGATCCGCGTTTCCCTCGCGTTCACTACTACCTCGGCTTGACCTATCTCTATAAAGACGGCGCGTCGAAAATTTCCGACGCGATGGAAGAGTTCAAGATCGAGCTGGCCGCCAATCCCGACGAATACTTCGCGAACTTCTATCTCGGCATCCTTTACATCATCGATCGTAATTGGGATCCCGCGATCGAGCTTCTGGAGAAAGCGGTCAAGTCTCAACCCAACAATCCCGATCCTTATTTTCATTTGGGCCAGGCTTACCAGGGCGCGGCCAAGCATCAACAGGCCGTCGACGTGTTGCAGAAGAGCATCGATCTGACGCCGTCGTTGGCCCACAACGATTACCAGGTGACGACCGCGCATTATCGCCTCGGTCAGTCGTTGATCAAGGTCGGACGCACCGCCGACGGCCAGAAAGAATTGCAGAAGTCGGCCGAGTTGAAGTCGAAAGGTTTCAAGCTCGACGAGAAGAAGGTCGGCGCGTTTCTCAGTGGCAATGTTTTGTCAGCCGATCAGGCGCCGGAGTTGGTGAAAGCGGAAGGCGTGGTTGTTGAAACCGTCTCGCTCGATCCAAAGACTCTCGAGAAACTCAAAACCGAAGAGAGTTATTACACTAAAGTCGTCGCGGCGGCCCACAACAGCATCGGTCTTTTGCGCGCGGAGCAGCAGGACTTTCGCGAAGCCTCAGCGCAGTTTGCCCTGGCCGCGAAGTGGAACCCCAGCCAGCAAGGGCTCAACTACAATCTCGGACTCTCTTACTACAAAGCCGAGTTGTACAAAGAAGCAGTGCCCGCGCTGGAAAACGAATTGAAGGTCGATCCGAACAACGTCGCGATAAAACAGTTGTTGGGTTTGAGTTATTTCATGATCAGCGACTTTGCAAAGGCGGCGACGATGTTGAGCGACGTGGCCGCAGCGAAACCACAGGACCTGGCCGTTCAGTATCCGCTTGCGCTCTCGCTGCTCAAGGATGGGAAAGCGGATGTTGCCAATCGCGTCATCGAGCAGATGGTCGCGGCAGGAAGTAACACTCCGCAACTGCACATACTTTTCAGCCAGGCTCATTACGAACGCGGCGACGTCGAAAAAGCGCTCGAAGAGCTGCGGGCGGCGCTTGCGCTCGACGACAAAGTTCGTCTGGCCCACTTCTATAGCGGCTTGATCTACTTGAAGGCGGGAAAGTTTCCCGAAGCGGTTCGCGAATTCGAGAGTGAACTCGCGCTCAATCCGAAAGATCTCGAAGCGAGGTATCATCTGGCGTTTGTCGTGTTGGCCCAACAGCAAACGGATCGTGGATTGAAGTTGATGCGGGAAGTGGTGCAGGAACGGCCCGACTTCGCCGAAGCCCGTTACGAGCTTGGCAAAGCTTTGCTGCAGAAGGGCGACGTCAAAGGCAGTGTCGAGAGTTTGGAGATTGCCGCGCGGCTCAAGCCCAATCAGGCGCACGTTCATTATCAACTCGGACGCGCGTACATCGCGGCCGGCCGCAAGACCGAAGGCGAAAGCCAACTGGAAATTTCTCGTGAATTAAAAGAAAAAGCGCGGTCCAAAACCAATTAGCAAAATCCGTGTTAACAACCTTCACCCTAATCCTGAGCCTGTTGCTTCCCTGGTCACCCAAGATTCAATTCACCGACATCACTGCCTCCGCAGGTATCACTTTCAAACACGTCGCCTCTCCTGACAAGCGATACATCGTCGAATCGATGAGCGGCGGAGTCGTGCTTTTCGACTACGACAACGACGGCGATCTCGACATCTATTTCGTCAACTCGCTCACCGTCGATCTGGTCAAGTCAAAAGGGAAAACCAGGAGCGAGCTATATCGCAACGAAGGCAACGGCAAGTTCACCGAAGTCTCGGCGAAAGCGGGCGTGAGCGATATCGGTTGGGGCATGGGCGCTGCGGTCGGCGATTACAACAACGACGGCTTCGAAGATCTCTACGTCACCTGTCTCGGTCCGGATCACTTGTTGAAGAACAACGGCAACGGCACGTTCACCGACGTTACCGATAAAGCCGGCGTCAGCGATCCGCGTTGGACCACGGGCGCTTCGTTTGTCGACTACGATCACGATGGCGATCTCGATCTGTTTGTCGCCAACTACGTCGATTTCGACATCAACAACCTGCCGGAGTTTGGCAAAGGACTGACGTGCACTTACAAATCGGTGCCCGTCCAGTGTGGTCCACGAGGTTTGAAAGGCGCAGGCGACACGCTCTATCGCAACAACGGCAACGGCACCTTCACTGACGTCTCGAAGCAGGCGGGTGTTACGGATGCGAATGGGTTTTACGGCATGGGCATCATCACGAGCGACTTCGACGACGATGGTCTGATCGACGTCTTCGTCGCCAACGACTCGACGCCCAATTTTCATTACCGCAACAAAGGCAACGGCACGTTCGAGGAGATCGGCTTCAACGCCGGCACTGCCGTTAACGAGAATGGCAGCGAGCAGGGAAGCATGGGCGTGACCGCCGGCGATTACGATCACGACGGTAAAATCGATCTCTTCATCACCAACTTCGCCGACGAGTACAACACGCTCTATCGCAACGACGGCGCAAACTCGTTCACCGATCTTTCATACGCGGCAAAGGTCGCAGCCGTAAGCCTGCCGCACGTCGGTTGGGGCACGAAGTTCTTCGACTACGACAACGATGGGTGGGTCGATCTGTTTGTCGCGAACGGCCACGTCTATCCGCAGCTTCCGAATTATCGCCAGCCTCGCTTGTTGCACCGGAACAATCGCGACGGCACGTTTACGGAAGTGTCGGCACAGTTTGGCGCGGCGATGACGGAACTTCGCGCCAGCCGTGGCGCTGCGTTTGGCGACATCGACAACGACGGGGACGTCGATATCGTGATCGGCGATCTCGATGGACCGCCACAGGTATTGCGCAACGACGGCGGCAATGCCAGCAACTCGGTTCTCGTCAAGCTGGTCGGCGTGAAAAGCAATCGC
>DATELZ010000001.1:0-24561 GCA_035276045.1 Pyrinomonadaceae bacterium | reverse complement strand
AATTCGAGAGGCGAAGAAGCATTTCTGACACAGATCCTTGGTGGTCCAATCGTTTCCTATGAAATCCTTTGAACCAGGTTTTCTGCATAAGCAACGAATCCCGCAGAATCTTCTACGCACGATTCGTTTGCTCGGCGAGTACAAAGGCAAAGAGGAGGTCTTCAAACAACAGTCCCCGCAAGTTCTTGAGACTCTTCGTCAGACCGCTGTCATTCAAAGTACAGAGTCGAGCAACCGCATTGAAGGCGTCCTCGCGTCTCACGATCGCATTGTCAAGATAGTCCAGAAGAAGGTAAAGCCCGGCAATCGTTCGGAGCAGGAGATCGCCGGGTACCGCGATGTCCTGAACACGATCCACGCGAATCACGCGAACATGAAATTCAGCGTGAACCTCATATTGCAAATGCATCGTGATCTTTTGAAGTTCACAACGGAGACGGGTGGCCGTTGGAAGACAGCTCAAAATGAAATCGAGGAAATCGGTTCCGATGGCAAAAAGTCCATTCGCTTTACGCCTGTCCCTCCCCATCTGACCGATGATGCTATGCGGTCATTGCATGAGCGATTCAAGAAAGCTACGGAATCGCATGAGTTTGAACCGCTGCTGCTGATTCCAGCTTACGTTTTAGACTTTCTGTGTATTCATCCTTTTCGTGACGGCAATGGGCGAATGGCGCGGCTGATCTCGTTATTACTTTTGTATCAGGCTGGCTTTGAGGTTGGGCGCTTTATTAGTATCGAGAACATAATCGAGGACACACGGCAAAGTTATTACGACACACTCCATGCTTCCTCTCAAAAGTGGCATCAAGCCAGGCATTCGCTCGTGCCGTGGTGGGAATATTTTGCTGGTGTGATGTTGTTGAGTGCTTATCGCCAGTTTGAGAAACGTGCGGGAATGTTGACTACCGCTCGAGGTGTCAAGTCGGCAACGGTTCTTGATGCCATTGAACGATTGCCGAATGGATTCAGGATGGTTGATCTAGAAAGAGCCGCCCCGGCCGTCACGCGAGATATGATTCGGGTGGTTCTAAATCGGTTGAAGAAAGAGAAGCGCGTTTATTGTGAAGGACGCGGAGCGGCAGCCATGTGGCACAAACTAGATAATGCCTCCGATCAGAGTAGTGGTAATAAATCGTGAATAGTGGTAATGGAAGTGGTAATAACTCGGAAATGCCGGCTTTTGTTGGCAATATTGCAAGTTTTACGTCTATCAGTTTCTTTCTGATTGACAACTCACCCATCCGCAAGGAAAATTACCCGCGTTAACTCAGGCTCCGATCTCTGACTCAAACTCGGATACTCAAACTCTCAACCACCTTCCACTGGTGTTGTTTAGACAGTCTCAAAATAACTATGAACTCACTCACCGCCACGCTCACGCGCATCTATCGGGTTGTCCTTATTATCGGAATTGCCTCGTTTATCATCACAGCGGACCAGGTAACAAACGTTGGTTTCACCTTTAGTACACCAACGTTTCAGAGTTTTACCGTGACGAACGCTAACGATCAGGGCAGTGGATCGTTGCGCGAGGCGATCGTTAACGCGAATGCCACGCCTGGTCCGGACACGATCGTCTTCAATATCCCCGGAGCAGGAGTGAAGACGATTAGTTTGTCGACGCCATTGCCTGAGATCACTGGTCAAGTGGTTATCGATGCGACTACTCAACCAGGCTATACAGGCGCACCGCTCATCGAACTCGATGGATTAGCGGCCGGCGCCAGTGGAAGTGGCTTAGTCATCAAAGCCGGCAGCAGTACGGTGCTCGGATTAGCGATTGTTAACTTCACCAGCAATAACGGCATCTGGTTGAACGCGTGCGACAACAACACGATTCAGGCGAATTACCTTGGCGTTGGCGCAAACGGAACTACTGCCAAGTCAAATAGCCGCGGAATTCTCCTTACCAACTCGTCAAATAACTTAATCGGAGGCACGACCGCCGCCACCCGCAACGTGATCTCAGGGAACGTAGCGAATGGCATTGAGATCAACGGCAACGCCAACATTATTCAAGGAAACTTCATCGGCACGAATGCCGCGGGAACGGCAGCGCTTCCCAACGAGGACGGAGTAGTTATTCCTAACGGTAGTTCCACAAACAACGTCATCGGTGGCACTGCGGCCAGCGCAGGTAATCTAATTTCCGGAAACAACGACGATGGGATCTTCACCACCGGCGCCGGCACCACGATTCAGGGTAACTTGATCGGCACAAACGCTGCCGGCACAGACGAGATTCCCAACTGGAACGGCATTCAGGCCACAGGCACGAACATGTTGATCGGTGGCCTTGTCGCTGGCGCGCGAAACGTTATTTCAGGCAGTCGGATAGAGGGGGTTGGGATCCAAGGCGCAGGCAGTAAGCTGCAAGGCAATTACATCGGGACTGACATCACCGGAACTTTCCCTTTGGGCAATGGTTTCAATGGTGTTGCTGCCAGTGGTCTTGCGCTAGTCGGTGGCACAATGCCAGAGGCGCGCAACATCATCTCAAACAGTGGTTTTGCAAACGTTACGTTGGAGTTCAACAATTTCGGTCCGGCTCTCGTGCAGGGTAATTATATCGGCACTGACGTAACCGGTACTCGTGTCTTCAGTGACCAAGGCGGTGGAATCGATATCACCAGCAGTGGCAACCTGATCGGTGGCCTTGTCGCCGGCGCGGGAAACGTCATTTCCGGAAATGGATATGGCATCCGTCTCGGCGGCTTCGCAGCCCCAGTGGCAGGAAATGTGATTCAGGGAAATATTATCGGTTTGAATGCTGCTGGAAGTGGACCGCTGCCCAATGCGCAGTTAGGCATTTGGATTGCACCGGTAGCGACCAACAATACGATCGGCGGGACACAGAGTGGAGGCGGCAACAAGATTGCCTTTAACGACGGTCCGGGAGTGACGGCTTTTGCCGGTAACGGTAATTCCGTTCGTGGCAATTCGATCTTCTCAAACAACGGCCTGGGTATAGATCTCGGCGGCAATGGTGTCACGTCCAATGACATTAGCGATGCCGATACTGGTCCAAACAATCTGCAAAACTTCCCGGTGATAACGGGCGCGATGTCAACGGGCAACAGCACGACGATTCAGGGAAGTTTGAAGTCGACGCCGAACACCACGTTTCAGATCGACTTCTATTCTAATAGCGCAGTGGATCCTTTAGGACACGGAGAAGGCGCACACTTCATCGGCACGACTCCGGTAAACACGGACGGCAACGGCAACGCCACCATCAACGTGACGTTCCCGGTTAGTTTGCCTGCCGGTCGAGTCGTCACGGCAACGGCGACTGATCCGAATGGAAACACGTCGGAGTTTTCGGCTGCTGACTCAACGGGCGCGATCGGCAGCGTGCATTTCAGTGAGAGTTCGATCACGACACTCGAAGATGTTGGTGTGCTTACGGTCACCGTTCAGCGCACGGGCGGCTTCACGGGTGATTTAACCGTTGAATATGCAACCGTCGATGGCACCGCCGTCGCCGGTCAGGATTACACCGCGAACTCAGGCACATTCACTTTCACCGGCACTGAATCAAGTAAGACTATTCAGATTCCGATTGCGAATGACTCAACGACCGAACCCGATGAGGTGTTCGCGGTTGTGCTGCGCAATACTTCGAGCCTCGAGGTTTTGGGCGCACCCAATATCTTCGTTGTAACTGTGCAGGACAGCACAACCGTTCTGGAGGTTTCAGTAGATCACGTCTCTATTATTGAAGGTAACCCCGGCGCCACGACAGAGGCAGTGTTTACCATCACGCTTTCAGCAGCGACAGGCCGTGTGGTTAGCGGCAGATTTTTCGCAGTGGGCTTCGCAAACTTCGTGGACTTCGGCGCGTTCGGCGGCTCGAGTTGTAATACCCAGGGTGTTGATTTCGAGAGGATCTCCGGGACTTTCACGTTCAATCCAGGTGCGACGACATTTACTGTTCCCGTCAAAATTTGCGGCGATACCAGTGCAGAGACTGATGAAGTTTTCTTTTTTAGGCTGCTGGATCCGATTGGGGCGGCGCTGGGCGTCTCTGAGTCAACCAACACGATCGTTAATGACGACGTTCTCGAGTTGGTCCGGGAAGCATCTGGTCCAGCGCCAACTCAAGCCGCGGCTCTGGACGCGATTCTCGCAGTAAGAGATCCGTTCCGCGTTGTAGGTATTCCGGATTGGTTCCCGAGTGGAAGCGATAGGAATACCCGTGTGGTGTTGTTTGCACGGAGTCTTCAACTGAATCCCGGTGAGTTGTCGTCGGCGGTATCGGTGAGGTTTATCACCGGCAACGGTAGCATCTTCGACGGGCTCGTCGTGGACGTGCGCTCGATTCCTAATTCGGATCTGACGCAAGTTACCGTAAGGCTGCCGGACAACTTGCCGGCGGGCACTCACACGGTCTCCATCCGGGCTCACGGCAGGGAAAGCAATAGCGGCACGATCCGAATTGCACCGTAAATCACGGCGCTCGAATTCTTGAAATAATTCTCGCAACGCTGAACTGAGCCGCCCTCACCGCGGGTCGTAGTTTACGCGAACTTCGCTGCCAAATCCGGGCATCGCCGATCGCGTTACTTTCGGACAACCGCCGATCGATAGCTCGCGCAGGTGGGGCAACGTCGTTAGAAACGGAATCCCTCCGTCGGTGATGAACTTGCAGCCTTCAAACGAGACCTGTTCGAGCGACGTGATGCGGCTCAACAGCTCCAGGCTCGCGTCTGTGATCAAGGTGTAACCCGCGTGATACTTCTTCAGCTTTGGCAGCTTGACGAGGTGGCTTGTCGCGGCGTCTGTGGTGTCGCGGCAGTACATCAGAATCAGCGACTCTAAACGTTCGCTGCGGCCGATGTGTCGGAAACCATCGTCGCCGACTCCCATCGGCACTAGCTCTTTAAGAGAAGGAAAGTCGGATAACCGCGCCAACGATGCGTCGTCGACCAGCTTGCAACTGACGGCCAAACCTTTCAACGCCGGCATCCGCGAGAGTGCGACAAAAGCGCGGCTATTAAAGTTCGGACACTCACGTCCCCAGAAGTATTCGATCGTTTGCGATTGACTCAGCGATCGAAAACCCTCCTCAGTGGCAACAGCCCCCTGGCCCATCAGCATGCGAAGCTGCGGCAGCGCAGCGATGTGACGCATGGCATCGTCGTCGCAGAGCGCATCCTGACAACCCAGGTAAGACAAATTCGACAAACCGTCGAGACCTTGAAGATCGTCACCACGCAAATGCGACGCATGCCAGAAAAAAGTCAAACCAACGAGTCCGTCGAGTCCACGCAGGCTGTTCAGACCTTTTCGCGTGAATGGACCATCGAGCAGCAGATTCGTGGGGTCGGCGCCAAAAGACATCAACCCAAATTCAGGCTCTTCTCCTCGCCACGTCTTGAAAGCAGGGAACTGGTGCAGCAGCGCGAGACCGTCATCCGTGACGTTGCGCCCGGTTTTTAAGCGACGCAGGTTCGGTTTCCCGGTGAGTGCAGCAAGCGCGCCATCGCCGGTCGTGCAACCCAGTAGATCGACTTCCTCCAGTCGATCGCAAGACCTGAGACTTGCAATACCGGCGTCGGTGATGGTGGTTTGCCAGTACATCTTGAACACCCGCAACTCGCGCAGGTGGTCCAACACTTCGAGACCGCGATCCGTGATCTGCCCGCCCATCGTTAACTCGCGCAACTGCGGCATGCGCGCAAGATACTGCAGTCCTTTGTCCGTCAGGTGCTGTGAGCCGCCGAGATCGATCGACGTGATCTGATCGAGTTGGGAAATGATCGCGAGGTCGTCGTCGCCGATGAGGTTCGCGGAGTTGACGGATGTAAGTCCCAGCTCCCTGATTACGGCACAAACGTCTTCCCAGTCTTGCGGGCGCATCGGCTGGCGCGGTTCGATGCTGTTCGTGGTCCAATCGATGCGATAGAAGGGAGGTTTGGAACTCAACACGTAGGGCGCCGAACGTGGATCGGTCGCTGGTTCGCTGCTCGACCGCGCTAGTTCATCCCAATCGTCGAAGCCGTAGAGTCGCGCGACCACGTGTTGCGCATCGGCGAGGGTGAAGTTGTCAATGCGTCGTTGAGTGTCGGGAAGATTGAAAAGCTTATCGCGGATGAAGTCGCGAATCTGTTGTATGTCGAGCGCGCTGTGGAAGACGTCGTTGAGTCGCTTTGCAGCCTCTACGTCGCCCGTGTTGTACGCCGCCAGCATATCTTCCGCAATGCGACGGTGTTGATCGAGAGACGGACGGTCAGGTAAACGAGACATGTTGATCTCCTTTTCGTTCGCAATCTAGCGCGCTCGACAAAATCCGATTAAGATATTCACGCTCTAGCGATGCCTAAAGATTGTCCAGGATACAAACTCTCCTATCAGACTGAAGACGATACGAAGTAGATTCTCGCGTTCCGCATAGATTTGTTGCGGGCGCGTCGAAGTCTATCTATAGCATGCCAATCAGTGAAGGCATAAAAATCGGGCGTTACGAGATCCGCGCGCACATCGGCGCCGGTGGCATGGGCCAGGTCTATCTTGCGCAGGACACCAGTGAGTTGGACCGTTCAGTCGCCATCAAACTTCTGCCCGCCGACGTCGCCTCCGATCCGAAATGGATGCAGCGCTTCATCCGCGAAGCACGAACAGTCTCCGGTCTCAACCACCCAAACGTTCTCACGGTTTATGAATTCGGCATCCACGACGCAACCCGTTTCATGGCGATGGAATATGTTGACGGCGTCACGTTGCGAGAGCACTTAAACACAAACCGTTTGAATATTCACGAAGTGCTCGACATCGCCATGCAGGTGGCCGCAGCGTTGAACGCGGCGCATGAAGCACACGTTATCCATCGCGACATCAAGCCTGAGAACGTCATGCTGCGCCGTGACGGCATCGTTAAGGTGCTCGACTTCGGTTTGGCGAAGCCTGTCAAGCAAGGCGCGAATTCCACCGACACGCCGCTCCATACGGAGACAGGCATCGTGATGGGCACGGTGAGTTACATGTCTCCCGAGCAGTCTCTCGCACTGAAGACACTCGACTATCGCACTGACATCTGGAGCCTGGGCGCGGTGCTTTACGAGATGGTTGCGGGGCGCGTGCCTTTCGAAGGAAAAGATCTCCTGCAGCAGATCGTAGCGATCCAGGAGCAACCTCACGCCGCGCTGTCGACGTTTGTGGACCACGTGCCGGAACAGTTGGAACGCATCATCGACAAGGCCCTCGCAAAGGACCCGAACGATCGCTACCAAACGGCCAACCACATGTTGACCGACATGCGAAACCTCAAGCGTCAACTGGAGAACGACGCTGAGAACGATCGCACCGCGCTTTTCGATCGGCGCATGGTGGCGCCGGTCCCTCGCGAATCCGGAGCGCCCGCAACGACGCAACAAAGCGGCACGCATTCGATATCGAGCGCGGAGTACATCGTCAACCAGGTCAAGCTGCATAAGCGCGGCGCGTTAGTGATAGTTGGCGTGTTGCTGCTTGCGGCTTTGGCGACAGTGTTTTGGTACGTCAGGCACAAGCGAACGCCGGTCCTTACCGACAAAGACACGATCCTGCTCAGCGAATTTGAAAACAAAACCGGCGAAGATGTCTTTGATCGCACGCTCCGGCAGGGACTGGTGGTCCAGTTACAGCAGTCGCCGTTTCTCGACATCTTTCCCGAAACGCGCACCCGCGCGACTCTGCAACTGATGAGTCTTTCGCCTGACGAACGCGTCACTCGGGAACGGGCGCGCGAGATCTGTCAGCGACAGGGATTGAAGGTATTTATTGCCGGGACGATCGTGAAGTTTGATCGCAATTATTCGATCACGCTGGAAGCTTTAAACGGGCAGACCGGAGATCAGGTGGCGCTGGTCCAGGTTGAAGCTGAAGGCAAGGACCAGGTGCTCAAGGCGCTTTCGCGCGCGGCGACGGAGTTGCGCGAAAAGCTCGGCGAGTCGTTGAGTTCGATCCAGGAGTTTGACGCGAAGTTGGAAGTCACTACTTCGTCGCTCGAAGCATTGAAGGAGTACGCGCTGGGCAGGGCCGATCAGGATCGCGGTCAGTTCTTCAAAGCGATCGAGTTCTATAAACGCGCGACGGAACTGGATCCAAACTTCGCGGTTGCGTGGTTGGGACTCGGGTTGCAATACATGAATACGAGCCAGCCGGGACTCGCGTCGGAGTGTTTGACGAAGGCGTTTGCCTTGAGCGATCGGGTCAGCGAGGATGAACGCGCGCGCATCACTTACTTCTACTATCAGATCGTAACGGGCGAACTGGAGAAGGCGATTGAAGCGCAAGCGTCGTATGTGCGCAGCTATCCTCGTGAAGCGCGTGGGCCAGGAAATCTCGGCAACCTGTATTCGATCACGGGTCAGTTTGAGAAAGCAGTAGCCGCGACCAGTCAGGCGCAGCAACTCAATCCAAACACGACGATCTGGGCGGGTAACCTGGCGGAAGCGTTGATCGGACTCAATCGTTTCTACGAAGCTCGCGACGTTTGCCAGCGCGCCCAGTCGCAAAAGTTGGATAGCACAAGTATTCGCGAGCGGCTATTTACGGTGGCTTTTGTTGCCGGCGACGAGCAGGGGTGGCAACAGCAGGTCAACTGGGCGGCGGGCAGGACTGACGAATATCGAGCGGCGTACTGGCTGACACAAGCGCAGTCATTCGGTGGCAAGTGGAATGAGTCGAATGAACAATTACGCCGCGCCGTCGAGATCGCGCTTCGTGCGGAAGCGAAAGAGGTCGTAGCGATCTACACCGCGGATCAGGCGGTGCGCGCGGCGTGGCTCGGCCGCTTTCCGCAATCGTTGGAGTTGGCCCAGTCGGCGCTAAAGATCGAGCGCAATCGGAATGTGCTTACCCGGACGGCGCTCGCGTTTGCGCTCGCAGGACAGGCAACCCAGGTGCAACCGCTGATTCAGGAGTTGGAAGAAAAGCATCCGAAAGACACGATGGTGAATCAGGTCTGGTTGCCGGAGATCAAGGCTGTCGTCGAGTTGCGCAAGAACAACGCGCAGGGCGCGCTCGACTTGTTGGAGATGACGAGACGTTACGAAACTGCCGCCGTGTTGTCACCACAAACTCTGCGCATCATGTGTTATTTAAAACTGGGCCAGGGAGCAGAAGCGGCTGCCGAAGCGCGCCGGATACTGGACCATCGCGGGCAAGGTCCACTGTCGTTACTCTATCCGCTGGCGCACCTCTCGCTTGCACGAGCCTCCGCGATGCAAGGTGACACGAACCAGGCACGCAAGTCGTATCAGGACTTCTTCACGCTCTGGAAAGACGCCGATCAAGACCTCCCGATCTTGATCGAAGCGAAACGGGAATTCGAGAAGTTGAAATAAGACGGAAGATTCAAAGCAAACCTGTGAGATCCGCGTAATCCGTGTAACCGCTTTCGCCCGGCGTGTAAAAGGTTGATCGATCGGGCTCGTTAAGCGGCGCGTCGCGCCTGAAGCGTGCAGGCAGATCGGGGTTCGCCAAAAATTTCGTGCCGAACACGATCGCGTCCGCTCCACCTTGCGCTAAAAGCTCCGCCGCGCTCTCACGCGTGAAGCCTCCATTCGCAAAATAGATCCCCTTGCAATGCGGGCGTAGCTTCGAGTGCCAGCCGCCGTTTGCGCGATCCGTCACGTGGACGTAAGCGAGTTGCGCGTTGCTGAGCCGTTCTAGGATGTACGGATAAACTTCGTCTGCGTCACGCTCTTCGATATCGTTGAACGCTATCTGTGGCGAGAACTTCACGCCGACTCGTTGCGCGCCAACTTCGCTCATCATCGCGTCCAGCACCGCGAACAGAAACCTCGTGCGGTTCCGGATCGAGCCGCCGTATTCATCCGTGCGCAAATTGACGTTCGTCGTCAGAAATTGTTGGACCAGGTAACCGCTCGCCGCATGCAACTCGACGCCGTCAAACCCCGCCTCGATCGCATTCGCGGCGGCGGCGCTGAAGTCTTTGACAGTCTGCGCGATCTCGTCGCGCGTGATCTCGCGCGGCGTGACGAACTCCTTCATTTCCTCGCCGGTATAGTTCTTTCCCTGCGCCCGCACTGCGCTTGGCGCAACAGGCTGCGCATTGTCGGGCAGGAAATCAGGCAAAGCGATGCGTCCGGTGTGAAAGATCTGCATGAAAATCTTGCCGCCCCGCGCATGGACCATCTGCGTCACATTTCGCCAGCTTTCGATCTGATCCGCCGTGTAGATTCCAGGCGTGCGGACATAGCCTTTCGCCATCGGCGAGATGTTTGTCGCCTCGGTGATGATTAGTCCAGCGGAAGCACGCTGACCGTAATACCTGGCCGCGTACGGAGGTTGAACACCTTCGTCGTCGGCACGGCTGCGCGTCATCGGCGCCATGATGATGCGATTGTCGAGTTCTATATTTGCGACCTTCAGCGGATCGAAAAGGGTTGGCATAAGGGTTATCTGGCGGCTCGGTGTTTGGTCGAAACAGTGAGAAACTAGCGCATCGTGAGAAACAGTGTAAAGCTCGACGACGAAGTGGATGAGTTGTTCCAACTCCCATTGTCGGAGTTCACGGGCGCGCGTAACACGCTCGCCGCAAAGCTGAAACAGATCGGGCGTGCTGACGACGCGAACCTCGTGAAGGCGCTCACGAAGCCTTCAGTCTCGGCCTGGACCGTCAACCAACTCTATTGGCATCAGCGCAACGCATTCGGCAAGTTGCTCGCCGCGGGTCAGCGTTTTCACAAGGCCCAAACGTCGAGTCTCGCGGGGAAGGTGGCGGACATGCGCGGCGCGCTCGAAGCGCGGCGCGAAGCGTTGATGAACCTCGCCGATTTGGCGACAGCGCTGTTGCAGGACGCAGGTCATAACCCGTCGCCGGATACGATTCGCCGCATCACTACAACACTCGAAGCCATCTCTGCGCTTGAGTCAGTTTCCGATGGACCAACTCTCGGGCGGCTCACGCAGGACGTCGATCCGCCGGGATTCGAATCGCTTGCTTCATTCGTCGTCGGCGCTCCTGCGGCGAAACGAGAACCAGCCACGCCAAAGTTAGTGGCTGTCCCGGCGAAATCGCAGCAGCAGAAAGCTGACGAACGGCGGCTCGAGCAGGAACGTCAGATGCGGCTAGCTGCCGCGAAGCTGTCAGTGCAAACTGCGAAGAAGACACTGGCAGCAGTTCAGGCGAAGGCGCAGAGTTTAGAGAAGCAGTGGCTCGAAGCAGAGGAGCGATACAACACGGCGCGGGCAGCTTCTAAAGCGGCGACGAAGGAAGCGGAGGATGCCAGGCGGGCCCTCGACAAGGCAGCGAAAGAACTAGAGTCGTTAATTTCAAACGGAACTTAATCGGCGTCATCCGTGATTTGAACCAACTTCACACGCCCGGACGCGCCGGCTCGAATCGAAACACTTGATCTACGACACCCGAGGTATTTAGCAACGAGCGCTATCAACTCTTCGTTCGCTTTGCCATCCACCGGTGGCGCTTTGATCTGGGCCATCCAGGTTCCATCATCCTTTCGCTCGATCTGACTCGCGCGCGCATTCGGTTTGACTTTTACCTGGATGACCTTCGAAGCCACGATCAATTGCTCATCATTTGCCAGGCGGACGAGGCCCGGTTGAAACGCAGACGTTTTATGCTGTGGGCCAGGCCGATAAGCTGCAACACACGGATTCCGAGCCAGTTCAAATCGATCTCGTACCAGCGCAGGCCATGCTGGGCCGACGTTGGATGAGCGTGATGGTTGTTGTGCCATCCCTCGCCGAAGGTCAACAGCGCTACCCACCAACTGTTGCGCGAATCGTCACCTGTCTCAAATCTTGTTCTGCCCCACAGGTGTGTCGCCGAGTTCACCAGCCACGTAGCATGTAAGGCCAGCGTCAATCGCAGGAACGCTCCCCACAGCAATACACCCCAACCGCCAAACACGAAGAGCAGCACCCCGACTATGAAAAAGGGAACCCAATAATAGTTGTTAAGCCAACGATAGTAGCGGTCTTTCAATAGATCGGGCGCGTAGCGAGCGATCGTCGCATCGTCGTGATTTTGTGCCGTGCCCCAAAGTATCCAACCAACGTGCGCCCACCAGCCACCATCGCGTGGCGTGTGTGGATCGCCGACGCGGTCTGTGTGCGCGTGATGGATGCGATGCGTCACGACCCATTGAATCGGCCCGCCTTCGAGAGAGAGTGTGCCGCACGTAGTCAAAAAGTATTCAACTGCTTTTGGTACTTTGTATCCGCGATGCGTCAGCAGCCGGTGATAACCCATGCCGATACCAAGACTGCCGGCGACCCAGTAAAGGACGACGGCGCTGATTACAGCCGGCCAACTCCAGAAAAAAAGCGCGGCGACGGCCGCGATATGTGCACCGATAAGAAAGATTCCATTGACCCAATTCACACCCAGCTTGTCCTTTGCCGCCACAGCTTCCAGTTTCATTAAAAGATCCCTTTGAAACAAAATCGGCCATGCGCAGCAATGACGCCCGGTACGACCGTCTGCGTATCTTAACCACAACACACAGGTAACGGGGCGGTTGCAAGGACAAATTACAAAAGTGCGACACTACACGCGGATCCATCCTTCGCTTTCGTCGATCTGTTTGAATTCCTCGCGAGTTGAAAGCACAAAAGATGTCGTCGTGGTGTCCCACGCAAACCTTTCGACACTTATTTGCGGGTAAGCGATGCGAAGAAGATTGAACGAGTTTACTTCGCCTCTTTCGCGTGTTGACGTGGCGGTGCCCGCTTGTACGACGAGGGCTGAGTGGCCTTCGATGTTGTAGCGTTTGGTATGACCGGTGTGACTTACGTGCAGATGGCCGGCGAGAAACAGATCGGCGCCGCATTGCGCCAGACCGGTCATCGCCATCTTCGCTCTGCCTACCAGATCTCTGCCGCTGTGTCCTTCGGGCAGATCAAACGGATGGTGCGTTACAACCGCCTTTACGACTCCTCGGCCAAACGAGCAGAACTTTTCTCGCAAACGATCGACTTGAGACTCGTTAATGCGTCCGCCTTTAAAGACTGACGAACGGGCGGTGTTCACGCCTACGATCACCATCTCTTCGTCTTCGTAAACCGGCTGGAGATCGGTTGTGATGTAGCGCCGGTATTTTGTTAACGGCTCAAAAAACCGGGCAAACAGGTTATGAAGAGGAATGTCGTGATTACCCGGCACGACGATTTGTGGCTGCGGCAGAGCGTCGAGGAAAGTACGCGCCTGCTGGAATTGATATGAACGAGCACGCTGTGTGAGGTCGCCGGAGATCGCGACGAGATGCGGATCGATCTCTCGAACTATCTTCATCAGCGGATCGATCAAAACGGGATTTATGCGCCCGAAATGCAAATCTGATAGATGCAGTATTCTGCGCATCCTTTACCTCATTCAGGCACAACTACCCGCAGGGCGCGAGTGCGGATCCGGTAATGAAGGGGCGGTTGCATCACGTCGATCTCGCCGTCAAACGCAATCCGCAGGCGTTTGTGGCGCGATTCGATTATCACTTCGTTAGAACGCAGGTCGAGAAAATCCTTATCTTCTCGGAGGCGTCCGATCACAGCGCGTAAAGCCAGGCTAATCAGTTTCAGGCGACTTGCTCGTTGCGTTATGTAAATGCTCAACTCGCCTCCATCAAGACGATCCCGCAACCCGATATTCAATAAGTCCATTGCATACTGATTATTCCCGATAAACACAAACGGAGTCGTTCGATCTATGAACTTATCGTTGAGACGGAGTCGCACGTCGAGGAATGGATAACGGCGAAATGCCTGAATGGTCGCCCAAACAAACGCGGGCCACTTTTTGAAGCCGAGTCGTTCACGCTTCTCTCGTTCGCGAACGATGATTGGATACAGGCCGAGGCTGGAGTTGTTGAGAAAGATCCGATTGTTCACTTCGCCTACGTCGATGTTGGTCGTATGACCGGCTACGATTGTGCGCACCGCCGAGGCGAGGTCGAGGGGAATTTTCAGGTCCTTGGCGAAATGATTGAGCGTTCCGAGCGGCAAGACCCCCAACGCCTTATCGCTATTGATAACCGACGCCGCTATAGAACTGACGGTCCCATCGCCGCCGCCTGCCACGACCGCTTTATAAGGACCGTCTGCTGCCTCGCGCGCGAGTTTGATCAGTTCGGCACCGTTTCGCGCGACTGATATGTCGACGTCGACGTCATGCTCGTCGAATGTTTGCTTGAGAAGTTCGTGCACGGCGCCGTTAGCAGCGGCGCCAGCACGGGCAGAGATGATGATCTTGAGAGGTGACAAAGACATCGGAAAGCCTTTTAACGGCAATTCCTTGCGGTATTGTCATGTTAGCTTTCCGAAAGACGCGAAATACTAATTCCTCGCGGTTTTTCGTTCGCCAAGTGCGTAGATGGCGTCTTGTCCGCGCACGATCAGCATGCCTTGCGAGAGCGCGGGCGTGGCCATCACTGGTTGACCCATCGTGTTTCGTGACAGCAATTCGTATTGCCGGCCGGCTTTGACGACGAAAACGTCGCCATCTTCACTCGACAGGTACAACCTGCCGTCTGCGGCAATCGGTGATGCGCTGAACGACGTTGGCAGTCGCTGTTGATAGACGACTTCGCCTGTCTTTGCGTCGTAGGAACTGAACACGCCGTTGTCCGCCAGAGTGTAGAAGAGATCGCCGTAGATGATCGGCGTCGCCGTGTAAGGACTGCCTTTGCTGGTGCTCCACGCCACAAACGCGTTCTTGTCTTCGCCGGATTTGAGTGAAATGTCGCCGACAGCGCCGGGACGAAACGCGTACATCGTGCGTCCCGGTGGGTATCCGCCGGTGATGTAAATCAGATCATGCGCGATGAGCGGCGCCTGCATCTTCACTTGCGTGTCGTTATCCGAAAAGCGCCAGAGTTCCTTGCCGGTTAGCGGATCGTAACCGCGAATGTAGCGCCCGCCGTTGACGATCAGTTCCGTGCGATCTTTGCCTTGATAAATGGTCGGCGTGGCCCATGACGTGATCTCGTTGCGTTCGACGCGCCACGCTTGTTTGCCGTCTTTCAGATTGAACGCGGCGATGAACGACTGCTTGTGACCGTCCGCTTGAACGATGACGAGGTCGCGATAGATGACGGGACTGCTCGAGTGTCCCCACGAAGATTCCTTGTCGTCCCAGAGACCGGGATTCAGCACGCCGAGGTCCTGCTTCCAAAGTAACTTGCCTTTCGTGTCGTAACAGTTGAGACCTTCGGAACCGAACAGCGCGACGATGTAACGGCCGTCTGTTACCGGGGTGGAATTCGCTTGCGTCGCTTTGACGTGTCGCTTGGCGCGTGGGACGCCTTCGTAAGCTTTGTTGGACCAGAGTATCTTTCCGCTTTGTTTGTCCAACGCGTAGATCATCCACGTGTGTGGCGCTAAGTCGTTCGACAGGCTGATGCCGCGATCCTTTGCAATGAAGCCGGCCTTCGTGTCGGCGCTGATGGCGGTGATCAGATAGATCTGGTTACCCCAAACAATCGGACTGGCGTGCGACAGACCAGGAATGGCGGTGCGCCACAACACATTCGTCGCCTTCTCCACATCCCACGTGATCGGCGGCTTCGCTCCCTCGCCCACCCCCGACGCATTCACTCCCCGAAAAGCGGGCCAGTTCTGCGCGTTGATTGTGATCGACGAAAGAGCCAGAACGATGATTGAAATGGTTAGACGTCTCATATTTTTGGATCTCATTTCCGGCAACGCGCGCACAAGATAGCATGCTGGCCCACCTATAAAAAAGAAACGGTCTGATCAGGTGGTGTCTTAGTTCAACTCTGCGTTCCTTTGGGCCTCTGCGTAAACATCACTTTAGGCGTGTTTAAACGCAGAGCACACAGAGATACGCGGAGAACGCAGAGCAAAATACCTCTGATCAAGCGCAAAACGTAATACAATGCGCGTCAAAACCTCACGAAAGGAACCTCACATGAGCAACACAAATCTCATCTCCGAGAGTATCGAAGAATCCATTTACCTGATTCGTGGCGAAAAGGTGATGCTGGATCGCGATCTGGCAAAGCTTTATGGGGTATTGACGGGCGCGCTCAACCAGGCAGTGCGGCGCAATCGCGAGCGTTTTCCGGAGGACTTTATGTTTCAGTTGACGTCGGCCGAAGTTGCTAAACTGAACCTATCACAAATTGTGATAGGTTCAGAGAAGCATCGCGACCCTCGTCTTCGGCCCTATGCTTTCACTGAACAGGGCGTGGCCATGCTCTCGAGTGTGTTAAGAAGCAAGCGGGCCATCACTGTCAATATCGAAATCATGCGCGCCTTTGTAAAACTCAGACAAATGCTCACCTCCAACGCCGAACTCGCTCGCCGCCTGGACCAGCTTGAAAGCAAATACGACAAACAGTTCAAAGTTGTGTTCGAAGCGATCCGGCAATTGATGTCACCACCCGAGCGAGGCCGCAAGGAGATCGGATTCCGCTCGGTGAAGAATTGAGTAGAGCTACGGCAGTTTCGCCGCGAGCACGTCCACTTTCTCGATCGCCGGTGGTTTGGCGAGGAGGTCCGGGGCCTGGGCCATTAGGGCGGCGGCGACTTTGCCGGTGAGATGGGCCTGGCGGCCGGAGTCGTCGGGAAAGGCGTCGAAGATGCCGAAGGTCGATTGGCCCATGCGGATTGCGAACCACGCGGTCGTGTCCGGCTCGTCTTCAACCACCGCGAGTCCGCTCTTAAGAAAACTTTCGACTTCTGCTTCCTTACCGGCTTTAGCTTCGAGCGTGACGAGTAATGCCACTGTAACCATGCCTTCCTCCTATTCGATACCGAGCTCTTGATGTACTTGATCGATGGACCTGCCGTGCCAGTAGTGCTCGGCGTTTTCCATCGTGCTGAACGAACGCGTTTGCATGCGATCGATGTAGAGCGTTCCGTTCAGATGATCGATCTCGTGCTGTAAGATGCGCGCGTACCAGCCGTGGGCGTTGATTGTGATCGGTTCGGCGCGTTCATTCAGGCATTCCACGCGGACGCGCAGGCTGCGGCTGACGACTGCCGAAAACCCTTCGACGCTAAGACACCCTTCAAAGAAGTCGACTGTTTCATCGCCGATCAACGTCAGCGTCGGGTTGATAACGACGTGGAAATCGACGGGTGATCGTTGATACGCTGCAAGCTGTTCGGCAGACGCGCTTCCGATGTAGTCGATGCGATCCTCGATTACGGCGAGCTGAATCGACTCACCGATTTGCGGAGCTGCAAGACCAACACCCGGCGCCGCGCGCATCGTGTCGCGCATCTGCAGAATCAGTTCCTGAGTCGCGTCACTGCGAATCTCGTCGACAGTCATCATCCTTGCGACCTTTCGCAACACCGGATCGCCAGTCTGAACAATTTCAAGCGTCATGCGGCCATCTTGATTTCTCAAACAGTTTTGCGCAACCCTGAAAGCAAAATTTCTATAGAATGTCGATCCAGCCAGTTGCCGTTCGACTTAGTATTAAAGGATTCGAGTATTAGAAGACTATTGAGTTACTAAAGTAAGGACACGAAAAAATGAGCAATGTACGAGTACTCGTAGGCACCAGAAAAGGTGCGTTTATTCTGACTTCTGACGGAAAACGGGAAAAATGGGATGTTAGCGGGCCACATTTTGCGGGTTGGGAACTCTACCACTTGAAAGGCTCGCCCGCCGATCCGAATCGCATCTACGCATCACAGACCAGCGGCTGGTTCGGACAGATCATTCAGCGTTCAGACGACGGCGGCAAAACGTGGTTCCAACCCGGCACACCCGCCGACCTGCCGGTGGTGTCGCCGGAAGGTATGCCGGTGGGCGAGAGCAATAAGTTTGTTTACGACACTTCGGAAGAGACCGGCAAACCACTCACGACGCACCAGTTCTACGACGGCACTCCACATCCGTGGGAATTCAAACGCGTCTGGCATCTCGAGCCCTCACTCGACGATCCCGACACGGTCTATGCCGGCGTTGAAGATGCCGCGCTGTTTCGCTCGACCGATGGCGGTCAAACGTGGCACGAACTTCCTGGTCTGCGCGGCCACGGCACCGGATCGCAGTGGCAGCCCGGCGCCGGCGGCATGTGTCTGCACAGCATCCTTTTGGACCCCCAGGATAAAGGACGGATCTATGTCGCCATCTCTGCCGCGGGTGCGTTTCGCACTGATGACGGCGGCGCGACATGGAAACCCATCAATAAAGGACTGCACTCGGAGTTCATTCCGGATCCTACTGCCGAGGTGGGCCACTGCGTTCATCACATCGCGATGAATCCAACGCAGCCAAACGTTCTCTTCATGCAAAAACACTGGGACGTGATGCGCAGCGACGACGCGGGTGACACGTGGCACGAGATCAGCGGCAACCTGCCGACCGATTTCGGTTTTGTCATCGACGTTCACGCGCACGAGCCGGAGACGCTCTACGTCGTGCCGATCAAGAGCGACAGCGAACACTTTCCGCCCGATGGAAAATTGCGTGTCTATCGCAGTCGCACCGGCGGCAACGAGTGGGAAGCGCTCACCAACGGATTGCCGCAAGAGAATTGTTACGTGAACATACTGCGCGACGCGATGGCCGTTGACTCGCTCGATTCGTGTGGTGTGTACTTCGGCACGACTGGCGGGCAAGTGTATGGCTCGGCGGATGCCGGTGATACGTGGACGCCCATCGTTCGCGATCTTCCGCCGGTGCTTTCAGTGGAGGTCCAGACGCTGAAATGATCGTCGTCGTTTTGCCGGCTCATTTGCGAGCGCTTGCGGGTGTCACGGGTGATGTTCAACTCGAAGTCGATGGACCTGTGACACGGCATTCGATCCTTGATGCACTCGAAGCGCGGTTTCCGATGTTGCGCGGGACCATCCGAGATCATGTCGCGAAAGAGCGCCGGCCGTTGTTGAGGTTCTTTGCCTGCGGTGAGGACGTGACGCACGAACCGGCGGACGCTCCGTTGCCGCAGGCGATCGCGTCGGGATCGGAACCGTTTTACATCATCGGGGCCATCGCCGGCGGTTAAAGCAATTCTTCTAAATCCAGTATGAGGTTGCGCAAACAAATGTCTCGTTTCGATATACGTGTAAGCACGCTCATCTTTTTGCTGCTTTTACTTTCACTTTCAATTGCCTGTCAGTCGAATACGCGCGCCGCCGATGAGGCGACGATAAGAGCCATGGACGATGAATGGTCCAAGTCGGTGGCGTCGAGAGATGTTGAGAAGGTGATCTTTTATTATGCGGACGATGCCGTTGTGATGCCGCCTAACATCCCAACATTGTCGGGCAAAGAAGCCATTCGCACGCTTTGGAAAAGCATGCTGGAGTCGCCGCTATTTTCCGGTGGTTGGAAGGCGACAAAAGTGGAAGTCGCGCAATCGGGAGATCTGGCGTACCTCAGCGGAAACTATGAATTCAAAGAGCAGGATTCCGCCGGCAACCCGATAACTGATAAGGGCAAGTACCTGGTAGTTTGGAAGAAACAGGCTGATGGTAATTGGAAGTGCGTGGCCAATATGTTTAATTCCGATTTGCCGAGCGTTTCCCCTGCGCCCCAATGAAGATTTTTTGCGTTGTGAATGTCGATTTCCCCCGTCGCCATTCGACTTATTGTTGAAGGAGACGAAATAGCAAATCATGACAACCAGCAATACAAACACAATCAAATTACATCGCGTGGTCCAGGCGCCGCCGGAGCGGGTTTACCGCGCGTTTCTCGATGCAACTGCAATGGTCAAATGGCTTCCGCCAAACGGATTCACGGGCGAGGTTCATCATCTCGATGCGAAGGTCGGCGGCACTTACCGGATGTCGTTCAAGAATTTCACGACCGGTAACAGTCACTCGTTCGGGGGCGAGTATCTCGAGTTAAAGGAAAACGAACTCATCCGCTACAACGACAGGTTCGAAGATCCGAACCTGCCCGGAGAAATGCTGACGACGATCACTTTGAAACAGGTGTCAGTCGGAACTGAACTGGACATCGTTCAGGAAGGCGTGCCGGCAGTTATTCCAGCCGAGGCTTGTTATCTCGGCTGGCAGCAGTCGTTGAAATTATTGACGCAACTCGTCGAAGCAGAGATCCCTGACGAGATGCAACAGTAACTACTCACTAATCTCTGTGTCCTCTGCGACTCTGCGGTTATATATGTTCTTGCGCTATGTTCACCGCAGAGTACGCCGAGACGCAGAGCAGGCGAGAGCATCTACTCGTTTCTCAACGCCGTCGTCGGATCCAACCCCGCGGCGCGGATAGCCGGAAGCAACGAGGCCGCCACCGCGATGACGAGAAAGAGCCCGGCGATCGCGATGAACGTAACGGGATCGGTGGGTTTGATCTCGACCAGCATCGTCGCCAGAATGCTCGTGAGCCAGAACGCCGCGAACAGGCCAATCGCGATACCGATCGCGCTGAGATAGAGTCCTTTTCCTACCATCAAACGGAAGATGCGTGATGGCGCTGCACCCAGTGCCATCCGCAATCCAATCTCCGCCGTTCGCTGTCGCACCGAAGTAGCAAGCACGCCATACAAACCGACTGCCGCAAGCAGTGCAGCGATAGACGAGAAGACTCCGATCAGCATCAGCGAAAAACGTGTTTGCGCCTGGGCCTCGACCACGAACACGTCCATCGGCTGTAGTTGATTGATAAACGAGTTCGGCCCGCTTCGTTTGACTACCTCGCGCACGGTGCCCGCCAGCGCTGTTGGATCTCCGTCCGTGCGGATGGCCCACCACGACGCCGCCTGGTGATTCACGTAGCCGTCGGTGATGTAGAGTTGTTCGCGGCCCGGTTCGATGAGAGACGTGTTGCGCTGATGGCCCACGACGCCGATGATCTCGCCCCATTGAGCCTCGGGCGTGCGAACGCGATACAGGATGCGCTTGCCCACCGCGGACTCACCGGGAAATGCTTTCGCGGCCAGTGCTTCGTCGACGATGATTAAGTTGCGGTCGGGATTATTGTCGTCCTGCGTGAAGAAACGTCCGGCGATGAGTTTGTTACCCATTGCTTCGAAGTAACCGGGCAGCACGACCTGAAGATCGGCGGCTTGAAACTTGGCGGGATCGGCCTGCGCTTCGGCGCCGCCCCAACGCACGGGATTGAAGCCACCGGCAAGTGGTAACGGATTTGACGCAGTGACACTTTTCACGCCGGGGATCGCGCGGAGTTGCTCCTGAAGCTGGCGTTTGAAGGTTTCGAGTTCCTGGGGAGTGTCGCCGACGTCGCCGAGCAGTTGAAACGTCAACAGTCCATTCGGATCGAAGCCGAGATTCACACGTTGAATGTTGAGGAACGTGCGAAACATCAAGCCCGAACCGATCAGCAGCACGAATGCCAGCGCGACTTCCACTACGACCACCGCGTTGCGCAGACCGGCCGCGCCGAGTGCGCCGCTTCTGCCGCCGGCACGCAGTATGTTCATGAGGTTTGGTTTTGCCGTGCGGAGCGCGGGAACCAGGCCGAAGATCACGGCGGACAGGAATCCCGCTAAGATCGAAAATCCCAGCACCTGCCGGTCGATGCTGATCGCATTAAGTCGAGGCAGATTTTCCGGCGCGATCGCGAGCAGTTGATGAATGCCCAGGTAAGCGAGACCTATGCCGAGGGCTGTTCCGATTGCGGCAATTACGAATGCTTCTGCGAGTGTCTGTCGAATCAACTGCCACCAACCAGCGCCGAGCGCGGCGCGAACGGCGAGTTCTCGTTCGCGGGAAGCAGATCTCACGAGCATCAGGTTCGCGACGTTCGCACATGCGATCAGCAATAGGAAGATGACAGCGCCCATCAGCGCGAGAATCGTCGGACGAACACCGTCGACGAGGTGTTGCTTCATCGGCACGAGTTGGAAGTGTTTACCCGCTGTTTTGGCGATGTTGTTTTCGTCGCGGATTTTTTGCGCGATGGTTTCGACTTCGGCTTGTCCTTGCTCGATCGTCGCGCCGGGTTTGAGCCGGCCGACCGCGCGCCATAGCACGTTGTTGCGAGCCGCGACGTCGTAAGGAATACGCGCGGCGATCCAGAGACTCGGGAACTGTTCTATGTTTACTTGCGGGGGAAACAGCAATTCAAATCCCGGGGCTAACACGCCGACGATGACGGGCGGTGGTCCACCGGCGTTGGCTGTCGGCAGCGGTTTGCCGATGATGGATTGATCGCCGCCGAAGCGCTGTTGGAAATAATCATTGCTGAGGATCGCAAACGTTGGCAGGGGCGGTGGTGCGTTGGCGGCATTTCCCGGGGCAGGTGCATTGCCGGCGGGTGCTGGCGGCGGTGCTGGTTGCGGTGTGCCGTCAGAATCCTCGAAGTCGCGGCCTGCGACGATGGCGCCGCCCATCATTTTAAAAAAGTTGGTCGATACTGCAGCGCCGCGGACACGCTCGGGTGTGCCGTCCAGGGCAGGGAGGGTGAAGCGAAATGTTTGGACCGCAACGAAGTCTTCGAAATTGTTTTTTGCGCCATTGCGGAGATCGAGAAAGTCGGCGTTCGAGATGGGGAAGTCTTTGACGTCGCGTTTCTGGAGGTCGTTGCGCGCCAGGACCAGGCGGTCTGAGTCCTTGTAAGGAAGTTGTCGCAACAGGACGCCGTTGGTGACGCTGAAGATGGCGGTGCTGGCGCCGATCGCGAGCGCGATGGTGACGACTACTGTGATGGTGAATATCGGACTCTTGCGTAGCGTGCGGAATGCGTAGATCAGGTCGTTTAGCATGGCCGGAGAGTTTAGATCCGGGTTCGGTTTCAGCCAAGTTAAGATTTGTTAAGAAAGCGGATGTTTGAGATCTCAAATCATAAATCCGAGATCTCAGATCCGTGATTAAAGATAAGGAGTGTGCAAAGTGGCGAACTTCAGTTGTGCGACGCCGATCCTCAATGTGAAGGATCTTCAAGCATCCATGGACTACTACGTCCAGAAATTGGGTTTTGAAAAGATGTGGGAATGGGGCGAGCCGCCGGATTTTGGCTGCGTCGGACGCGGCAAGGTCGAGATCTTCCTGTGCCAGAATGGTCAGGGCCAACCGGGGATGTGGATGTCGATCTTCATGGATGAAGTCGACACTCTTTATGAAGAGTACAAGAAAAGCGGCGCCACCATCCTCGACCCGCCCACAAACTACCCCTGGCAAACCCGCGAGATGCTCGTCGAAGACCTCGACGGCCATCGATTTCGCATGAGTGGCAAGCCAACCGGCGTGGTCGAGGAGAGTTGCACCTGAAGGCTGCATGTAGGAATCTCGTTATCTATAAAAGGAATTGGACTGTGTTGTTGGGAATTGTAGTACGTGCAATAATCCCGCGTATGAAGTTGTCCTCCCAGGACCATCCGGCAGGTGTCTTGCCAGCATCCCTCAGCAGCGATGACCAACAATACATACGTTTGGCTGCAAGGTTTCTTAGAGAACAAGGAGCCGGCAGGGTATGGCTATTTGGCTCCTTAGCTAAAGGCCGCCTGCCTACCGTTCATTCAGACTTCGATTTCGCTGTTGAGGGACTTCCGGCAGATCGATTCTTTGGGAGCGTGGGCCATTTGCTGCAGATTTTGCCGCGACCAGTCGATGTCGTCGAACTCGAAACCTGTCCCTCACTCCTACGTGAGCAGATTCTGGAACACGGAATTATTCTTGATGAGAATAGAGGTTAAAGCTGCTCTCACGTTGGCAGCTTTCATTCGTAGCGATCTCGTGGCGATTGAACGCCTCGAAAGCAATGTTTCTCAATTTGATCTCAACAACCTGAGTCCCGCCGAGTTGGATTCCCTAGGGTACTCGATGCATAACATTTACAACGCCTTGGAGAACTGCTTCACTCAAATTTCTCTGAGCTTTGAAGATCATCTTGAGAGCTTCAAAACGCAATTCCCGATTGCTCGCAAACTATTTAGCTGTAGCTCTTGATGAAGGCCGCTTTGCTCGTGACTTCTTGGTGACAGTGTGTTCCTTGGTGAGGTCTATGATCTTGTTGTCTCTGTAAACATAAACCGGGGTTCCGGTTTTGATTCCGAGTTCCAAAGCATTGCGTGCGGCGCGCCGTAAAGCTCTCGAAATATCTGCTGTTTTGCGTGAATGTGAACTGACCCGACGGCTCATCGATTACCTCGCATTAGCACCCGTTGAAATCAACCGCAGTGTGTTGCCTGAATTATCGTACCACCACCACTCGTCTACCAACCGCATATAAATATCTTGAAAGTTGCGGAGGCCAGAAATAAAGCGGCGACGAACAGTAGCGCTTGCAACGTGATGACCACCCTGGGCCACTCTCGCTGCCACGCGCGCGATAGCAATCTCAGGTGTCGGTAAGCTCAAAAATATAAGTTCTACGCGGTAGCCAGCGTTTCGCCATCTTGGAATCAGCCGCGCATAACCATGACCGCTCAACGTCGTTTCAAACGCAAAGCTCTCACCCTTACGAACGCGGCGCTCGATCTCAGAAAGCATAATCCGCCCGGCCCGAATTGCAGCACGATCCGGATCGAAAGGCGATAATCCCGCCGCTATAAGATCAACATTAACGAAGTCGGGACACTGCGCCTCTTTTAGCAAATACTCCCGCGCGAAAGTTGTCTTCCCCGCGCCATTCGGTCCAGCGACGATTATAATCCGCCGTTGCTTCGGCATGGTTAAGCG